>NZ_FMWW01000009.1:0-110288 GCF_900103205.1 Pseudomonas sp. NFPP12
GCGCCCCTGCTGCGCCTGACCCTGGTGCGCACTGGCGAGCAGCGTTACCACCTGATCTACACCAACCACCACATCCTGATGGACGGCTGGAGCAACTCGCAGTTGCTCGGTGAAGTACTGCAGCGTTATGCCGGTCAATTGCCGCAGCACCTGACCGGGCGCTACCGCGACTACATCGCCTGGCTGCAACGCCAGGACGCCACCCTCAGTGAACATTTCTGGAAACAGCAACTGCAGGGGCTGGATGAGCCGACCCGTCTGGCCCAGGCCATTGTTGCCGGTGCACGAGCGCCGCTGGAGGAGGGCCATGGTAGCCATGGCTGCACCCTCGACGAAGCCCAGACCCGCAGCCTGGGCGAGTTTGCCCGCCAGCAGAAGGTCACGGTCAACACCCTGGTGCAGGCCGCCTGGCTGTTGCTGCTGCAACGCTGCACCGGGCAGGACACTGTGGTGTTCGGCGCCACGGTGTCCGGCCGGCCGGCGGAACTCAAGGGGGTGGAGCAGCAGATCGGGCTGTTCATCAACACCTTGCCGGTGGTGGCCGCGCCACGTCCGCAGTTGTCGGTCAGCGACTGGTTGCAGGCGGTGCAGGAACGCAACCTGGCCCTGCGTGACTTCGAACACACGCCGCTGTACGACGTGCAGCGTTGGGCCGGTCTGGGGGGCGAGGCGCTGTTCGACAATATCCTGGTGTTCGAGAACTACCCGGTGTCCGAAGCCCTGGAAAAAGGCTCGCCGGCACAGCTGCAATTTGGCGCGGTAGGCAATCATGAGCAGACCAACTACCCGCTGACCCTGTCGGTGTTCGTCGCTGAGCGCCTGTCGTTCGACTACAGCTATTCGTGCCAGCACTTCAGTGCCGCGGTGATCCGGCAACTGGCCGAGGGCCTGCAGCACCTGCTGCTGGCCATGATCGGCAACCCCGGGCAGTGCCTGGGGGATCTTTCCCTGCTCAGCGACGGGCAACGGACGGCCGTTGAACAGGAGTCCCGCCGGGCGGCCGGGCAAGTGGGCCGGGGCCTGAATATCCACCAGTTGATCGAAGCCCAGGCCGCGCGCACTCCGGATGCCGTGGCGCTGCTGTGCGCCGGTGAGCAACTGAGCTATGGCCAGTTCAACCAGCGGGCCAACCAGTTGGCCCATAAGCTGATCGAGCAGGGTGTAGGCCCGGATGTGCGGGTGGGCATTGCCGTGGAGCGCGGGCTGGACATGATTGTCGGCCTGCTGGCGGTGCTCAAGGCCGGTGGCGCCTACGTGCCGCTGGACCCCGAGTACCCCCAGGAGCGCCTGCACTACATGATGCAGGACAGCGGCATCCAGTTGCTGCTGACCCAGTCGCCGCTGCTGGAGCGTTTGCAGGATGGCCTCGCGGTGCCGTACCTGTGCCTGGACCAGGCTCCCGTCTGGTTGGCCGGTATGGCGCAGGGCAACCCGCCTGAGCGCAGCAGCGCGGAAAACCTGGCCTATGTGATGTACACCTCCGGCTCCACCGGCCGACCCAAGGGCGTAGGTATTACCCACAACGCCCTGAGCCAGCACGCACGGGCCACCGCCAGCCATTTCAACATGACGGCTGCGGACCGTGGCTTGCAGTTCTCCACCTTCAACTTCGATGCCTTTGTCGAACAGCTGTACCCGGCGCTGATCCGTGGTGCTTCGGTGGTGATCCGCGGCAAGGCGCTGTGGGACAGCGAAACCTTCTACCGCGAGCTGATCGAGCAAGGCATCAGCATCGTCGACTTGAGCACCGCCTACTGGTTCATGCTGGGCAAGGACTTCGCCGCCAAGGGGCCGCGGGACTTTGGCCGCCTGCGTCAGCTCAACCTGGGGGGAGAGGCCATGCCGGCGGAAGGCGTGGCCGCCTGGAAGCAGGCCGGCCTGAAACACGCCTGCCTGCTCAACACCTACGGGCCCACCGAGGCCACCGTGAGTGCCACGGCCCATGACTGCGGTGCCTACCTGAAGGGGACCGAGCCGCTGCCGGCGGTGATTCCACTGGGCAAGGCCCTGCCGGGCCGTTCCATCTACCTGCTGGACAGCAGCGGCAACCTGCCGCTCAACGGTGTGATTGGCGAGCTGATGATCGGTGGCGACCTGCTGGCCCGGGGTTACCACGACCGCCCAGGCCTGACTGCCGAGCGTTTCATTCCCGATCCGTTCAGCAGCGATGGTGAGCGCCTGTATCGCTCCGGCGATCTGGCCCGCTATGACGCCGAAGGCGTGATCGAATACGCCGGGCGCATCGACCACCAGGTGAAGATCCGCGGTTTCCGTATCGAAATGGGCGAGATCGAAGCGCGGCTGCTGGAGCTGACGCCAGTACGCGAGGCGCTTGTACTGGCCCAGGACGGCGCGAGCGGGCCACAACTGGTGGCTTATGTAGTGCCAGCCGCGCAGGTGGCGGCCGATACGCCGCAGGCCCAGGCGCAACTGCGCGAGCAATTGAAAGCGGCCCTCAAGGAGGTGCTGCCGGACTACATGCTGCCGGCGCACCTGCTGTTCCTCGAAGCGCTGCCGTTGAGCCCCAATGGCAAGCTGGACCGCAAGGCCCTGCCCAAGGCCGAGGCCAGCCTGTTGCAGCAGGCCTACATCGCTCCACAGAGCGAGCTGGAACAGCAGGTCGCCGCCCTCTGGAGCCAGGTGCTGGGCGTCGATCAGGTGGGCCTGGACGACAACTTCTTCGAGTTGGGTGGGCACTCCCTGGATGCCTTGCGCCTGATCGGCGCCATCAACCAGGCACTGGCTGTGCAACTGAGCATCAATGCGCTGTTCACGGCGCCGACCGTGGGGCAACTGGCTGGTGTGATCGCAGCCGGTCAGCCCGACAGTGCACAGAATGTCATCGCCCTGGGCGGCTCCGGCCAGCCGCTGTTCTGCTTCCACCCGGCGGGGGGCAGCGTGTATGGCTACCTGCCGTTGGCGGCGCAGTTGCGCGACCGTTGCGCGGTGTATGGCGTGCTGCACCAGGCCTACCTGCAAACCGACTGGAGCGAGGTTTCATGGCAGGCCATGATCGAGCGCTATGTCGCCAGCATCCGCCAGGTGCAGCCGACAGGTCCTTACTACCTGGCAGGTTGGTCCCTGGGCGGGTCCATTGCCATGGACGTGGCCAGCGAACTGGAGGCGGCCGGAGAGACGGTGCGTTTCCTCGGTTTGCTCGACCCGACGCCGCCCCTGGGCGCCGGGGATGACCTGGTTCAAAGGCAGGAGGAGCCGGTCACCGTGACAGCCGAGTCCGAGTGGCAGGCGATCATCGACAAACTCTGCCAGCAGTTCCCGGGCAGTGCAGGGATGATCGAGAGCCGCTTGAGGCGTGAAGCCGAGCTCGACTGGCAGAGCATCCATGGCTGGGTGGCTGGCAATATCCCCCTGGCTCCCGGCGAGCTGGATCGGGTCGTGGGGCTGTTCAAGGCCGAGTTCGACGCCTCGCTGGTCAGCGCGGTGTTCAATGACTTGAGCGCCTTGTCTGCGGCCTATGCCTATCGCCCCCTGCGGGTTGCGCCGCGGCTATGGTGGTCCAGCGATTATGCCCGGGAGCGGATCCAGGTCATGGAGCAGGCCATGGGTCGCGAGGTACAGGGTGGCGAGATAGCCGCTTCATATCATATCGAAGCCCGCCATGAAGCCATGGTGGACAGCCGAGCCTTGCTGGAGAGCTTCACAGAGCAGTTGTTGACCTGCTTGAACTGAGACACCGACAAAGGCCTGGACCGGCAACGGTCCAGGCCTTTGTCGTTTTCGTCATAAGCAAATCAACGGCTCGCCCTCGCTCTGTAGGAGCTGGCTTGCCAGCGAACGTGCGCAGGTCTTAAGGGCGCCTTCGCCGGCAAGCCGGTTCCTACGGGGATCTGCACCGTGCATCTGACTGCTGTAGGAGCTGGCTTGCCAGCGTAGGCGTCACCCGGGGCGCTGCATGACTTGCGGGCCTCTTCGCCGGCAAGCCGGTTCCTACGGGGATCTGCACCGTGTATCTGACTGCTGTAGGAGCTGGCTTGCCAGCGAAGACGTCACCCGGGGCGCTGCATGACTTGCGGGCGCCTTCGTCGGCAAGCCGGCTCCTGCGGGGATCTGCACCGTGCATCCGACTGTTGTAGGAGCTGGCTTGCCAGCGAAGACGTCACCCGGGGCGCTGCATGACTTGCGGGCGCCTTCGCCGGCAAGCCGGCTCCTACGGGGGCGTGTGTGGGAGGGGAGGGGAATTCATCGCGTTGCAGGATCTGGCTTGCCAGCGAAGGTGCGCGAGTCTTAAGGGCGCCTTCGCCGGCAAGCCGGCTCCTACAGGGGGAGGACGTGATTCACAGAGACCAGCTGACCGTGACCATGGCGTTGCGCGGGTCGCCGTAGAGGCTGGTGCCGTAGTCGGTGTTGGTGCCGATGCTCTGGTAGTAGCGCTTGTCGAAGAGGTTGTTGACGTTGAGGCGAATGTTCACATTTTCCGAGGCCTTGTAGCTGGTCATCAGGTCCACCAGGGCGTAGGACTTCTGTTCGATGCGGTAGTCGAAGGTGCTCAGGTAGTCGTTGGTGCCCTTGTTGTAGATGGTGTTCTGGCCATAGATCCCGCCACCGATGGTCCAGCGGTTCAGGTCGCCGGGCAGTTGGTAGGTGGTGAAGGCCTTGAACACGCTGCGCGGGATGTCGGTGTCGAACAGGCGGCCGACGTTGGCTTCGTTGGAGTCCTTGGTGTACTTGACCGAGGCATAGGTGTAGCCCGCCCCCAGTTCCCAGCCCGGGGCCAGGGTGCCGTTGATTTCCAGCTCGATACCTTCGCTGCGCACCTGGCCCGCGGCTTCGTAGCAGGCGGTGCCGGGGCTGCACAGGTCGGGGTGGAGGGCCTTGGCACGGTTTTCCTGGTCGATGCGGAAGATCGCCGCACTGGCATTGAGTTTGCCGTCGAAGTACTCGCCCTTGATGCCCAGTTCGTAGTTCTTGCCTTCGATCGGCTTGAGCGCGCCGTTGGAGGCGTCGAGTTCGGTCTGCGGCTTGAAGATATCGGTGTAGCTGACATAGACCGAGTGGTTCTGGTCCAGGTCATAGATGGCCCCGGCATAGCGGGTCAGGTGCCGTGTCACTTTGTTCGGCAGGCTGGAGGCGGAGGCCTTGCCGTTCCAGGTGGTGGTTACGTCATAGTCGTACCAGTCCAGGCGGCCGCCCAGGATCAGCTTCAGGTCATCGGTGATGCTCAGACGGGTGGTGACGTAGGTGCCTTCCAGCTGGCTGGTACGGCGTTGTGTCCAGGGGTTGGCACTCATGTCCGGCTTGGGAATGCCGCTGGGCTTGTAGATGTTGGTGTGGGTCTCGAGGTCGATGGGCAGGCCCTTGCCCTTGAACGTCAGGTCGCGCCGGCTGGCGCCCACCACCAGTTCATGGGTACGCCCGAACAGGGAGAAGGGACCGGTGACGTAGCCGTCGTAGCTGTTTTGCTGGTCTTCGTAGTCGTAGCGACCGATGTTCTGGCCGAACTCATCGTAGTTGGCGCCCATGCGTTCCGGAATGGAGCCGAGCATGTTCAGGTCCGACCAGCTCTTGCTGGCGGACAGGAGCATTTTCCAGCTGTCGGCGAAGCGATACTCCAGGCGGCTGAACGCCGTGGTGTTGTTCTGATCCCAGTACTCCCACTTGCTGCCCAGGTAGGTCGAGCGCTTGAGGTGCAGGTCGCTGCCGTCGGCTGCAACCGGCAGGCCACCCCAGGAAGTGTTGTTTCTGCCGCTCTGGTTGGAGACGCCAAAAGTGAAGGTGGTGTCTTCGTTCAGGTCGGCCTCGGTGATGCCGTAGAACACGTTGCGTTCACTGCTGACGAAGTCCTGGAAGCTGCCCTTGCTCTGATAGGCGGCGACCACCCGGCCGCGCAGGGTGCCGCTTTCGTTGAGGGCGTTGGAGGCGTCGATCTCGGTGCGGTAGTCGTCCCAGCTGCCGGCGCTGCCGGTGACGGTGACCCGCGGTGTGGCGGTGGGGCGCTTGCGCACCATGTTGATCGCTGCCGACGGGTTACCTGCGCCCTGCATCATCCCGGTGGCGCCACGCACCACTTCCACATGGTCGAAGATAGCCATGTCAGCCGAGGAGTTCATGTCCCGGCTCAGGTAGTGGGTCAAATCGTTGGGCAAGCCGTCGGTCATCAGGTTTTCGACGGCAAAACCACGGGAGTAGAAGGTCGGCCGCTGCGGACCGTCCTTGGTGATGGAAATGCCGGGGGTGGCCTTGAGCACATCCTCCAGGGACCTCATGTTCTGGTCATCCATGCGTTGGCGGGTGATGACCGTGACCGACTGCGGGGTTTCCCGGGCCGTCAGCGACAGCTTGCTGGCGGTCTGCATGGCCCCGGTGGTGTAGGAACCTGTGTCCTCGGTGGTGGTGCCCAGGCCCTGGCCGCTGATGGTGCTGGTCCCCAGTTCCAGCGAGCCGTTGCCACCATGGTTGCGGATAGTGACCGAGTTGTCCTTGAGGGTGTAGGCCACCCCCGTGCCATTGAGCATGGCCGCGATGGCCCGCTCCGGCGAATAGCTGCCGCTGAGGGCGTTGCTGCGCTTGCCTTGCACATCGTCAGGGTTGTAGAGCACCTGCATATTGGCCTGGCGCCCGAACTCCTGCAGGGCCGCAGACATGGACTGCGAGACGATGTTGAAATGGATTTCCTGGGCCTGGACCTGAGCCATCAGTGGCAGGGTCAGGGCCAGGCCCAGGGTGCGGGAAGCCAGTTTTGGCGAGAAGGCCTGGCGAAGCAGCGCTTTCGTCAAAGGGGTCAGTCGGTGTTGTGCGGGCATGCTCATATGCTCTTATAGATCCGGCAGATGTAGTGACTGTTAATGGTATTAATTCTCAGTTCTGTCTGTATGACGCATCAGCTGCCATAAACCGGAAACAATCACGCCGGTTGCAGTTCAGTCAGGACTCGTCCGGCCTTCATGCGCACCAACTGGTCGGCAATGTCGAAGTAGCGATCGTCGTGGCTGATCACGATGATGGTCTTGCCCAGGCGCTTGAGATCGGGCAGCAGCTCGGTGTAGAAAATCCGCCGGAAGGCCGGGTCCTGGTCGGCGGCCCATTCGTCGAACACCAGCACCGGGCGCTCTTCCAGCCAGGCATTGACCAGGGCCAGGCGCTTGCGTTGGCCGGTGGACAGGTCGGTGGTGGTGAAGGCGCCATCCTTGACGCTGACCTTGTGGGCGATTTCCAGGCGGTTCAGGTACTGGGTGGCGACGTCCAGCGACTTGCCGGCATTGCCCTGGACCAGGTCGTCGAACAGGTAGTAGTCGGCAAATACCGTGGTGAACAGCTGCCGGTAGTCATCCCGGGCCCGGTCGGTCACCGCTTCGCCATTGAGACGGATCTCCCCGGACTGGGGCTGGTACAGGCCCAGCAACAGCTTGATCAGGGTGGTCTTGCCGCAGCCGTTCTCGCCGACGATGAAGACGATGTCGCCCTGCTTGATGTTCAGGTTGATCGGGCCCAGGTGGAACGGTTCGCTGCCTTCCACCGGCGGCGGGCTGTAGCGCACCTCGCGCAGTTCCAGGCTGTGCACCACCGCTTGCGGCGCTTCGCTGTCGTCCATCAGCAGGTGCGGCTCGGGAGAGGAGAAGCGTTCGGATAGTTCGCTGATCCGGGCGAAGGCGATCTTGGCCTTGCCGACGATGGGCAGGTAGCCGACCACGTGTTCCAGCGGGCCCTTCATGTACAGCAGCACCAGCACGAAACCGGTGATCACCGCAGGATCCGGGTTCGGGTAGTAGGCCTGCATGGCCAGGGCCAGGCCGATGACCACGAAGAACAGCATCGAGCCGAAGCTCTTGGCCAGGATGTAGATGTTTACCGAGCGCACCTGGATATCGCTGATGCGATCCGCGGTTTTCTGGATGCGCTGGGTATTCATGCGAAAGCGCCGGGGCCGGTGAATGCGCAGCTCCTTGGCGCCGGAGGCAATCGCGTTGTAGTAGCGCTGCAGCTCGTCCTCATGGTCGCGAGCCTCATCGAAGCCCTGGATGCCCTTGCCGCCGGCCACCAGTTGCACACTGGTGCCGATGATGATGGCCACCACCATCATCAGGAACATCGGCACCGAGAGGTACGCCAGGTAGCCCAGGCAGCCCAGGGTGACGGTGGTGGCGATGGCCAGGGGAGTGAAGGCGAAAGAGAAGTCGCTGATGGTGTCGACGTCGTGGGTCAGTACCGGGATCAGGCGGTGGGAGCGATAGCGTTCGATCTGGGTGATGGGCGCCGAGAGTACTTTTTCACCCAGGTCCTTGCGCAGGGCGGCAATGATCCGTTGTCCCACATAGTTGGTGCCGATGTCCGAGACGATGGAACTGACCAGGGCCAGCAGGCACAGGGCGGCGAAGGTCAGGACCACGCCCTGGGTCATACCAGTCGCCGAGTGCAGGGCGTTGTTGATGGTGGCCAGCAACAGGGTGATGGCCAGGCCGCCGGCCATGCCCAGGGCAACGGAGATCACCACGATGGTGCGAAAGGGCCTGAGCAATGCGAGCAGACCGTTGAAGGCGCCGCGCTTGGGGTCGGTCATAAGTACTTCCCAGAGAGTGGATAGAGGGTCGTAGCACGCAGACCCTTACCCCTGACAAACGAAGCGCCGACGCCAGTATTTAGCTCGGCATGCCAGCCCGGCGGGCACTGCGGATAAATTGCCCTGCCTGTGGTTCGTTCTTGTTCTGTGGGCGCACGTGTATCGACGCAGTGCCTGAACCATTGAGCGAGAGCGAGCAAATGACAAAGAAGAATCTGGTGTATGTCTGGTCCCTGCGAAATGCCGCCGCCGACAAGGCCGGGCAGCCGGTGGCTTACAAGGACCACGAGCGCTACATGAAATCGGTGCTGGAATTTCTGGTCCAGACGCTGAACCAGACGCCCCTGGGCGAGGCCTACGAACTGGTGGGCGTGGTCTACGACGATGACGAGCAGTCGCCACGGGACCAGCAGTTGGTCAGTGACTACGGCTTTGCCTACCAGCCGGGCCGCCAGTGGCTGTACCCGGCGGACCTGGAAGTGCAGGGCAAGCGGGTCAACGACTTGCTGCTGAGCGTGCCGTCCACCTATCGCCGCCATCCCCGCGGCAGTGCCGAACACATCGCCGGCAAGCAGGATTTCGAACGCCGCCTGCACGACACCCTGGTGGAGCTCAAAGCCGATATCGTGGTGCTCGACGGCCTGCTGGTGATCCTCGATGAACTGGTGCGCCCGGGAGCGCCTTTCGCCCGGCGGATCATGAACATCCACCCGGGCATCACCCGCATCGAATCGCCCTATGAGCGTCGCGGGGCCTATGCCACCTGGAATGCCCTGTACGGCGCCCGTGGGCAGAAAGTAGTGGATTGGGCGACGAAGGAAACCGAGCCGACCGCGCCGCTATACCTGACCGGTGCCTCGTTCCACTACGTGGACAACGGTATCGACTCCGGCGAGGTGCTGCATGACGTGCTCAACACCGAAATCGGCCCCGAGGACACCATCCTCGAACTGCGCTGGAACAACTTCAACAACAGCCTGTTCCCGGCCTTGCGCCAGGGCCTGTGGCTGATGCTGGAGAACCTTCGCCAGGCTCAGGCCGGCAAGGCCCGGGACGTCGCCTGATACTGCCAGTGGCCCGGTGCGGTTGTTGCCCCGGGCCGCTGTTCATCGGGGTGTCTACTTGTGGCTGGCGCCGGGCTGTTCCAGCTCACGCACGACCCGGAAGCTCAGCCAGTCCCCGCGCACTTCGCGCTTGCGGCTGTTGCGGTTGCCCGAACGCGAGAATACCGGTGCCTCGCCCCAGTCGTTGCCGCGAATCTGGGCATCCAGGCACACCCCTTCCGACTCTTCCATCCAGGCCCGGCCATCGGCAGGTGCGCCCACGTAGTCGGGGTGCCAGCAGTCGGCGACCCATTCATAGGTATTGCCGTGCATGTCATACATGCCGAAGGCATTGGGCGGATAGCTGCCCACCGGGGCGGTGAAGCTGAAGCCGTCCTTGGGGCCGTAGGTGTTGGCGTGCTTGGTGATCTGGTACTGGCCTTCTTCATCGAAAGGGAAGGGGAAGGAACCGGTGCTGCCGGCGCGTGCGGCGTATTCGCGTTCCGCCTCGCTGACCATCCGGTAGTGCTTGCCGGTTTTCTTCGACAGCCACTGGGTATAGGCCTGCACGTCGGCGTAGTCGACGCAGACCGCCGGCTGGCGCGGCCCCTGTTCATAGCGTGGCTTGCTGGCCTGGCACAGGCGGCCGGGGCGGTCGTCGCCGTCCTTGATCACGGTGCCGGTTTCGCGGATGTAGGCATCAAGCTCGGCGGCAGTGACATGGAAGCGGCTCATGGCGAAGGCATTCTTGAAGGTCACGGTGTGCTGCGGGCCTTCATCGGGCTCGCGGCCCACTTCGTCTTCCGGGGTGCCCATGACAAAGCTGCCGGCCGGCAGGACCACCATTTCCGGGCAGTTCTTGCAGTCCTTGAACACGCTGCCGGGCTTGGGCGGTTCTACCGCGTGTGCGTTGAGGCTGATCAGGCAACCGGCCAGGGCGGCCAAGGAGGAATAGGCGATGGGTTTCATCAGTCAATAGCCTTGTGCAATGTGAGTTCAGGGGGCGTGGCAACGGCTCAGGCGGTCTTGCTGCTGCGCAGGCGCTTGCCCAGCAGGTCCATGGTCCGGTCGATATCCGCCTCGCTGTTGAGCAGGCCGGGGGCCATGCGCACTACCGGCCCGGCATCGCGGTCCACCGCGTCCACCAGGATGCGGTTCTCGATCAGCCAGGCGGCGGTGGCGTCGGTGTCCAGGTTCTGGCCGCGGAAGAAGGTGAAGCCGGCGGAGTGCTCCGGGCTCAGGGGTGTTACCAGCTCGATGCCCGGGTGCTCCTGCAGGCGCTGCTTGAGGTAGCTGTTGAGTTCATGGATGCGCGACTGGATGTTGGCCTTGCCCAGCTGCATGTGCAGGTCGAAGGCCTGGTCCACGGCCCAGCGGTGCTCGAAGCTGTGGTAGCCGCCGGGGGTCATGGTGGTGGCGAAGTTCTGGTTTTCGGAGAAGGTCGCCACCATCGGCGTCAGGTGTTCGAGTTGTTCCGAGCGCGAGCAGAAGATCCCGGTGCCCCGCGGGCCGAACATCCATTTGTGGGTGCCGGCGACGAAGAAGTCGCAGTTCAGGTCGGCAAAGGTGATGTCCTCCACCCCCAGCCCGTGCACACCATCGACGCAGTAGAGAATCCGCTCGTGTTCATCGCGATTGCGGTTGTGCTGGTCCACCAGCTTGCCGATCTCGCCGATCGGCAGTTTCACGCCGCTGCCCGACTGCACCCAGGTCATGCCCAGTACGCGGGTGTTGGCGCGGATGCTGCGGTCGATGTTGCCCAGCACTTCGTCGGTGGACATCCGGTGGGGCGACTTGAACAGTTCGATGGTGCGCACCTGGGTGCCGTCGCGCTGGGTGCGGTACTTCAGCGCGTTGCGGGTCGAATAGTGCTCGTGAACCGTGGTCAGGATCTCCTGTCCGGGGCGCACGTGGATGCCGCCATACATCAGGGCCAGGCCTTCGGTGGTGCTGCCGGTCAGGGCCACCTGGCCGGGCTTGATCTGCAGGTAGCGGCCGACACTTTCGCGCACCTGGGCCTCGCGCTTCCAGGTGTACTGGGTGTCGTAGTCCATGGCCATGGCCGGGTTGCGGTCGAGCACTGCGCGGTATTTTTCGATGGCCTCGCGCACCGGCCTCGGGTGCGAGGTGATGAGGAAATTGGCCAGGTGCACGTAGTCCGGGTCGAGGTCGAACAACTGGCGCAATTGGATCCACTGCGAAGCACTGGCGGTGGCACTGTCGGCCCGGGCCTGGCTGATGGCGAGGTTGCCCAGGGGCAGGGCGGCGGCCAACAGGCCTGCTTGTTTGAGGAATGTCCGACGGTTGGTCACAGGAAGGCTCGTGGTCATGGGTTAGCCGGCGATGGCGGGTTGAGGGGCGGGTTTTGCAGGCTTGGCCAGTTTCTGCACCTGTTCCCAGACGCGCAGATAGTTCTCGCCCCAGAGCTTGGCGATCTCGATATCGCTGTAGCCACGCTGGATCAGCTCGGCGGTGACGTTGCGGTTGTCCGCCACGCTCATCCAGCCATTGACGCCACCGCCCTCGTTGAAGTCCGAGCTGATGCCGACGTGGTCGATGCCGACTTTCTTCACCGTGTAATCGATGGCGTCGACATAGTCCTTGAGGCTGGCCTTGGGTTCCTCATCGAGGATGCCGTACAGGGAGCTGGCGTATTCGCCAAAGCGCTGTTCCGGCCAGATGGTGATCACGGCGTCGCCGGGCATCAGTGCGTTCTCCAGGCCTTGCAGTGGCCCGAGGTCGAAGCGCTTGCGCAAGGCATTGAGCTTGTCCAGGGTCGGCTGGCTGAGGGGGCGCAGGTAGGTGGAGAAGCCCACGACCTGGATCACCCCGCCGGTGGCCTTGATCTGTTGCATTTCCTGGTCGCTGAGGTTGCGCGGGATATCCACCAGCGCCCTGGGGGCGGAGTGGGAAGCCACCACCGGTGCCCGGGTCAGGCTCGCAACGTCGTCCAGGGCCTTGCTCGACATCTGCGAGACGTCGATCACCACCCCCAGGTCATTGAGCCGCTGCACCGCCTGCTTGCCGACGGGCGAGAGGCCGCCGAGGGCGTCCCGGGTGTCATTGAAGAAGGGCAGCGGGCGCGACGAGTCGGCCCAGTCGTTGTTACCCACATAGCTGAAGCCGAACAGGCGCATGCCCCGTGCGGCCCACTGGTCCAGCTGGTCCAGGTCGTCGCCCATGGCGTAGGCATTGAGCAGGCTGATCACCACCGCCACCTTGCCTTCGGAGGCAATGCGGCGCAGGTCGGCGGGGGTGTAGGCGATGGCGGCCTGGTTGGGGAAGTCACGCACCATGCCCTGGATGATCCGGTAGCGGGTCTCGCGCTGGTGGCGGGCTTCCTCGACGAAGCCGGCGGTGGGGCGGTGCGGCGCGTTGGGGCCGTTCCACATCTCCGGCCAGGCCAGGATGCTCAGGGCGGCGCCGGACATGCGGCCGCGACCGGCCTTGACCAGGTCGAACTGGCGAGAGGTGTCCTTGTCCGCTTCGCTGCCTTCGGTGCCGAAATCCAGGGGCACGGTGATGTGGCTGTCGAAGGAAATGATGCGCTCTTGCAGGTCGTTGGCGTGCTTGACGATCTCGCTGGGGTAGGACACCCGGTCTTTCCAGTAGTAGTGCCAGGCCGCGCCGGCACCGACACCGAGGGCGGCGACGATGAGTATCAGCAGGCTCAGATAGAGGGTTTTCTTACCAGATATTTTGATCATTGCTATCCCAGTCGCAGGCGGGCTGATGACGGGGTCGGGCCCTGGGGTTCAGTGCTGCCGGGTCCGACCTTTTGTGCACATCTATCCGCGATAAACGAGCTGGCCGAGAGCAAATTTAGCGTCGCGGCAATCGCTGGCCGGTAAATTTCCCTGCAAATCCAACGTTCTAGCTAGATGCGTGACGCGCCACTGGATAAAGGTAGAGCGATGAGGTTTTCGAGAAGAGGATTTTTGACCGGTCTGGCGGTGACGGGAGCGGCTATCCCTGTGGCGTTCTACACCCAGAAGGAGTTGCTGCGTCAGGATGTACGCCGCAAGGAAGAGCAGGAGATCACCCCCGGGGAAGCCAAGCTGGAGGTGGCCCTGGACCCTGGCGTGCGCCTTGCCGATCACCTGCGGGGCATCTGGGATATCGAGTTTCTCGACGCCAACGGACCGCAATCCCTGCCTCGTAAAGGTTGTGAGTTGTTACTGGATGCCGGCCCCACCGGGCGCGGCTTGCGTGGCCTCCTGGGGCGTGCGCAGAGCCTGCGAGGCGACGGCCCGGTGGAGTTCATGGTGCAGGGCGACCTGGCGTCGGTGGACGCCGCCAGGTTGCGCTGGCGCTTGTTTGCCGGTGGCCGCATCGCCGGTGCCCCCAGCCATGAATGCCAGGTGGTGCTCGATGAGGTCTGGGCCAGTTGGGGCAATGCCGGCAGCGGCACCCTCAGTGGCAGCCTGCAGTCGCTGCAGGCGTCGCCACTGGCGCCGGTATCCGCGGCGCGTTTTGTGGCGCGCAAGCGAGTCTTTCCTGCCGCCCGGGACCAGAGCGGGCTGAGCCCCGCCTTGCTGGCGTGGCTGGTATCGCCGCAGCACCGCCTGTTCCATCAGCTCTGGCACGCTTCGCGGGACCGTTGGCACACCCTGCCCAAGGACAAGCGCAACAGCCTGCGGGGGCTCGGCTGGCAGCCGGGCCCGGTCAAGCATGAACGTGACGCCCGTGGGCGGCGCAAGCACCGCAATGCCTCGGGCATCGATTTTCTGTTCATGCACCGGCACATGCTCCTGCACGCCCGCTCGTTGCAGCCGGACCTGGTGTCCTGGCAGCAGTTGCCGCAGCCCTGTGCCCGCCTTGAGCAGGATCGGCAGGCCTTTATCCGCTATTACGAAAACCGTGACGGCTGCTCGGTGCCGCCGGCCTGGGTGGCCGACGACGATGAAGAGTTCACCCAATGGCTGCACGGGCTGAAAAGCGATGCGGCGTTCTATGGCAATTTCCAGGTCTGGGAGTCGCAGTACCAGGACCCCGAGTACCTCCGCCGCCTGACCCTGGGCCAGTTCGGGTCCGAGGTCGAGCTGGGCCTGCACGACTGGCTGCACATGCGCTGGGCGGATGTCGCCCGCGATCCTTCCAACGGCATGCCGGTGATGGAAGCGCGCCTGTCCTCGGACTTCGCCGGGCGCTGGTACCAGCCGCAGAACGACTTTCTCGGCGATCCCTTCTCGTCTCACGTGCACCCCATGTTCTGGAAATTCCATGGCTGGATCGATGACCGGATCGACGACTGGTTCCGGGCCCACGAGCGCTACCACCCCGGCGAAGTGTTGCGCCGTGAGGTCAATGGCGTGCCCTGGTTCGCCCCCGGGCGCTGGGTCGAGATCGACGATCCGTGGCTGGGGGCCTCGACCCATGGCTGCGGCCCCCTGGGCAATGCCCCGGGGGAAATGTCCCTGGAGATGGATCAGGAGGTCATGAAACTGGCCTTGCGCATCGCCCTGAGCCGCGACGAAGAGGTGCCGGACCTGCTCAAGCGGGCGCCGCGCCGGCCCTGGTATGCCCAGCACTTGAAGCTCTGAGGCGCGGGATTCAGTTGCTCAGGGCCACTTCGGCGAGGAAGTTGAAAAGCCCGCGGTATCGGCTGGCCTGCCATTGCCCGGTGCTGTGGTCGAAGAACTCGACCGGCGCCAGACAGTGCCGGTTCTCGATCCTGAACCCGTAGAAGTCACCGCAGCCGTTTTCTGAAAACAGCAGGTGAGCCTTGGCGATGGTCGGGTGCGCCCGGTTGATCTCGACCAGATGGAAATCACTGCCGCTGTCCAGCGAGTAGAGCGTGCTCAGGGCAAAGTAGCCGCCACCGCACTCCTTGAGGAACCAGGCGTAGTCGGCCGGCAGTTGCAGCCCCAAGGCCTGCTGCGCCTCCAGGATCTGGGCTTGGCTGGCAGGGCGGTCCGACGGCAGTTCGAACCAGATCGGATGGCTGCGCTTGCGTTCGTCCAGCAGTTGCTTGAAGTCCTCGACGTTCATTTTTTGCTCCTTGTGCAGTCAGTCGTCCGTCAGGATGGACCAGGCGCCGTGTTGCTCCAGTAAGTCCTGCAGCGCCTGCAGCTCTGCGGCGGGCGGCGGCTGGCCGGTCACGGCGGCGTAGAGGTCGTTGAGAATGAGGTCTGCGTCCCTGTGGGTGAGCTGAGCCATCAGCTGTGCCAGATTGCGGTCGCACCAGTGCGGGTACAGCAGCACCAGAAGATGGTTGTAGTCGCGGCTGTCGAGCCCGTTGGGGTAGACCTTGCGCAGTAGGGTCAGCAGGCCTGCCAGTGGCTCGTGCGGCGCTTTTTCGAGGGGCATGGGCTCTGTTCGCGGTGGGGCGGGAGGGGATTCTAAGCGATTGCACGCTCGGCCACTCCCGCCTTGTCATTGGCTCCAGCCGCCTCCCAGGGCCTTGTACAGGGTGATGCTCGATTGCAGGCGCGACAGCCGCAGTATGGGGCTGGTGTCAGTGGATATGAATGATCTTCCTTCAGTACTCCCAGTGCGCTTCAGTGAACGCTGCTGTTACAGGCAGCAAGCGGTGAAGTAACGCCAGATATTGTTCAAATAGTTCTTTGTTTTGGAATCGAGCTTTAAAGCCAAAGGGTAGTTCGCTTTTAAGGGCGACTATTATCAAGCGCTTGCGATCTACAGTGACGAAGTTATATTCGTTCCAGGGAAGACTCTGTTCTTGTTTTATTTCGTTTTTCCACCCCAGGATAAACTTGGCTGCGCCAAGCGCAATAGCGCCGGGGCCAATTAAAAAAAGCAGGGATTGGGTGTATATAGCAGCGCCAATGAAGAGAAGAAAAGCGGCGATGGCTATGCCCTTGAAAAAAATCTTCGCGCCGTTTGAGAAGTAGGGATGATACTCAATATATCCGTTGTCGCGGGTTATAGAATAGTTAAACAGGGTTTTCTGCCTGACTCCAAGCATGATGAAGTAAAAAATCAGGCCGTAACCTACGAAGCACAAGACAAATAGGTCAAAAACTTGATCAGGCAAGTTGCCCCACATACTCCAAGTGATAAAAACGTTTGCGAGTGTTGCCATCAGCAAAAGACCGAGCTGCGTCTTCATGATTTCTTTCGGAGAAAACGGGATGGCTTTGGTGGTCCAGCTCATCAGTATCTCGGGCTTTAGTGAGATATCTTGCTGTTTATCTTGGGGCGTGTCTTCACCGGACTGTTGAGCAAGGGGGGAAGTGTTTTCTTTTAGGCTAGTCATTTTTATTCGTCCTTGATAACCAGTAGCATTGCGTCCTTTCAAATATCTTATGAGCGCTGTTCTCTGGCATAAAAAATTTTCAATCAATACTCCCAGTGCGCCTCAATAAATTCTGCTGTTATAGGCAACAAGCGGTGAAGTAACGCCAGATATTGTTCGAATAGCTCTTTGTTTGGAAGTCGCACTTCAAAGCCGAGTGTTTCATGTGTGTGCTGGGTGGCGATAACCAATCGCTTGTGATCTACAGTGACCACGTTGTATTCGCTCCAAGGAAGGCTTTCTACTTGTTTTATTTCGTTTTCCCATCCCAGGAGAAATTTGGCTGCGCCAAGCGCAATAGCGCCGGGGCCAATTAAAAAAAGCAGAGATTGGGTGTAAATAGCAACGCCAATGAAGAAAATAAATGCGGCGATGGCAATGCCTTTGAAAAAAATCTTCGATGCAGTTGAATAGTCCACGCAATACTTTATATGCCCATTGTCACGGGTTATAGAGTAGTTGAATCGGGTCTTCTGTCTGAGGGGGAATATAATGAAATAGATATACAATCCATAAGCAAAGCTGCAATTGCGAATCAACTCAAAAAATGCTCCAGGTAAGCGATCCCACATTATCGCGGCTCCTAAGGCAGTTAGCATTATAGGACCTAATAAAAGACCAAATTGCGTTTTCATGATCTCTTTCGGTGGGAACGGGGTGGCTTTGGTGGTCCAGCTCATCAGTACTTCAGGTTTCAATAGGGTTTCTTGTTGTTTATCTTTGAACGTGTCTTCACTGTTTTGCTGGGCAACGGATGGAGTATTTTCTTTTAGGTTAGTCATTTTCATTGGTCCGCGATGGCCAGCAGCATGGCATTGGCGCGGCTGGATGCTTTGACTTGCAATGTGGTAAGGGCCAATCCATCGACCGCAGTCTCGCCTTGTCTTTCTAACTTCAACTGGTACAGGTAGCCTCTGTCCGTTTCACCTGTATCGAGTATTTGGCTGGGGTACCAGATTTGCAGTTCAATATAGTCCGCATTTTCAGCTAGGGGCACCCATGTTTGCCAGACGATATCTTCTCCAGGTGGTGGGAGTACCGGGAATCGAGCCAATGAAACCTGGTTGTGAGGTCGGTTGTTGACCTGCGTAAAATGATTGCTGTTGGTGAAGTGACCTTTATCAATGAAGGGATCTTGAACCGGCTTATCCATTGCTTTCACAGGTAATATATTCAGGGGGCGATAGCTGGCAATCACATTAAATGGCACCAGTTCGCCTCTAAGGGCACTGGGTAGCAAGATCTGCACCCAGGCGCCATTCTGAACCGTCATGGGAAGCGGAGTTCCTTTTAGGGTGTAGACTGTCTTTTGTTCAACGGTACTCTTGACGAACACTTGTGGGCTTAGCTGTATCTCCAGTAAAGAGCGCTTTTCTTCGGCATGACCGATAAAGGTGTCCGGGTGGCGCTCGCTCTGCGTAAGTGACCAACAGCACCGGCGTAACCACCAACCTACGCCATCGTGCTTGGCGCTGTTCAACATAAAAGTAGCAGCAAGATAAATAACACCTAGCACCAGTATAGCGACAGCAAACCAAGGGTTCATAACGAATGTAACTGCGCTACTCGACACACTCAATCCAGCCCAAAGTTGGGCCGCCCCACCGAGAAGCATACCGAATACCGCTATTCTCTTGAGCTTTAACGCTTTTTGCTCTTCCGAATTTTTTGCTGTCGCCAATTCATTATTTATATCTAAGATTTCTAAAGAGGCAGCAATGACCGTAAACGCCCCCATACCAATCATGCGTACGCTAAAGGAGCGAATCGTAGCTCCCCATGCACTATTGCCTGCTTTATCCCACTGCGCCGCAGTTTGACCGAGAATACCCACCGGCTCACCGTTAATCAAAACCGGCTTCGCTGCTTTTATAATCGACCACGGAGTTCCAACATAAATGGCCATCACCATACTAAAGTTATAACTCATGGAGTAGGCGATTTTAATTGTGTCTTGTGGTTCGAACTTGTTTTTGCCCTTGCTCAGGTCGCGGTAAATGAGCGCGGTGTTGATGAAGTTGAGCATGACCACGCCCCAGGTAATTGCCCCCGCATTTGCTCCCCACTTCATGTTCCAGGCTTTGGCCTTGGCTCCCCAGCCTTTTGCAACATCGACCCCTGACTGAGCAAAACTATAAATTTCCTTACGCATCAGTTCAGCATATTTATTATTTTGGTAGTCAAGGATGCCGGGGGCCTTCAGTGCGTGTATTCGTAATTTTTTTTGTAGAGCCTCGACGCTATGTGCCAGTTGTTTGCGTACGCCGTATTTATCCGGGTAGACCCATCGTCTGCTGATCTTTTTGAGTTGTACGTTTAGCAGTAGCCATTCACGCTTCCAAGTGCGCAGTCTTTTTCCAACCTCGGCATCGATGACCGCACGCTCCGCTGAGTTAATCAGCACATGGCCGATCAGCAGGTTGCGCATCAGGGCCACCAGGTTGGGCTGCTTACCCATGGCCAAGCGGCTGTCAGAGGGAATCAGGGCCAGCAGGATGGCTTGCGCGGCATTTTTACCCTCCTTGCTGGCCAGTTCGCGTAGGGCCTTGAAGGTGTCCTTCACGGGCTGCTTCAGCTCTCTCATCCAGGCCTTGTCGGCAAAGCCATCGTGGTTGAGTGCGCTGTTGAGCTCGCCTGCGCGACTGGACAAGTTCGTGAGGTCGCCCAGGCCATTGAGCAGAAGATCAGCTTGTTTATTCAGGGCTTCTTTCAAACCGGCCGAAAACCCATAGCGCACGAGGCCGAACAGGCTGGTGGCCTTAGTATCTTGTTTGGCTAACCAGGCACTGGCCAATGCGTCTTGTCCATAGATCAACAACAAGTCAGCCATGAGCATTTGCAGGTAGTGCAGGGTCTTGGGGTTGCCGGTGTCGATAAACAACTTGAGCGGCTCGGTGCCGATATGCACGGCCCAGGTCTGGAAGTCGAGCTGGCTGTTGCGCACGTTGCCCAGGAGGGTTTCTCCGTTTTTTTGATGGGCCTGGATATAGGCGTGGGCACCGTCCAGGTCGATTTCGCGACGCCATTTCCCGCGGGCGCTCCAGGCTTCGTAGTCGGCGTTGGAGGGCACTGTGCCGTACTTTTTCTTGAACGCGTGCTCTTTCTCGATGGCGCCGGTCTGCACTGGGGTGAAGCCCCCTCGGTTCATGCTGCCGAGCACCGCTATTGTCGCATCGGCTTGACGCTGTCTGAAACAGTCATCCAGATCGCGTTGATATTCCCGGGTTTTCTCGGCATCACCGCGCACTGAGGCGGGCAATTTGGCCGGGTCGATGCTGGCGCCACACAGTGTCTCAACGGTCTGTGCAATCTGGATCTTGTGTTCGTGCTGTTCTTGCCATTGTTGATAGGCGGCTTGATCGGCGGCCAGTTGCGCGCCCAGGTCGTTGAGCACCGACAAGGGTTCTTCAAGGGCGATGATCAGGGCGCTGTCCTTGTCCGGTACCGCGCCGGTCCAGAAAACATCGGCAGCTTTGGCCGCATAGGGCGCCTCCAGGGGAATGGCCGAGTCGGCAAGACGTTGGTCGTCCTTGACGCCATTGGGATCGACATCGGCCAACGCCTCGGCCATCAAGGTCAGTGGCAAGGTGTCGGGGGCCGACTGTGTCTGGCAGTAGCGCGGCAGGTCCAGTGCTTTCATCCACAATGCCCGGCTGCCAGGATTGGAGCGCATGTGCTCGCACACGCGCCAGGTCCATTGCAGGGGGGAACAACCGATGTGCAAGGAGCTGGTACGTGGGTACAGCAGGTAACGGCTGGTCGCACCGAGGCTGCTGCGTTCATCCTGGCCGATATCGGCATCGCTCCAAGGAATGCGGGTCAGCGTTCCATCGAGCCCGGAGTGCAGGTATTCATGGAGGGTCTTGGCGCTTTCGTCGTACACGTAAACATATACATCGTGCAGTTGGCGCAGGGTGTAGTGACGGGTTAGCAGTGAGGGTAAAGCGGCCCATTTCCCCAACTTCAGCAGCGGCTTGAGCCGTGTCGGGTTTTCATCGAAGCGCGAGCGATCCAGAGCGTAGCGCACAGGAACGATCGCCACCTCTGGGCCTGTGAGCGGGCAGGTGGCGGTGGCGTTTGCCGGGCGTTTGGAAAATCGGTCATTACGCTGGTCTTGGAGGGTCCCGCTCTTGTCAGTCATGTGCAGTGTCCTTTGCTCCCAGCCTGTGCTGGCGATAATCATCCAGTGCTTCGATGCGCAGTTCCGGTGCCAGGCTCGCGTGTTCCGGGTTCAGGTCCAGCCAGTCCTGGTAGGGGCCTTGGGGGCGTGTCGCGAAGTCTTTGCCCCAGTCGACGCAGGTCTCTGCCCAAATGACCAGCGCTCGTTCACTGACCAAACCCCAGGCGTTGCCGCTGCTTAGTACGTACTCCAGCCAGCGTTCGATTTGCTCACTGCTCAATCGTGTAAACGTCAGTGGGTCTCGCTGGTTCAGCCATTCATACAACTGCTCTTTGAATTGCCAGTGGTAGGCCTGTTCAAGGGCGGTGAGCTGCTCTTCACTCAATGTGGCCAAAGGTATGTTCCGGGGCTCGGACAAGTCGCTATGGCTGAAGCTTGTCAGGCACGGGCTATCGAATGGATTCCAGCTGTGGGGCGGTGTGTTGATCCACATCCGCTCCACGGGGCCCATTACCTGACTGAGTTGCTCTGATGGGTAGCTGGAGAGCCAGTGGTGCATCACCCGTGGGTCGGCAAAGCGCAACAGGCCGTTACCACCCAGCACATCAGGCGGTGCGATAAAACGCCGCCAATGCTCTGCCACCTGGCGCAACGGAGCGCGACTGAACAGCAGACAGGTATCTGCCTGCCAGATCGGACTCTGCTGCCACTCACTGATCAGATTCGAAGCATGCTGAGCGGACACCAGAATGGGCCCCAAGTCCTTCAACTCGTCCCAGCGTGTCCCAAGGTACAGCGGCTCGATCTCCAGTGCTTCGCCGCGTTGATACAGACTCACAAGAGCATCAGGACGCAGTGCACCATCGATCAGTAGGTAGTTGGCCTGGGAGGGGCTGTTCATTGGGCCTTCTCCTTGGCGAGTTTTTCGCAGATTTCACAACGTGGCGTTTTGCGCATCAAGGCTTGGCGTTGCGCCGCGATCAACAGTTCTCCGGGCTTATCCCCATCCGCCTGCTGCAACGGCCCCGGCAACAACGGCGCCGCGCCACTGCCGCTGCCCGGGCTGCCGCCGCCGTTGATCTTGACCTCGGCACCGCCGAAGACCACGCCGCTGCCGTCGATCTTTATCCAGCTGCCGCCGCCCTTGAGGGTCAGTTCGCTGCCGGCTTCGAGCACCACCTTCAGGCCGCTGGCCAGGTGGATTTCCTGCCCGGCTTCGACGAACAGGCCGCTGCCGATCTTCAGGTGCTGGCTGCCGGCGATGCTCAGGTGGTCGCCGGTGCGGGCCTCGACTTTGCGGTCGCGGTGCACGGTGTGGTGTTCTTCGGTCTTGAACTCGCTGTAGCTGTTGGCTTGCACCGTGTCGTGGCGTTCGTTGCCGACGCGGACTTTCTGGTCGTGCTCGATGTGTTCGTCCCAGTCGCGCTGGGCGTGGATGAAGATCTGTTCCGCGCCTTTTTTGTCTTCGATGCGCAGCTCGTTGAAGCCGCCGCCTCCTGGAGAACTCAGGGTCTTGAAGGTGCTGCGGGTCTTGTGCGCCGGCAGCGGGTAGGGGACGACGTTTTCCTTGTGGTACAGGCAGCCGGTGATCAGGGGCTGGTCGGGGTCGCCTTCGAGGAAGGTCACCAGCACTTCCATGCCCACCCGAGGGATGGCGACGCCACCGTACCAGGCGCCGGCCCAGGCCGAGGATACCCGCAGCCAGCAACTGCTTTTGTCGTCGCCCTGGCCGTCGCGGTCCCAGTGAAACTGCGCCTTGATCCGGCCGTAGGCGTCGGTGTGGATTTCCTCATTTTTCGGACCGGTGACCTTGGCGCTCTGGCTGCCGAGAATGCGTGGCTTGGGGTGTTCCAGGGGCGGGCGATGGGGGACGTCCCAGGGCGTGGCGGTGAAGCGGTTGCGGTAGCCCTGATGAAAGCCGTCCCGTGGCGCCGTATCGCTGGTGATGGACTCTTCCAGCACCTGCGGTTGACGGCCTTCATGGGTGATTTCCGTCAGCAGCCAGAGGTCGTTCCAGGCCGGATTGGGGTGCCCGGCCAGGGCCAGGAAATGGCCGCTGACCAGGCTGGGCTGGTCGCTGCGGCCGCAGGCCAGGCGGTAGTCGCTGCGGTGGCGCTCCAAGGCGCGCTTGGCCAGGTGCTTGCCGCGCTCGCGGTCGGTGAAGCGGCCCGGGTAGTCGTAGTCTTCGAGGTCGGGCTCGTTGCTCTTGCCTTCGGGTTTGCGGGCCGCCTCCATTTGCAATCGCGGCTTTTCGAAGTCGTAGTCGCGGCGGGTGACGCGCCGGGTGCGGGTTTCGAAACGCAGTTCGAAGCTCTTGATCACCGGGTCGCTGGCCACCAGCCCGGAGTCTTGGCGGTACGCCACCGGAGCCAGTTTCGGGAACACCGTCTGGTCGTCGCCGAACACCAGCAGGTGCCCGTCACGGCTGTGCTGGAAGTGGTAATGGATACCTTCTTCCTCGCACAGGCGCTGGATGAAATGCAGGTCCGATTCGTCGTATTGCACGCAGTACAGGCGCTCGGGGTAGTTCGTTCCCAATTGGAAGTGGTGGTCGTCGCCAAGGATGCCGTGCTCCTCCAGCACCTGGGCGATGATCTGCGGCACGCTCAGGTGCTGGAAGATCCGTTGGTTGATGCACTGTTCCAGGTAGGCCAGGCGTGGGCGCAGGCTGACCTGGTAGTGGGTCAGGCGCCGGCCGCTGTCGCCCTGGGCGATGCGTAGCACCTGCCCGTGAATGCCGCTGCCATCGGTGGCCAGTTGCAGGAAGGCAGGGGTGTGCAACAAGGCGTCGAGGTCCAGGTTGGCATGTTCGCTGACCAGTTCCAGGTCGAAGACGAAGGGCTGGCTGATGCGTTCCCGGCCTTTCAGGCTCAGCACCTGGAAGCCCGGGTCGCGACCTTCCAGGGTCAGGCTGAAATGCGTCTGGTCGGCGGCTGCGAACATTCCCTGTTCCTCGAAATCGGTGGCACAAACCTGAAGAAATGACCTGGGCCAGCAGAGCTGGCCCAGGGGTGCAACGCTCGCGCGACCTTAGCCGGCGACCGGAGTACGCCAGTCGTCGGAGCCGGAAGTGCCGGAGACTTCGTGGGTCCAGGTGATCTTGCGGTAGGTGAAATGCACGTCTTCCAGGTGGGTGAAGTGGGAATTGCCCGGGTCCTGGCAGTTGTGCATGTAGTCCTTGATGTCGACGATGATCGCGTCCTCAAGGGTGGTGGTGTAGTAGTGCTCCTGGGTGCCGGCGGCGGAGGTGCGGTACCACTGGATGACGATTTCGGTCAGGCGCTCACCCGAGGTCAGGGCCGCCAGCAGCAGCGGCGAAGCCTTGTCGAAGACCTTGGTGATGATCACCGGCTTGTGTACCCGCTGGCCGGTGGGCTGGCCGGACTGCGGGTCGCGGGGGATGATTACTTCGTGCTGGAAACCCTGGACCATGACCTGGTCCTCGTGGCCTTCCTGGTAGGTGTTGCCCACCGAATCGGCGGTAAAGGCCCCGGCGGTGATCAGGCCTTGTTTGGTGCCGGTGACCGACATGTACGCTGGCGTTGCCATGAATGCTCTCCTTGCGAATCACTGAGAAATGCCCCGGGCAGAATGGCCGGAGGGGCGAGGCAGTGGGTACAAGGTTTGTGCCAGCATTTGATTAGTGTTTGTTAATCAGCTGGTTACGAGTTTTCATGAGTATTTTCAGCGCGTTTTTCGAGGAAATACCGTGAAAAGTGCGCAAGATGTTGCGCAGTGCTGTGCAACATCTTGCGCACCTTAATGCAGGCCTTGTACTGCGCGGCTTACAGCGATCTGTGTACTGGATTATCAACAGACGGGTGCGCAAGATGTTGCGCGGTTGGGGTGTTGTACACAGGCCGCTGTTTTGCGGGTTACCCAGGGCCTGTCTCTGCCGTCACTGCACCTTCGCCTCAGGCACCCGCCAGCCGCCCCCCAGGGCCTTGTACAGGGCAATGCTCGACTGCAGCCGTGACAGCCGCAGTTGCACGTTCTGATCCTGGGCGGCGTACAGGGTGCGCTGGGTTTCCAGCACGGTCAGCAGGTCTTCGGCGCCTGCCTGGTAGCGGCTCTGGGCAATCTCGAAGGCCCGTTGCGCCTGATTCAACTCCTCGCTCTGCCACTGGCGTTGCTGGTCCAGGCCGCGAATGCTGTTGAGGGCTTTCTCGACATCGGCAAAACCATTGATGATCGCCCCGCGATAAGTCTCCAGCAGCTCTTGCTGGCGCGCCGTGGCCCTGTCCCGTTCGGCGCCCAGGCGCCCGTTGTTGAAGATCGGCGCCACCAGCCCGGAGGCGAGGTTGTAGAAGGGATTGCGCAAGACCTCGCCCAGCTTGTCGGCGTTCGAACCCAGGTTGGCGGTCAGGGTCAGGGTCGGCAGCATGGCCGCCCGCGCCACTTTGACATCGGCCTGGGCCGCCGCCAGCCGGGCCTCGGCACCGGCGATATCGGGACGGCGGGTCAGCAGTTCGCTGGGCACCCCGGCATCGATGGTCGGCCAGTTCAATTGGGCAAAGGGCTGGTCGTTCAGTTTCAGGCTCTGTACCGGCCGGCCCAGCAGGGTGGCGAGGGTGATCTGCGCCTCTTCGGCTTGCTGTTGTACCAGGGGCACCTGGCGTTGCTGGGCGGCCACCAGGCTTGTCTGCTGGGCCAGTTCCAGGGCGGTGGCCGAGCCGGAGTCATAGCGGGTCTGCACCAGTTGCAACACGTTCTGCGCATTGGCCAGGTTGAGTTCGGCGATACGGCTCTGTTCGCGCAGGGACAGGACCTGGGCATAGCTGTTGGCCACGCCGCTGAGCAGGGTCAGCTCAACGGTGGCCTGGTCGAACTCGCTGGCCTGGACTCCGAGCAGGGCGCTGTCGTAGGCGGCGCGGCGACCGCCCCAGAAGTCGACTTCATAGGTGGCGCTCAGGCCCGCGTCGAACGAGTTCGTGACCGTGCTGTTGCTGCTGGAATCGAGCTGGCTGGAGTTGTTGCCGCGCAACTGTTTTCTGCGGCTGGCGTTGAAGGTGCCATTGACGCTGGGCAGCAGCGGAGCCCCGGCGACGATGGCACTGGCCTGGGCCTGGCGGACCCGGGCCATGGCGGCGGCCAGGTCATGGCTGCCGGCCCGGGCTTCGGCGATCAGTTGGTCCAGCTCCGGGCTGCCGAAACGGGTCCACCAGCGCAGGTCTTGCTGCCGGTCGCCCTGGCTGGCGGGAGAGTGCCAGGACGCCGGTGCTTGCAGGCCGCTTTCCGGGCGCGGCGCCGGGCTGCTGCAGGCCGCCAGCAAGACGCTGGCGGCCAGGAGGGTCAGGTGCACTTTCATAGATCGATCATTCACTGGTAAGGGCCGTGACCGGGTCGAGCCGGGCAGCTTTGCGGGCCGGCATGAAGCCGAAGATGACGCCGGTGACCAGGGCGCAGGCGAAGGCGCCGAGCACCGCGGCCAGGGAGAAGGCCACCGCCACTTCGCTGAGGATCAGGATGCCGCCGATGATCAGGGCCACGCCGATGCCGGCCAGGCCGCCGACCACCGAAAGCATCACCGCTTCGGTGAGGAACTGGCGCAGGATGTCGCGCTGGCGGGCACCGGTGGCCATGCGGATACCGATTTCCCGGGTGCGTTCGCGCACGGTCATGAGCATGATGTTCATCACCCCGATGCCGCCCACCAGCAGCGAGATCGCGGCGATGGCGCCGAGCATCAGCGACAGGGTGTTCTGGGTCCGGGCCTCGGCCTGGATCATCGCGGCGTTGTTGGTCAGTTCGAAATCGCGCTTGCCGCCGTGCATGCGCAGCATCAGTTCATCGATCTCCTGTTCGGTCTGCTTGACCCGGCTGGCATCGGCGGCGGCGATCGCCACGTATTGCGGGTTGTGGTCGCCGAACAGGCGGATGCTGGCGGCGGAGTAGGGCACGGCGATGCGGTCGTCGCTGTCGCTGTCGCCGGAGCTGGCGCCTTTTTCCGAGAGTACGCCGACCACCTGGAACGGCACGTTTTCGATGAGGATGTACTGGCCAATGGGGTTGGCCACGTCCTTGAGGAGCTTTTCCCGGACCTTGTGGCCAATCACCGCCACTGCCGCCGCCGAGCGTTCGTCGGCCTCGCTGAAGTAGCTGCCCTGGGCCACGGGCCAGTTGAAGATTTCCGGGAAGTTGGTGTCGTTGCCGCCCACGTAGCTCATGTAGTCGGCGTTGCCGAAACGCACCCCGGCCTTGGCGCCGTTGACCGCCATGATCCGTTTCACCTGGGGCAGGTTGGCCAGGGCGGCGACGTCATCCAGGGTGACGATGCCTTCCGGGGTGCGCGGGTTGGGCGAGTAGCCGCTCAGGTAAATGATGTTCGAGCCAAACGCCCCCATCTGCGCCATCACCTGGCGCTTGCTGCCTTCGCCCACCGCCAGCATCACCACCACCGAGGCCACGCCGATGATGATCCCCAGCAGGGTCAGGGCGGTGCGGAAGCGGTTGATCCACATCACCCGCCAGGCGGCTTGCACCGCTTCCAGCAGTTCACCTTTCCAGGCGCCGGTGGCTTCGCTGCCGTCGGCCAGGCGCTGGCGCAGGTCCACGGCTTGCAGGGCGCCGGCGTTGGCGCTCAGTTGTACCGAGGGATCGCTGGTGGCGGTGTCGCTGATGATCTCGCCGTCGCGGATCTCGATGATGCGCTTGGCCCGGGCCGCCACTTCGCGGTCGTGGGTGATGAGGATCACCACGTGGCCCTGGCTGGCCAGTTCGTCCAGCAGGGCCATGACTTCGGCGCCGCTGTGGCTGTCCAGGGCGCCGGTGGGTTCGTCGGCGAGGATGATGTGGCCGCCGTTCATCAGGGCGCGGGCGATGGATACCCGTTGCTGCTGGCCACCGGACAATTGATGCGGGCGGTTGCCGCTGCGGCTGGCCAGGCCCAGGCGGTCCAGCAGGGCGGCGGCGCGGGCGTGGCGTTCGGCGGCCGGGGTGCCGGCGTAGATGGCCGGCATCTCGACGTTTTCCTGGGCCGAGCCGGATGGGATCAGGTGGTAGCCCTGGAACACGAAGCCGAAGGCCTCGCGGCGCAGCCAGGCCAGTTCGTCGCTGTCCAGGTGAGCTACGTTCTCCCCGGCGAACAGGTACTCGCCCGAGGTCGGGCGGTCCAGGCAACCGAGGATGTTCATCAGCGTCGACTTGCCGGAGCCGGAGGCACCAACGATGGCGACGAATTCCCCAGCGTGGATCGACAGGTCGATGCCCCGCAGGACATCGACCTGCGGGCTGTCGCCGCCGCCGTAGGATTTGCGGATGTTCCTGAGGTCGATCAGAGGCGTCTGCATTCAACCCCCGCTGCTGTTGGCCGGGCCGATCAGCAGATGATCACCTTCGTTCAAGCCGTCGAGGATCTGGATGCGCAGGCGGTCGCTGATGCCGACCCGGACCTTGCGTTCGTCGATCGAGCCGTTCTTGGCCACTACCCGAGCCATCTGCAGGTCCGGCTCGGTACTGCCGTGCAGGGCGGCGATGGGGGCGGTGAGCACATTTTTTGCCTGGTTGGCGACGAAGAACACCTGGGTGGTCATTTCCGCCATCAGCGCGTTGTCGGCGTTGTCCACGTCCAGCAGCACGGTGTAGAGCACCACCCGGCCGCTGCCGCTCTTGCTGGTGCTGTTGGGGCTGCCGCTACCCTGGCTGGATTCGTTGAGGGGCTTGGGCGGGATCGGCAGGATCTGCCGCACAGTGCTGGTCCAGCGTCGGTTGCCGCCACTCAGGGTGGTGAAGTAGGCGTGCATGCCGGGTTTGACGTGGCCGATATCGGCTTCCGAGACTTCGGCCCAGACGGTCATGGGCGAGAGCTTGGCGATGCGCAGGATCAGCGGGGTCTGCTGCTGGGCGTTGAGGGTCTGGCCTTCGCGGGCGTCCACCGCGACCACGGTGCCGGACATGGGGGCATAGATGCGCGTGTAGCCCAGTTCGGCCTGGTCGCTGCGCAGGCTGGCCTGGGCCTGGCGGATCTGCGCCTTGTACATGTCGATCCGCGCCTGGGTGGCCTTGAGTTCGGCCTGGGCGGTCTGTACGTCTTCCTCGCGGGTGGCGCCGCCGGCCGCCAGGTTCTGCTGGCGCTGGTACTTCTGCCGGGCCAGCTGGTTCTGGGCGTACTGCTCCTGCAACTGGGCCTGCAGGTTCTCGATGGAGAAACGGCTGGCGTCGAGTTTCGCCTGCTGGGTGGAGGGGTCGATCTCCACCAGCAACTGGCCTTCCTTGACCTGATCGCCGGATTCGACGTGGATCTTGCGGATCTGCCCGGACGCCTGGGCGCCCACATCCACGTAGCGGCGTGGTTGCAAGGTGCCCAGGGCGGTGACGCTGCTTTCTATATCGCCGCGGCTCACCTGCACGGTGGTGAACTGGTCACGGCCCGCCGGGATGAACTTCCAGGCAGCGATGGCAACAACGGGGATCACACACAGTGCGGCAAGCAGGGCGCGTCGGGTAGGGCGAGGACGTTTCATGCAGGGTTCCGGCCAGGGGATATCGGCCCGTCACAACGGCCAGCTGCACAAGGGGCAGCCAGGCTTGCGGCTGCCGCAGGAACGGCAGAGACGGGGAGCTGTCAGGTAAACGAGATGCCGGGGGGGGAATTTAACTGCCGACACATGGCGTTACAGCTGTCGGAACACTGAAAATAAACCCACCGCGGTGCTGCGCTACTTTAAATCTATATGAGAATTACTATAAATTACGCCGCTACTAAACAGCCATCACGAATTACCGGGTGCAATCGGCCATGGCCGGACGTGCTCAAGGACAGAACCGCCCCAGTGGGCGCTCGGGAGCCCTGTTGGAAAACTACTATCGCGAGCTGATGTGCTTCCTCAACGCCAAGCTGGGCAATCGCCAGGTGGCCGAGGATGTGGTGCATGACGCTTATGTGCGGGTCCTGGAGCGCTCCAGCGATACCCCCATCGAGCAGCCGCGGGCGTTTCTCTATCGCACGGCCCTGAACCTGGTGATCGACGGCCATCGGCGCAATGCCTTGCGCCAGTCCGAGCCCCTGGAGGTGCTGGACAACGAAGAGCGTTACTTCAACCCTTCGCCGCAGACCAGCCTGGATCACGGCCAGCGCCTGGAAATGCTGCAACGGGCCCTGGCCGAGCTGCCCCGGCTGTGTCGCGAGAGCTTCCTGCTGCGCAAGCTCGAAGGCCTGTCCCACCCGCAGATCGCCGAACAGTTGGGGATTTCCCGCAGCCTGGTGGAGAAACACATCGTCAATGCCATGAAGCATTGCCGGTCGCGCCTGCGCCAGTGGGATGCTCAATAACGCGTTGCCGTTGAGACGTATTTAGTTAAATTTTTTTTCATTGTCCTCGTCCCTACTCAACAGACGATCTGCTGTCCTGCATGGGCCAGTCGGGTCACCGTGACACTTTATCCCCCGCGTTGAGGCGGTTTATCCAGAGGACACTGGAAATGACACAGGCAATTGCATCGGCCCACGTTCACGATTTGATCGGTATCGGTTTCGGCCCCTCGAACCTGGCGCTGGCCATTGCGCTGGAGGAGCGCGGGCAGGAGCACGGTCCGCTGGACGCGTTGTTCCTCGACAAGCAGGCTGACTATCGCTGGCACGGCAATACCCTGGTAACCCAGAGCGAACTGCAGATTTCCTTCCTCAAGGACTTGGTGACCCTGCGCAACCCCACCAGCCCCTATTCCTTCGTCAACTACCTCAAGCACCACGGGCGCCTGGTGGACTTCATCAACCTGGGCACCTTCTATCCATGCCGCATGGAGTTCAACGACTACCTGCGCTGGGTGGCCGGGCACTTCCAGGAACACAGCCGCTACGGAGAAGAAGTGCTGGCCATCGAGCCAGTGCTGCACAACCAGCAGGTCGAGGCGTTGCGGGTGATTTCCCGGGATGCCCAGGGCAGCGAACTGGTGCGCACCACCCGTTCGGTGGTGGTCAGTGCCGGCGGCACGGCGCGGGTTCCGGAAACCTTCAAGGCGCTCAAGGGCGATGCGCGGGTGTTCCACCATTCCCAGTACCTGGAACGCATGGCCAGCCAGCCCTGTGTCAGTGGCAAACCGATGAACATCGCCATCATCGGCGGCGGGCAGAGCGCGGCAGAAGCCTTCATCGACCTCAACGACAGTTTCCCTTCGGTGCAGGCCGACATCATCATGCGCGGTTCGGCACTCAAGCCGGCGGATGACAGCCCGTTCGTCAACGAAGTGTTCTCCCCGGCCTTCACCGACCTGGTGTTCCAGCAGACTGGCAGCGAGCGCGAGCGCCTGGTCAGCGAATATCAGAACACCAACTATTCGGTGGTGGACATCGACCTGATCGAGCGCATTTACGGGATTTTCTACCGGCAGAAGGTTTCCGGCATCGCGCGCCACACCTTCCGCACCATGACCACGGTGGAGAAGGCCACCGCTACCGACCTGGGCATCGAACTGATCCTGCGCAACAGTGCCAGCGGCGAGCGCGAAGTGCGTCACTACGATGCGGTGGTGCTGGCCACCGGCTACGAGCGGCAGATGCATCGTCAACTGCTGGCGCCGCTGCAGGCCTACCTGGGTGACTTTGAGGTGGACCGCAATTACCGCCTGGTGACCGACGAACGCTGCAAGGCCGGCGTCTACATGCAGGGCTTCAGCCAGGCCAGCCATGGCCTGAGCGACACCTTGCTGTCGGTGTTGCCGATCCGTGCCCAGGAGATTGCCGATTCGCTCTACGAACACGGCAAGAGCCGCGGTCACAGCCGTTCGGTGCGTGACATGCTGCTGGCCACCGCCAGCTGATCGGCGCCACCTCCGTTCTTGCGGACCTCTTCGCCGGCAAGCCGGCTCCTGCCATTCGGGGTTATCCCGGGTGTTTTTTGTAGGAGCCGGCTTGCCGGCGAAGGCATTCCTGAACCTTGGCTGAAGAACTTTTCGATTCCCTCTGCCAGGGTTTCCCTCCGGTTTACTCTGCAAATAGTGCGGCGTAAGCTGCGCGCGTTTTCAATCAGTGGAGGCCCAGTGTGGGTACTTGTTCGAGTGACAGGAGTCGGCCGGTTTCAGTAACCGGCGCAGTCCCGGCAAGATAGCGCGCAGCCTTTTTCCTGCCGCTGTCTCGCTGTCCAGCGAGATGCGGCATCCCGATCGCGAACCTCTGTGGTTCGCTTCCCGACGCCACTTCCTGGCGACTTCTATTTCCCCTTCGACCCGGCCGGCTGCCGTGTCGTGGAGGCATCGACGCGCAGGTCCAGGACCTGCGGATCAGGCATGCATGGAGGATTACCCTCCGGCAACGCCCGATCGTACCTGCCTGCGGTTTTCCCTACGCCGTTGCTGCAGGAGTCATCACCATGAAGCTCACCCTGTTGAAAGAGTTCTTTGCCGGCTTCCTGCGGACCCGGCATTTCGCCCGGCACTTCCGCCGCCTGGCGCTGCTGGAAAGTTTCAGCGACGCCAGCGTCAGCCGCGACGTGCCGCCGACCCTGGCGCAAACCCTGGTGGCCGCGGCCAACAGCGACGCCGCGCAACTGCTCGACCGGCTCGGCAGCCACACCGACGGCCTGAGCACCGAGGAGGCCGATGCCCTGCGTGAGCGTCACGGCCTCAACGAGGTCGAGCACGAGCAGGCGCTGCCCTGGTGGACCCACCTGTGGCACTGCTACAAGAACCCCTTCAACCTGCTGCTGACCCTGCTGGCGGTGATTTCCTGGCTGACCGAAGACATGAAGGCGGCCACGGTGATCTTCTCCATGGTGGTGCTTTCGACCCTGCTGCGCTTCTGGCAGGAGGCCAAGTCGAACAAGGCTGCCGATGCCCTCAAGGCCATGGTCAGCAATACCGCCACGGTCATGCGCCCAGGGTCGGCGCCCCAGGCCGCGCCGATGCTCGGCCGCCTGCTGGGGGCCGCCGCCGAGGTCAAGGGCGCTCAGCGCATCGAGTTGCCGATCAAGCAACTGGTGCCCGGCGACCTGATCGTGCTCTCGGCCGGCGACATGATTCCCGCCGACTGCCGGGTGCTCAGCGCCAAGGACTTGTTCGTCAGCCAGGCGGCCATGACAGGCGAATCCATGCCGGTGGAGAAATTCCCCCGCCAGCAGGACGCCGACACCAGCAACCCCCTGGACCTGGACAACATCCTGTTCATGGGCACCAACGTGGTCTCCGGTTCCGCCACGGCAGTGATCCTGACCACCGGCAACAGCACCTATTTCGGCGCCCTGGCCCAGCGTGTCAGCGCCACCGACCGCGCGCCCACCTCGTTCCAGAGCGGGGTCAACAAGGTCAGCTGGCTGCTGATCCGCTTCATGTTCGTCATGGCGCCCCTGGTGCTGTTCATCAACGGCTTCACCAAGGGCGACTGGATGGAGGCGCTGCTGTTCGCCCTGTCGATCGCCGTCGGCCTGACCCCGGAAATGCTGCCGATGATCGTCACCTCGACCCTGGCCAAGGGCGCGGTGTTCCTGTCGCGCAAGAAGGTCATCGTCAAGCGCCTGGACGCGATCCAGAACTTCGGTGCCATGGACGTGCTGTGCACCGACAAGACCGGCACCCTGACCCAGGACAAGATCTTCCTGGCGCGGCACGTGGACGTCTGGGGCGAGGATTCCGACGACGTGCTGGAAATGGCCTACCTCAACAGCTACTACCAGACCGGGCTGAAGAACCTGCTGGACGTGGCGGTACTGGAGCACGTCGAGGTGCACCGCGAGCTCAAGGTCGGCACGGCATTCCAGAAGGTCGATGAAATCCCCTTCGATTTCACCCGTCGGCGCATGTCGGTAGTGGTGGCGGAACAGGACCGGCCGCACCTGCTGATCTGCAAGGGGGCGGTGGAGGAAGTGCTGGCGGTGTGCCGCAACGTACGCCATGGCGAAGCCGAGGAAGCCCTGACCGAGAGCCTGCTGGCGCGGATCCGCCAGGTGACCGCCGACCTCAACGAAGAGGGGCTGCGGGTGGTGGCGGTGGCCGCGCGGCCGATGATCGACGGGCGCGATACCTACAGCCTGGCGGACGAGTGCGAGCTGACCCTGATCGGCTACGTGGCGTTCCTCGACCCGCCCAAGGAAAGTACCGCGCCGGCCCTCAAGGCCCTGGCCGAACATGGCGTGGCGGTGAAAGTGCTGACCGGTGACAACGAACTGGTGACGGCGAAGATCTGCCGCGAAGTGGGCCTGGAGCAGCAGGGCCTGCTGATGGGCAACGACATCGAGCGCATGAGCGACGAGCAACTGGCCAAGGCGGTGGAAACCACCAACGTGTTCGCCAAGCTGACCCCGACCCACAAGGAGCGCATTGTCCGCCTGCTCAAGGCCAACGGCCACGTGGTGGGCTTCATGGGCGACGGCATCAACGATGCCCCGGCGCTGCGCACCGCCGACATCGGCATTTCCGTGGACAGCGCGGTGGACATCGCCAAGGAAGCGGCGGACATCATCCTCCTGGAAAAGAGCCTGATGGTGCTGGAGGAGGGCGTGCTGGAAGGGCGCCGGACCTTCGCCAACATGCTCAAGTACATCAAGATGACCGCCAGCTCGAACTTCGGCAACGTGTTCTCGGTGCTGGTGGCCAGTGCCTTCATTCCGTTCCTGCCGATGCTGCCGATGCACCTGCTGGTGCAGAACCTGCTGTACGACATTTCCCAGATCGCCATTCCCTTCGATAACGTCGATGAGGAAATGCTGAAAAAGCCCCAGCGCTGGCAGCCGGCGGATGTGGGGCGGTTCATGCTGTTCTTCGGGCCTATCAGCTCGATCTTCGACATCACCACCTTTGCCCTGATGTGGTACGTGTTCGACGCCAATACCCCGGACCACCAGACGCTGTTCCAGTCCGGCTGGTTCGTGGTGGGGCTGCTGACCCAGACCCTGATCGTGCACATGATCCGCACGCCGAAGATTCCGTTTTTGCAGAGCCGCGCGGCCATGCCGTTGATGGTGATGACCGGCGTCATCATGGCGGTGGGGATCTTCCTGCCGATGGGCCCGCTGGCGCACTACTTCAAGCTGCAGGCGCTGCCGTCGCTGTACTTCGTGTTCCTGCCGCTGATCCTGCTGGCCTACATGGCCCTGACCCAGGCGGTGAAGGGCTTCTACGTGCGGCGCTTCGGCTGGCAGTAACGCTGCCCTGTAGGAGCCAGCTCGCTGGCGAAGGCTGTCTTGCCAGCGAAAGCTCCCCGGCGGGCTAAGGCGTCCTCACGGGCCTCTTCGCTGGCAAGCCAGCTCCTACGGTCAGCCGTGCATCACGGCAGGCCATGAGACGTTCATGGACCGCTGCTAGAGTCCTCTGGTGCCATTCATGCCCTTTGCTCAAGGACAGTCGCCATGCAAGCCCTGCACAACATCAACCTGGACTCGCTGATCGATACCCTGGTCAGCCTCAGCGCCGCCTTTATCCTCGGTGGCCTGATCGGCTTCGAACGCCAGTACCGCCAGCGCACCGCGGGTTTGCGCACCAATGTGCTGGTGGCGGTGGGGGCCGCGATCTTCGTCGATATGGCCAACCGCCTGGGGGGCGCCGAAGGGGCGGTGCGGGTGGTGGCCTACGTGGTCTCCGGTATCGGCTTTCTCGGCGCCGGGGTGATCATGCGCGAGGAGGGTAATGTCCGTGGGCTGAATACCGCTGCCACCCTCTGGGCCTCGGCGGCGGTGGGGGCCTGCGCCGGTGCCGACCTGATCCTCGAGGCACTGCTGGGCACCCTGTTCGTGCTGGCCGCCAATACCCTGCTGCGGCCCATCGTCAACAACATCAACCGCCAGCCCCTGGACGTGGTGTCCGCCGAGGTCACCAATATCGTCTACGTGATCGCCCATCGCTCGAAGCAGAAGGCAGTGTTCGCCCTGCTGGAAGCGGAGCTGGCGCGCTGCAACTACCCCGCCAGCGACGTTGATGTGCACGCCTTCGGTACGGAGGATGTGGAGATCGAGGCGACCCTGGCGACCACCTCGGTGGACGGTGACGAACTGGATGCGCTGGTGGCCCGGCTGTCCACATCGCCCTGGGTGCAGCAGGCGTTCTGGAGCCCGAGCACCACCGAATGAGCATTTTTCGCCTCCGCCCAGGGGAGGCATGAGATACGGCTCGGTTTCTCTCGGAAGGGGCTTACCGGACAACAAGACTTTTCCGCGGGCTGGCCCCTGCTAAAAACCGTGGCCGGTGGTTATGGTAGGGCACGGTTGCACAGCGGGGCTGGAGGACGAGCCGCGAGCGCCAGGCGTCCGGGGTAGAGCGCCGTCCACCGGGGCGCCCTCGGCAGCGACTTTCAGGTTGTTCCTAGAGCCAACCTCCACGCACTGGCTTAGCCTTCCAGCGGCCCGGGAGTAGGGCCGGTATTCGCAGTGCCGAAGTCTTGTCAGCAGGATCAGAAAAATGTCCAACAGAGCATTGCGCATATTGATTGCCGATGATCAGCACTTTCGTCGCATGCAGATCGAAAGAGCCCTGAATCAACTGAACTATTACCGAGTGGCCCCGGTGCACAGGCTGGAGGAACTGCTGACGCTGGTGGAGTATTCCTGCGAGTCGTTCGACCTGCTGATCATCAACGCCAACCTGGCTGTCCGCAGCGATTTCGACTTGCTGGCTTTCTGCCTGGACCACCCGCATATCGAGCAAGCCCTGATCTACGGCAGCCAGCATCTTGCCGCCACTTCCGGCAGCCGGTGGTGCAAGGTGCATGTCAGCCCGGCCGAATGGCCGGACAGCGCGGCGATCAAGCGCCTGATGCTATGGGTGGACCCGCCATTGCCCGATGCCGCCGGGCCTTCCCGGCAGCGGCTGGCGCAATTGCATGGCCATTGGGGCAGCCCGAACTGACCGAGGTTTGCGCACCCCACGCCAAACGGCATCCCGAGGGATGCCGTTTGGCGTTTTTGTCAGCGCCGTTCGCGTTTCAGTCCCACTGCGGGGCAATGCCTGCCGGGCTGGTCAGGCGCTGGCCGCGCTCCAGGCCGGCGATGCTCTCAAGCTCCGCGCTGCTCAGGGTCAAGGCGCAGGCTGCGAGGTTGCCTTGCAGGTTGGCCCGGCGGGTGGAGGAGGGGATCACCGCATAGCCCGACTGCATGGCCCAGGCCAGCACCACCTGGGCCGGGGTGGCCTGGCGTGCCTGGGCGATCTGCAGGATCAGTGGGTCCTTGAGCACTTCGCCATAGGCCAGGGTCATGTAGGAGGTGATGTGAATGCCCTGGCTGCGGGCGAACTCCGCCACCTTGCGGTTCTGCAGGTAGGGGTGCAATTCCACCTGGTGGCTAGCGATCTGCTCGGCCCCGACGGCATCAATGGCTTGCTGCAGCAAGGCATTGCTGAAGTTGGACACGCCGATCTGCCGGGTCAGGCCCTGGGTCTTGGCTTCCAGCAGGGTCTGCATGAACTCCGCCACCGGCACCTGGTTGTCTGGCGAGGGCCAGTGGATCAGGGTCAGGTCCAGGTAATCGGTGCGCAGCTTGTGCAGGCTTTCCTTGAGGCTGGGGATCAGGCGCTCCCGGGACAGGTTGGCGATCCAGATCTTGCTGGTGATGAACAGCTGGTCGCGGGGAATGCCACTGGCGGCCACCGCGGCGCCGACATCGGCTTCGTTGTCGTAGATCTGCGCGGTATCGATGGCGCGATAGCCCAGTTCCAGGGCGCTGCTCAGGGAATCGATGAGCACCTGGCCCTGAAGGCGGAAGGTGCCGAGGCCAAAGGCGGGTACAGACATGGGTCACTCCGGGCATTGCAGTGGGATTGGCCGGCAGTATCCGTACCTGCATCGCTGAGAAAAACCGCCGCCGGCACAAAGGAATATTGCCCCGCGTTCACGAATTCACCTGCCCCTGTAGGAACCCGCTTGCCGGCGAATCGCGCAACTCAGGCATGAACCCCACAGGGAGGCTGCCCAACCGCCACCGCCTGGCCGCTCCAGGCGCTTGCTTCTGAGCCTCAGGCCATGTCGCTGTGGCTGAATTCCTCCCCGAGAAAGTCGATCAGGCTGCGTACCGAAGGCAGCAGCCCTCGGCGTGAGGGGAAGATCGCATGCACGATGCCGCACCTTGGCGCCCAGTCGGGCACCAGTTCCAGCAGTCGCCCGGTCTCCAGGTCTTCACGCACCACCACCTTGGGCAGGTGGGCGATGCCGATGCCCGCCAGTACTGCATGGCGCAGCGCCAGCAGGTCGTCGGTGACCATCCGCGGTCGGTGGCGGATCAGCGCCTCGGCGCCGTCCGGGCCCAGCAATTGCCATTGATATTCACGTTGTGCCGCCCCCCAGTGCACGCTCGGCAAACCGCTGAGGTCGGCCGGTGTTGCCGGGCCCGACAGGCGCTGGAGAAAATCCGGGTGGCCCACCAGGCACTGGGTGCTGTTGCCCAGCACCTTCATCACCAGGTCGGTGTTTTCCAGGGGCGGGAAGCGCACCCGCAGGGCGATGTCGAAGCCCTCGTGGATCAGGTCGACCCGGCGGTTGGTGCTCTCGATGAACAGTTCCACCAGGGGGTACTTGAGCATGAAGCGGGTAAGCATCGGCCCCACCCAGGAATTGAGCAGGGCAGTGGGGCAGGCCACGCGTACCAGCCCCTGGGGTTCGGAGCGGTTGCGTTCTATGACTTCCGCCGCGCCCTCGGCTTCCACCCGCATGGCCAGGCAGCGCTGGTAGTACTCCTGGCCGATCTCGGTCAGCGAACAGTGGCGGCTGGTGCGATGGATCAGGCGCACTCCAAGGCGTTCCTCCAACTGGGAAATCCGCCGGCTGAGCTTGGACTTGGGCATGTCCAGGGCCCGTCCCGCGGCGGCAAAGCCACGGTGCTCCACCACCTGGGTGAAGTAGTAGAGGGTGTTCAGATCTTCCAAGATCGTTCTCCAGATAGAACGCTAAGGGTGATTTTTGCAGTCTAGCGCGGCAAAGGTCTGAGTTTTAAGGTGTGTCCATCAGATAGTTCTGGAGGACGACATGAAAAACATCATCGGCATCTACACCAGTCCACGGCCCCATTGGGTCGGTGACGGCTTCCCGGTCCGTACCCTGTTTTCCTACGACAACCTGGGCCAGCACATCAGCCCGTTCCTGCTGCTGGATCACGCCGGCCCCGCGCAGTTCAGCCCCACCAGCGCCCGGCGCGGCGTCGGCCAGCACCCCCATCGCGGTTTCGAAACCGTGACCATCGTCTATGACGGCGAGGTGGAACACCGGGATTCCACCGGCAGCGGCGGCAAGATCGGCCCTGGCGATGTGCAGTGGATGACCGCGGCCTCGGGGATCCTCCATGAGGAGTTTCATTCCACGGACTTCGCCCAACGTGGCGGCAACCTGGAAATGGTCCAGTTGTGGGTCAACCTGCCGGCGAAGGACAAGCTCGCGGCGCCCGGTTACCAGACCATCGTTGCGGCGGACATCCCGCAGGTCCCGCTGCCGGGCAATGCCGGCAGCCTGCGCCTGATCGCCGGCGAGTTCGATGGCCACCGGGGCCCTGCACGGACCTTCACCCCGATCGACGTCTGGGACATCCGCCTGCAAGCCGGCAAGCACCTGGACCTGCCTCTGCATTCGGGGCGTAACAGCGCCCTGGTGGTATTGCGCGGCACGGTGCAGGTCAATGGCCAGGAGCTGGTGCGCGAAGGTCAGCTGGCGCTGCTGGAGCGTGACGGCCAGGACATCAGCCTGGAGGCCAACAACGACGCGATCGTGCTGTTGCTCAGCGGCGAGCCCATCGACGAACCCATCGTCGGCCACGGCCCGTTCGTGATGAACAGCGAAGAAGAGATTCATCAGGCTTTCGTCGATTTCCAATCGGGACGCTTCGGCCAGATGGACGCAACCGGTCACTGACCGGTTGCACTGGCGCGGCGGGCATCGGCCACCAGGCTTTGCCAGTCGTGCGCAACTCCCCGGCGCCCGCCGTTACCCCGGCGGAGCGTGCCACGGGTTTCATCCAAGCCGGGTCTTCCGGCATCGATCATTAGCGAGGACTTCACATGACCACTGCATACAAGCGTCTGGACAAGGATAACGCCGCCGTACTGCTGGTAGACCACCAGGCCGGCCTGCTGTCGCTGGTCCGCGATATCGAGCCCGATCGTTTCAAGAACAACGTGCTGGCCCTGGCCGACCTGGCCAAGTACTTCAAGTTGCCGACCATCCTCACCACCAGTTTCGAAACCGGCCCCAACGGCCCGCTGGTGCCGGAGCTCAAGGCGCTGTTCCCCGACGCGCCGTACATCGCCCGCCCGGGCCAGATCAATGCCTGGGACAACGAGGACTTCGTCAAGGCGATCAAGGCCACCGGCAAGAAGCAACTGATCATCGCCGGCGTGGTTACCGAAGTGTGCGTGGCGTTCCCGGCGCTCTCGGCCCTGGAAGAAGGCTTTGAAGTCTTCGTGGTCACCGACGCTTCCGGCACCTTCAATGCCCTGACTCGCGATTCGGCCTGGAACCGCATGTCCAATGCCGGCGCCCAGTTGATGACCTGGTTCGGCCTGGCCTGCGAGCTGCACCGCGACTGGCGCAACGACATCGAGGGTCTGGGCACCCTGTTCTCCAACCACATCCCCGACTACCGCAACCTGATGACCAGCTACAACACCCTGACCCAGGGCCAGTAATCCCTGAGTCGCGGCGGGCCCTGCGCCCGTCGCCCGATCCCTGCCCGGGGCGCACGCCCCGGGCTTTTCCAGCTATACCTGCTCCTGCGTCTTTCGTGCGATCGTGCCGTCTTCGTCATGCCGGAGTGCCTCGATGTCTTCCCTGTTCAGCGATCATCCGTTGTTGGCCGCGCTGTTCCTGCTGTTCCTGGATATGCTGCTCTGGCGCCTGATCGGCAGCCGTGGCGACTACTGGAAGCTGGCGGTACGGGTGCTGATCTTTTCCCTCTACAGCCTGATGCTGTTCAACCAGGGCATGAACCCGATGCAGGCCGCGCCCTGGCCCGACGACGTGCCCCTGCACCTGGCCGCCACCGGCCTGGAAATTGGCTGGTGGCTGTTTGGCGCGCGGACCCTGACGGTGTTGCTGGGCACCCTGATGATGCAGCGGGTGGGGCATACCGGGCGCCTGCTGCAGGACCTGATGGGCGCGGTGATCTTCCTCATCGCCATCATCGCCGCCCTGGCCTATGTGCTGGAGCTGCCGGTCAAGGGCGTGCTGGCCACCTCCGGGGCCTTGGCGATCATCGTCGGCCTGGCCCTGCAAAGCACCCTCAGCGACCTGTTTTCCGGGATCGTCCTCAACACCACCAAGCCCTACCAGATCGATGACTGGATCGCCATCGACGGCACCGAGGGGCGGGTGCTGGACATCGACTGGCGCGCCACCCGGCTGCAGACCTCCCAGGGCAGCATGGTGGTGATCCCCAACTCCCTGGCGTCCAAGGCCAAGATCACCAATTTCAGCCGGCCGGTGGATGTTCATGGCCTGTCGGTGAGCGTGCAGGTCAGCCCCCACGCGCGCCCGCAGAAAGTCATCGAGGCCCTGGAGCGGGCCACCCTGGGCTGCCGCCTGCTGTTGAGTACCCCGGCGGCCAGTGTGGCGATGAAGAGCACCAGCAGCAGTGGCGCGGAATACGAGATCAGCGGTTTTGTCGCCGACATGGGGCACAAGCGCGAGGTGCGCAACCAGCTGTTCGACCTGGCCTTCCGCCATTTGCAGGCCAGCGGCATCGGCCTGCTGTCCGCCGCCGAGCCGGCCCAGGCGGCGACCCTGTCGCGGCCCCGGGTACTGCTGGACGCCTCGAGCATCTTTTCCACCCTGCGCCAGGATGAGAAGGACACCTTCAGCCAGAACATGCACCTGCAGACCTACCGTGCCGGCGAGACCATCCTGGCCCAGGGCGAGGTCAGCGATCACCTGTTCATCATCGAATCCGGAGTGGTTTCGGTGACCATGCAACGCGACGGCAAGCCCTTCGAGGCCGGGCGCATGGGGCCGGGTGAGGTCATCGGCGAAGCCGGCGTGGTGGCCGAGCAAGCCACAGTGGCGCAGTTTGCGGCCAAGACCTTCTGCAGCCTCTACCGCATCGACAACGAGTTCCTCAAGCCCTGCCTGGATGCGCGCCACGACATCAACGAGGCCATGAAGAACCTCCTGGATTTTCGCCGGCACATGGCCCAGACCCTGTCCCAGGCTGCGCCCAAGCCAGTGCTCAGGAAGGGTTTCCTGCAATGGCTGCGCAGCCGCACCTGAGGCGCCGGCCACCCCAAGCCCCGACCCGGCCCTGGCCTGACAATATCCCTGACATCGCCGCGTCTGCGCGCAGCCGTCCGCAGCCTGCGGCAGCGGCTACAAAAATCGCCGATCGGCACTGGCCCTGTAGCCGCTGCTGAGCCTGCGAAGCTGCGAAAAGGCCCGCAGGGCCTTGCCTGGCGATGGCCTGGACCGAAGTCATGAGCCGGCATGCCTGGATAGCCTGTTCGCGCATCGTCCATTCGGACTAGGCAAGGCTGACGATTATTCCTCGAGCGCGACTCGCCATAGTGGCTTGCGGCGCGGGTGTTGCCACCCGCCACCTTCAGCAAGCAAGGCGTGAGCGATGGACTTTGCATTCAGCGACGAGCAGGAAATGATTCGTGCGTCGGCCGAGGAGTTTCTCGCCGACGTTTCCACCACCGGCGCCGTGCGTGCGGCCATGGCCAGCGAGCTGGGATATGACCCGGCGCTGTGGCAACGCCTGTGCCGGGACCTGTGCTGGCCGGCAATTCATATTCCCGAAGAGTACGGCGGCCTGGGGCTGGGGTTCGTCGAGCTGGCGATCCTCCTGGAGCAGATGGGGCGCCGGCTGTTGTGCTCGCCATTCTTCGCCACCGCCTGCCTGGCCACTCCGGCCCTGCTTCTGGGAGCCTCGGCGGCGCAGAAGCAACGCTGGCTGCCGCGGATCGCCGAAGGTTCGCTTACCGCGACACTGGCCAGCAGCAGCGGCAATGGCTGGGGCGCAGGGCAGGTACAGGTCAGTGCGCTGGCCGAAGGCGATGGCTACCTCCTCGATGGGGTGCTCGAACATGTGCCCGATGGCCACAGCGCGCAGCTGTTGATCATTGCCGCGCGCCACCCGCACAGCGTGGGCACCGACGGGATCAGCCTGTTCGCGGTGGAGGCCGGGCACCTGGCGATCCAGCGCCGGAGCCTGCCGACCCTGGACCAGACCCGGCGCCTGGGGCGCATCGAGCTGCGTCAGCTGTACCTGCCCGCAGAGCACCTGCTGGGGGACTACGGCACGGCCTGGCCGGTACTCGAACGGGTCTTGCAACTGGCCTGCATTGTCCAGGCGGCAGAGCAGGTCGGTGGTGCCCAGCAGGTCCTCGACCTGACTTTGGCTTACATGCAGGAGCGTCGCCAGTTTGGCCGTCCGATCGCCAGCTTCCAGGCCCTCAAACACCGCGCCGCCGACCTGATGCTGCAACTGGAGTGTGCCCGTTCGGCCAGCTACTACGCCGCTTGCGTGGGGCAAGAGGTGCTGGCCCCGGCAGGCGACGCCAAGGTGGCCGAGGAGTTGCCATTGGCCGCGGCCCTGGCCAAGGCCCAGTGCTCGGAAAGTTATTACCAGTGCGCTGCCGAATCGATCCAGTTGCACGGCGGCGTCGGTTTCACCTGGGAATACGATCCGCACCTGTACTTCAAGCGTGCCCGGGCCAGCGAGGCCTTTCTTGGCTCACCGGCGCTGCACCGCGAACAGATCGCCACACGGATTTTGGGGGAACAGCCATGAAGATCGGTTTCAGCCAAGAGGACGAGGCGTTTCGCCAGGAGGTGGCGCAGTGGCTGGCGGCCAACCTGTGCGGTGAGTTTGCCGCCTTGCGTTTTCGCGGCGGTCCGGGGGACGAACACAGTTTTCCCGAGGCACGCAAAGCCTGGGAGCGGCGCCTTGCCGAGGGGCGCTGGACCTGTGTCGGCTGGGCCGCGGAGCATGGCGGGCGCGGCCTGTCCATCAGCCGGCAGGTGATCTTCCATGAAGAATATGCCCGCGCCGGAGGGCCCGGACGCATGGGCCATATCGGCGAGGGCCTGGCGGGGCCGACCATCGCCGCCTTCGGTAACGAAGAACAGCAGCGCCGTCTGTTGCCGGGTATCCGCAATGGCACAACGTTCTGGTGCCAGGGCTATTCAGAGCCCGACGCCGGCTCCGATCTGGCCAACGTCAAGACTCGGGCCCGCCAGGACCCGGCGAGCGGCGACTGGTTGATCAAGGGGCAAAAGGTCTGGACCTCCCTGGCTCACGAAGCGGATTGGTGCTTTGTCCTGGCCCGCACCGAAGCCGGCAGCGTCGGCCATCAAGGGTTGTCGTTCCTGCTGGTGCCCATGGCCCAGCCCGGCGTGCTGGTGCGCCCCATCGAACAGATGACCGGCACCTCGGAGTTCAACGAGGTGTTTTTCGATGACGCCCGTACCGCAGCCGAGAATATCGTCGGCCGTCCGGGCGAGGGCTGGAAGATCGCCATGGCTCTGCTGGGCTTCGAGCGCGGGGTTTCCACCCTGGGGCAGCAGATGCAGTTCCACAACGAATTGCAGCGGATCATCGATATTGCCCGCGGCAATGGCGCGGCCCGCGATCCGTTGCTGCGCCAGCGCCTGGCCGAGGCCTGGTGCGGCCTGCGGACCATGCGCTACAACTCGCTGCGCATGCTCAGCGGCCCCCAGGACGGCAGCCTGAGCCGTGAGGCCAGCATCTACAAACTGTTCTGGTCCACCTGGCATGCGCGCCTCGGCAAACTGGCGATGGACGTGCTCGGCGCCGACGCCGAACTGCTACCGGGAGCGCCTTATGTGCTGAGCCCCGAGCAAGCGCTGTTCCTGTTCTCCCGTGCCGACATGCTTTACGGCGGCAGCAATGAAATCCAGCGCAACATCATCGCCGAGCGCGCCCTGGGCATGCCCCGGGAACCGCGCGCGGGTTCTTGATCGAGGAGTGTGTTCATGGCGGTTCCTGAATATGTAAAGGGCCACGGCCTGCTGCGGGGCAAGTCGGTGCTGATCACCGCGGCCGCCGGTGCCGGCATCGGCTATGCCGCGGCGTTGCGGGCGGCGGAGGAGGGCTGTCGGGCGTTGATGCTCAGTGACATTCATCCGGGGCGGCTGGCCGAGGCAGTGGCGGGCATTCGCCAGGCCACCGGGCTTGAGGCGGTGCACGGCGAGTTGTGCGACGTTGCCGACGAAGCCCAGGTCCGGCATCTGGTGGCCTGCGGCGAGCGCGAACTGGGCGGGGTCGACGTGCTGATCAACAACGCCGGCCTTGGCGGCTCGCGACGCTTGCTGGACATGCCCGACGCGGAGTGGCAGCGGGTGCTGGATGTGACCCTCACCGGGACCATGCGCATGACCCGGGCGATCCTCCCGGGGATGATCCGCCGTGGTGCCGGGGTCATCGTAAACAACGCATCGGTGCTGGGGTGGCGGGCCCAGAAAGAACAGTCCCACTACGCCGCGGCCAAGGCCGGGGTCATGGCCCTGACCCGCTGCGCGGCGCTGGAAGCGGCTGAACACGGGATTCGTATCAACGCCGTCAGCCCGAGCATCGCCATGCACGACTTCCTGCGCCGCAGCGCACCGGCGGCGGTGCTTGAGCACCTGGCCGCCGGCGAAGCTTTCGGCCGCGCCGCCGAGGTCTGGGAAGTGGCCAACGTGATGATGTTCCTGGCCAGCGACTACAGCTCCTACATGACCGGGGAAGTGCTCTCGGTCTCCAGCCAGAGGGCCTGAACATGCCGCGGATCTTTGCCACTCCCGCTGCCCTTGCCGATGCCGTCGGCGAGGAGTTGGGCGTCAGTGACTGGCTGCTGCTGGAGCAGGGGCGCATTGACCTGTTCGCCGATGCCACCGGCGATCACCAATGGATTCACGTCGATCCGGTGCGGGCCGCCAGCGGGCCTTTTGGTGCCTGCATTGCACATGGCTACCTGAGCCTGGCCCTGGTCAACCTGTTCCTGCCGCAAATCGTCGAAGTCCGCGGGCTGGCGATGGGGGTCAATTATGGTTGCGATCGGGTGCGCTTCCCCGCGGTGATCAGCGTCGGCTCGCGGGTGCGCGGCAGTGCCCGGCTGGTGGCCGTGGAGCAGGTCAAGGGCGGGGTCCAGGCGACCCTGCGGGTCAGCGTCGAGATCCAGGGCCAGGAACGTCCTGGCTGCGTGGTCGACACCATCAGTCGTTACTACCCGGCCTGAACCGGCCAGTTGTCTATTCGAGGATCAGAGCATGAACCAAGCCGTCATCGTTTCCACCGCTCGCACACCGATCGGCAAGGCCTTTCGCGGTGCCTTCAACGACACCGAGGCACCTCGCATGGGTGGCCATGTGGTGCGCGAAGCGCTGCGCCGCGCCGGGGTCGAGCCCGGTGAAGTGGATGATGTGTTGATGGGCGCTGCTGCCCAGCAAGGCACTCAGGGCTACAACCTGGGACGCCTGTGCGCCATGGCCGCCGGCCTGCCCGCGACGGTGGCCGGGATGGCTCTGGATCGCCAGTGCGGCTCGGGGCTGATGAGCATCGCCACAGCGGCCAAGGGCATCATCTGCGATGAAATCGAGATTGCCGTGGCCGGTGGCCTGGAGTCGATTTCCCTGGTGCAGAACAGCCACAAGAACACCTACCGCAATCAGAGCGTGGCGGTGATCGAGCAAGACCCGCAAGCCTATATCCCGATGATTGAAACCGCCGAGATCGTCGCCCAACGCTACGGTATCTCGCGCCAGGCCCAGGATGCCTACAGCCTGGAGAGCCAACTGCGCACCGCCCGTGCCCAGGAGGCCGGGCGTTTCGATCGGGAGCTGGCGCCGATGAGCAGCCGCAAGGCGATCTTCGACAAGGCCAGCGGCGAAACCCGTTACGAAACCCTGACCCTGCAGCGTGACGAGTGCAATCGCAGCGACACCAGCCTGGCCAGCCTCAGCGCCCTGGAGCCGGTGTGGGGCGGTGGCGAGTGGTCCGGGCCCGGAAGCTTCATCACCGCCGGTAACGCTTCGCAGTTGTCCGACGGCGCTTCGGCCTCGGTGCTGATGAGTGCGCGGATGGCCGAGCGCCGCGGGCTGGAGCCCCTGGGTATCTACCGGGGGTTGGCGGTGGCCGGCTGCCACGCCGATGAAATGGGCATTGGCCCGATCTACGCGATTCCCAAGTTGCTCAAGCGTCACGGCCTGACGGTGGATCACATCGGCCTGTGGGAGTTGAACGAGGCCTTTGCCTGCCAGGTACTGCATTGCCGCGACACCCTGGGCATTCCCATGGAACGCCTGAACGTCAACGGCGGCGCCATTGCCCTGGGGCACCCGTTCGGCATGTCCGGGGCGCGCATGGTGGGTCACGCCCTGATCGAGGGCCAGCGCCGTGGCGTGCGTTATGTGGTGGTCAGCATGTGCATTGGTGGTGGCATGGGGGCCGCCGCCCTGTTCGAAGTGGTCTAGGAGGCAGTAATGATCAGTAGCGAACGAATCCAGGCGATCATGGCCGGCTACGTGCAAAAGGTGGATGCCGGCGACATCGAGGCGATTGTCGCGCTCTACGCCGAGGACGCCGTGGTGGAAGACCCGGTGGGCCAGCCAGCGTTGCGCGGCCTGGCTGCCATTGGCGACTTCTATCGCCAGGGGCTGGGCCAGATCAAGGTCGCAGCGACTCTCACCGGCCCGGTGCGGGCCACCCTCAATGGCTGCGGGGCAATGGCTTTTCGCGTCGATATGCTCTGGCAGGGCGAGCCCTGCTCGTTGCAGGTGATCGATGTCATGGAGTTCGACGAGCAGGGCCTGATCCGCTCGATGAAGGCGTACTGGGGCCCCGTCAACATCCAGCCGCAGGGCTGAAGGCCAGGGCGGCGGGGCGCCGTGTGCCTGCCTCGCCGCAACCTGCTACTTGAAGTCCGGATTCTGGGTGCGCCCGGTCTCGTAGAACGCCTTGAGATTCTCGGCGATCTGCCTCACTACCTGGTTCATGGCTTTGCCCAGCAAGCGTTCCACCAGGCGGCCGCCGTGCATCTGGTAATGCAGGCTGGTGATGACCCGGGTCGCGGGCCCGTCGCCCAGCAACTGATAGTGGAAGCATGCCTGGCGAAAGGGAAAGGGCGCACCGGCCTGTTCCCGGTGCAGACGCAGGGCAAAACCCTGGCCCTCCTGCCACTGCACCACGCTTTCATCCAGCCATTGCCCGCCTTTGCGAAATACCCGGCGGCTGGCGCCCACCTGCTGTTCCGGCCCCGGGTGCAGGCGGCAGCCGGTCAGCCCTGGAACATAATGCGGGGCCAGGCGCAGATCGCGCAGGATGGCCCAGGCAGTGGCGCTGTCGAGGTTGAGCAGGACACTGTGGCTGGCAATTGCGGACATTGATGCCTCCTGGAAACGTTGAGCGATCTGCCGCCAGCGGCGGCAGCGTTTGGCATACGGGGTTCAGGCCCGGGCCTGGGCCGCATCGAGAAAGGCCGGCCGCTCGCCGCCGCCATGCACCAGCAGATCGCTGCCGCTGACATAGCGGGCCAGGGGCGAGGCCAGGTACAGGCAGGCATCCCCGATGTCTTCGGGGCGGGCCAGGCGTTGCAGGGGAATGCCGGCGGCGACCCGTGCCAGGCTGGCGGCGTCGCCATAGTGCAAGGCTGCCTGCTCGGTGAGAATCAACCCGGCACTGAGGCTGTTGAGGCGCACCTTGGGGGCCCACTCCACCGCCAGTGAACGAGTCAGGCTCAACAGCCCCGCCTTGGCTGCGCCGTAGGCGGCGGTGCCGGGGGAGGGGCGACTGGCGCTGACACTGGCGATATTGATGATGCAGCCGCCTTCGGCCTGGGCCTGCATCACCCGATTGGCCTGCTGGCAGAGGTTCAATGGTGCCAGCAGGTTGAGGCGGATGATCGCCTCGCTGAAGCGCGGCGAGGCGCTGGCGGCCTCGGCATGAGGCGCACCCCCGGCATTGTTGACCAGCACATCGAGCCGGCCACAGCGCTCCAGCACCTGGTCGATCAGCGCCTGGGACTGCTCTGCCTGTCGCAGGTCGCAGGTGATGAACAGGGCCTTGCGTGCGGCGCAGGCGGGCACCTGCTCCGGAGCCTGGCGCCCGCAGATCAGCACCGTGGCGCCACAGTCCAGAAAGCGCTGGCTGATGCCGCGCCCAACGCCCTTGCCGCCGCCGGTGACCAGCACCACGCGGCCCTTGAAATCCATCGGATCGTGCATGCCTGCCTCGTTCTGGGCTGTTGTCGAGGCGTTGATCCTAGAGCGCGTGCCCTGGCCCTCCAACGTCCAAAGGGACTAGGTGGGCTAGTCCTGTCGGACGATGTTGCAGGCCCGTGGGCTGCCCACAATCGGCCCACTACAACAGGCCGGAGGACCGGAGATGAAGGCTTCAGCACAGGGGCGGACAGTGACGCTGCCTAACGGTATGCAACTGCATTACCAGGACATGGGCAGCGGCGATCCGGTGGTGTTCATCCACGGTAGCGGCCCGGGTGCCAGCGGCCATAGCAACTTCAAGGGCAACTACCCGGCGTTCGCCGCCGCCGGCTATCGCTGCATCGTTCCCGACCTGCCGGGCTACGGCGCCTCGGACAAACCGCTGGCCCAGTACACCCTGGACTTTTTCGTCGAGGCCCTGAGTGGCTTGCTCGATGCCCTGGACATTGGCCGCTGCGTGCTGATCGGCAACTCCCTGGGTGGCGCGATTGCCCTGCAACTGGCGCTGGACCAGCCACGGCGGGTCAGCCGCCTGGTGCTGATGGCCCCCGGTGGGTTGATGGACAAGGAGCAGTACTACCTGCGCATGGCCGGTATCCAGCAGATGGCCGCAGCGTTTGCCCAGGGGGAGTTGCGGAACGCCGCCGGCATGCGTCGCCTGCTGAGCCTGCAACTGTTCGACCCGAGCCTGATCAGCGACGAAACGGTCGCCGAGCGGGTCGCGGTGGTGCAGGAGCAACCCCAGGAGGTGCTGTCCACCATGCAGGTGCCGAACCTGACGGCGCGCCTGGCCGAGCTGAGTTGTCCGATCCTCGGTTTCTGGGGCGTCAACGATCAGTTCTGCCCGGCCTCCGGGGCGCAGACGTTGATGGAGCATTGCCGGCAGATCCGCATGCTGCTGCTCAGCGAATGCGGGCACTGGGTGATGGTTGAATACCGCCAGCTGTTCAACCGCCAGTGCCTGGACTTTCTTGCGGAGCCGCAGCCATGAGCCAGACCCTGCAACAGCAGTACGGCGAAGAGCTGTACCAGGCCCTGCGCCAGGGCCGGACCCTGGCACCGCTGACTGAACGCTGGCCGGCCATCAGCATCGAGGACGCCTACCAGATCTCGTTGTACGGCATCCAGCGGCGGGTGGCGGACGGCGATCGTATCGTCGGCAAGAAGATCGGCGTGACCTCGGCGGCGGTGCAACAGATGCTCGGCGTGCACCAGCCGGATTTCGGCTTTATCACCCAGGGCATGGCATTTGCCGACGGCGCGAGCATTTCCCTGTCGGGCAACCGCCTGATCCAGCCCCGGGCCGAGGGCGAGATCGCCTTCAAGCTCAAGCACGACCTGCTGGGCCCCGGCGTCACCGAGGCCCAGGTGCTGGCCGCCACCGAATGGGTGGCGCCGTGCTTTGAAATCGTCGATTCGCGGATTCACGACTGGCGCATCCGCATCCAGGACACCGTGGCCGACAACGCTTCCTGCGGGGTTTTCGTGCTCGGGGAGGAGCGGGCCGACCCACACCACCTGGACCTGCCCAACCTGCGCATGCAGGTGTTCAAGAACCGGTGCCTGATCAGCGAGGGGCTGGGTTCGGCAGTGCAGGGCAACCCCCTGACCGCGGTGGCCTGGCTGGCCAACACCCTGGGCGCTTTCGGGATTGCCTTCAAGGCCGGGGAAATCATTCTCTCCGGGTCCCTGGTGCCCCTGGAACCGGCCCGGGCCGGCGATCACTTTTCCTTGACCATCGATGGCCTGGGCAGTGCCCGGGTGTCGTTCTGCGCCTGACCCAAGGGGGTATGTGAATGAGCAAGAAACTCAAGGCGGCCATTATCGGCCCGGGCAATATCGGTACCGACCTGTTACTAAAGATGTGCCGTTCAGAATGGATCGAACCGGTGTGGATGGTGGGTGTCGACCCGCAGTCCGCGGGCCTCGAACGCGCCCGGGAGCTGGGCATCAAGACCACCTCGGACGGGGTGGCCGGTTTGCTGCCTCATGTCCTGGACGACGATATTCGCATCGCCTTCGACGCCACCTCGGCCTATGTCCACGCCGAGAACAGCCGCCAGCTCAATGCCCTGGGGGTGATCATGATTGACTTGACCCCGGCGGCCATCGGCCCGTTCTGCGTGCCGCCGGTGAACCTGCAGCAACACGCCCAGAGCCTGGCGCTGAACGTCAACATGGTCACCTGTGGCGGCCAGGCGACCATCCCCATGGTGGCCGCGGTGGCCCAGGTGCAGCCGGTCAGCTACGGCGAGATTGTCGCCACCGTGTCTTCGGCCTCGGTGGGCCCGGGCACCCGGCAGAACATCGACGAATTCACTCGCACCACCGCCGAGGCTGTGCAGCGCATCGGTGGTGCCCGGCGCGGCAAGGCGATCATCGTCATCAACCCGGCCGAACCTGCACTGATGATGCGCGACACCATTCACTGCCTGACCGACCAGGAGCCCGACCAGGCGGCGATCCGCGCCTCGGTGCTGCGCATGGTCAAGGAAGTGCAGCGCTATGTGCCGGGCTACAAGCTGATCAACGGCCCGGTGTTCGACGGCAACCAAGTGAGCATCTACATCGAGGTCGAGGGGCTGGGGGATTTCCTTCCCAAGTCCGCCGGCAACCTCGACATCATGACCGCCGCCGGCTTGCGCACCGCCGAGATGTTTGCCGAAGAAGCCCACCGGGGCGCCCTGCAACTGCCTGTTCGTTGACCGGAGAATTGCCATGAATCTGCAAGGTAGAAGCGTTGTTCTGCACGACATGAGCCTGCGTGACGGCATGCACGCCAAGCGCCACCAGATCAGCCTGGAACAGATGATCTCGGTGGCCACCGGGCTCGACGCGGCGGGGGTGCCGCTGATCGAGATCACCCACGGCGACGGCCTTGGCGGCGCGTCGCTGAACTATGGCCTGCCGGCTCACAGCGACGAGGAGTATTTCGCCGCGGTGATTCCGCAGCTCAGACAGGCCAGGGTCTCGGCACTGCTGCTGCCGGGCATCGGTACCCTCGACCACTTGCGCATGGCCCACGAGCACGGGGTGAGCACGGTGCGGGTGGCGACCCACTGCACCGAGGCCGATGTCTCCAGCCAGCACATCGGCATGGCGGCGAAGATGGGCCTGGATACGGTGGGGTTCCTGATGATGGCGCACATGCTCAGCGCCGAGAAACTCCTGCAGCAGGCGCAACTGATGCAGAGCTACGGCGCCAACTGCATCTACTGCACCGACTCGGCGGGCTACATGCTGCCCGATGAAGTCAGCGAGAAGATCGGCGTGCTGCGCCAGGGGCTCAACCCCGGGACTGAGGTCGGTTTCCACGGCCATCACAACCTGGGCCTGGCGATCGCCAACTCCCTGGCGGCGATCGAGGCCGGGGCGGCGCGCATCGATGGTTCGGTGGCGGGGCTCGGTGCCGGGGCGGGCAATACGCCGTTGGAGGTGTTTGTGGCGGTGCTGGAGCGCATGGGTGTCAGCAGCGGAGTGGATCTGTACGCGATCATGGATGTCGCCGAGGACCGGGTGGTGCCCATGCTCGACCAGCCGATCCGGCTCGACCGTGATGCGCTGACGCTGGGGTACGCCGGGGTCTACAGCTCGTTTTTGCTGTTCGCCAAGCGTGCCGAGCGCAAGTACGGCATCTCGGCCCGCGAGCTGCTGGTGGAGCTGGGCCGGCGCGGCACCGTCGGTGGCCAGGAAGACATGATCGAAGACCTGGCGCTGACTCTGTCCCGGGCCCGTGGCGTACTGCCCACCTGATGCACAGGGCGCACCCTGGACGCCCACACCGGGGGTTCAGGGCAGCAGGCCGCGTACCTGGGGCGGATAGCAGGGATTGGCGGCGCACTGGCTGAGCATGCTGGCGGCACGGTAGGCCGGTTTCTTGAAGACCTGATAGGCGCCGGCACTGGTGCCGATGATGATGAACAGCAGCAGGCAAAGGGTGGATTTGCGCATGGCGAGCCTCCACGGCGGTGTTGTTCTTGTAGGTCGACCTTATGTCGTAGCCCTGGGTCCGGCCTCGTCCGATTGGACTAGCCGGCGGGACGCGAGCCGGGTGGTGCAGCGTCAGCCGGCGAACCTTCTTCGGGCGCTCAGCCCAAGGTGGCCACGCTGCGCAGGATCAGGCGCACCAGCATGGTCTGGCGGGTGACTCCGGTCTTGGAGAAGGTCGAGCGCAGGTGGGCGCGGGAGGTGTTGCGGCTGATGCCCAGCTCCTGGGAGGCTTCGTCCAGGGTCAGGCCGTTGGCCAGGAGCATGGCCAGTTGGGTTTCGGCCGGCGTGAAGTCGAACAGCACCCGGACGATCTCCTGGGGCGCGCAGGACTGCTGCTCCGGGTCACTGATGAAGATCACTACCGTGGGGCAGCGCTTGCCTTCGCTCCAGGCAGAGAGCGGTACCGAGCGTACGATGATGCCCAGGTCGGCGCGCCCCGAGGGCCGTTGCACCCGCAGCGCCTCGACCACCGAAGGGTTGCTGCGTTTATGCGACAGCAGCGACTGTTTCACCAGGCGGCGAAATTCCTGGGTGTCGCGGGCGGTACCGACCTGCAGGCCGTCGTTGACCAGTTTGATGCCGTCCTTTTCCTGGATCAGCCGCTCGGCCACCTGGTTGGTCTGCAACACCTTGCCGGTCTCGTCGAGGATGATGGTGCCGACCGCCATCTGGTCTACGGCGCCAGCATAGAGATTGCGCTCGGTTTCGATGCGGTTGAGCTTCATGTGCATCTTGATCGAGCGTTCCAGGTGCGGCACGAACTGCGCCAGCAGCTCCTTTTCCTGCTGGTCGAATGGCTGGTCGTCGCGTCCGCGGCTGATGCGCAGGCGACACTGGGCGCCTTCACTGGTGTTGATGTCGGCGCCCAGGATATGGAACACCCCCACCGGCTCCAGGAAGTTGCGGTAGAACTCCGATTGCAACCAGTCGTCGTTGGAGACGAACTCCGCCAGGGTCACCACCTGGCGGTTGGGCAGGTCGACGAACGGATCGAGGCTGAAGAAGTGAGTGTTGTAGGAGGTGGTGACCTCGCTGGAGCTGCCGGTGGTGTTGACCATCAGCCCATCCACCTGGGCGCTGGGCGGGCGCAGGATAAAGGTCACGTATTTGCTGTTCAGATGGAGGTTGAGCTGGTTGAGGAAGGTGGCCCATGGAATGTTTTCCATGGGCCCCTGGTAGAGATTGCCGATCAGGTCACTGAACGTCTCAAGGCTGAGGTTCTTCTGCATGGCGAAAACCGTTTTTATTATTGTTTGGGTAGTAGCGGTGGCCGAGAGTAGGGTCGGCATCGCTGGCGCGCAATGGTTCTTGCAAGGCATCTGATCGGCAGCTCTCCGGGGCGGATCAGGGGTGAAAAAGGTCCTGTGTCAGAGGTTCTGGCCCTCGCGTACGATGAAGTCCCGTGCCTCCTGGGTGCCGGCCGGCAAGGCTTCGATATCGGTGTAGAACTGCTCGTACCATTTGCGCAACTGGTACACCGGGCCGTCACCGTCGCACAGCAGCGGATTGTCCACCCGGGTCTTGCTGTGCCAGATCGCCACGTCCTCGTAGAAGGCTTCCTGGGCCTGTTGCACATAGGCCTTGGCCATCGCTTGGTTCTGTTCTTCGCTGAGGCCGGGGATCTTCTTCACCAGCACTCCGTAGCGCAGGGTGAAACTGTCCAGGTCGATGGGTACGTGGCAGTTGAGCAGGATCGAATGGATCGGCTGGCCGTTCATCGCGCCGGTCATTTCGGTGATCTGGTAGGCCGGGCCGAAGTAGGTGGCGGTGGTGCTCAGCTCGCTGTCGCCGGACAGGCGTTCGCTGCGGGCGCGCATTTCCTGGGTGGCCAGATGGCCTTCGAAGCGGTTGCTGAAGGCCTGCACCGGGGCACCATGGACTGTTCCGAAGTGCGCCATGTCGGCGACGTTGTCGATCAGTTCACGGCAGTTGGTCTCGATCTTCAGCTCCGCCACTTCCCAGTTGGCCCATTGTTCGTCGAAGCAGGCGTCGATCCGCGGTATGCGCTGCTGCTCGATGGGCGGGTTGCCTTGGGGGTCATTCCAGACAAACAACAGTTGGTTTTCCTCCATCAGCGGCCAGCTCTTGATTCGTGCGCGTGGCGGAATCCGCTTGGCGTAGGGAATGTCGTCGCAGACGCCGTCGGCGCCCCAGCGCCAGGCATGAAAGGGGCAGCGCAGCGCGTTGCCTTCGATGCAGCCGGTGCTCAGGTCAGCGCCCATGTGCGGGCAGTAGCCGTCAAGAATGTGCAACTGGCGGTCTTCGCCCTCGAACGCCACCAGCCGGGTGCCGAACACATCCAGGCGGTGGGCCTTGCCGTCGCGGTACTGGGCCGCCAGCCCCAGGCAATGCCAGCCTCTGGCGTAGCGTGATTGCAGGGGTTGAGTCTCGATTCGGTGCAGGGTGTTCATCTCTTGTTCTTCTCCGGGTCACGGTGGGGCCGCCGTGGCCTCAGGCCGAAGCCCGGCGGTGCTTGCACTCCTGATCGATTCTGCCGCCCCTGTGCCTTGGGGCATCGTCTGAATGGACGATGGCCAGTGCCGGCCAGCCGGCTCTACTGAGGCCTTTGACCACCGCAGGAGTTATCGATGAGCAGTCAAACAGGGCAGGTAGCAGTGATTACCGGCGCCGCCAGCGGGATTGGCCGGGGCCTGGCCGAAGAGGCCGCACGGCGTGGCATGCGCCTGGTGCTGGCGGACCTGGATGCCCCCGGGCTGGCTCGGGTCTGTGACGCCTTGCGGGCCAACGCAACCGAGGTGGTGAGCCGGGTTACCGATGTTGGGCAACTGGCCCAGGTCGAGGCCTTGCGCGATTGCGCCGTCGAGTCCTTTGGTGGCGTCGACCTGCTGTTCAACAATGCCGGGGTGATGCAGACCGGCTACAGCTGGGAGATCAGCCAGGCCCAGTGGCAGCGCATGCTCGACATCAACCTCAACGGAGTGATCCACGGCATCCGCAGTTTCCTGCCGCTGCTGCTGCGCCAGGGCCGTGGTGGCCATGTGATCAACACCGCGTCCCTGGCCGGCTTGCTCAGCAGCCCGTTGCTGGCGCCTTACAACGTCACCAAGCAGGCGGTGGTGGCGCTTTCGGAAACCCTGCATTACGAACTGGCGCTGCTGGGCGCGCCCATCGCGGTTTCGGTGATCTGCCCGGGCCCCGTGGCCAGCGCCATCATGGGTTCGAACCAGCACAGCGATGCCGCTGGCGATGGCTTGAGCCAGTTGCTTGATGGACGCATTCGCGAGGGCATGAGCCCCGCCGAACTGGCCACGCTGGTGTTCGATGCCATCGATGCCAAGCGTTTCTGGGTTTTGCCCCACAAGGATTTCAAGGAGGCCCTGCAGCGCCGGGTGCGCAGCATCCTCGACGAAACCAATCCGCAGTTCCGTATGCCTGACACCGAGGGGGCCGACCATGTCTCTTGATCCGCAGATCGCCGCTGTACTGCAATCTCTGGAGGGCTTGGCGCCGCCGGACTTCAGCCAGCTGGACGCGACCCAGTACCGGCAGTTCGCCGATAACCTGATGGCCATGCCCCCTGGCGCGGCCATGCATGAAGTGCGCGAGTTGCGCGTGGCTGGCGATGCCGGCGAACTGGATGCCCGGCTCTATCGTCCGCTGGATCAGGAGCGCCTGCCGCTGCTGGTGTTCTTTCATGGTGGCGGTTTCATCATGGGCACCCTCGATACCCACGATTACCTGTGCCGGGCCCTGGCCAGCCAGACCGGGGCCGTGGTGGTGTCGGTGGCTTATCGGCTGGCACCGGAGGCGGCTTTCCCGGCCGCGCCGCTCGATTGCTACGCGGCCACGTGCTGGCTGGTGGAGCACGCGGCCGAGCTGGGTATCGACGGCTCACGCCTGGCGCTTGCCGGGGACAGTGCCGGTGGCAACCTGGCCTTGGCAGTCAGCCGCCTGGCATCGCAGCGCCAGGGACCGAAGATCCGCCACCAATGCCTGTTCTATCCGGTACTCGACGCCGCGTGCGACAGTCCTTCCTACCGCGACTTTGCCGAAGGCTACATGCTGACGGCCGCGATGATGAGGTGGTTCTGGAGCCTGTACGGTGCCGGAGCCTCCCTGGTCGATGAACCGCTGGCCTCACCGTTGCGCGCGCAAGATCTGGGCGACCTGCCGCCCACGACCTTGATCACCGCCGGGTTCGACCCGCTGCGCGATGAGGGCGAAGCCTTCGCCAGGCGCTTGCAGGCAAGCGCTGTACCGGTTCGGTTGCAGCGCTGCGAGGGGATGATCCACGGCTTCATCAGCCTGTCGCCCTTTGTCGAACGCGCCGCCCAGGTGCTGGCACAAGCAACGGCAGAGCTGCGCAAGGCGCTCGGCTGAAGCGACAGCGTCGGCCTTTGGGTGGCGAAGCCCGATACCAAAGCCCGACGCCTGGCGTCGGGCTTTGGCGTTGCGCAAAAGTGCCCGGCCAGGCGTCAGAATCGATATTGGCTGGTGGGTAGTACATCGATCTTGTCGAAGTCGATAAAGCGCGCACAGCTTTGCATCATGGCCGCCAGGTTTTTCTCGAACCGTGCTTCGTCTCCCGTTGCGTCGAAGAAGGCCTGGGGGTCGGTCATCGCCGCGGGCGGGAAGCATTCCTCGACAATGGCGTCGATGGGCGGCGCGTCCGGGGTCAGGGCCGCTACCACCAGGTTCTGCACGTACTGGAAGTTGGCCTGGGTGACGATGGCAACCTCTGTGTGCTGGTTGCGCCATATCTCCAGCCAGGTCTGCGGGGTCAGGCGCGGCGGGCGTGTCAACAGGGCCACCTGGGCGAAGCCGTAAGTCCGCTCACCAGGTGAGGGGGGGAAACGGGTGTTGCGGATCGCTTCGGACTCGCACACCAGATAGGCCGCCAGGCGGGTCGTGGCCTGTGCCAATACCCGGTCGAAAGGCGCCCGGGGAGCGGCGTTGGCGCTGTCCAGCCACAGCGACAGGCAGGCATCCGGCAGCCGTGGCCGGTTCTCCTGGCGCAGGGCCGCAGCGGGAGCGACTTCGCTATCCGCCAGGTTCAACTGCAGGCCCTGGGCGCCCAGGGCTTGCAGTTGCCCTATGACCTCGTGGCGCACGTGCCGGGCGAATGTTTCATCGGTGCTGCTGGGGTCACGCCAGAGCAGATAGATGACTTTTTCCATGGCGGGCAGATTCCTCTGTTGATGGTCGACGGCAGGTGGGTCCTGCGAAGGACAGGGTCGGGCCTGAGCCACTTTGCCGAATCCACCAAACGGACTAGTGCCCGTGGGGCAACCGCTTCGTGAGTGGGATCGAGCGCCAGGGGCTAGTCCCAACAGACGATCAGCCGGCGCCGGCCGGTCGATACACTTCCTGGCATGTGCGGCTGGTGAACAAGCACGCACGATGACCGCCACCCGGCGTCGATCCACGATGATTGCGAGGCCTGTGCCATGACTCTTGAACAACGTATTGCCCGCCTGGAGGCGCTAGAAGCGATCCGCCAGTTGAAGCATCGCTACTTGAATGCTTGTGACTTGAAGCAGGTGGAGGTGATCCGCGACTGCTTTGCCGAGGGCGAGATACTGATCGACTACGGCCCACTGGGCAGCTTTCGCGATCGCGACAGCTTTCTCGCGCTGTATCAGGAACTGGCTTGCCAGCCACGAGTGATCGACATCCACCATGGCGCCAACCCGGAGATTGAATTGCTCGGCGAGGATCAGGCCCGGGGGCGCTGGGCGCTGTACTACTTCAACCTGGATGCCGAGAGTGGCGCCACGCGCCAGTTGGGGGGAATCTATCAGGACCGCTACCGGTGTATTGCCGGGCAATGGAAGCTGGTCGAATGCTGTTTCAGCGCGCACTCGATGGTGGCAGGGCAAGTACCAGCCTGAGCCTGAAGCGCCGCAGGCAGGCGATTTTGCAGCCTGCCGGGCATGGCTGGCGGGCTGGCCCGCCAGCCGGCGCGATAGCCAGCCCGGGAGTGTGAACCGCCCGGGCCAGCCGGGTTCAGCGGGTACCGAGCTTGCGCAGGTTGCCCGGGGTGAAGTCGTCATCGACGAAGTTGCTGGCATTGAGCTTGGCCGGTTTCTGATCCACCAGCAGTCGGTCGACCAGGTAGGAGCCGGCGATCAGGTCCTGGTAGATCCCCAGGCGCGCCTGGTAGCGCTGCATCTCATAGGCGTAGACCGAGGTTTGCATGTTGGTGCGCCACAGCTGGCCACGGCTGTCGTAGTTGTCGGCCAGGGTGGCGGCCCAGGTGTCCTCGTCAAGGTAGAGCACGCGCTTGGCATAGATATGCCGTGCACCTTCCTTGAGGGTCGCCTGCAGGACCCAGACCCGGTGCTTCTCGTAGCGCATGTACTGCGGGTTGACGTGGCCGGTGGTGGCGAGAATCTGCGCAAGATTCACGCTGGAATCGTCGATCCGGTAGTTGTGATAGGGAATGTAGATCTCTCGTTTGCCGATGATGGTCCAGTCGTAGCGGTCCGGAGCGCCGTTGAACAGGCGGTCCTCGTCCTGCACGCGAAAGCCTCCGGCGCCGGTGGGCGAGTCATAGGCAACCGTTGGTGCGCGTCGCACCCGGCGTTGCCCGGGGCTGTACTGCCAGGCCTGGCGCGGCGCGGCGGTGGGGGTGATGAACTCGCGACCGACGATGATCTCGCCCTTCTTGCGGATCGGCTCCAGGGTGGTCAGAAGGAAGTTGGTGAGCACGCCGTTGGCGCTTTCGGGGGTCTTGTCCGGGGCCGACCAGATCGAATAGATCTTGTAGTTGACCTGCTCCAGCACCTGCTCCTTGTTGGAGTACACCACCGCCTGCTGGTAGTTGGCCTCCTCGGTGTAGGCGCGGCCGGCCAGGGTGTGGTTGAACATCAGTTCACTGCCGTTTTTGGGGATCGGGAACGGCGAGGCGGCCCAGGCGTTGCGGGTGTCGTTGCCGTCGTTGATCAGCTCGGCGTTGACGGCGTTTTTCCTGATGGCGTCATACAGTCGCTGGTCGAAGCGAAAGTCCCGGTGGCTGGGGTATACCGGCATGGTGAAGGTCTGCGGGTAGCGTTTGAACAGCGCCTTCTGCCCATCGGTGAGGTTGGCGGCGTACTGCTGCATGTTCGCCGCGGTGATCACGAACAGCGGTTTTTCCGCCGCATAAGGATCGGGGTAGGGGCTGCCGGGGCCGTCGTACTTGAGCTGAGGGGGCAGGCCCAGCCACTTTCCCGACCAGGCAGGAATGCTGCCGTCGGCGTTGCCGGCCCGCTCCGCACCCATGGGGGTCAGGTCCCGGTCTAGCCGGGCGGCTTCCTCGGGGCTGACTTTGGCCTGGGTCGCCAGGCTTGCGGCCAGCAGGCTGGCGGCCAGGGTCGTGCGCAACAACTGAGTGTAGATAGTGCTCGACATGCTGTGCTCCTTGGGGCAGGGAATCAGAACCGGTACTTGAAGTTGAGGGCGAGGTTGTCGCGGTCCGCCAGCGGGCTGTTGTTGGCGTTGCCCAGGTAGGCGTTGTAGCGGGCCTCGATGGTGAAGTTGCCGAGGTAGCGCCAGGAGCTGCCGATGCTTGCGCGGTCGTCGCCCTGGCCCGAGTTGATCGAGCCCACCAGGGAGCTGTCGTTGTGCGCGGCGGTGCTGAAGGTGATCGGGACCGAGAGGTCCCAGCCGGTGAACACGTCGTTGTAGTCAAAGCTGGCTTGCACTGTGTAGCCCCAGGCTGAGCGGTCGTAGAGCAGCTTGTCGGTACCCGGAAGGCTGAACCCCGGGGCCAGCTGGGTCGGCTGCGAGCTGTCGTTGCTCAGCACCTGGTTGTACACCAGCTCGCCAGTCAGGGTGGTGTTGTCGGCCCAGGAAGTGGGCCCCAGCACTTCGATCACCGAAACCTGGGCTTGCAGGGTCTTGGCTCGCACCGGGCTGGCGAAACCGTTGTCCACCATCACCGGCTGGCCGTCGCGGTAGCTGACCTCGCCGGCGATGCTGGTGTCGCCAAGCACCGTGGAGAAGCTCGCTCCGTACTGATCGATGTTGTCGAAGTAGATTGCCCGGTAGCTGCCCAGCTGGCTCTGGAAGTCCAGGGACGGGGTCTTGTCGTGGTAGCGCGAGTAGTACAGGCCGAACTCGGTGTTGTTCAGCGATTCGGCGGCGTAGGTGAAGGCCAGGCCGTATTGGCCGCTGTTGCTCGGGGTGTCGTTCTTCAGGCGGTGGACAAAGCCTGTGGCGTCGTTTTCCCCTCCGCGATCGATGTAGTCGGTGGTGGAGAAAAAGCTGCCCACGCCGAACAGGTCGGTCTTCTGCCACTGGTACTGGTAGTAGGCCTGGACGTCCAGGCTGTCGCTCAGGCTGAACTGGGTGAACAGCTGGCCCACCGGCAGCAGCACTTCCTTGACCTCGACCCCGGGGGTGGTCGACTTGGTGGCGTCCACCGGGCTCTGGGCCGCGGAGATCCCCGGGTAGAACAGGCTTTCGCCCCAGCTCACCACCTGCTTGCCCAGGCGTACGTTGAGGTTGTGCCCGGACAGGTTCCAGGTGCCATAGGCATAAGCGTCCAGCAGGCGCAGGTCGTTGCGGTGCTGGTCGATGGTGTCCTGGGAAAAACGGTCGGGACGGCTGCAGTTGCCGCCGGCAAAGCAGTTGGAGGTGCCACTGGGGTTGTCGTTGTCGCGGTCGTAGACGTTGTCGTAGAAGCCGTCGGCGCGAATGAAAAAGCCGTAGTCGTCACGCCAGCGCAGGTTGGCTTCGGTAAGAAAGCCGCTGCGATTGTTGATCAGGCTGCCCCTGGCGAAAGCGTTGTCGCCATCGTTGCCGTTGGCATTGGCCACCAGCTTGTGGCTCCGGGATTCGGTACGCCAGGCCAGGCTGTAGGTCAGGGTGGTGTCCCAGTCGACAGTCAGATCCTCGTTGGGCTGGAAGGTCATGGCGCTGGCCGGTCCGCCCAGCCCGCCGGCCAGTATCAGCAGGGCAGTGTGCAGTCGGGGGAGTAGCGATGGTGGGGCGATTATTGTTTTTGTCATCTCGTCCTCGTGCCCAGGTCAGGCCCGCCCGACCTGCGATGTAAGGGGGGGGAAGTGCAGCAGGAGCGACTATGGAAGCAGCGGCCCGCCCGGACATCGTCCAACCAGACTAAGTGTTTTGGCCGTGGCGGGCGCTAGTCCCATTGGACGATGCCCGGGCCTCGAGGCTGCCGAACAATCCCGGGACCGACTGCGCCGGAGTCCGGGCCGGTGGCGGCGGCTTCCTGCCTGTAGGCGCCTTGCGGAGATGCGCGGATGAAACACGCCAAGATCAAATGGGATGAGTGCTGCGATGTATTGGTGATAGGTTCCGGCGCAGGAGGCATGACCGCCGCGCTGCGGGCCCATGACCTGGGGTTGAACACGTTGCTGATCGAGAAGAGTGGCGAATACGGCGGCACCTCGGCGGTGTCCGGCGGTGGCATCTGGATTCCCGACAACCACCGGATCCAGGCCCTGGGCGGTAGCGATTCGGTGGCCGAAGGGATCGCCTATGTCCGCGCGGTGACCCACGGTGAGATCGACGACGGGCGCATCGAAGCCTATGTCGAGCAGGGCCGGGACATGGTCCGCTACCTGGAGGCGCAGACCCGGGTGCGCTTCGAGGCCCAGCCCGCTTACTCCGACTACTACCCGCAGGTGCCCGGCGGCAAGCCCGGCTATCGCTCCATGGACCCGCAACCCTTCGATGCCGCCGAGCTGGGCGAGGAGTTCCTGCGCATGCGTGCGCCTTCCCCCGGCACGCTGATGATGGGGCGCATGGCGATGACCATGAAGGAGGCGCAGGTGCTGCTGTGTCGTGGCCCCGGCTGGCTGCGCCTGACCCTGCGAGTGATGTGGCGCTACTGGCGTGATCGCGAGGGGCGGCGGCTGTCGCGTCGCGACCGTTTCCTGACCCTGGGCAATGCCCTGGTGGGCGCCTTGCGCTGTTCGCTGCAGGATCGCCAGCGGCCGCTGTGGCTCAACTGCGCCTTGCAGGAACTGCTGATTGTCGGTGAGCGAGTCGGCGGCGCGCGGGTCTGCCGCGACGGCCAGACCCTGAACATCAAGGCGCGCCACGGGGTGATCATCGCCGCCGGTGGCTTCGAGCGTAACCAGGCCATGCGCGAGCAGTACCTGCCGCAGCCGTCCCAGGCCCAGTGGAGTGCCACGCCACCGCACAACACCGGCGACGGTATTCGTGCCGGCCAGGTGATTGGCGCCCGTACTGCCTTGATGGACCACGGCTGGTGGGCGCCCACTACCCGGGTTGCAGGTGAGGAAAAGCAGCGTGCGCTGTTCGTCGAGCGCACCTTGCCTGGCTGCGTACTGGTGAACTCGGCAGGGCAACGCTTCGTCAACGAGGCGGCGCCCTATACCGATATTGTCTATGCGATGTATGAGAACAATCGGGCCGAAGCGGTCAGCGTGCCGTGCTGGATGATCTTCGACGCCGAGTTCCGCCGCAAATACCCCTGCGGCGCGCTGTTGCCCGGTTATGCCCAGCCCGACTGGCGGCTGCCCGAACACCTGCAGGACTACTTCTACAAGGCCGCCAGCCTGCCGGACCTGGCGGCGCAGATCGGCATCGACGGCCCGGGCCTGATGCGTAGCATCGAGCGTTTCAACATCATGGCCCGGGAGGGCCGGGACCAGGATTTCAACAAGGGCGAGTCGCTGTTCGATCGCTACTACGGCGACCCCCACGTCGGCCCCAACCCTTGCCTGGCGCCCTTGCTCAAGGCGCCGTTCTACGCGGTGCGGGTGGATGCCGGGGACATTGGCACCAAGGGCGGCCTGCTGACCGATGCCAACGCCCGGGTGTTGCACGAGGACGGCCATCCGATCCTCGGCCTTTACGCAATCGGCAACAGCGCCGCATCGATGATGGGGCGCACGTATCCGGGAGCCGGCTCGACCATCGGCCCGGCGATGACTTTCGGCTATATCGCCGCCAATCACATCAAGGCGCAAAGCCTGCGCCAGTCGCAGCCGGCGTCCTTTCTGGCAAGGAGCAGTCAATGAAGAGCAAGCAACCCCAGGTGGCCCTGGTCACCGGTGCCAGTCGCGGCGTGGGCCGTGGCATCGCCCTGGCCCTCGGGGCACAGGGCATGACCGTCTACGTGACCGGGCGTGCGCCGGAAAAGGCCGGGGCACGGCTTTATGAACAGGCGCTGCAAGGTTCATTGGCGGACACCGCGGCAGCCATTACCGCCGCCGGTGGCCGGGGCATCCCGGTGGTCTGCGAGCATGCCGACGACGCCCAGGTGCAGGCACTGTTTGCGCGGATCGCCGAGGAGGCCGGCCACCTCGATCTGCTGGTCAATAACGTGGCCGCCATCCATGAGCGCTTGATCGAGCCCGGGCCGTTCTGGAACAAGCCCCTGGAGTTGGTGGATATCCTCGATGTCGGCTTGCGTTCGGCCTACATCGCCAGTTACTACGCCGCGCCGTTGTTGCTGCGCAGTGCCCAGGGGCTGGTCTGTTTCACTTCGTCGTTCGGCGCCGGCTGCTACATGCACGGCCCCGCCTACGGAGCGCAGAAGGCCGGTTGCGACAAGCTGGCGGCGGACATGGCAATCGATTTTGAAGGGCGTGGCGTGGCGGCGCTGTCCCTGTGGCTGGGGCCGCAGTTGACCGAGCGCACGCGGATTGTCGGCGAGCACCACGGCGAGCAGTACCAGGCTTTTCTCGCGGACGCCGAGACCCCGCAGTTCAACGGCCGGGTCATTCATGCGCTGCTCAATGACCCCGGGCTGATGAGCCTGTCCGGGCAGACCCTGATCACCGCGGAAATCGCCCCGGGCTATGGCATCAGCGAGGATCAGGGGCGCCAGCCGCCGTCCCATCGCTCATTGCTGGGCGAGCCCCGGCGCCAGCATCCGGCGCGGGTGATATAAACCCCGGCGCAACGAGCGCAAATTAGCCGGTGGCTAGGGAGCTTGCTCCCGCGGGGGGCGGAGCCGCCCCAATGCCAGCCACCGGGTTTCGGCACTCGCACATTGATTCAGACGTTCCACAGGCACCGCGCAAAGCGGCGGCAAAAACGCGGCAGTCAGGCTCCGCAGGCTGGCCCGTCCCCAGGAGGGACGCGCCTCGCCAGCCGCACTTGGCACCCTGTGCCAGCCTCAATTGCGGCTTTCGGCCCACTGGCGCAACACCTGCTTGGTCACCTTGCCCGCCGCGTTCAGCGGCATGGCTTCCAGTACCTGGAATCGTCGCGGCACCTTGTAGTTGGCCATCTGTTCCCGGCACCAGCCCAGCAGTGCTGTCGATTCCAGGAGTTGTCCCGGCGTGGCCAGGACAAAGGCCATGGCCACTTCGCCGAGGCGCTCGTCCGGTATACCTATTACCGCCGCCTGGGCCACCCCGGGAAACTTCAGCAGGCACTGCTCGATTTCCGCCGGATAGACGTTGAAACCGCCGGTAATGAACATGTCCTTGAGGCGGTCGGTGATACGCAGGTAGCCCTGCTCGTCGAGGACCCCGACGTCACCGGTATTGAGCCAGCCATCGGCGTCCAGCACTTCCTGGCTGGCTTGCGGGTCGTTGAGGTAGCCCTGCATCAGGTTGTAGCCGCGAATCTGTATTTCCCCGGGGACATTGGGCGGTTGGCACTGGCCGTCGGCGGCGACAATCCGCACCTCTACCCCGGGCATCGCCCGGCCGCTGGTCTGGGCGACTCGCAGCGGATCGTCGCCGGGGCGGCAAATGGTGGCGAAACCGCAGACTTCGGTCAGGCCGTAGGCCGTGACGATGGTGGCAAAGCCCAGCTCGTCGCGCATGCGTCCGATCATGTCCACCGGGATTACCGCGGCACCGGTCACCGCCACCCGTAGTGAGGACAGATCGTAGGCATCGCGCCGGGGGTGAGCCAGTAGCGACTGATAAAGCGTCGGCGGGCCGGGCAGCACGCTGATGCGCTGGCGCTGCACGCATTCGAGCACCGCGTCGACGTCGAACACCTGCTGGGGAATGATGGTCGCACCGCGCATCAGCGCCGCCAGCCATCCCGCCTTGTAGCCGAAGGAGTGGAAGAACGGGTTGACGATCAGGTAGCGATCGCCTTCGCCCAGGCCGACCACGTCGCTCCAGTCGCGCACTATCCGCAGATTCTGCCCATGGCTGGTCATCACGCCCTTGGGCTTGCCGGTGGTGCCGGAGGTGAACAGTACATCGGACAGGGTTTGCGGGCCGAGCTGTTCCTGACGCAGGCGCAGGCTGCTGCCGGGCACTCGGCCGGCCAGGGCCATGAAACTGTCCCAGTCCAGGGCCGCCGGCGAGGGCGAGCGCAGGCTGATGATCTGGCGCAGTTCAGGCAGGCTTTCGCCGGCGAGCATCTGCGGATAGTCGACGCCGAGGAACTCACCGATGGCGAACAGCACGCAGGCGCCGCTCTGGCGCAGGATATAGCCGGCCTCGTTGCCCTTCATCCGGGTGTTGAGCGGCACCAGGGCGGCGCCGACGCTGTGCAGGGCGCCGGCGGCGACAATCCACTCCCAGGTATTGGGGGCCCAGATCGCCACCCGGTCCCCGGCCTTGACCTCCAGGGCCAGCAAGGCCCGGGCGGCCTGCTGGCGCAGGCGGTCGAGCTGCAGGTAACTGATGCTGCCGGCGTCCTCGATGGCCGGGCGGTCGCCGTAGGCCAGGGCTGCCCGGGCGAACAGATGAGCGATGGTGGGAGCGTTGAGCGCAGACGGCATGGTGCCTCCTCAGGCAGAGGATTGTTGAACGAAGGGGGAGGCGGCCTGGCAGAGAGCCAGGCCGCTAAGAACCTGTTCACGATCTGCTGCGCTTAGCTCATGCGGCGTTAAAAATGCCTGAGCGTCGCTCGCTAGATCGTGAACAGGCTCTAACCACTCAGGCTGGCGGTGGCGCGAAGCGGCGGCCGGCAGAGAAGCCGCCGTCCACGGCGATCATCTGGCCGCTGACGAAAGAGGCCTCGTCGGAGGCCAGAAACAGCGCCACGGCGGCCACTTCTTCCGGTTGCCCGGAACGGTTGAGCATGTGCTGGGAAGCGAAGTAGGCGTGGAATTCGGCCTGTTCGCGGACCATGCTGGTCATCGGCGTTTCGATCAGCCCCGGGCACAGGCCATTGACGCGGATGTTGGCGTAACCGTAGTCCACCGCCATGGAGCGGGTCAGCTGGTTGATACCGCCCTTGGACACGTTGTAGGCGACATTGCCGTCGCAGCCTTGCAGGCCGAAGATCGAGCCAATGTTGATGATCGAGCCGCCGCGTTGCGCCTCCATGGCCCCCAGCAGGTACTTGCTGGTGAGCATGCTGCCGGTCAGGTTGATGTCCAGCACCCGTTGCCAGTTGGCGGTGCTGGTCTGGGTCACGCTGCCCTGGTCGGCGACGCCCGCGGCATTGACCAGCACATCGACCCGGCGATAGTGGCCGATGATTTCTTCCATCACCTGCTCGACCTGGGCCTCGTCGCGCACGTCGAGGGTCATGAAGCGCCCGGGAAAGTCCGCCGGTGCGTTGCCGATGTCCAGCCCCACCACCTGGGCACCCTCCGCGGCGAAGCGCCGGACGCAGGCCAGACCGATACCTGAAGCCGCGCCGGTGACCACCGCGACCTTGTTTTGCAACCGAGCCATGCATACACCTCTTTTATTGTTGTAGGCCAATCCTGGCGGTCGAGTCTAATCGTTGCCCGGCGCTGCCGGGTCGTCCGTTGAGACTAGAGGCGCAGGCGCCCCTAATCCGGAAAGCGCACCCGCACCACCGGCGTGTCGGGGTGGCTCTGGCAGGCCAGCGTCCAGCCATCGGCCAGCTCCTGGGCACTGAGCACGGCGTTGTGGGCCAGCCGTGTGCGGCCCTGTTCCACCCGGCACATGCAGGCGCCGCAGATGCCTTCCTCGCAAGACGCCGGCACCTCCAGCCCGGCGGCCCGGCAGCTTTGCAGCAGAGTCTGCCCCGGGTGCCACGCCAGGCTGTGGGCCTGGCCGTCGAGTTCGACGGTCAGGCCCTGGCAGGACTGCCCGGCGGCGTGCTCGACCTGCTGCTGTGCCTGGGGTTGCGGGTCGGGCGGCGACAGGAAACGCTCGACATGGATCGCCTGGCGTGGCTCACCCAGGTCTAGCAGGGTGCTTTCCACAGTGTCCATGAAGGGCGCCGGGCCGCAGATGAAATACTCGCCGCCCCGGCGCGCATGCAGCAGTTGGCGAACCTGGGCCGCAGTGACGAAACCCTGAACCGAGTCCAGCAGGTGCAGGACTTCCAGACGCGGCTCGTGGGTCCGGGCCAGCTGTTGCAGTTCGTCCTTGAAGATCACCGAGGCTTCGTCGCGGTTGGCGTAGACCAGGGTCACCGGCCGGCGCCCGGCGTGCAGCACTGACTTGAGGATGGAGAATACCGGGGTGATGCCCGAGCCGCCGCCGAACAGCACCAGCGGACGCTGCTCGTCGCTATCGGCATTGCTCTCCAGGCAGAAGTGCCCGGCCGGGGGCAGCACCTCCAGCCAGTCACCGACCTGCACCTGCTGGTTCATCCAGTTCGATACCCGGCCCCCGGCCACACGCTTGATCGTGACCTTGGGCTGTGGATCGCACAGGGGCGAGCTGGCCATGGAATAGCAGCGGATCAGCAACTGGCCCGCGCAGGGCACGCGAAAGCTCAGGAACTGCCCCGGTTTGTAGCGAAAACGCTCACGCAACTCGCTGGGGACATCGAGCACCAGGGAGCGGGCGTCGGCGGTTTCCTCGATCACCGCGGCCACCTGCAGGCGATAGCTGCCAGCGGCCGATGCGGCGCTGTCCGATACGCTGGCGTTGAACATTGGCGTGCCCATCTTCACCTCGGCTCATAGATCCCGCTGATCAGTTGCGCGTTGTCGACGAGTATCTCCGCGCCATTGACGAAGCGCGATTCGTCGCTGGCCAGGAACAGCACCGCGTTGGCCACATCACGCGGCGCGCACATGCGGTTCATCGGGTCCTGGTCGAGGGTTTCCTGGGGCACCGACTGGCCGCCGATGAGGGCCTGGGTCATCGGTGTGTTGATGCCGTCCGGGTGCACGCTGTTGCAGCGGATGCGGTAGCCCTGCAGCTTGCAGTGCACGGCCACGGAGCGAGTCAATGCCGCCACCGCGCCCTTGGAGGCGGAGTAGGCGCAGAACAGCGGCAGACCGCCCAGGGCCGCCACCGAGGACATGTTGATGATCGAACCGCCGCCGCTGTGCTTCATCGCTGCGATGGCGTACTTGCAGCCCAGGAAATAGCCGTCGCTGTTGACGGTCAGCACCTTGCGCCACAGCTCCAGCGACGTGTCCTCGATATTGGCCATGGCCAGGATCGCCGCATTGTTGACCAGCACATCGAGGCGACCGAAGTGCTGCACGGTGGTTTCCACCACCCGCTGCCAGTCGTCTTCGCGGGTGATGTCGTGGGCCAGGAACAGGGCGTTTTCGCCGATCTGCGCAGCCACTTGGTGGCCGGCTTCCTGGTTCACGTCGGTCAGTACGACCTTGGCGCCCTGGCTGGCCAGCAGCAGGGCGTCCTCACGGCCGACACCGCTGGCGGCGCCGGTGACGATGCAGACTTTGCCTTCTACACGTTGCATGGTGATTCTCCTGATGGTGCGGGTTGAGCCGCGGTTTGCCCGGCCACATGACGGGCGGCCCGGCGCGCGGAATAGATGCAGTCGGCCAGAGACAGGCCCGACACATAGAGGTTGGAAGCGACGCCCACGGCGTTGCGCCCGGCGCTGTAGAGGCCGGCGATCGGTGTGCCCTGGGCATCCAGCACCTGGCTGCTTCGTTCGCAGACCCTGAGGCCGCCGAGGGTGATCACCGGGCAAGGGAACAGGCGGCTGGCAAAGGACAGGTCGAGGACATACCAGGGGCCCTGTTCCAAGGAGGCGAGCATGGCCGCGGACTTGCCAAACGGATCGGCGCATTCGCCCCGGGCGCTCTGGTTGTAGCGCTCGACGCTATCTTTCAAGGCCTGCTCCGGCAGGCCGCAGCGCCGGGCCAGGGTTGCCAGGTCGTTGCTCCGTCGGGCGTTGAACAGCAGGTTGAGCAGCACTGGCAGGCGCTGGAACTGCCAGACCTGGCCCGGGCCTATCTGTTTCAGGGCCTGGCGCACCAGTGTCCGGTTGAGCACCAGCAATGCACGCCCCTGCTGCTGTTCGACCATCGCCTGGCCAAGGGTGGCGCCATATTGCTCTTCGTTGGCGTAGCGCTGGCCCTGGCCATTGACGATCAAGCCCCGGGCCCACGCCAGGGGCGGATTGATGAAACGCCAAGCGCTGACCTTGTCCATCCGCGCGACAGCGGCGCCCACGCTCTGGCCCAGGGCGATGCCGCTGCCGTCGCAACCACCGGCGCCCAGGGGCAGGCCGGCAAGGTAGCGCGGCGCATGCTCGGCCACCCAGAGGCGGTTGAGAATGAAACCGCCGGCGCTCAGCAGGACGCCTTTTCTGGCGCTGATCAGCCGGCGTTCGGCGCTGCCGGCTTCGATGCGTTGTTGCTGTTTGCGCAGGTGGCGGGCCAGGGCCGGAACATACATGTGCAGGGCCTGGGCCCAGCGCTCGAGGCGTGCATGGCGGCGCGCGGCGCGGCTATCGGGAGCCAGGCGCCAGGCTTCGACGCCGACCACCCGCTGTTGATCGTCGACCACCAGGCGGCGTACCGCGCATTGGCTCTGCAGGCGCACGCCCTTGGCCAGGGCGCTGTCCTTGAGCGCCTGGAACAGGTGCGCACCGGACAGGCCCGGGCCTTTGCAGCGATGGCCTCGGGGAGCGGGGGCCGCCAGCGCTGCATAGCGCGGCAGGGCTTCGTTGCCCGAGTAATAAAGATAGAAGCGGTCGCTGGGGTAGGAGGTCTTGTGCGGTGGCACGCTGGCTTCAAAAGCCACGCCCTGGCGTTCCAGCCATTGCAGTTGCCCGGGACTGGCGGCGCAGAAGTCGGCCAGGGTGCGCTGGCCGACGGCATCGCCGACTTCCTCGCGCAGGTAGTCGAACATCGCCTCGTGGCTGTCGTTGTAGCCGGCCTGGCGCTGGTAGGGCGTGCCGCCGCCGGCATAGATCACTCCGCCGCTGAGAGCGCTGGCGCCACCGCCGGCAAAGCGGTCCAGGGCCAGCACCTGCAGGCCCTGCTCGGCGGCCTCGATGGCGGCGCAGGCTCCGGCGGCACCGAAGCCCACCACCAGCCAGTCACAGGCGTCGTCCCAGTGGGGCGGGGCGTGAGTGTCGATGCGCAGCGGCGCGCGGCAGTCCATGTCCCGAATCAACCGGCGCAGGCCTGGGTTTGGGCCGGCTGGGCGGTGGTGGTGTAGCGGCCGTCGAGGTAGACCAGCGGGGTGATACTGGGGCTGGTATGGATGCGCACGATACGCCCGATGAACACAGTATGGGTGCCGTAGCTGAAGTGCCCGTCCTGGCGGCACAGAATCGCTGATTGGGCGTCCCCCAGGTAGGGAATGCCTTCGTCGCTGGTCAGCCAGTTGCCGCTGCTGAAGCGTGCCTCGCCCTTGATTGCGCCGCTGCACAGGTGGGCCAGGGCCTGCTGCTCCAGGCCGAGGATGTTCACGCAGAACCCGGCACCGGTGGCCAGGGCTGCGTGGGAGGAGGCGCTCTTGTTGATGCAGATCAGCAGCGATGGCGGCTCGGTGCTCAGGGAGTCCACCGCGGTGGCGGCCATGGCAAAGCGCTCGGCGCCGTTGCTGGTACTGATGATGGTGACCGACTTGGCCAGGCGGCGCATGGCCTGGAGCATGTCTGCTTGCAGATTGACGTCTTTCATCGCACAGCCCTCGTTCGTGGTGCATGGAGTGCGATGAATTCTGGCAACGGGGCAGGGGGCCAACATCGTCCAAGGGGACTAGGGCCTGTCGTCAAACAGCAACAGGCCCTGACCCCGGAGGAAATCCGGAAGCCCGGGCATATGGTCCGTTTGAGGGATGCCGGGTGGGCGGACGGTTGTTTGAATGCGCCGCAACAGGCGGTTGCCCGCCGTAGCACGCGCGCCCCGGCGGACGGGGTTCCCAAGGAGAACGACCTGATGCTCAACCACGATGTGCTTCGCCAGCGCCTCTACCAACAGGCCGAGGAACTGGTGCCGGTCCTGCGCGAACGAGCGGCCGAGGCCGAGCGGCTCGGCCGCTTGCCGGACCAGACCCTGAACGATTTTCAGCAGGCCGGGTTCTTTCGCATTCTGCAACCGGCACGCTGGGGCGGTTACGAACTGGAGCCGAATGATTTCTTCCGAGTGCAGATGACCCTCGCTGAGGGCTGCATGTCGTCTGCCTGGGTGCTGGGGGTGGTCGCGATCCACAACTGGCAACTGGCGCTGTTCGATGACCGCGCGGCCCGGGACGTGTGGAGCGAGAACAGCAGCGTGCTGATTTCCTCTTCCTATATGCCGGTGGGACGGGTGGCGCGTACCGAGGGTGGTTTCACCCTGAGCGGCCGCTGGGGCTTCTCATCGGGCTGCAAGCACTGTGACTGGGTGTTCCTCGGCGCCATGGTGCCGGCCGCGGAACCCGGCGGCGCGCCGGACTACCGGACCTTCCTGGTGCCGCGCCAGGACTACCAGATTCTCGACAACTGGGACGTCATGGGACTTGCGGCCACCGGTTCCCACGACATCCTGGTGGAGAACGCCTTCGTTCCCGAGTACCGCACCCATCGTGCCCTCGACGGGTTCATGCAGGACAGCCCGGGCAACGCGGTCAACGATGCTCCGCTGTACCGCCTGCCGTTCGGGCAGATCTTCGTGCGCGCAGTGTCGTCCTCGGCCATCGGAGCCCTGCAAGGAGCGGTCGCGCAGTTCATTGCCCATAACCGGGCTCGGGTGGGGGTCAATGACGGTCGCAAGATGGTCCAGGACCCAGCGGCCCAGTCGGCCCTGGCCAACGCCATGGTATGTGTCGACGAATGCCGGACGGTGCTGCTGAGCAACTTCGAGTTGATGCTGCAACGGGCCCGGGAGGGTACGCCACTGGGCATGCAGGAGCGGGTAAAGATGCGCTACGACTCATCGCTGGTGGTGCAAAAGTGCGCCACGGCGGTGACCGACCTGATGTTCAACAGCGGCGCCTCGACGATCTTTCGCGGGCACGGCATCAACCGCGCCTTCCGTGACATCCATACCGGCCGTGCCCACGTCGCCAACCATCCGGCGAAGTACGCCTGGAACCTGGGCAGCGTCGCCATGGGCCAGGACAGCAGCGACTTTTTCCTCTAGGCGGCAGGCCTCGACAGCCCTAGTCCGTTTGCGTGATTCCGCCGGCCGGGCTTTGCCCGAGCATGCAGGCCAAGGCACGAGCAGCACGCCGAGCCTGCTTTTTACGACCACAAGGATCGAGCATGAAATTTTCCCTGATTTATGAAGCCCAGACCCTGGACGCCAGCCGTGCCGGCGATCGGCAGGTCTTCGAAGAAACCGTCGAGCAGGCCGTGCTCGCCGACCAGTTGGGGTTCGACACGTTCTGGTGTGTCGAGCACACGGCGCTGACCAACTATTCGCACATGTCCGCCCCGGAAACCGTGCTGGCCTTTGTCGCCGGCAAGACCGAGCGCATCGGCATCGGTCACGGCGTGGTCTGCCTGCCGCCGGCGATGAACCACCCGGTCAAGGTCGCCGAGCGCATCGCCACCCTCGACCTGCTGTCCAAGGGCCGGGTGCATTTTGGCGTGGGCAAGGGCGGCACCCAGCAGGAGGCCGGGACCTTCGGCTACGACCTGGCGACCCTGCAACCGCAGATCGACGAGGCCATGTACCTGATCCCGAAAATCTTCGTCCAGGACGAAATCGAGCACCACGGCGACTTTGTGCAGATCCCCAAGCGGCCGATCCACCCCAAGCCCTACCAGGACCCGCACCCACCGATGTACCTGGCCTGCACAAACACCGAATCGCTGAAGAACGCCGGCGGCCGGGGCATGGGCGCCCTGGTGCTGGGCTTTGGTGGCCCCGAGGAAATCGCCAAGAAGGTCGAGGTCTATCACCAGGCCTGGGACAGCCGCGACCCTCGCCAGCAGGTGGGCTTCCGGCCCAACCGGCACATCGCCGCGCTGTGCCCGGCGATCGTCCTCGATGACAACCTGGAGGCGCGGCGCATTGGCATTCGCGGCCAGCGCTATTTCATGGAATCCCTGGGCTACTGGTACGGCGGCGGCGAGCGCCCGGACCCGGCGAAGTGGCAGGACGATACCTACGTCGACGGCAGTGGCCAGAGCGTGATCAAGTCGCGTTTTGCCTCCGAGGAGGTCAGCGTGGATTTCTCCGATCCGACCATGGCCATGATGAACCCCAACCACGCCTACGGCACCGTGGATGACTGCATCGGCTATGTGCAGCGCCTGGTGGATGCCGGCGCCGACGAGATCCTGTTCATCTGCCAGATGGGCACCGTGCCGCAATGGGCGCAGTTGGAGACCCTGCGCAATATCGGCGAGAAGGTCATTCCGCATTTTCGCAAGGCCTGACTCTTAGCGCTGCAAGCTTTTGGCCACGCCGCTTTGCCGTAAGGGCAAAGCGGTTTTTTTGTTTTTGCGCCGGGGCATTTACGGCCGCTTTCGGCACACGGATGCGCTAGTCCCATTGGACGATGCCGGGGCCGCGCTCAGGCGATTAAATCCTGCTGCATAAGGCCTCCTTGCCAGGAGGACGGGTTGAGCTGAACGAGGAGTGCTTGCATGGATATTCGCGGGTTGGGCTACGTCACCTTGCGGTCACGGGACCTGTCGCAGTGGCGCCATTACGCCAGCCAGGTGCTGGGGATGATGGTCGTGCCGGGGGCTGATGAGCAGCACTTGTACCTGAAGATGGACGACCGGCCCTACCGGATCCTGGTCCAGCACAGCAACGAGGACGGCTTCGGCGCCTGCGGCTGGGAAGTGGCCGGAAAGGATGCCTTCGAGCAGGCCCTGGCGCAGCTGCAACAGCACGGGGTGACAGCGCACCGTGGCAGCGCCGCGCAGGCCGAGGAGCGCAAGGTCCAGGAGCTGGCGCATTTTCTCGACCCCGATGGCAACCGCCATGAAGTGTTCTGGGGACCGCGCCAGGATTTCGCCCGGTTCGTCTCGCCGGTGGGGCTCAAGGGGTTTGTCACCAACGACCTGGGCATGGGCCATGTGGTGCTGCCGGCGCCGAGCTTCGAGCGCTGCCGCGAGTTCTATGAGCAGGTCATGGGGTTTGGTCTCTCCGACCTGATGAAGGTGCGTTTCACCCCCGACCCGGCCGAGCCGCAAAAGGCTTTGCACTTTCTGCACTGCAACAACGCCCGCCACCATTCCCTGGCGATCTTCGAATGCCCCATGCCCCATGGCTGCGTGCACCTGATGGTGGAGGTCCAGGGGCTGGACGAAGTCGGTCGCGCCCTGGATCGGGTCCACGCCCACGGGGTGAAGCTTTCCGCGACCCTGGGCCAGCACACCAACGATCAGATGATTTCCTTCTACATCAAGACCCCATCGGGCTTTGACCTGGAATACGGCTGCGACGGCCTGGTGGTGGACTGGCAGCAACACACGCCGTTCGAGAGCACGGTGGTCAGCCATTGGGGCCATGACTTCAGCGTCGGCCGGGAGCAAGCACAATGAGCCAGGACAAGACCCTGAGCACCGCGCAGATGGTCGCTCAGTTGCGCGATGGCATGACCCTGGGCATCGGCGGCTGGGGGCCGCGGCGCAAGCCCATGGCACTGATCCGCGAGATCCTGCGTTCGGACCTCAAGGACCTGACGGTGGTCGCCTATGGCGGCGCCGACGTCGGCATGCTGTGCGCCGCCGGCAAGATCCGCAAGCTGGTGTTCGCCTTTGTCTCCCTGGATTTCATTGCGCTGGAGCCTTACTTCCGCAAGGCTCGCCAGCAGGGCGAGTTGCAGGTCATGGAAATCGACGAAGGCATGCTTCTGCTGGGGCTGCGGGCGGCAGCGATGCGCGTGCCGTTCCTGCCCACGGCGGCGGGCCTGGGCACTGATGTGTTGCGCCACAACCCCGAGATCAAGCTGATCGCCTCGCCCTACGCCGACGCCCGGGACTGGGTGGCGATGCCGGCGCTGAAGCTGGATGCGGCGCTGATCCATGTCGACCGTGCCGACAGCCGAGGGCTGTGCCAGATCGGCGGACCGGACCACTACATGGATGACCTGCTGGTGCGTGCTGCGGCCCGTACCTACGTGACCTGCGACGAGCTGCTGGAGCGCGACACCCTGCACAGCGATCCGGGGCAGGCCCGGCAGGTGTTCTGGGAGCCCAACCTGACCAGCGCCGTGGCCCATGTGCCCGGTGGTGCGCACCCGTCTTCCTGTGCACCGCTGTATGGCTTCGATGTCGCGCATTTCAATACCTACAACGCCTCTGCGCAGCGTGCCGATGGCTGGCAGGAGTACCGCCGCGAGTACGTCGACTGCAGCCATCAGGACTACCTGGACAAGGTCGGCGGCCTGAAGGCCATCCGCCAACTGCCGTTGCCGATTTTCTAAGGAAGCCTCGCCATGAACAGCAGCACTTACAGTCTCGCCGAACTGATGATCTGCGCGGCCTCTGAAGCCTTCGCCGAGGACGGTGACGTCCTCGCCACCGGGATCGGGGTGATCCCGCGGCTGGCCGCTTCCCTGGCCATGCTCAGTTGCAACCGCCAGTTGCTGATGACCGACTCCGAAGCCTGGCTGGTGGCCGAGCCGGTGCCCCTTGGCCCGCGTGATGGTTACCAGCCCAAGCGCGATGCCTGGATGGGCTTTTCGCGGATCTTCGACAACCTCTGGGGCGGGCGGCGCCATGCCATGGTCGGCCCGTCGCAGATCGATCGTTTCGGCCAGGGCAATATTTCCTGCATTGGCGACTACGCCCGGCCCAAGGCACAGATGCTCGGGGTGCGCGGTTTTCCCGGCAACTCCATCAGCCATGCCAACTCGTTTTGCGTGACCAGCCACAGCCGTCGGGTGTTCGTCGAAGGCGAGGTGGATGTGGTGGCTTCGGTCGGCTACAACCCGGCGCGCCTGGCCCGGGGCTGGTCCCTGGACGACATCGACCTGCGCCTGATCGTCAGCGACCTCTGCGTCCTCGATTTCCAGGGCCCGCAACGGCAGATGCGCGTGCGTTCGCTGCACCCCGGGGTGAGCCTTGCCCAGGTGCAGGACAACACCGGCTTTGCCCTGCATGTGCCGCAGCATTGCCCGACCACGGCGGCACCGACCCTTGAGCAGTTGCAACTGATCCAGCGCCTTGATCCGCACAACCTGCGGGCCCTGCAACTCAAAGACAACCCGCCGGGGCTGCGCAGCGTCGGCTGAGCGGACCCCGTTTCGGAGAGCCAAGCAATGCCTGAACACAACGATAAGAACCCAGAGCCTGTGGTGCTGTACGAAGTGCGCGAGGGAGTGGCCCTGGTCACCCTGAACCGCCCGGAGTACCACAACGCGCAGAATTCGCGCATGACCTACGCCCTGGACGCAGCCTTTCGCCGGGCCTGTGACGACGACGGGGTCAAGGTCATCGTGCTGCGCGGCGCCGGCAAGCATTTCTCCAGCGGCCACGACATCGGCACCCCGGGCCGCGACGTCGACCAGAGCTTCGAGCGTGCCAGCCTGTGGTACGACCATGTCGACAAGCCCGGTGGCGAGTTTCTCTATGCCCGGGAGCAGGAGGTCTACCTGGGCATGTGCCGGCGCTGGCGGGAGATGCCCAAGCCGACCATCGCCATGGTCCAGGGGGCGTGCATTGCCGGCGGATTGATGCTGGCCTGGGTCTGCGACCTGATCATCGCCAGCGACGACGCCTACTTCGCCGACCCGGTGGTGCGCATGGGCATTCCCGGGGTCGAGTATTTCGCCCATGTGCATGAACTCAATGCCCGCATCGCCAAGGAGTTCCTGTTCCTCGGCGAACGCATGCCAGCGGCTCGGGCGCTGCAGATGGGCATGCTCAACCGAGTGGTGCCGCGTGCCGAGCTGGAGCGGGAAACACTGGACATTGCCGGGCGCATCGCGCAGATGCCGCGCCTGGGCCTGCAACTGAGCAAACAGGCGGTGAACAACGCCGAGGACCTGATGGGCAAGCGCTCCAGCATGGACATGGCTTTCGGCCTGCATCACTTTGCCCATGCCCACAACGAACTGGTCTCCGGCGACCGGCTGGGGGGTTACGACGCTCGGGCCATGGCCCGTTCCCAGCGCCGCGAGGGTGCCTGAACATGGCGATTGCCCTCGATACGCCGCTGACCGAACTGCTCGGTTGTCGCTACCCGATCATCCAGACCGCCATGGGCTGGGTCGCCGACCCCAGGTTGGTGGCGGCCACCGGCAATGCTGGCGGCTTCGGCTTTCTCGCCGGGGCCACCATCGAGCCGCAGCAGATGGAGGCGGCAATCCTCGAAACCCGGCGTCTGACGGCGCAGCCGTTCGGGGTCAACTTCCATCTGTACCAGGCCAATGCACCGCAGATTGTCGAACTGGTGCTCAAGCACCGGGTGCGCGCGGTGAGCTACAGCCGTTCGCCGGGCCAGCAGATGATTGCCCGGCTCAAGGACGCCGGGGTGGTCTGCATTCCCACGGTGGGCGCGCTCAAGCACGCGCAGAAGGCGGTGGCCATGGGCGCCGACGCGGTAGTGGTGCAAGGCGCCGAGGGCGGCGGGCACACCGGCACGGTGCCGACCTCGCAGTTGCTGAGTCAGGTACTGGCCGCGGTGCCGGTGCCGGTGGTGGCGGCTGGAGGGTTCAAGGACGGCGCCGGCTTGGTGGCCGCCCTGGCCCAGGGGGCGGCGGGCATCGCCATGGGCACGCGCTTTCTGATGAGCGCCGACAGCCCGGTGCCCGCGGCGACCCTGGCGCGTTACCTGGCGGTCAGCGACCCGGCGCAGATCATCGTCAGCCGGGCCGTCGACGGCATGCCGCAGCGGATGATCCGCAACGAATTGCTCCAGCGCCTGGAAACCGGTGGAGCCTTGCGCCGCCTGTGGCTGGCCCTGGGAAGCGGGCTGGCCTACCGCCGGCACAGTGGTCTGAGCCTGGTCCAACTGTTGCTGGCGGCCTTGAACCAGCAGCGGAGCGGCGGGCTGACCCTGGCCCAGAGCCTGATGGCCGCCAATGCACCGATGGTGATCCAGAAAGCCATGGTTGAAGGCCTTCCGGCCGAAGGTGTGCTGCCTGCCGGTCAGGTTGCCGCCAGCATCGACAACCTGCCCGGCTGCGCCGAATTGATCGAGCAGATCGTCCAGGACGCGCAAGCGCGCCTGGAGGACCTGTGCCGCCGTCTCTCGTGAAGGAGCCCCCCATGCAAGCATTCAAAGTGAGTATCGAAAACGGCATCGCCGAGCTGGTGTTCGACCGGCCCCCGGTGAATGCCTTCAACTGCCAGGGCTGGGCCGACATCGCCCGGGAAATCCAGCGGCTGGGCCAGGCCCCTGAAGTCCGGGTGATTCTGATCCGGGCCGAGGGCCGGGGCTTCTGCGCCGGGGTCGACATCAAGGAGCTGGCTGCCGACAGCGACCTGATCGTGGCGGTGAACAAGGGTAACTACGACACCTTCAAGGCCATTCATCGCAACCCCAAGCCGGTGATTGTCGCGGTCCATGGCTTTGTCCTGGGCGGCGGCATCGGCATCTGCGGCGCCGCCGACCTGGTGCTGGCCGCCGACTGCGCGCGCTTCGGCGTGCCGGAGGTGGACCGCGGGGCCATGGGCGGCGGCGCGCACCTGCAACGGTTGTTTCCGTTGCAGAAGGTGCGCCACATGTACTTCACCGGACAGATGATCGATGCCGCCGAGGCCTGGCGCCTGGGGGCGGTGGAGCGGGTGGTCAAGCGCGAGGAGCTGCGCGCGGCGGCCCTGGAGGTGGCCCGGACCATCGCCGCCAAGAGCCCGGCCATGATCGCCCTGGCCAAGGAAGCCTTGAATGCCATCGAGGATGGCGACCTCGAAGACAAATACCGCCGTGAGCAAGGCTTGACCCTCGAAGCCTATCGCTCGCTGGACTCCCAGGAAGCCCGTGACTCGTTCGTCGAGAAGCGCGCTGCTCACTTCAACGGCTGAAGGCACTTGCATGAATCTGAACTACACCCCCGCGCAGCAGGCGCTGCGGGCCGAGGCCCGGGCCTGGCTGGAGGCCAACGTGCCCGACCAGCCGCTGGCTTCCTTCGACACCGAACAGGGCTTTGCCCAGCACCGGGCCTGGGAGGCCAGGCTCAACCAGGGGCGCTGGGGCATGGTCACCTGGCCCCGGGAGATGGGCGGACGCGGCTGCGACCTGATCCAGTGGCTGATCTTCGAAGAGGAGTATTACCGCGCGGGGGCTCCGGCGCGGGTCAACCAGAACGGTATCTTCCTCCTCGGTCCGACCCTGATGGAGTTCGGCACTGAAGAGCAGAAAATGCGCTTCCTGCCGGCCATGGCCACGGGTGAGCAGATCTGGGCCCAGGCCTGGTCCGAACCCGGTGCCGGCTCGGACATGGCGGCGATCCGCTCGCGGGCCGAACGGGTCGGCGACCACTATGTGCTCAACGGCCAGAAAACCTGGTCGACCCGGGCAGTCTGGGCCGACTGGGCGTTCGGGATCTTTCGCACCGACCCCGAGTCCCGGCGCCACCACGGCCTGACGTTCATCCTGGTGCCCCTGGACAGCCCGGGGGTGACCGTGCGGCCGATCCGCCAGCTCAACGGCCTGCCGGGTTTTGCGGACATCTTCTTCGATGACGTCAAGGTGCCGCTGGAGAATGTCCTGGGCGGCGAGGGCCGGGGCTGGCACGTGGCGATGTCCACCGCCGGTTTCGAGCGCGGGCTGCTGCTGCGTTCGCCGGCGCGCTATCAGGAAAGCGCGCGCCGCCTGGTGCAGCTGTACCAGGCCAACCGCGCCAGCGCCGACCTCGACCCGAGTATCGGCGAGGCGGTGATGCGCGCCTGGCTCGATGCCGAGGCCTATACCCTGAACACCTACATGACCGCTTCGCAGTTGGTCCAGGGCGGCAAGATTGGCCCGGAATCGTCCACCAACAAGATCTTCTGGTCCGAGCTCGACCAACGCTTGCACGAGATTGCCATGAGCATTCTCGGCCAGCGCGGCGAGTTGCTGTCCGATGCTCCTGCGGCCGGCGACGTCGGCCAGTGGCTGGAGGGCTTCCTGTTCGCCCAGGCCGGTTCGATCTACGCCGGGACCAACGAGATCCAGCGCAACATCATTGCCGAACGCATGCTGGGCATGCCCCGGGCCTGAGGAGCAGACCATGGATTTCAGCTTTACTCCCGATCAATTGCTGTTCCAGGACAACCTGCGCAAGTTCCTGATCAACGAGGTGCCTCCGGAACGCTTGCGCGAGCTGTGGCAAAGCCCCAGCGGCCGTTGCGAGCGGCTCTGGGGCCAGTTGTCGGACCTGGGCCTGAACCTGCTGACGGTGCCCGAACAATACGGTGGCATGGGCCTGCAAATGGTCGATGTGGTGCTGCTGGCCCAGGAGTGTGGTTATGCCGCCCTGGCCGAGCCCTGGGTGGACACGGCGCTGATCGGCGTGCCGCTGCTGGCGGCCCTCGATGAGGCTCGGGCAGCGCTGAAGCAGCACTGGCTGACGCGTATCGCCGAGGGCGGCACGCGGCTGGCGGTGGCGCAGCCGGGGCAGGTTCTGGTCAGCGATGCCCATGTCGCCGACCTGCTGTTACTGGCCCACGGTGATGAGGTGCATGCGCTGGAGCCGGCGGCGGTGCGTCTGGTTCGCAACGAATCGATGGACCCCAGCCGCCAGTTGTTCCAGGTCCACTGGACGCCCAGCGCTGCCACCTGCGTGGCCGACGCTACTCAAGGCCGACAGCTCTGGGCCGAGGCCTTCAATCGTGGCGCTGTGGGGACGGCGGCGCAGTTGCTCGGCCTGGCCCGGCGCATGGTCGACCTGGCGGTGGACTACACCTTCGAGCGCAAGCAGTTCGGCCAGCCGGTGGGGTCGTTCCAGGCGGTCAAGCACCTGATGGCCAATGTCGCGGTGCAGGTCGAGTTCGCCAAGGGCCCGCTGTTTCGCGCGGCCTGGGCCCTGGATCAGGGTGGTCCCGGCCTGGACGCGCACGTCTCTCACGCCAAGCTGGCCTGTGCCGAGGCGGCCTTGCTGGCCGCGAAGAACGCGATCCAGGCCCATGGCGCCATGGGCTACACCTGGGAGGTCGATCTGCAACTGTTCATGAAGCGTGCCTGGGCCCTGGACAAAACCTGGGGCGACCGTTGCTTGCACAAGGCACGGGTGCGCCAGGCGCTGTTCGACCCGCAGGCGCCGCTTGGCGCCGGCCAGACCTTTGAATGTGGAGGCAGACATGCCTGAAGCCTATATCGTTGATGCCCTGCGTACCCCCACCGGACGGCGCAAGGGCGGCCTGAGCCGGGTCCACGCCGCTGACCTGGGGGGCCATGTGCTGCGCGCTCTGGTGGCACGCAACGGCATCCCCGAAGTGGACTACGACGACGTGATCTTCGGTTGCGTCGACACCATTGGCCCCCTGGCCGGGGATATCGCCCGGACCAGCTGGCTGGCTGCCGGGCTGGCCGAGGAGGTGCCCGGCACCACCATTGACCGCCAGTGCGGTTCGTCCCAGCAAGCGGTGCATTTTGCCGCCCAGGCAGTGATGAGCGGTACCCAGGATGTGGTGATCGCCGGTGGTGTGCAGACCATGACCCAGATTCCCATCGCCTCGGCCATGAGCGCCGCCGAACCCCTGGGCTTCAGCGATCCGTTCAGCGGTTCCGAGGGCTGGGTGCGGCGCTACGGCCCGCAGCCGCCGACGCAGTTTCGCGCGGCGCAGATGATTGCCGAGAAGTGGGGGCTGTCCCGGGGGGCGCTCGAGGAGTACGCCCTGGAGTCCCATCGCCGGGCCTTGCAGGCGCAGGAACAGGGGCGCTTTGCTCGGGAGATCCTGCCCCTGGCTGGGGTCGAACAGGACGAGACGCCGCGCCACACCAGCCTGGCGCAAATGGCCGAGCTGGAATTCCTGTTCGGTTGCGACCGGGTGACGGCGGCGGTATCCAGCCAGACCTGCGATGCCGCCAGCGCGCTGCTGATCGTCTCCGAAACCGCGCTCAAGCGTTATGGCCTGACCCCGCGCGCGCGTATCCATCATTTGAGCGTGCGCGCCGCCGACCCGATCTGGATGCTCACCGCGCCGATCCCCGCTACCGCTCATGCCCTGCGCCGCGCCGGCATGCGCCTGGAAGACATCGACCGGGTAGAGATCAACGAAGCCTTCGCATCGGTGGCCCTGGCCTGGCTCAAGGAAACCGGTTATCCCCACGCCCAGACCAACGTCAATGGCGGCGCCATTGCCTTGGGTCATCCCCTGGGCGCCACCGGCACCCGGCTGATGTGCAGCCTGCTGCATGAGCTGGAGCGCAGTGGTGGGCGCTTTGGCCTGCAGACCATGTGCGAAGGCGGCGGCCAGGCCAACGTGACCATCATCGAACGTTTGTAGAACAGCAGCCCGAGGACTCGTAAAGATGAATATCTGTGAAAACCGCGTTGTGATCATCACGGGGGCCGGCGCAGGCCTGGGCCGCTGCTATGCCCTGGCTTTTGCCGAGGCCGGCGCCCGGGTGCTGGTCAATGACATCAATCGCGCAGCGGCCGATGCGGTGGTAACGCAGATCACCGGCCAGGGCGGCAGCGCCGTGGCCAACAGCGACGACATCACCGACTACGAGGCGGCCGGACGGATTGTCCGGCAAGCCCTGGAGTGCTTCGGTGATCTGCATGTGCTGGTGAACAACGCCGGAATTTGTCGCGACCGCATGTTCAGCAGCCTCAGCGAGGCCGACTGGGACCAGGTAGTGGCCGTACATCTCAAGGGCCATTTCTGCATCGCCAGCCACGCCGCGCGCTACTGGCGGGATCGGGCCAAGGCCGGGGTTGCGGTCAGCGGGCGGATCATCAACACCAGTTCCGGGGCCGGCCTGCAGGGCTCCGTCGGCCAGTCCAACTACTCCGCGGCCAAGGGCGGCATCGCCTCCCTGACCCTGGTCCAGGCCGCGGAGTTGCAGCGTTACGGGGTGACCGTGAATGCCTTGGCTCCGGCGGCGCGAACCGGCATGACCGAGCAGGTGTTCGCCGAAGTGATGAAGAAGCCCGAGGCCGGTTTCGATCACTTCGCTCCGGAAAATGTCGCGCCGCTGGTGGTCTGGCTCGGTTCTGAGGAGTCTGCGGGGGTCAGCGGGCAGATGTTCGAGATCGAAGGCGGCAAGCTCGCGCTGGCCGAGGGCTGGCGTTCCGGGCCGAGTCTGGATCGCCAGGCGCGCTGGGAGGTGACGCAGATAGGTGCGGCGGTGGCGCAACTGCTGGAGCAGCGGGCGCCGGCACAGAAGGTCTACGGTAGCTGAGGCCTTTCAGGTGTTGAAATACGCCCGCGGCGTGGTGCCGGTCATGGCCTTGAAGAAGGCGATGAAGATGCTGTCGCTGGCAAAGCCCAGTGCGCAGGCGCTGTAGCCGATGCCGCGGCCTGTGGCGAGCAGTTCGATGGCGCGCATCAGCCGCCACTGCTGGCGCCATTGCTGGTAGCTCAGGCCGGTTTCACGCTGGAAGATCCGGCCGATGGTGCGGCTGCTGGCGCCGACCCGGGTAGCCAGTACCTGCAATTGCGGCGGCAGTTGCTCAAGGTCCGCCAGCAGCGGTTGCAGGCGTTTGTCCCGGGGCAGGGGCAGCGACAGGGGCTGGTGCAGGGCCTGGCGGATTTCCTCGATGCACAGGCCCAGCAGGTGCGGGTAGCGGCCCTGGCTCCAGTCGCAGTCGAAGGCGGCCTGGGCCATGGGTTCCAGCACCGCCTGGAGCAGCGGGCTGACCTCGATCACCGCCACTTCGGCCGGCAGGCGCCGGCTCAGTTCGGCGCTGAAGTACAGCGAACGGTAGTCCACGCTCTGCTGCATTTGCGCGCGGTGCGTGACCCCCGGGGGAATCCACGCCGCCCGCGAGGGCGGCAGCAGGCACAGGCGATGGTCCAGGGTGATCCGCGTGCAGCCCTGGCGGGTGTACAGCAATTGCCCGCGGCGGTGGCGGTGCAGGCCGGAATCGTGGTCGCCGAGGGTCGCGGCGATGCCCAGCAGGGGGGCGTCGAAGCGGTCGGGGTCGAAGAGTGCCTGTGGTTCGAGCCAGGCCATGATTGGCGTACTTCCGATGTTTGTTGGCAGGGTTGCGATAATACGCCAGGCGCCGCTGCCTAGAATCGCCGGCATGTTTTTTTGCCGAGCACTGCCTGATGAATCCCCGTTCCCTGCTGCCCCTGGCCCTGGCCCTGCTGATGTTCCCGCAGCTCGCCCAGACCCTCTACAGCCCGGCCCTGGCCGATCTTGGCCGGGCCTTTGGCGTGGCCCCCGCGCAAGCGGCCCAGAGTCTTTCGGTGTTTGTTCTGGGGTTTGCCCCGGGGGTGCTGCTGTGGGGGCGCTTGAGCGATCTTTGGGGCCGGCGCCCGGCCTTGCTGGGTGGCCTGACGCTGTATGTCCTGGCCATCGGGCTGCAATTGCAGGTGCAGAGTTTTACCGCGCTGTTGCTGTGCCAGGCCCTCGCCGCCCTGGGCGTGGCGGCGGGCTCGGTGGTGACCCAGACCCTGCTGCGCGACCTGTTTCGCGGCAGTGAACTGGTGCGGGTGTTTTCCCTGGTGGGCATGGTCCTGGCGGCCAGCCCGGCCATTGGCCTGTTCAGTGGCGCCGGGCTGGTGCGGGCCTGGGGCTACCAGGGCGCGCTGGCCGGGTTGCTGGTGCTGGCCCTGGCCTTGCTCGGCTGGTGCGCCCGGGCCTTGCCGGAAACCCGTGCGCCGGCGCCGCACCTGGCGCCTCTGGCCGGGACCTTGTGGCACATGCTCAGGGACCCGGGCATCTGGCGCTCGGCGCTGCTGGTGGCGCTGTTCAATGTGGCCTTGCTCAGCTACTACAGCCTCGGGCCGTTCCTGTTTCGCGACCTGGGGTGGGGCGAGCAGGGCTTTGGTTACAGCGGTGCGGGCCTGGCCCTGGCTTCGGGGCTGGGGGCCTGGCTCAATCGTCGGCTGCTGGGGCGGGGCTGGTCCGGTGACACCCTGCTGCGGCTGGCGGCCCTGGCGGTGACCCTGGGTGGCCTCGGGGTGACAGCGCTTGGGCACAGCCTGTGGTTGCTGCTGCCCATGCTCGGCGTGGTGCTGGGCTTCGGCCTGGCCATCCCCAATATCCTCGGCTCGGCGCTGGCGGCCTACAGCGACCGGCTGGGCAGCGCCGGGGCCGGGTTCGGCCTGTTCTACTACCTGCTGATTGGCGCCGGGTTGCTGCTGGTGGGCTGGGGCCAGGCCCTGGGGCCGACCCTGGGCCTGTGCGGGGTTGCGGCGCTGTTGTTGTGCCTGGTGCGGCGCCGGCAGCAGGGCTGAAGGGCGAGTTTGCGACACACGGTCGCCCCAGCGGCCGCCAAGGGGCCATTGTTTGACCATGATCAAGCCCTTCCTCGGGGTATCCGCGCAGTCTGTCAGCAGACCTGCGGATTCGCGCAGACCCCTTCCCGGCAATGGAGATCGGCAACATGGCCAAGATGAAAGCAGCGGTATTCGTGGAGAAGAACCGCATCGTGCTGGAAGACAAGGACATCCCCGAAATCGGTCCGCTGGACGCCCTGGTGCGGATCACCACCACCACCATCTGCGGCACCGACGTGCACATCCTGCGGGGTGAATACCCGGTGGCCAAGGGCCTGACCATCGGCCACGAGCCGGTGGGGGTGATCGAGCGCCTGGGCTCCCAGGTGCGCGGCTTCCACGAGGGCCAGCGAGTGATCGCCGGGGCCATCACCCCCAGCGGCCAGAGCTACGCCTGCCTCTGCGGTTGCGGCTCCCAGGACGGCCCGGACACCCGCCACGGCTTCCGCGCCACGGGCGGCTGGAAATTCGGCAACACCATCGATGGCTGCCAGGCCGAATACGTGCGGGTGCCGGACGCCCTGGCCAATCTGTGCCCGATCCCCGACGGCCTGAGCGATGAAGAAGTGCTGATGTGCCCGGACATCATGTCCACCGGTTTCTCCGGCGCCGAGCGTGCCGAGGTGAACATCGGCGACAGCGTGGCGGTGTTCGCCCTGGGCCCCATCGGCCTGTGCGCGGTGGCCGGAGCAAGGCTCAAGGGTGCCACCACCATCATTGGCGTCGACACCGTGGCCGCGCGCATGAGCGTGGCGCGCGGGCTGGGGGCGACCCATGTGGTGGACTTCAAGCAGGGCGACGTGGTCAAGCAGATCATGGACCTCACCGACGGTCGCGGGGTCGATGTGTCGATCGAGGCCCTGGGCACCCAGGGCACCTTCGAGTCGGCGCTGCGGGTGCTGCGCCCGGGGGGCAAGCTGTCGAGCCTTGGGGTCTATTCCAGCGACCTGCGCATTCCCCTGGATGCCTATGCCGCCGGCCTGGGCGACCTGAGCATCCTCAGCACCCTGTGCCCGGGCGGCAAGGAACGCATGCGCCGGCTGATGGAGGTGGTCGCCAGTGGCCAGGTGGACCTCAAGCCGCTGGTGACCCACCGCTTCAAGCTCGACGATATCGAGGCCGCCTACGAGCTGTTCGCCAGCCAGCGCGACGGCGTGATGAAGATCGCCATCACCCCATGACCCGTGCCACCGGGCGCCCTTGATACCGATCAAGGCGCCCGGTAGCACGGCATTCCACACTCAAGCTCACGTATCGCCCAAGGAGGAGCACCATGAGCCAGTACCAGCGTCTGTTGCTGATCGCCGATCCACAGCAGCATCAATCCCCCGCGGCGCGCCGTGCCGTTGCCCTGGCCCGGGCCAGCGGCGCGGCGCTGCACGCCCTGGTGTTCGTCGAACCGCCGGCGCGCACCTATCTGTGGGAAGAACACCTGGAAGACAGCGAGCGCGAAGCCTACCTGCAGCGCCACGAGCGCTGGTTGCAGGTGGAAGCGCAGTGGATGGCCGAGGAGGGCGTGCAGGTCACCACCCAGGTGATCTGGAGCACCCAGGTGCTCAAGGACATGCTCGCCTACATCGACGAGTTCCGGCCTGACCTGCTGATCAAGGACGTGACCCTGGAGTCGGCCCTCAAGCGCGTGTTCGTCACCCCGCTGGATTGCCACCTGCTGCGCGAGGCGCCGGTGCCGGTGCACCTGGTCAACGACGCGCCGCACAAACTGCCCCGGCGGATTGTCGCCGCGGTGGACCCGGCCCAGTCCGACACCCAGATCCGCGGGCTCAATACGCAGATCATCCAGACCGCCCACGCCCTGGCCCTGCAATGCGACGCCCAGTTGCACCTGCTGTACGCCTACGACCTGATGCCGATGCTCGATGGCGTGGCGCCGGTGGCGTCCACCGCCTGGAGCGTCAACTGCCTGGACGAGCTGCGCGACTCCCTGCACAAGGAATTCGAACGCCTGGGGGATGAGCACAACGTGCCCCAGGAATTCCGCCACTTCATCATGGGCCCGCCGGTGCCGGGCATCGCCCAGTTCGTCGACGAATACCTGGTGGACGTGGTGGTGATGGGCACGGTGCACCGCACCGGCTTTGGCCGCTTGATCGGCAGCACCACCGAACGCGCCTTGTACTCGATGCCGGGGAGCATCCTGGCGGTGAAGGCGTCTGGCGCGGCCTGACACCCACGCCCGTTTCAGTCCGGATCGGCGCGCTTGCTGCCAGGCAGGTACGGCAGCAAGCGCTCGGTTTCCTTGCGCACCACCCCATAGCACTCGCAGCTGTGCTGTTCCAGCCGCGGCCGGTCAAGCACATTGATCCGGCCGCGGCTGTATTCGATGATGCCCTGGCGCTGCAGTTTGCCCGCGGCTTCGGTCACGCCTTCGCGACGCACCCCGAGCATGTTGGCGATCAGCTCCTGGGTCATCACCAGCTGGTTGCCCGGCAGCCGGTCCAAAGACAGCAGCAGCCAGCGGCACAGTTGCTGGTCGATGGAGTGGTGGCGGTTGCACACCGCGGTCTGGGCCATCTGGGTGATCAGCGACTGGGTGTAGCGCAGCATCAGCAGGAGCATTTCGCCGTGGCGGTTGAACTCGTCCTTGAGGCGCTGGCCGGGCAGGCGCAAGGCGTGCCCGGCGCTCTGCACGATGGCCCGGCTGGTGGTGCTTTCGCCGCCCATGACCAGGGCCACCCCCACCAGCCCTTCGTTGCCCACCACGGCGATTTCCGCCGAGGCGCCGTTTTCCATCAGGTACAGCAACGACACCACTGCATCGGTGGGGAAGTACACGTGGCGCGGTATGTCCCCGGACTCGTAGAGCACCTGGCCCAGGCCCAGGGCCACCGGCTTGAGGTGGGGCAGCAGGCGCTCCTGCACCGCCGCCGGCAGTGCATTGAGCAAGTGATTGGGCCCGTGCCCAAGGTTGTCGAACATCTCAGAACCACCGGATGGCAAGGCGTCAGCGCTCACTCAGGGTAGTCCAGGGTGTGGCCGGGTGTCTGTCATGGTGCCGGCTCCGTATGGGTCGCTGTCGGGGTATGCCCGGCCTGCGCGGGCAGGGCGGCGGGCCAGGTGAGCAGCACCCGGCGCGTACTGCCGTCATCCAGCAGCGGTATGGCCAGCCCCACCAGCGGCCGGCCGTCCAGGCTCAGGCTGAGGGTGGCGCCGGGGTTCTGCCGCACTTCAATACGGTAGAGCGTCTCGCCGAACCGATAGTCCAGGCTGTAGCCCGGCCAATGCGCCGGGATCACCGGTTCGATGTACAGGCTCTGGCCTTCGCGGCGCAGGCCCAGCAGCGACTCGACGATCAGCCGGTAAGTCCAGCCCGCCGAACCGGTGTACCAGCTCCAGCCGCCGCGCCCGGTGTGGGGCGCCACGCCATAGACGTCGGCGGCCATCACGTAGGGCTCGACCCGGTAGGTGGCGACCTGTTCGGCACTGCGCCGGCTTACCGGGTTGATCATGTGCAGCAGCTCCCAGGCCCGGGCACTGTCCCCCAGGCGGGCGAAGGCCATGCTGGCCCAGACCGCGGCATGAGTGTACTGGCCGCCATTTTCCCGCACCCCGGGCACGTAGCCCTTGATGTAGCCCGGGTCCAGGGAGCTGTGGGCGAAAGGTGGGTCGAGCAGCAGCACCACGCCGCTGTCGCGACGCACCAGGTGCTGATCCAGGGAGGCCATGGCCTGGTGCTGGCGGGCATCGCTGGCGGCGCCGGACAGCACCGACCAGCTCTGGGCGATGGAGTCGATGCGGCACTCCTGGTTGCTGGCGCTGCCCAGGATCTGGCCATCGTCGAACCAGGCGCGGCGATACCACTGGCCGTCCCAGGCCTGGCTGTCGAGGGCGGCGCGCAAGGCCAGGGCCTGGGCGCGGCACTCCCGGGCGAAGTCCGGGTCCTGGTGCTGCTCGGCGGTGACGGCAAAGCGTTGCAGCACTTCATGGCCGAAGAAGCCTAGCCACACGCTTTCCCCCAGGCCGTGTTCACCGACTCGGTTCATGCCGTCGTTCCAGTCCCCGGTGCCCATTAGCGGCAAGCCGTGGACCCCGCGCCGCTGGCCGTGCTCGATGGCGCGCCGGCAGTGCAGGTAGAGGCTTTCCCGCAGCCCGCTGGCCTGGGGCAGGTCGTAGTAGGATTCTTCCCCGGAATTGAGCAGGCGGCCTTCCAGGTAACCCACTTCGACCTCCAGCACGCTGTGGTCGCCGGTGATCTGTACATAGCGGCTGGTGGCCAGGGGCAGCCACAGGAAATCATCGGAGCAGCCGGTGCGCACCCCGCGATTCTGTGGCGGGTGCCACCAGTGCTGGACGTCGCCCTCGGGATACTGGTGGGCGGCGCACAGCAACAGGTGCTCGCGGGCCAGGGCCGGCTCGGCGTGGATCATCGCCATGCTGTCCTGCAACTGGTCGCGAAAGCCGATGGCACCGCCGGACTGGTAGAAACCGCTGCGGGCCCAGAAGCGGCAGGCAATGGTCTGGTACATCAGCCAGCCGTTGGCCATGACGTCGATGGCCGGGTCCGGTGTGCGCACCTGTACCGCGCCGAGGCTGCGCTGCCAATGCTGGTGCACGGCCGCAAGCTCGGCCTGCGCCATCTGGCTGCCGCGGTACTGCAGGACCCGGCGGGTGGCGGCCTTGGCATCCACTTCGGCCCCCAGGCGGAACAGCACCTCCCGGCTCTGGCCGTCCTCCAGTTCCAGGCTCACCTGCATCGCCGCGCAGGGGTCGAAACCGGCACCGGAGCGCCCGGACAGGCGCCCCCGAGTCAACGCTGCCGGCGCCGCGAGGCTGCCGTTGCGGCCGATGAACTCACTGCGATCGCCGGTGAAGCTGCTGACCTCGGCGTCCGTATCGAGAAACGCCACGTGCCCGGAAAACTCCATGTTGTAGGGGTTGCGGGCGAACAGTGCGCCGCTCACCGGGTCGCTTTCGCTGACCACGTGCATGGCCGAGCGGCTGCGGGACTCTCCCAGCACCCATTCCACATAGAAGGTGGCCGACAAGCGCCGTGGCCGACCGCTGAGGTTGCGGATCTTCAGCCGCGAGAACTTGATCGGCGCCTGCAGCGCCACATAAACCGTGAGCTCGCTGTGGATGCCGTCCTCTTCATGCTCGAAGACGCTGTAGCCGAAGCCGTGGCGGGTGCGGTAGCTGCCGCTTCCGGGGCAGGGCTGGGGAGTGGGCGACCAGACCCGCCCGCTGTCTTCGTCGCGCAGGTACAGGGCCTCGCCGCTGGGGTCACTGACCGGGTCGTCGTGCCACGGGCTGAGGCGGTATTCGTGGGCGTTCTCACGCCAGCTGTAGGCGCCGCCGGTTTCCGAAATCACCGTGCCGAACAGCGGGTTGGCGAGCACGTTGGCCCAGGGCGCGGGCGTCGGCTGCCCGGGGTTGAGGGTGATCAGGTATTCACGGCCGTCGCTGCTGAAACCGCCGTAGGGGGTTTCCAGGATCAGCTCTGGCGCTGCAGCGGTGCTGGCTCGGCTGGCGGGTGGTGGCAGGCGTACCAGGGGCGCTTCCAGGCGCGGCAGCGAAGGGTCGGCGCGGCGCCGGTGGACTTGTTCGGCGAGGCTGCCGCGGCTGTCGCTGACCACCAGGCGCGCCACCGCCAGCATCAGCGTGCGATCCTCGCCGGACAGTTGCTGGGCCGGGCGCACGAAGATGCCCCCCGGGCGGTCGATCAAGCTGGCTTCGCTGCCGGAGGTCACCAGGCCCATGATCAGGTCCTGGAGCTGCTGGCGGTAACCCGCCTGGTCCTCGTTCCAGATCACCAGGTCCACCGCCAGGCCTTTTTGCCGCCAGTAGGCGTGGGCCTTGATCAACTGCTGCACCAGGGCAATGTTGGCCAGGTCGCCCACTTGCAGCAGGACGATCGGCAGGTCGCCGGAAATGCCCTGGCCCCAGAGCCCGGACTGGCTGCGCCGGTTGGCCTGCAGCAGGCTGTTGTCGGCGCGCAGGGTGGCGTTGGCGTAGAGCAGCGAAGCTGCCATCTGCTGGAACAGCCGGGCCTCGGCCAGGGACGCGTTGAGCTGGCGCAACAGCACCTGGCTGTGGGTCCAGGCCAGGTCGAAGACCCGGTCCGCCAGGTGCCGGTCGCGGTATTTGTGGATCAGTTGCAGGCAGTGTTCACGGCTTTCGGCGACCCCGGTCACCAGGTCGATGGTGGCGCTCTGGCCGGGGTCGAGGGTGATCCGGCAGCGGATCGCCACGATCGGGTCGAGCACCGGCCCGGCGCTGCCCGAGAGCCGTTCGGTCTGCGGGTCCAGGGCCTGGGGCGCGGCCAGGTCGCGGCCACGGCCGATAAAGCGCGCGCGGTCGGTTTCGTAGGAAATCGCGTCGATGTCCACGCCGTGGGCCGCCAGCAGGTGGCACATCCAGGGCACCGGCTGCTCCTGGGAACGTGGCCGGCGGCTGCAGACGATGGCCTGCCAATCGGGCAGCAGTTCGGTCTCGATGAACAGGTTGCTGAAGGCCGGGTGGGCGGCATCGCTTGGAGCCGGGGCCAGCACCACTTCGGCGTAGCTGGTGAGCTCGATGCTGCGGCGTACCCGGGCGCGGTTGCAGATGTGCAGACGGCGCAGCTCGATGGGGTCTTCGGGGGACACGACGATTTCCGTGTGGCTGTCGAAGTCCTGTTCACGCACGCGGAATTCGGCCCGGGCGTCGGTGAAGATCGCCTCGAAGCTTGAAGGGCGGCCTCGGGTCGGCTGGTAGGCGGCGGACCAGAACGTGCCGCTGGCCACGTCCCGCAGGTAGCAGAACTGGCCCCAGTGATCGCGGGTCGGGTCTTCGTGCCAGCGGGTCACCGCCAGCTCGTTGCAGCGGCTGTAGCCGCCGCCGGCGCTGCTGAGCATGACGTGGTAGTGGCCGTTGGAAAGCAGTTGCACCGCCGGGCGCTTGCGGTCCGGGTCGGCGAACACCCGCAGTTTGTTCTCGTGGGCCCGGGCGGCTTCGTCGGCCGCCGGGGCGCCGGCGGCATGCAGGTACTGGGCGGCGGTTTTCGGCACTCGTTCCTGCAACAGCAGGGCGATGGCCTGGAACTGCGGGTCGGATTCGAAGCGCCGCTGCATGGGCTGGTCCAGCAGCAGCCATGCCAGGGACAGCAGGCTCATGCCCTGGTGGTGGGCCATGAACGATTGCACCACGGCATGGTTCTGGCCCCGGGGCAGGCGCGACTCGGTGTAGTCCACGGCTTCATAGAGGCCGAAGCGGCCCTGCAGGCCCAGCTGGGCCAGGCGCTGCAGGTTCTGGCAGGCTGCCTGGGGCGCCACCATCAGCGCCAGGACGCTGGCGTAGGGCGCCACCACCCGTTCCGCGCCGAGGCCACGCTTGAGCCCCAGCCCCGGCACGCCGAACGCCCGGTACTGGTAGTTGAACTGGCTGTCGAGGGTGTTGTAGCCCGACTCGGACACGCCCCAGGGCAGGCCCAGTTGCTGGCCGTGCTCGATCTGCAGGGCCACGGCGGCGTGGCAGGTCTGGTCCAGCAGGGTGCCCTGGTAACTGGGCATCACCAGCATCGGCATCAGGTATTCGAACATCGAACCGGTCCAAGACAGCAGCACCGGGGTACCGGCGCTGCTGGTGAGCAGGCGGCCGAGGGCAAACCAGCTTTCCTGGGGCAACTGCCCCTGGGCGATGGCGACAAAATGGGTCAGGCGCACTTCCGAGGCCAAGAGGTCGTAGTAGCCGGCATCCAGGCGGTGCTCGTCGGCGTTGTAGCCGATCACCAGCAGATGGCGCCGGGTGTCGTAGAGGAAGCCGAAATCCATCTGCGCCATGCCGGTCACCTGCTCCAGCAACTGGTTCACCGCGGTACAGCGTTCCAGCGCCAGTTCCCGTAGCGCGGCGATCCGCCCATGGTGCCGGGGCAGCCAATAGTCGGTGTCCAGCTCGGCCAGCTGGCGCCAACTGAGGAGGCCGAAGCGGCGACCGTCGGCCATGGGCGGTGGGGTGCGCCAGAGCAATTCGTCATGCAGGTCGCGACATTGCGCGGTCAGCGCCTGGTGCCAGAAGGCGCTGTCATCGGATGCCTCGCCGTGGGAGTCGGCGGCGCTCTCGCCAATGCGTTGCAACAGGCCCAGCAGGCCCTCGGCGCTGACCCCGGCATGCAGGCTCAGGTGTTCATGCACGGCGCGGGTTTCCAGGCGCCAGCGCAGCACAGCCGCGGTGTCCTGACCCGCTGCGGTGAGTGCGTCCTGGAGCACGTCGAGGCAGTCCAGCAGGCCGTTGGCGATCTGCACCGGGGACGGCGGGCTGTCCCTCAGGCCCTGCAAGCCCGGGCGCAGGGTCAGCAGCATCCCGGCCAGGTTGCCGCTGTCCACCGTGGACACATAGCGCGGTGGCAAAGGCTCCAGGCTCTGGGTGTCGTACCAGTTGTAGAAGTGCCCGCGATAGCGCTCCAGCCGGCCCATGCTGGCGAGCATCCGTTCCAGGCGCTGCAGCAGCCGGCTGCTGCTCAGGTAGCCGAAGTCATGGGCCGCCAGGTGCGCCAGCAGGGCCAGGCCCAGGTTGGTGGGGGACGTGCGATGGGCTACCCGCTGCTGGGGTTGCTCCTGCAGGTTGTCCGGGGCCAGCCAGTTGTCCTGGGGGCCGACGTACTGGTCGAAAAAGGCCCAGGTGCGGCGGGCCAGGCTCTGCAGGAAACGCCGCTGGCCCGTGTTGGGCACGAAGGCCACCTGGCTGGCGGGGCGGCTCAGCCACCAGGCCAGGGCCGGGCCGGCCAGCCAGGCCAGCAGCAGGGGCACGGCCACCAGCAACTGTGGGCGCGGCCACGACAGCCCGGCCAGGAGCAACGCCAGGGCCGGGCCGACCCACATCCGCCGGTAGAGCTCCAGCAGGCTGTCATCGGGGCCGCGTTCGGCTTCCCGGGACGGTTGCCATTGCAGGCGATACTCCTTGCTGATGCTCATGCGCCATAGCGCGCGGCCTAGGGCACCCAGGCTGTAGGCCACCTCATGGGGCAGCCAGGCCAGGGGCAGCAGCGCCCGGCACAGGTGCTGGCCGGCTGTGCCCAAGGCGGCCACCAGGTGTTGTTGCAGGGGCACATCCGGGGTCTTTTCCAGCAGCTCGCGAAAGGCCGCCGACAGCGGCAGCACCAGCAGCAGAATCAGCACCGCCAGGGTCCAGGCCACGGGGTGGGTGGCCCCCAGCCAGCCCCACAGCAGCATGCCCAGCAGGGCCATGGGCTCGAGGCTGCGGCGCAGGTTGTCGAGGATCTTCCAGCGCGCCAGGGGGCTCAGGCGATTGCTTTCCAGGCCTCCACCGGCCTTGGGCGACCAGGGCAGGAGCCACGGCAGCAGTTGCCAGTCACCGCGGATCCAGCGCTGGCGGCGCTTGACGTCGGCGCTGTAGCGGGCCGGGTATTCCTCGAACAGCTGCACATCGCTGAGCAGCCCGGAGCGGGCGTAGCAGCCCTCGATCAGGTCATGGCTGAGGATCCGGTTGTCGGCGAAGCGCCCGCCCAGGGTCTGCTCGAAGGTGTCTACGGCATAGATGCCCTTGCCGACGAAGGAGCCTTCCTGGAACAGGTCCTGATAGACGTCCGATACGGCGCGGGTATAGGGGTCGATCCCGGCGTCGCTGGCGAACAGCCGGGCATAGGCCGAACGGGCGGTGCTCGACAGACTGATGCCGACCCGCGGCTGGAGAATCCCGTAGCCGCTGACGATGCGCCCGCTCAACGGGTCGGCCAGGGGCCGGTTCAGGGGGTGGTCCATGGCCCCCACGCATTGCTGGGCCACGTCCCGGGGCAACTGGGTGTCGCTGTCCAGGGTGATCACGTAGGTGATTTCAGGCAGTGCCTGGATATCGCCGACGATCAGCGAAAAACGCTCCCGACCCCGGCCGCGCAGCAGGGCATTGAGGTCTTCGAGCTTGCCGCGCTTGCGTTCGTGGCCCATCCAGCAATGTTCCGCCGGGTTCCACAGGCGTGGCCGGTGCAGCAGGTAGAAGCGCTCCACGGCTTCTTCGGGGTACTTCAGGTTCAGCGCCTCGATCCGTTGCCGGGCCAGCATCAGCAGGCTGGCATCGGCGTCCAGGGTTTCGCTGGGGGCGTCGAGAAAGTCGCTGAGCAGGGCGAAATACAGCTGGGCGTCGCGGTTGGCCAGGAAGCGCACTTCCAGCCCTTCCACCAGCTCCTCGACATCCGCCGTGCAGCCGATCAGGCAGGGCACCGCCACCAGGGTCCGGGCTCGGGGAGCAATGCCTTCGCTGTAGTCCAGGCGCGGCAGGATGCCGGGGGCCACGGTCAGGGTCACCAGGCCGTTGATCAGGCCGATGGCCAGCCGGCTGGCGAGCAGCAGCGCCGGCACCGCCAACAGCCCCAGCCAGTAGTGGCCGGAAGTCGCTTCCTGATACAGGGCACTGAGGAAGGGCCAGGCGAACAGGGCCGAGAGCAGGATCACCGGCACCAGGAAAAAGCCCAGGGGCGCCTGGGTCAGCAGGCGGCGGCCACGTTCAGCCAGGGGGACTCGGGCGCCGATCTGCTGTTCCAGGGTGCGCCGGCCAGCGCCGATCAGGTAGTGACCGACGTGGCCGGCCACGGCTTCCGGCGCCTCGGCGCGGTACTGGGCGCGGGCCAGCTCGATGCACTGGCGGGCCACCTGTTCTTCACTGTGGCGGCAGTGCCGGGCCAGGCGTTCGAGCACATGGCGGTAATGGTCGCGGGTGGCGAAATCCATGCGTCGGTAGACCCCCGCGGGGTCCTGTTCCAGTACCTGTTCGACCCGGCTCATCAGCTCGACGAACTCGCGCCAGTTGCTGGCCGAGAGCAGGCGCAGGCTGGAGATGCTGTTGCTGATGGAGACCTGGTCGGCGGCCTGCTGCTGGGCGTCGAGCTGCACCAGGCGCTCGATGTTCAGCCCGGTTTCCCCCAGCAGTTGCTCGATCCACGCCAGGGGCAGCACCAGGGCCGCGTTCTGTCCTTGCAGGCGACGCGCCAGCTCGGCGACGAAGGCGGCGGTCATGGGCGGTGCCGAGCGGGCCATGTCGGCCACCGCCAGCACCACGCTCTTGGCGTCCTGCTCGGCGGTTTCCATCAGGCGGTCGGCCCAGTCGTTGGCCAGGTTGCGTTCGCTCCAGTTGGCCATGACCCGGAAGGCCACCCGGCGCAGGTTCTCGATCAGGGCCAGGCGCAGCATGATGGGGATTGCCCATAGCTCGCCGAGCATCAGCGGGGTGACGCTCTGGTAGCTGTCGACGAAGCGCCCCAGGCTGTCGGTGTCGACCCGGCCGTCGCCGTGGGAAATGGTTTCCAGGGCGATGTCATAGACCCGCGGCAGGCCCGCCGACTGGCCGTTGGCCAGGCGCGGCAACTGCCGGCTGTAGCCCCGGGGCAGGTGGGTGCGGGTGATGCGGATCTGTTCTTCCAGCAGGTAGTAGTTGTCCAGCAGCCATTCCGCGGCGGGGGTGGCCCGGGGTGAGGCGTGGGTGGCGGCGGTCAGGCTCTTGCAGCAACTGGCCAGGGCGCTGGCGTTGTCCGCCAGGCGGGCCAGCAGCCAGTCCGGGGTGCGGCTCGGGCTCAGGCGATGCTGTTGCGCCAGCAGGGTGCCGTGGCGGGCCATCTGTTCAGTGCTGAACAATTCCGAGCGCAGCGGCGCCTGGTATTCGACGCTGTTGCGCGAGGCCTTCCATTGGCCGTATCGGGCGGCGGGCAGCCGCCAGAACCTCAGGAATGCGTGGGTCCAATGACTGTCCATGTTTTCCTTGGCATAACAGAGCCGTCCCTCGGCACGGGGTGCGAGGGAGGGCCGGGAGCGGGGCGTGCGGTCAAATCGAGGCACCGTCGCGACGAGCGTGTCAGGCAAAAATCTGCAACCTTGAGGTTGCCGGGCAGAGGCGAGGGTTGTCTGTGCGCTGGGGCACATAGCCTGGCGATAAGGATGAAGGGTGACGCTGCTTGTAGCCGCTGCCGAGCTTGCGAGGCTGCGACAAGGGCCGCAGGACCTTCAGCGCTCTCAAGAGCGGCGCCTGCTTCGCAGTCGTTCGCAGCCTGCGGCAGCGGCTACAGGGACCGTATGGGCTGGGAGCTGCTTTGAAGGTGAGGCGATGCACCTTCTTTTTAGTTCTGGTCCGACACTGCACTCTTCGGGAGTCGGCTATAAAGCTTGCCACAACCTCACCGCTGGCAGGCCCATGAGTCTCGCTTGCCCTGCATGGGTGATTTTCCGCCGCTTTTTTCACTGTTAATCTTGCCGCCATGACCCATGCCTCCCCCCATCGCCCCCACATTGCCTGGACGCTGTATTTCTGCGTGCTGTTCAACGTGTTCGTCTGTGGCCTGGGCCACGGGCAGATGGCCGGGCTGGAGCTCAATGGCGTCGGCGGGCAGTTCTGTTCCGCCATGGGCAACCCGGGCCCGGCCCTGGACGGCGACTTCAGCGATCAGGCCGCCGCCGGTGGGTTGAGCACGTTCATGTGCCCATTGTGCTCGGCCGTGAGCCTGGGCATCGCGCTGCTGTTTTGCCTGGGCTGGATGCTGCGCCGCCAACGCCCGCCACGGCTGGGGGGCGAGCAGCGCAGCAAGGCGCCGCCGCGCTCTTGCTGGCCTGCGCTCAATCCCCGGGCACCTCCTCTGGGCTGACTCGCTCCGGCGACCGTCATCAGACGGTCGCGCTTTCTCGTCCTCCGGCACTAGCTGCACGGTCGCTCCGGCGACTGCTGCCGGACGCTGTTCGATGATTTTTTTTCGAGTCCGAGTCCATGAAACACCTCAATCGCTCCCCCCACTGCGCGGCGCTGTGCTGTGCCCTGTCGTTCAATGCCCTGGCCGACTCCCCGCTGGAGTTGCCGCAGATGCGCATCAGCACCGACGAAGAACGCAAGGTCGGCCTGCAACTCGATACCCAGGGCAGCACCGGTTCGCGCCTGGGCCTGACGCCCCGGGAAACCCCGGCTTCGGTCAGTGTGGTCAACCGCCAGCAGATCGAGCAGCGCGGCGCCGCCAATACCCAGGACATCCTGGCCAGCGTGCCGGGGATGAACGCGGCCTCGTCCCCCGGGGTACCGGGCTTCGTGTCCTATCGCGGCTTCTCCGGGGCGCAGATCACCCAATTGTTCAATGGCATCAGCGTGCAGTACGACTCCATCGCCGCGCGCCCGGTGGACAGCTGGATCTACGACCGGGTCGAGGCCGTCGGCGGGCCGTCGAGCTTTCTCTACGGCGCCGGCGCGGTGGGCGGTTCGATCAACTACATCACCAAGCTGCCGTCGCGCACCGAGTCGTTCAATGAAGGGCGGGTCAGCTATGGCTCCTACGACAGCACTGAAACCTCCTTCGGCTTCAACCACGCGCTGAACGAGGGGGCCGGCCCGCGGCATTACGCGCGCCTGGACCTCAGCCACACCACCAGCAACGGTTATGTCGACCGTGAACAGCGCGACGCCTGGACCACGGCCTTCTCCCTGCTGACGGACTTCAACGACCAGCTGTCCCACACCCTGGCCTACGAGTACCAGGACGAGCGCGTCGACAGCCCCTACTGGGGCACCCCGGCGCTGAACCCGCTGGGGGGCAAGATGGAGGTGGACAAGAGCCGGCGCTTCGAGAACTACAACGTCCGCGATGGGCGTTACGAACAGCGGGTGCAGTGGTTGCGCTCGCTCATCGACTATCAGGTCGATGAGCGTACTTCGCTGCGCAACACCCTGTACCACTACAACGCCGACCGCGAATACCGCAACCTGGAGACCTACGCCTACAACAGCGACAACAGCCAGGTGGTGCGTTCCGGCATCCTGCTCCAGCGCCACGCCCAGGAACTCAACGGCAACCGCTTCGAGCTGCTGCATCACAACACGCTGTTCGGCCTGGACAGCCAATGGTCGGTGGGCATCGACTACAGCCACAACGTGATGAGCAACTTCCCGCGCTCGGTGTCGGGCTCACTGCCCGGCGTTGATCCGGGCGATTTCGACCCGGGCAGCTTCTGGGACCTGCCCGGCATGCAGCGCGGCTTCGACAAGAACCGCCGCAACCAGGTGGACACCTGGGCCCTGTTCCTGGAAAACCGCCTGCAACTGAGCGAGCGCCTGTCCCTGCTCAGCGGCCTGCGCCACGACCAGATCGACCTGCAAGTGACCAACTACCGCGCCGTCACCGAGGCCAACCCGGCGTTTTTCCAGCGTAAGTACCGCCCGACCACCGGGCGCCTGGGGCTGGTCTACGAGCTGACCCCGGCGGCCAACGTGTACGTGCAATACAGCACCGCCGCCGACCCGCCGGCGGGCATCCTGACCACCGCCAGCTATGGTCAGGTGCGCGACTTCGACCTGAGCACCAGCAACCAGTGGGAGGTCGGCAGCAAGTTCGATTTCCTCGACGGCCGCGGTTCGGCGACCCTGGCCGCCTACCGCATCGAGCGCAATAACCTGTCCACCGCCGACCCGAGCAACCCCGGCAGCAGCCAACCGGTGGGGCAGCAGTCTTCCCGGGGCGTGGAACTGGCGGCGTCGCTGCGGGTGACGCCCAGGCTGCTGGCCGAAGGCAACTTCGCCTACGTCGATGCCCAATACGACGAGTTCTATGAAAACGTCGGCGGGCGCCCGGTATCGCGCAAGGGCAACAGGCCTACCAACACCCCGGACAAGGTCGGCAACCTGTGGCTGACCTATGACCTGGCGCCGTCCTGGCAGGTGGGCAGCGACGCCCGCTACGTGTCTTCGATGTACGCCAATGCGGCCAACAGCCGCTACGCGCCGGCCTACACGATCTTCGGTGCCTTTGTCGGCTATCAGGTGAACGCCGATACGCGGATCACCGGGCGGGTGCGCAACCTCACCGATCAGGTCTACGCCCGCACCACCGCGCCGAGCCAGCTGTACCTGGGGGCGCCGCGGACCTTCGAACTGGCGCTGCAAACGCGCTTTTAACCTGAGCCAGCGGGGCGCCCGGTGGCGCCCCGCGCATCTGCGAGTTGCCCGTGATGAAGCGTTACCTGTACCTCTGGCACCGTTGGCTGGGCATCGTTGCCTGCCTGTTCATGGCCCTGTGGTTTATTTCCGGGGTGGTGATGCTGTATGTCGGCTACCCCAAGCTGACCCCGGCCGAGCACCTGGCCCACCTGCCGGTGCTGCAACTGGAGCCTGCCCCAGCCGACCTGGGGCAGGTGCTGCACGCCGCCGATCCGCACCAGCCGCCCACCCGCATCCGCCTGACCACGGTGGCGGGGCAGCCGCGCTACATCCTTGAATACCCCGGGCCGCGCAAGGTGGCGGTCGACTCCCACAGCGGCCTGCCGGCGGCGCCCCCCGATAGGGTCGAAGCCCTGGCCGCGGCCCGGCAGTTCGCCCCCGAAGCGGTGGCGCGTGATCGTGGCGTAGTGCAGGAAGACATGTGGAGCCTGTCCCGGGCCCTGGATGCCGACCGGCCGTTGCACCGGGTGGCCATTGCCGATGCCGAGCGGCGCCTGCTGTATATCTCCGGCACCACCGGCGAGGTGGTGCGTGACGCTACCGCCAGTGAACGCGGCTGGAACTGGATCGGCGCCTGGCTGCACTGGCTGTACCCGCTGCGGGGCATCGGCATCGATGGCGCCTGGGGGCCGATCGTCACCTACCTGTCCCTGGCCGCCACCCTGATGGCGGTGCTCGGCCTGGCGGTGGGCGTGCTGCGCTGGCGCTTCAAGCGCACCTACCGCAACGGCTCGCACTCGCCGTACCAGGGTTTTGCCCGCTGGCATCACCTGGGGGGCATGCTGTTCGGCGTGCTGCTGATCACCTGGATCTTCAGTGGCCTGATGTCGATGAACCCGTGGAAGCTCTTCAGCAGCGCCCAGCCCTTGTCGGTGGCGGCGTACCAGGGTGGTCCACTGGGCGCCCTGGCCTTCCCGCTGAATGCCGGGCAGGTCCTGCAACGCTTTGCCGATGACGGCCTGCAGGCCCGGGAACTGGAGTGGCGGATGATCGCCGGCAAGGGGTATGTGATTGGCTATGACGGCGCCGGGCGTACGCGGATCTTCGACATGGCCGGGGATCGGGTCCAGCGCCGGTTCCACCCCGGCACCTTGCAGCAGGCGGCCTGGGCCATCCGACCAGGGCAACCGATGCTCGTCGAGCAACTTGCCGCCTACGACTTCTATTACTACGCCCGGGAACCGCAAAGCATGATGGGCCACTTGCAGCAGCGCCTGCCGGTGCTGCGGGTGCGTTTCGACGACCCGGCGCAGACCTGGCTGCACCTGGACCTGCACACCGGCGCCATCGTCGGCCAACTGGACCAGCCGCGCCGTGCCTCGCGCTGGCTGTTCACCCTGCTGCACAGTTGGGACTGGCTGCCGCTGCTGGCCAACCGGCCGTTGTGGGATCTGTGGATGATCGCCTTCAGCGCCGGAGGTTTGCTGGTCAGCGCCAGCGGGGTGGTGCTGGGCTGGCGGCGCCTGGGGCGGTCGTCGATGCGGGGCAGGGGGTAGGTGTGCTGGCCTGGATTCCGTCCAGGTAATTGGTCTGGGTGAACTTTCAGAAAAGTCCTGCAACCCTGATATGTCGCTCCTTGTTAAGTTGCTGGGTCGTTTTTGTCGAATCGCTCCACAGTCGACGATGTTGTCATCGCTTTGGAAGGCTTCGGCTAATGGACCCCGCTGCAATACGTCATGGATCGACTCATGTTCAACCCTGCCGATCAAACCCACTTCAGCCTGGACATCCAAGGCATCCAGCACGACTTCCAGGTGCTCTCGTTCCAGGGCACCGAAGCCATCGGCCAGCCGTTTCGCTTCGACCTGCAACTGGTCAGCGAACGCCCCTTCATCGACCTCGAACCCCTGCTGCACCAACCAGCCTTTCTCGCCTTCGACCCCCAGGGCCATGGCATCCACGGGCTGATCCAGCGCATCGCCCAGGGCGACGTCGGCAAGCGCCTGAGCCGCTACAGCCTGTCGCTGCTGCCGCAGCTGGATTACCTGCGCCACCGCAGCAACCAGCGGATTTTCCAGCAGCTCTCGGCGCCGCAGATCATCGCCCTGATCCTCGAAGAGCACGGCATCCTCGGCGATGCCTACCAATTCCAGATCCAGCACCCGTGCCCCGAGCGCGACTATTGCGTGCAGTACGACGAAAGCGACCTGCATTTCATCCAGCGCCTGTGCGAAGAAGAAGGCCTGCACTATCACTTCCAGCACAGCCGCGAGGCGCATTTGCTGGTGTTCAGCGACAACCAGAGCGTGTTCCCCAAGCTCGGGCGGCCCACCGCCTACGTGCAGGGCAGCGGGCTGGTGGCGGACGAGCCGGTGATCAAGGGCTTCAGCGTGCGCCTGGAAACCCGCGCCAGTCGTGTCACCCGGCGCGACTACGACTTCGAAAAGCCGCGCCTGCAAATGGAGGCCGCCTACAAACCCGACGCCCAGACCCAGCAACCGGACCTGGAGGACTACGACTACCCCGGGCGTTTCACCGATCGCGAACGGGGCAAGTTCCTCAGCCAGCGCGCCCTGGAACGCCATCGCGCCGATTACCTGCAAGCCGAAGGCTGGGGCGATGAGCCGCGACTGGTCAGCGGGTACTTTCTGCAGTTGGCCGAGCACCCGCGTGGCGAGTGGAACAACCTCTGGCTGCTGACCCAGGTAAGCCACGAGGGCAAACAGCCCCAAGTGCTGGAGGAATCGATCAACAGCGACACCGAGACCGCAGACGGCTTCCAGCAGGGCTACCGCAACCGCTTCCTCGCCACCCCCTGGGAGGTATTCTTTCGCCCGCCGCTGGAGCACCCCAAGCCCCGGGTCCTGAGCAGCCAGACCGCGGTGGTCACCGGCCCGGCAGGAGAAGAGATCCACACCGACCGGTACGGCCGGGTCAAGGTGCAGTTCCACTGGGACCGCGAAGGCCAGGGCGACGACCGGACCAGCTGCTGGCTGCGGGTCGCCTCCAGCTGGGCCGGCGACCGCTACGGCGCCATTGCCATCCCGCGCATCGGTATGGAAGTGCTGGTGGACTTTCTCGAAGGCGATCCCGACCAGCCGCTGATCAGCGGTTGCCTGTACCACAAGGAACACCCGGCGCCCTATGAACTGCCGGCCAACAAGACCCGCAGCGTATTCAAGACCCTGAGCTCGCCGGGCGGCGCCGGCTTCAACGAAGTGCGCATCGAAGACAAGCAAGGCGCCGAACAGATCTTCGTCCACGCCCAGCGCGACTGGGATGAAAACATCCAGCACGACCAGAAGATTCGCGTTGGCCACGAGCGCCACGACACGGTTGAAGCCAACAGCTACAGCGAACTCAAGGCCGAGGAACACCGCACCATCCACGGCGACCGCAAAACCGAAATCCGCGCCGACGACCACCTGAACGTGGCGCAAGACCAGCACATCAAACTGGGCACCGCACAACTGCTCCAGGCCGGCCGCGAGATCCACCTGCAAGCGGGCCAGAAGATGGTGATCGAGGCGGCCAGTGAACTGACGGTGCAAGCCGGGGGCAGCTTTATCAAGCTCGATGCCGGGGGCATCAGCGTGAATGGCGCGCAGGTCAAGGTGAATGCCGGAGGCGCGGCGGGCAAGGGGGCCGGTATTGCCTTGCTGATGCCAAGGATCCCCATACCCGCCGGTGCCGACCGAGCTGGAAACCTGCTGGAGAGCGCCAGCCCCGGGGTGGAGCGCCCGCGAATGGAAAGCGCGCCGCGTGATTATTTCTTCAAGATCCAATTGACCGACATTCCGGGTGATGAAGGTTTCCCTCTGGCTTATACGCCATGGGCAATCTTTGAGGGCGATGAGGACATTCCACTGCTGGAGGGAGCCAGTGATGAAGAGGGGCGTATCACCCTCGACGAGGACCAGCGCCGCGTTCTATCGAACGCCGTGGCCCTGGGGACGCCGCTGTGGCTGAGCTATCCCGGGCAGCGGGTGGCGCTGCTGCTGCATCAGGAACCTTCGGCACCGTGGCAGGAACAGGCCGCGCTGGCGGCCCTGGATTTCCATGGCTGCCTGAAAAAAGGCCTGGTCAACAAAGGCCTGGTCCAGGCCCGCAGCCAACAAGACACCCTCTGCGAAGGTGATATCTACCGTCAACTGCAATCCAGGGAGGATTGAGCATGACAATCAACCCGGCACCGTATAACGGTATCCGTCATAAAGAGCTCAGCCAGATCAACACCGATGACGGCAAAGCCCTGCTGGCCGTCTCCGCCCCGGACTTCTTCATTGAAGGCGATGATCTGTTCGCGCCCAAGCGCAGTGGCAATCAGGTGCGTTTCTTCATCAATGGCGATGATTACTACCGCGACTTGGCTGTGGCTATCGACCAGGCCGAGACGTCGATCTTCATCACCAGCTGGCAGGTCAACTACGACGTGCTGCTCGATGGCCAGCGCAGCCTGTGGCAGTGCCTGCATCAGGCGCTCAAAAGCAAGCCGGCGCTCAGGGTGTTCGTCATGCCCTGGCTGAGTCCTTCGGGCAGCCTGGGGACCTACGACTTTGAAACCATGCTGGCGATCTTCCAGCTCAATTTCGGTCTGGGCGGTGCCCGGGCGTTCTGTACGCCAGCCATCCAGCAAAGCGATATGGCAGGTTTGGGCTCGACCTTCTCTCATCACCAGAAAAGCGTGGTGATCGACAACAAGATCGGCTACGTCGGTGGTATCGACCTGGCCTACGGTCGCCGCGACGACAACAATTTCAGCCTCGATGCCCGCGAGCGCCGGGGCAATGATGCCTATAACCCGTGCATTCCACACTTGGGGTGGATGGACATGGACAAGCATGTCAGCCGCAACGGTCTATTGCTGGCCACACTGTTTGACCTGTTCAAACCGTTGGGCAAGGTCTCGGTGCTGGGCATGGAGGTGTCTTTGCCCTCCCGCCAAGGTGTGTTGAATACGGGCGCTGCCGTGCAGAACTTCATCGACGGCCCGATGTTTCCAGCCACCGAGTGGTTATCCCGTGGAATCAACAGCCTGAAAGAAACCGTAGGGGCCTTCGACCCCTTGGCCGAGGCCAAAGAGTACCTGAACGATGAAATGGTTCGCCTGGTGGCCGAGCTGATCCTCGCCAATTGGGACAATCTGCCTTTGGCCGAGCCCCTCAAGAGCCAGGTTCATGAGTGGCTCCAGGAACTGGAAGCCGCCACGGGCCAACTGCACTTGGTACTGCGGCTGAGAAGTTACGAACTGATTCATCGCTGGATGAATGAAACCGAGTTGGGCCGTTTTGTCGCGATGTTCAGCGAGAAGGGCTTCGAGGCCCTGCCGCAGAAAGAGGTTGATAGCATCAAGGCACTGGGCGCCTCGCTACTCGGGCATTTCTATGCCCAGTTGCAAGAGCGCCAGGAGAGTGATCAGCCACCCTACTACTACCTGCTGAACAGCCCTCAACCCATGGCCTCGAAGGACTACTCGCGTCTTGCGGACTATCAGCCGCGCATGCCCTGGCAGGACGTACATAGTCGTATCGAAGGGCCTTCGGTGTATGACCTGTCGCGCAACTTCATTGAACGCTGGAATGGCCAACAGGCCTATATCGCCGAACTCCAGCCTCTTGCCGAAACTCCGGCCAAGGTGGTGGTGGCGGTCATGGAATGGCTGAACCTGATGGCCAAGCGCGCGGGCCTGGAGCACAACCTGGACGCCAATGACAAACTGCAGATACGGTTGGCGCAGCCCAAACCGGTGTGGATCAATCAACCGCAATGGTTGCCCACCGAGCCCGACCCGCGGCGTGGTGGCGTCAGCGTGCAAGTGCTGCGCAGCGCCTCGGAGGTCATGACCAAACAAGAGGCCCTGGGTCGGCAGAGAGCCCAATTGAATCTACCCCTGCCACCGGGTATCAGCGCACCCAGTGTTCAAGCCAACTGCCTGAAGGCGATGCTGCAGGTGATCTCCAGTGCCGGGCACTTTATCTATATGGAGAACCAGTTTTTCCAGAGTGATTTTGGGGATGAGGGAGAGTTGCGGGACGACGTGCTGTTATCCGGCCCCATGGCCAGCCTGCGCGACCCCAATAGCTTGCGACAGGATTACGTGGAACGTATCGGTCTGCGCGAGGCGATCAATGGCCGGGACTTCGCCCTGATCGACTGGCGGGAAATCAAGGCGATAGCCGAAGAGTCCACTGAGGAATCCCACACGTTCCTCAACAGCTTCTATGACATCTGGAAACTCAATGCCATGGGCTGGCTGAGCAAGAACCTGGGGGAAGAAAAGAGCCTGCGTAACCCTATCGTCCAGGCGCTGGCCGATCGGATTGGCCGGGCCATCGAGCATGACCAGCCCTTTCATGTGTACCTGGTCCTGCCAGTGCACCCCGAGGGCAAGCTCAATGACCCGATTGTCATGCACCAGGTCCACCTGACCATGCAAACACTGGTGTTTGGCGAACACAGCCTGGTCAAGCGTATTCAACGGCATATGGCACTCAGGGCACTTCGGGGCAAGTGCAGTCCCGAGGAGGCGTTGAAGGTGATCGAGCGTAAAGATATAGCGGGTGATCCGGTGTATTCACAACAGCGAGACTGGAACCAATACCTGACCCTGCTCAACCTGCGCACTTGGGACACCCTCGATGGCCGTGTAGTCACCGAGCAGATCTATGTGCACAGCAAACTACTGATCGCCGACGATCGGGTGGCGATTGTGGGGAGTGCCAACGTCAATGACCGTAGTTTGCTGGGCAACCGGGATTCGGAGCTGGCGATGATTGTGCGCGACAGCACGCCGGTCAAAGTTGCGTTGGATGGTCAACATGAACAGCAGGTAAGTCAGGCGATTAGCCAGTTGCGCAAGGGTTTGTGGAGGAAGCACTTTGCGTTGAGTTTAACTAAGCCATCTTCGGTTAAGCCGGCTACTGAGCTTGAACAGTATCTGGATCAACCGGCGGCGAAGGCGACGTGGCAGGCGGTACAAAAGCGAGCCAGTCAAAATGAAAGTTTTTATAACGAAAGATTTGATTTTATTCCGCAGAATATAAGCCTGCTTCAAATTATAGATGCGGATATGCTTAAGGAGTATGGAGATGGCTTTCCTTGTCCGGTTTGGCCAACATGGATCTATCGAAGTTTAAGAAAACTTGGAGCGGGTGGTGAGCTGTCCGAGCCTATGCCCTATGAAGAAAGATTCTGGAAGAGCAAAACGTTAGCGAGCGTGAAGTCTTTCTCGCCACCTACTGAGGTAGAAGGTTTTATTACCGCGTTGCCGCTCAACTGGACCCGAGGTGAAAATAATGACTCAGGACTGAATAAGACCATGATTGCTGATGTTTTAGATAAGCAAGGTAACTCTGTAAGAGTTGCCGTTCATCAGTCTCCTCAAGATAAGGGGCATAATTTATGAGGTTCTATTCGTGGGTGTTGGGGATCATCCTACTATTGTTGGGAAGTTATACGTTTGCCGACCCTGTTCGCCAGGAATGCCTGGGGCGTTTGATCTTTGATGTTCCGGAAGAAGTGGAGTGGTCTACCTTTTTCTTTGGGCGCAGTAATATAGGTGAAGGTGGAGGGCATATGTTTAGTAAGAAAATTGGTGCTGTTGGGGATTATGTTTCCTATGACTACGATGGACTAACTATCAGGATTAGTCGAATTGTAACGCGCGAAGAGTTTGATGTGCAGCGCAATGCAATTATAAGAAAGTCCGAAAACTATCAGCGTGAACTAATAAAAAATCTCGATCTACAAAAAGGAATGCTGGAAGATCTCCTGAAGTCTAAAGATAGAGAGGATGTCGAGAAAGTTATTGCGGAACGTAAAAAAAATATGGCAAAAGTTGAGCGTAAAATCCCTTTGGCCAAGATCAACGAATATGATCTAGGCATTCCTGAGGCGTATTTTTTGGGCGGCAAAACCTTTCCTTTCCAAGCACTGCTCTTGCGTAACCAACGCATCTATTATTTTTATATGAGCAAGCCCGGTAAAAACGCATCGCAGCGCTTTAAAGACCTGATCGCCCGCTTCGAACCCCGAGACCTGTACCAGATCCCCAAAGGCCCGGGTATCTGCATGCCTTACGGTTTTATCCATGACGATGGTAAAACTGGCTTTGAGGTCAAGAACAGCCTGCGCTTCACCCGCACTCCCAACGTCATCATGAGCATGATCAATGCCTCCCGTGCTCATCCCGACGCCAAGCCCACCACTGGCATCTACACCACCGATCTATACCCTGGCTACGACGCCAAAAAATGGACCAAATCCAAGTTACTGCAGAAATTCTACCTGGGCGACAAGGCCACCTTGCTGGAAGGCTGGCGCCTGGACCCGCGTCCCGACTCCGGGGAACGGGAACGCGCCTGGTTTGCCATGGCGCACACCGGTGGCCTGGCGCGGCCTTTGCTGGCGGTGCACATGATTACCTTCCAGAAGGGCAAGGACGGATTGGCCGAGCACACACCGCCGCCGGAGGAAGTCATTCCGCGTTTTCTCAAGTTGACTGAGAGCATCAGGCCCAATGAGTAGTGAGCTTGGAGCGTGGTGGATGGCTCCTGGAAACTTGTCTGGATCTGTCGGCGTATCGAGAAAGGCTGGTTCTTTCATATGCACCTGCCCCTGTTCAACCTGCGCACTTGGGACACCCTCGATGGCCGTGTAGTAACCGAGCAGATCTATGTGCACAGCAAGCTACTGATCGCCGACGATCGGGTGGCGATTGTGGGAAGCACCAACGTCAATGACCGTAGTTTGTTGGGTAATCGAGATTCGGAGCTGGTGATGATTGTGCGCGACAGCACGCCGGTCAAAGTTGCGTTTGATGGTCAATGAAATAGTTTTTTAAGCGTCGCCATCCATCAGTCTCCTCAAGATAAGGGGCATAATTCATGAGGTTCTATTCGTGGGTGTTGGGGATCATTCTACTGTTGTTGGGCAGTTATACGTTTGCCGATCCTGTTCGCCAGGAATGCCTGGGGCGTTTGACCTTTGACGTCCATGAAGAGATGGAGTGGTCTATATTTGCCGTGGATGAAGAGCCCATAAGCAATGGAGGAGGACATATTTTTTCTAATCATATTTCTGCCAAAGGTGATTATGTTTCTTATGACTACGATGGGTTGACTATTAGAGTTAGCAGGATTGTCGAGCGTGAAAAACTTGATAGGCAGCGGAACTATATCAAGAAGAAGGTCAAGGAC
>NZ_FMWW01000004.1:0-862058 GCF_900103205.1 Pseudomonas sp. NFPP12
TCGGCGCTGAACGACGGCGCCGCCGCGGTGATGCTGATGAGCGCCAGCAAGGCCCGGGCCCTGGGCCTGCCGGTGCTGGCAAAAATTGCCGCCTACGCCAACGCCGGCGTCGACCCGGCGATCATGGGCATCGGCCCGGTCTCGGCCACTCGCCGCTGCCTGGACAAGGCCGGCTGGACCCTGGACCAACTGGACCTGATCGAAGCCAACGAAGCCTTCGCCGCGCAGTCGCTGTCGGTGGCCAAGGAGCTGGAATGGGACGCCAGCAAGGTCAACGTCAACGGCGGTGCGATCGCCATCGGCCACCCGATTGGTGCATCGGGCTGCCGGGTGCTGGTGACCCTGCTGCATGAAATGATCAAGCGTGATGCCAAAAAGGGCCTGGCGACCCTGTGCATCGGCGGTGGCCAGGGCGTGGCCCTGGCGATCGAGCGCTAACCTCCGCGCAAAACCGCCCTCCTTGTAGGAGCTGGCTTGCCAGCGAAGGTGCCCGTGAGAGCGCCTTCGCCAGCAAGCTGGCTCCTACAGGCAAGGCGTGCGCAGGATGGTCTTTGCCAGCGAGTTTTTCCCGCTATGCCAGGTCCAGCTGTACGCCATCCACGACACCATCGACCGTCCATTGGCGGGCCCAGTCGCTGTCTTGAACCACACTGCTATGGCCCTGGTAGACGACGCTCAATTGGGCAGCCTGGGCAGCATTGGCATTGCAGATCAGATACAGGTCGGCACTGGCATCCGCTTGCAGGACATAAAGAACCACGTTGCCTTGGGCAGGTATGTTGACGTTGGCCAGGTTGTTGCCCTGGGCGGTATTCCTGATGGCAACTTGCTGTGCAGCGGCGGTGTTGTTGCGTGCGTGAATGGCAATAGGCATTTTATTTGACTCCAGAACTGGTCAGGGGATTGAGTCGCTACGGTCCGGGCCTGCACCTGAGGCTTGCCACAAGATCAGCCGACCGCAGGGCTATCCTCGGTAACTGTCCGCCGCCATACGAGAGGGACATGTTTCCCTGAAGCGCCAACGCGCCCTCTTCACCAACAAGCTGAACATTGGGCCACGCCCCCCTATCAGCCTGAGCGATTCACCCCCTGCCCGCCCTGCACTATCCGCCCGACCTGCTCTTGCAGTGCCTTGGCCTGGGTGCGCAGGGCTTCACTGAAACCCTCGACAAAACTCGACGAGGGCCGGTAATCCGGGCGGATCAGCATCACCCGATAGGGCACCGACAGCTGCAACGGTCGGATCGCCAGGCCGCGCCCGGCCTCTTCCATGGCACTCAAGGGGTTGATGATCGCCACCCCGAGCCGCTGGCGCACCATGGCGCACACCGAAGCTGCGTTGGTGGTTTCCACCACTATCCGGCGATCCACCCCGGCCTGGCGAAAATGCTCATCCAGGGTCTGGCGGTAGATATCCAGGCCCGAGAGGTTGATGAAGTCCTGGCCGCGAAAATCCGCAAGCGCCAGCCGCGGCCTGGCCAGCAGCGGATGGTCGTCCGCGAGGATGCAGACCATGTCGGCGCAGAACAGCAGTTCGCCCTGGGTGCCCCGGGGCAGGTGCTCGCTTTCGGTCAGGCCCAGGTCATGGCGCTGGGCGCTCAGGGCCTCTTCCAACAGCGGCGATTCCTGGGCGGTGATGCTCAGGCCGATGCCCGGGTGCTGCGCCTGGAACTGCTTGCACACCGGCGGCAGCAGGGTCTGGGAGAACAGCGGCAGGCAGCTCAGGCTCAACTGGCCGTGCTCGAAACGGCGGATCGACTGGGCCACGCTGTTGATCCGCTCCAGCCCCACATAGGCCCGCTCGACTTCCTCCAGCAACAGCAGGGCCTGGGCCGTGGGCAGCAGGCGCCCGCCTTCACGATCGAACAGGCGCAAGCCGGAAAGCGTTTCCAGCCGGGCCAGCTCGCGACTCACGGTGGGCTGCGAAGTAAACAGCAGGCGCGCGGCGCCGGTGACGCTGCCGGCCTGCATGATGGCGCGGAACACTTCGATGTGCCGCAGGGAGATGTCCATGGCGGGAAACTCGCTTAATCAACCAGCCCATATCAGATATGAATATCTTGGCAAAGAATAGATATTTTCTTGAATAGCCGCCAACGGGCATGCTGCCTCCATTCCCACTGATCACAGATTGCATTCGCCATGGCCATTCCATTTTCCCCCGCTCAACTTGTCGCCGCCGCCCGCCAGTACGGCACTCCACTGTGGTGCTATGACGCTGCCACCATCCAGGCGCGCATCGCCCAGTTGCAGGCGTTCGACGTGGTGCGCTACGCCCAGAAGGCCTCGTCCAACCTGCACCTGCTGCGCCTGATCCGCGAGGCCGGGGTACGGGTCGATGCGGTGTCCCTGGGGGAAATCGAACGCGCCCTGCTGGCCGGCTTCAGCCCGGTGGATGCCGGCATCGTCTTCACCTGCGACCTGTTCGACGAGGCCACCCTGGCCCGGGTGGTGGAACTGCAAGTGGAAGTCAACGCCGGCTCCATCGACATGCTCCGCCAGTTGGGGGAGAAATCCCCGGGGCACCGGGTCTGGCTGCGGATCAACCCGGGCTTCGGCCACGGCCACAGCCGCAAGACCAACACCGGTGGCGAAAACAGCAAGCACGGCATCTGGCACGACCAGATGAGCGAAGCCCTGGCGGTGATCCGCCAGCATGGCCTGCACCTGGTGGGCCTGCACATGCACATCGGCTCCGGGGTCGACTACGACCACCTGGAACAGGTGGGCGCAGCCATGGTGGCGGCGGTGAAATCCCTGGACCACGACCTCGAGGCCTTCTCCATCGGCGGCGGCCTGTCCACCCCCTACCGCGAGGGCGACACCCCGGTGGACGTGCAGCGTTACGCCAATGCCTGGAAAGTGGCGCGCCAGGAGATCGAGGCCTACCTGGGCCACGGCGTGCGCATGGAGATCGAACCGGGGCGCTTCCTGGTGGCCGAGGCCGGCTGCCTGGTCAGCGAAGTGCGGGTGGTGAAGACCGCCGGCCAGCATCACTTCGTGCTGGTGGACACCGGGTTCAACGACCTGATGCGCCCGGCCATGTACGGCGCCTACCACGGCATGAGCCTGCTGGACGCCGCCGGCCACCCGGTGGAGCGCCCGCAACAGCTGACCGTGGTCGGCGGCCCGCTGTGCGAGTCCGGCGACATCTTCACCCAGGACGACGAATGCCTGACCCCGCGCCCCCTGCCCCTGGCTCGGGTCGGCGACCTGCTGGTACTGCACGACACCGGCGCCTATGGCGCCAGCATGTCCTCCAACTACAACAGCCGCCCGCTGCTGCCGGAGGTGCTGTTCGAGAACGGCCAGCCGAAACTGATCCGCCGCCGCCAGCCACTGGCGGACCTGCTGGCGCTGGAACTGGGGCTGTAAGCCCTGGGTACTGACCGGCAAAGGGACACAGGGCGCCCAGGCCCTGTGTTCGCCCAACCGCGTGTTCGAGGCGCCCCCCGTGCCCTGGCAGCACTGAAAGTGCTTGTCCAGCCCGTTCCGTGGACAACGCTCCCCCCTTGAACTAAGAGTTAGGAGCCAGGAGTTCCTGGGCAAGGGAGAGCGCCATGTGCGAAGCAGACAAGGGCAAGAAAGAGCCTGGCAAGAGCGAGGGCGGCAGCGGGCTCACCTCGATCCTCAATCTCATTCCCAGCGTCTATTACGATCTGATTGCGCGGATCTGCCCGGGCATGGCGTTCTGGATCGTCCTGGCCTTCAAGTACCCCCACGAACAGCTGCAACCCCCCGATATTCTCGGCGGCGCCCTGTTGTTCGTGCTGATCATCCTCAGCTACGTGTCCGGTATCGTCTTCACCGGCTTCGCCCCGCTCTGGGACTGGCTATCCATCGCTACGCTGAACCGCTGCAGGTTCCTGGCGGCGCTGGTAGGCCTGGCAGATGCCCCGGCATCCTCCAGCTTCGCCAGGTGGAAGGCGGTGACCAGGCAACTGGATGAAGTCATCCAGGCAGATGACGGCGCCGGCAGGACCCTGGTCAAGGCGATGGCGGAGGTCAGCCTCTGCCAGAACCTGTTGACCGGCTGTATCGCCCTGGCCCTGATCGAAATCGGCTTCAGCGCCTGTGGGGCGCTGTCCATGGCCCAGCATCCCGGGTTCAACGGCTTTAGCGCCCTGGCCCTGCTCGTGGCGATGTACATGCGCCAGATGATGTTTCTCGGGCGGGTGAGCCATCTGCACCAACTCCATGTGACAGGCCACTAGAGCAGGTGCGCCCGGGCCAGCCCCGCTACCAGGGCATCAGTTGCAGCCGCTCCGGCTGGTCGTTGACGCTATCGTCCTGCTTGTTGTCACCAGGCGCACAAGCGATCCAACTGGCCGGGTTCGGCCGGGTGCAGTGAGGGTCGGCCCAGCAGGTGGTTGTCCTGCAGGGCGCCGGACACATCATCGACAAAGCGCTGGGTACGGGTATCCAGCACGAAGAACGGATAGTTGGAACAGGAAAAGTCGTAGAACAGCTGCTTGACCGAACGGTGCTTGAGGTACTGATCGTTGCCGGACATCGCACGGCTCTGCACATAGCTGTCCTCGAAGCGCGGCCCATGGCTCCACTGGTAGCTCATGTAGGCGCCCATCGCCCAGTTGAACAGGGTGCGCTTGCTACCGTTCTTGTCGATGCGGTCCTGCGTTCAGTTGTCCTCGATCTCGTGGTCGTCGAGGATCATGTAGGTGGGTTTGTGCGCCAGCAGACGGCTGATGAAGGGCGAGCCGGCCTCCTCGGACAGCCGGTTGCGCCCGGCGCTGAGCAAGGCCAGCAGCATCAGCAGCGCCGCTACGCCAAAGGTCCAGTGCATGCCACGGGACACGGCCTCGACGCCGGCCTGCGGCCCCGAGCCCCAGGCGAACAGTGCGCCCATGGCCGCCGCGCCACTGATCAGCCCGAGGTTGCGCGACAGGCTCAGCAACCCCGCCGTCAGCCCACGCTGCTGCGGCGCCACATCACGCATCACCAGGCTGTTGTTGGCCGTCTGGAACAGCGCGTAGCTGGCGGTGACCAGGGCCAGCGGCAGCAGGTAGCCTGCCAGCCCCAGGCTCCGGGGCAGCAGCGCCAGCAGGCCCAGGCCGCCACACAACCCCAGCAGGCCGAGCCGGGACAGCGGCCGGGCACCGTAACGGTCCACCAGACGCCCGGCGGGGGCGCCGCACAGGGTCGCCACCAGCGGCCCCAGGGACAGGCTCAGGCCCACTGCCAGGCTCCCGAGCCCCAGCCCCCGGGCCAGGTAGAACGGCCCCACCACCAGGGTGGTCATGATCACCGTCGACACCAGCAGGCTCAGCCACAGGCTGCTGCGCAGTTGTGGACGGCGCAGCAGGGCCGGCTGGAACAGCGGCGCGGCGGCCCGGCGCTCGACACGCACCAAGAGCGCGACCCCGACCACGCTGGCCACCAGCAGGCCCAGGTTCAACGGCGCCAGCAAGTTGTGCCCCAGGGTCAGGGCCAGGGCATAGGCGCCCAGGCTCAAGGCCAGCAGCAGGCTGCCCGGCACATCGAAGGCACTGGCCGACGCCACAGGCCGGTCCGGTGGCAGGCAACGCCAGGCCAGTAACAGCGCCACCAACCCCAGGGGCACATTGACCAGGAACATCCAGCGCCAGCCGACGCTGGCCAGTAACAGGCCACCGAGGGCCGGGCCCAGGGTGGTGCCCAGGGCCGACATACTGCCCAGCCAGCCCATCGCGGCCCCGGTGCGGGCCTTGGGCAGCGCGTCACCCACCAGGGCCATGCTCAGGGCCAGCATTACCGCCGCCCCCAGGCCTTGCAGCGTGCGGGCCGCCAGCAGCCAGCCCAGGCCCGGGGCCAGGCCGCAGCACAGCGAGGCCAGGGTGAACAGGGCGATCCCCGCCAGCAGCGCCCGGCGCCGGCCCCACTGGTCCCCCAGGCGCCCGGCGCTGGCGATCAGGGTGGTAATGGCCAGCAGGTAGGCCAGGACAATCCATTGCACCTGCTGGAACGACGCCTCAAGGGTCTGGGCCAGGCTCGGCAGCGCGGCATTGGCGATGCTGGTGTCCAGGGACGGCATCAGCATCGCCAGCGACAGGCTGGCCAGGGCCCAGCGCGCACGGGGCGCCAGGGCTTCCTGGGGGGCGGCTTGGGACTCGGGAATGGGCATCGCACAGGCTCCGGCAAGGTGATGCCCGCCAGCCTAGGGCCAGCCGTGACCAGGCGGAAGGCGCAGCCTTTGCAGTTAATTGATGCATTCAACGCCATGCCAGCTGCCTGCGTGCTAAATTGCGCCAATGTCGACTCCCGATCTGAACCTGCTGCTGACCCTGGACGTACTGCTGGCCGAAGGCAGCGTGGCGCGGGCTGCCCAGCGCCTGCATCTGAGCCCCTCGGCCATGAGCCGGGCGCTGGCCCGCCTGCGCCAGGCCACCGGCGACCCGCTGCTGGTGCGCGCCGGGCGCGGCCTGGTGCCCACCCCTCGGGCCCTGGAGCTGCGCCAGCGCATCGGCCAACTGGTGGCAGACGCCCAGGCCGCCCTGCGCCCGGCCGAGCAGATCGACCTTGGCCGCCTGCAGCGCACCTTCACCCTGCGCAGCCGTGATGGTTTCGTCGAGAATTTCGGCCCGGCGCTGGTCAGCCGCCTGCGGGCTGAAGCGCCCGGGGTGCGGGTGCATTTCGTACCCAAGCTGGACCGCAACAGCCAGCCCCTGCGCGATGCCAGCGTCGACCTGGAAACCGCGGTGATCGACGCCGACACCAGCCCCGAGTTGCGCACCCGGGCGCTGTTTCGCGATCGCTTTATCGGCGTGGTGCGCGCCGGCCACCCCTTGAGCCGGGGGCCGGTAACCCTGGATGCCTACGTGGCTGGCGAACATATCCTCGCCGCCCACCAGGGCCATGCTCATGGGCGCATGGACGAGGCCCTGAAAGCCCTGGGCCTGGAACGGCAGATCGTCACCCTGGTCAGCGGTTTTTCCGCCGCCCTGGCCCTGGCCCGGGGTTCGGACCTGATCGCCATGGTGCCCGAGCGCCACACCAGCAACCTGCGGCACGGCCTGCACGGTTTCAGCCTCCCGGTGCCCCTGCCGGAGATGACCATCTCCCTGCTCTGGCACCCGCGCATGGAGGCTGACCCGGCCCATCGCTGGTTGCGCCAGGTGGTGCATGAGCTGTGCAGCCAGAGCGCCCTCCCCGACCATCAGCCCGGCTGATCCACAACTTCATTAGCGAGATCCTGCATGTCTTCCAGCTCCCTGCGCCTGCTCTCCCTGAATCACCTGCCCGCTGCCGCCGCGTTGCTCTGGGGGCTGTCCCTGGCAATCGTCCGGGCCTGGCAACCGATAGATTATTTCTGGGAGAACTTCGCCGCCTACTGGCTGCCCCAGGGGCTGATTCTCGGCCTGCTGCTGTGCACCCGGCCCACGCCGGCGCTGTTCACCGGGGTGGCCCTGGCCCTGGCCGCGCACCTGCAACTGTTCTGCCTGTGGATCAGTTCCCCGGAGGGTGCCTTGGGCTGGCTGTTCTATCTGTTCGACTTTCCCGGCGCGCTGATCGGCGCCGCCATCGCCCGCTTCCTGGCCACGCGCGTGGCTCCCGGCAAGCCGTTGATCAATGGCCTGCTGGGGCTCGGCTGGGTGTCCTTGGGGCTGTTGCTGAACTTCAAGCTGATGATGTACAGCCAGGTCTGAAACGGGCCGGCGAATGCGGCCCGAGGGAACTGAAACCCGCCCGGGCCACCGACGGCCCGGGCAGACAATGCCTCAGCGGTGGCCCTGGCTGAGGTTCGACAAGCGCCCGGACAGGGCCTGCATGGCCTCGCTGACCTTGTCCAGGGCCTGGGCGTCCCGGGCGTTGTCCTCGCTGATGCCGTGGATGCGCACCGCCAGTTCGTTGATCTCCTGGGTCACGTGGCTCTGCTGCTGGGCCGCCACGGCAATCTGCTGCGCCCGCTGGGAAATATCGTCGAAGCTGGTCACCGTGCTGGACAGCGCATCCGATGCACCGGACGCCTCGCCCACCGCCTGGCGGGTTCGTGTTTCACCGGCCTGGATCGCCTGCACCGCCTGACGCGAGGCCTGCTGCAAGTCGTTGATCATGCCGCTGATCTCGTTGGCCGAGGTCTGGGTGCGGCCGGCCAGGGTCCGCACTTCGTCCGCCACCACGGCAAAGCCCCGGCCCTGCTCCCCGGCCCGGGCCGCTTCGATGGCGGCGTTCAGCGCCAGCAGGTTGGTCTGCTCGGAGATCGCCTTGATCACATCCAGCACCGCGCCGACCTGCTGGCTGTCCTGCTCCAGGCGCTGGATCACTGTCGCCGCCTCGGCCATTTCCGCGGACAACTGCTGGATCGACTGGCTGTTGGCATCGACCTTGTGCTGGCCCTCCTGCACCACCACCAGGGACTGGCGCGCGGTGTCGGCGCAGTTGTTGGTGTTCTGCGCCACTTCCAGGGCACTGGAGGACATCTCGGTGATGGCCGTGGCCAACTGGGTGTTCTCCTGGCGCTGCTGCTCGGCACGCTGGGCCAGGGTGCTGCTGAGTTGACCCAGGCGCGCGGCTTCGTTCTGCAACTGCCGGGCTTCGCTGGCGATCTTCTGCAGCATTTGCCGCAACTGCCCGGCATAGCGGTTCACCGCGGCGCGCAAGGCGCCGATCTCGTCGGCCCGGGCCACGTGCAGCTCGGCGTTGTCGCTGGCCTGGCCACTGCCCAGGGCATCGATCTGCCGGGTGGTTTCTTCCAGTTGGGCAATCAGCTTGTGCCCGGCCAGCCAGGCAAAGAACAGCAGCAGCGCCAGCAACGGCAGGAGGAACAGCAGGATCTCGGTGGTCATGGCCCGGGCCAGGCCGGTGACCTTCTGCTCCGGGGTCACCAGGCCGATGGTCCAGCCGCTGCCGGGCATGCTGAACAGGCTGACCCGCGCCGCTTCCTGCAAGCGCCCGTCCTCGTCCAGGTCCAGGCTGCGCACCTGCCCGGTCGGTGCCGGCTTGGCCAGGGCCTCGGCCACCGGAAGCAACCAGGGTTGCTGCTTGCTCAGGGCGTCGAAGCTGAGCATCTGGCCCCCGCCGCCGGCCTGGGCATCAGGGAAATACAGCACGTTGCCGGCCTGGTCCAGGGCGAAGGCATAGCCGCCGGTGACCGCCCCCTGCTCCTTGAGGAAGCGCGCCAGGTCGTCCAGGCGCAGGTCGATGGTGGCGACCCCGGCAAAGGCACCGTCCTGGCGATAGGGAACGCTGCAGGTGGTCATCGGCACCTGGGTCACCGGGTCCTGGTAGGCCTCGGACCACAGGCAACGGCCCGGCGCGCTGTTGCGGGCGCCGGTATACCAGGCTTCATGGTGATAACCGGCGCTGCCGGCGGCGTTGTAGTCATCGGAGAATGCCAGGGGCCCGGCATCGCTGCGGGCCCAGAAGAAACTGCGGCGCTCCACGCCGGGGGTGAAGGCATTGGGTTCTGGCCAGATGCCGCCCCCGGCGATCGCCTTGTCGCCTTCATGGTCGATCACCTTGGGCAGGGTGGCCATGACCAGCGCCTGCTCCTTGGGCAGCCCTTCCAACAGGTGGGCCATGCTCGCGGTCACCCCTTCGATGCCCGCCAACTGCAACGCCAGCTGGCGAACGATGGCGCTGCCGGTCTGCTCGATCAGTGCCGAGCTTGCCTCCACCACTTTGGGCTGCCCCCGTAAGGTCATCACGGCAAATACCGCCAGCGCCGTGAACAGCAACAGCAACACACTGCCGAGGGTCAAACGATGAGACAGACGAACCGGTAGCAAGGCCATGACGAACTCCATATCAATAGGCATTCAGAGCTTATCGACCGGATGCATGCTTCCCTTGAACAAAGAGTGATGCCGTTCACTTTTTTTGTCAGCGCAACAGGCGGGAGTACAACTGGAGAGAGGCCGACTCAGGCAGCGCCCTCGGTAGCCGGGGCCCTGCCATCCTCGAAACAAGACCCCGGGCTACGGGCAGCCCGGGCCAGGCACGAGAGGCGCTACACAACTGGCGGCGCTGGACGCCTTCAGTCCTGCTTGGCGCCCATGTACAGCTCGAAGTTCTCGATGTAGTCCGTGAGGTTCTCTTCCATCATCAGGCGGAACTCCTCGACGAAATAATCCACCGCCTGCTGCTTGGCCGCCGCCAGCTCCTGGGCATTGCGGCACCCGCAGGCGCTGACCCAGGCGCTGAAACGGGAGTTGGCGTACATCAGCGATGCGCTGGCCTTGCCCCGGCTGCTGTCGGCGATATGGGAGTTGGCCAGCTCGATAACGGCGTCGGCGCGGTTGTAGAAATCCTGGTCGGTGTCATTGGCCACGGGGCGTTCCTCTGGCGGAGTGGGGAAAATAAAGCGCCGGAGTATAAGAGTTTTGTCCTCCTGCACCGACTACTTTCATCCCCAGGCCGCACAAACCGGGCTGCCGGCGAAGGGGCCCATGAGCCTTGCGCCAGGCTGGCAGCCGCTTTCGCTGGCAAGCCAGCGCCTACAGATGGGTGGGCGCCGGCAAGGCTCGCAGCTGTTCGGCCAGCAGGGCTTCACTCTTGCCCTGGGACAGCACCACGCTGTTATTGGCCGCTTGCAGCGCCTGTTGCAGATGGTGCTCGCCCCGCTGCCGGTCGCCTTCAAGAATGGCTTGCAAGGCCAGGCAGCGCGGTCGCAGCCAGGGTGCGTTCCAATCCACTTCGGCGCTCATCGGCGTGTTGTTCAGGGGCGCGGCGTCACGCTGCAGCAAAGCGCGGCAGAACGCCAACTCGCCCCTCAACAACTCGATCAGGCCACTCATGCCGTTCAGTTGCGCCGACCGGGCCGCCAGCAATTGATCCAGTTCCTGCTCCATCTGCACCGCGGCGGGCCAGTCGCCCTGGTCCTGCAGGGCATTGAGGCGGCAGCCGAATGCGACCAGGGGCCCGGGCATGGGGCCTTCGGCCAGGCGCTGAAGATCGTCCACCGGCAATTGTGCGCTGGGCACCCCGGCCACGGTCAGGGCCAACAGGCGTGCCTGGGCCAGCTCCGGACGCTGATCGTCGCGATGCCGGTACCAGCCCAGCAGGAGCATGCCGTCGCTGGGCAATACCCGCCAGGCAGGCATCAGGTTACCCACCCCCATGGCCAGATTGATCACGGCAAACGCCAGGGCAATGGCCCCCGGCACCCCGGGCCAGGACAGCCCAAGCGCCAGGGAAGCGCCGCCCGCCAGCAGATTCAGCAGCGGCCCGCACAGGACCACCAGCATCCACTGCTGCCGCAGCGGCCGTTGCAGATTGCTCGCGGCAATCACATAGCCGCCCAGGCGATTGCGCTTGAGCTGCGGCGCCCAGCGCACCCGCCAGCCGCGCCGCAGCACCTGGATCTCCACGGCGGCCACCCGTACATGCAACACCGGCATCGCGCACCCGCGTGCCCCCAGGTAATGCCCGCCCTCATGCACCACCAACGCGACAACCCCCAACAGCGAAGCCAGGAACATCGCCAGAAAGGGCTGCAACCCGGACTTGATGGTGAACCCCAGCACCAGCGCGGCGATAAACCAGCCACTGAGCAGCACCAGGCGCTGCACAATCGTCAGCAGAGTATTCAAGGCCTTGAGCCAGGTGTTGCCATCCATCGAGTACGTCCCTGAGAGAAAACCGACACTGAACCGGGCGCGCAGACTGCCAGCTTCGCCCCAGGAAACTCAACCGCTGATTCACCTCTCTATCACCCCGCCTCCTAACCGCAGGAGCCGGCTTGCCGGCGAAGGGGCCCTTGAGCTCTGCATACGCCTGGCGGATGCTTTCGCTGGCAAGCCAGCTCCTACGACGCGGGGCAGAGTGCCCCTCTCCCATCAATATCGAAACCCACCGTAGGAGCCGGCTTGCCGGCGAAAGGGGCCCTTGAGCCCTGCATACGCCTGGCGGACGCTTTCGCTGGCAAGCCAGCTCCTACGACGCGGGGCAGAGTGCCCCACTCCCATCAATATCGATACCCACCGTAGGAGCCGGCTTGCCGGCGAAGGGGCCCGCGAGCCCTGCATACGCCTGGCGGATGCTTTCGCTGGCAAGCCAGCTCCTACGAGGATGCGGGGGGCCAGTGGCGGGCCAGGACCGCGGCGATGCGCGGTTCGCGGTCGATGCGTTGCAGCAGGGCAAGAAAATCGGGATGGCTATCGCGCAGGTGCTCTCGCGCACCGGACCAGCGCGACACCACTGCCGCCTGGATATCCAGGGCACCCGGCGCCGCACCGCCGAAATATGGTCGCGACGCAAACTGCTCGGCGAACAGCCCCCAGCTGCGATACAGGCGCTCGGCCGCGGCGGCGCGCACCCGGGCCTTGAGCGGTTCGTCGGGGTCGCTGATCCAGCGTTCCGGGTAGTCGAGGATGCCGATGGCCGAATAGCAGTTGGCGGCGATGTACACCAGGCCGCGGATCACCTGGGCCCGGGCCGACGCTGGCGCAGGCAGCAACCCGGAGTCGGGAAACTCCAGGCCCAGGTGGATCAGGATCGCCGCGCTTTCGGTGAGGATGCTGCCATCGGGCAGTTGCAGGGTGGGAATCTGCAACAGCGGATTGAGCCGTGCCAGGGCCTCGCGCCCGGGGCTGTCCTCCCAGGGCGCGGCCTCGATGCGGCGGTAGGCCAGTTGGCAGTACTCCAAGGCGATCTCGACGATGGCCGAGCCGGTGCCCTGGCTTCCATACAGGTGATACATGGCGACAACCTCCTTGATGACCCGGGCCCATTAGCCCTTTCACGGCAGGGCGTGGCATTGCACCTGCAGCACTTGCTCGCTCAATGGCCGCGCCTCGATCCGCACCGGCAAAAATGCCTCGATCACCCGGATATTGCTCTGCAGGTGCTCGGTCATGCACGGCGTGGTGAAGCTGCCGCCACCGGCCAGGGCCATGGGCAGCAACAGTTGATCGGCCAGGTGTTCCGCCACTGCGGCACCGGAGTCCAGCCAGTCCCGGGCCTGATCGATGGCGCCGTCGGCGACCTTCTCCGCCCGCAGGCTGTTCTGGCCGAAACCGCAAAACAGCTCGGTCAGGTGCTCGAAGGCGAACTCCAGCAGCAGCACATTGCCCGGGCCGTACTCTTCATCCAGCAGCACCGGGGTGAGCTGCTCGCGAGGCAGTTGCAGGCGATCGTGCACCCGGCGCAACTCGCGTTCCGCCACATGTTCGGGCAGGCCCGCGCTCAAGGCCCAGGCTCGACTGCCGAGCAATGCTCCGCGCTCTTGAAGATGCAAGGGTTGCAGCTCCGAAGGCTGGATAAAGGCCTCCAGCTCGCCACCGCCGGCCGGGACAAAACCATGGCGCAGCAGCTGCAGTTCCACCCGCCCGCCCATGCGCCGCAGTTGCGGCAGCCAGGCCTGCTGGAGGAAATCCACCGGCGGCGCCAGGGGGTTGTGGGTGCCGCCGCTGATGCTCACGCGGCTCGGCTGCGGCGCTCGCAGCAAGGCCGGCAGCAGGGTCTGCAGCACCAGGGTGCAACTGCCGGCGGTGCCGATGGCGAAGCGGTAGTCGCCGCCGCGGATCGGCCCCGGCTCGAAGCTCAGGACCTGGGAGCCAAGCTCGGCCCCAGTGGTTCTGGCGCCACATACCTGGGCCGCCGCCAGCACCGCGGTCAGGTGCTGGCGCAACAGCCCCGGGCGGCTGCGCCGGGCGCGAATATTATGGATACGCAGGGTCTTGCCGGTGAGCATCGACAGGCTCAGGGCGCTGCGCAGTACCTGGCCGCCGCCGATGGCGCCGTCCAGTTCGATTACATCCTGTTTCATCACATTCCTCAGGCGTAGTGCCGGACCGTTTCCCGCAGGTAAGCGTCCAGCAACGCGTTGTCTTCATGGGTACGCGCCAGTTTCGGCACCGGGCGTTCCAGCTCGGCGGCGATAAAGGCGTGCAGTGCCGGGCGTCGCGGTCCGTAGGCGGACTCGTCGGCGCAGCGTTTCAAAACCAGCAGCTCGGCCACTTCGTCCAGCAGTGGCTGATGGTCGACGGTGGTCAGCAGGTCGGCGAAGGTCATCGGCGGTCGGCCGCGCCCCTGGTCGATCCAGCGCACCGCGAGCAAGGGCCGCAGCACGTAGAAGTACTTCTTGAAGCGCACGCTGTCGCCTTGCAGGTAACCGCGAAAGTTCTTCCTGGCCATCGACAGATAATGGTTGCGCGCCGCCGGCGGGCTGTAGAACGCCTCGGCCAGCTCCCGCAGGCGCTCGGCGGCGGTCGGTTCGCTGCGGTACACCAGGGGCGAATCCAGCCATTCCAGCAGGGTCGGGTTGGACTTGCGCAACAGCCCCAGGGTCTTGCGCAGTTCCCAGCCGCTGATGTCCAGCTCGTCGTCCAGGGGCCGCTCGATCACGTCGCGCCCGGCATCCACCTGGATGAACCATTCGGGCTTTTCCACATAGACGAAACGCACATCGTAATCGCTGTCGGTAGAGGCAAAGCCCCAGGCCCGACTGCCGGATTCGCAGGCATACAGCACCTGCACATTGCGCTCGCGCTCGATCCGCGCCAGCTCGGCCAATACCCGTTCGCGCATGGCGCTGCTCAGGGGATGGCGCTCCAGATGTTCCATGATTCTTTTCCTTGTTCAATCCGTGGCGCTGGCGGCCAGCACACTCAGGGTCCGGCGCTCGGGGTTCCACACCGTCAGGCACCAGACGCCCCACCACTCCAGGCCTTCGTCGAAATATTCACTCCAGGGCAGCCAATGCGGGCCCATGGCCGGGGCCTGACAATCCAGCTCCAGGCCGCCCACCCAGTTGATCACCTGGGGCTGCTGCTGGAGATCGAGCCCCAGCAGGTCCAGCCATTGGCCGTACACCTGGCGGGCCTGCTCGGCCCCACCCGGGAAATGCAGCCCGTACGGTGGCTGGCAAAACGCCCGGTACAAGGCCCAGTCCTGCTGCTCCGGGTCTTCGCAAACCAGTTGCCGGACCTGCTGCGGGCTGAGCCGCTCAGGCAGTGCCCGCTCCGGCTCCCAGCGCATCTGCGGTTCACCAACGTCGGCGTAGCGCGGGTCCTGGCGCAGCTTTTTCCAGGCCTCACGGCGCCTGGCCATCAGGTGCTGATACAGGTGCTGCAAGCCCTGGCGATGCAAGTCCTGATTCACCTTGACACCCGGCTCCACCGCCAGCCGCACAAAATCGAACACGCAAAACGCCGCTTCCAGCTGTTGGCGCAGCGCCTGGCTGTGCTCATCTTCAACCGGGGTCAACATGGCGGTTCTCCTTTCCTCACAACAGCCGCTGGACCGAACCGACGGGTAATTCCCCGGCGTCTTCCATCGCCTGCAAGCGTTGCACCATGGCCTCGCGCAGGGGCTTGGGGGTCACCGGGTCGAACATCCCGTAGCGGCTGTCGCACCAGCGTGCCAGGGCCTCGCGCCAATAGGCGGCGTCACTGCCGCCCTGCCCCAGGCGCCACAGCAGGTACTCCAACTGACGCCAGCCCGGTTTGAGGGCCAGCATGGCCCAGCGTCGCGCCTTGGGCAGATCGTGCCAATGCTGGTCCAGACGCTGCTCCAGGGCCTCGTCGAATACCGCCCACGGCTGCTGGCGCAACAGGCCCAGGGCGCAGTCGAAGACCTTGTCCGAGGCATCGTCCAGGGCCGCCAGTTGCTCGGCCATGCCACGTTCGCCCAGGGTTTGCAGGGCCTGCAGGCGCACGCTCAGCGCCGGCGAAGCCAGGGCCTGGCGCACCATGGCATCGGCCTGTGGCTCATGCAGCTCCCTGACCAACCCCAGTAGCCCCAGCCACTGGCGCTTGTTGCCCGGGGCCGGCTGCTGCAAGCGGGCCAGCAGCACTGCCCGCGGGTCCAGCCCATGGCGCGGCGCGGCCCAGTGAGCCAGGCAACGCAAGGCCCCCGAAGGGTCGAGCAGGGCCTGCGCCAGATACTCGCGACAATCGGCCAGGCGCGACAGCAGCAGCCGCAGGGCCTTGACCCGCACACTGGCGCCGCAGCTGCGCATCACCTCTTCCAGCAAGGGCAGCGCCTGCTCATCGGGCAGTTCGGCGCAGGCGTCCACCGCCATCTGCCGCACGCTGACCTCCGGGTGGCGCAGGGCCATGGCCAGCAGCGCCGGTCGGTCCTCGACGCCCTTGAGCAACAGCTCGAAGACAAAGCGCGCAGCCTTGCCCCGGCAAGTGCCAAAGGCCCCTTGCACCTGGTCGCGCACCTGGGCCAGTTGCAACACGGCGCTGGCCCGCTCCAGGGTCGCGCCGTGGTCGGCGCGCTGCTTGCCGGCCAGGGCCAGCAGCGGTGCCAGGGTCTGCAACAGCAGCCCGGCATGCTCCGGCACCCAATAGGCCTCGACCGCCGCGGCGGCCTCCTGGCGAACCTGGGGCACCCAGTCGTTGAGGCGCTCCAGCAAAGCCACCAGGGCCTCTGCCGAAGGCTGCGCGGCCAGCCCGCGCACCGCGGCCTGACGCACGAAACCGTTGCCGAAGCGGCTCAGCTCCAGCCAGGCGCTGTGCCTGTCCAACTCGTCCATCACCTCCCGGACGCGGCGGGCTTCGTAGTCGCTCAGCTGGTACTGCCAGCCGGGCGGGGTTGCTATCAATGCATCCATGTCGTCCATTGTTCTACCCCTTAACGCACACCACCTGACGCAGGGTGTGCAGCACTTCCACCAGCTCGCGCTGGGCGTGCATCACTTGGTCGATGTCCTTGTAGGCCATCGGGATTTCATCGATCACCGCTTCGTCCTTACGGCACTCCACATGGGCGGTCGCGCGGATCTGGTCGGCCAGGGTGAAGGTGTTCTTGGCCTTGGTGCGGCTCATGGTACGCCCCGCGCCGTGGCTGCAGGAGCAGAACGCCTCCTCGTTACCCAATCCGCGGACAATGAAGCTCTTGGCCCCCATCGAACCCGGAATGATCCCCAGCTCGCCCTTCTTCGCCGACACCGCCCCCTTGCGGGTCACCAGCACCTCTTCACCGAAGTGGCGCTCCTTCTGCACGTAGTTGTGGTGGCAGTTGACTGCCTCCAGCGCCACCTCGAAGGGCTTGCTGATCACCTTGCGGGTGGCCTGGATCACCAGTTGCATCATCAGCTCACGGTTCTGCCGGGCGAAATCCTGGGCCCAGGCCACCGCTTCCACGTAATCGTTGAAGTGCTGGCTGCCTTCCTCGAAATAGGCCAGGTCGCGGTCCGGCAGGTTGGCGATGTGCTGGCGCATATCGGCCTGGGCCAGGTGAATGAACAGGTTGCCGATGGCGTTACCTACGCCACGGGAACCGCTGTGGAGCATGAACCAGACCCGGTTGGCCTCATCCAGGCAGACCTCGATGAAGTGGTTACCCCCGCCGAGGGTTCCCAGGTGCTTGCGGTTGTTGCTGTTGGCCAGGGCCGGGTACTTATCGGTGATCGCCTTGAAACGTGGGTGCAGCGCAGCCCAGGCCTGGTCGGCCTGATTCGGCACGTCGCCCCAGGCGCCCTTATCGCGACCGCTACGGGGCGAGGTACGACCGTGAGGCACCGCCGCCTCGATGGCGCTACGCAATCCGGCCAGGTTATCCGGCAGGTCGGAGGCGGTCAGCGAAGTACGGGCGGCGATCATTCCGCAGCCGATATCCACCCCGACCGCAGCCGGGATGATCGCGCCCACCGTGGGGATCACGCTACCGATGGTCGAACCCTTACCCAGGTGCACGTCGGGCATCACCGCCAGGTGCTTGAAGATGAACGGCATCTTCGCAGTGTTCATCAATTGCTGGCGGGCTTCGTTTTCCACCGGCACGCCCTGGGTCCACATCTTGATCGGCTTGCCGTTGGCGACTTCCAGCAGTTGGTAGGTCTTGTGTTCCATGTCGTTGACTCTTTTTCCTGTGGCCGCTGATTCGGCCTTGTTCAATAGGGTGCGCAGGAGCCGGGTCGCAGAAGACGATCTCATGGGTCTCTTCGCTGGCAAGCCAGCTCCTACGAAATTGCGGTGTTCGGTGCAAACGGCGACAAGTGGAGGTGAAACATGCAGCGCGCTCTGCCTCTGAGCTAGCACCTTGCGGTGAACGGGACTCGAACCCGCGACCACGCTGTCCTGTAGTTCCACCGGCATTCGCCGGGTCAATCGGTGCAGGCCGGGCCTGCGGGCAGCGACAAGGGAACAGGCACATTTGCTCTACCGACTGAGCTACAGCCTTGCGGCTGGCGGGGTTCGAACCCGCGACACGATGTAGTACCCGTGGCATTCGCTGCCATCCCGCCGAGGCGGGGGAAAAGAGGCGACGACAAGGAGTCGATGAAACGGTGCACTCGCGTTCTGACCATTGAACCACGGCGCCGTTTTCCGGCACCGGCGGGAATCGAACCCGCATCTCGAACCTTGGATGTAGTTCCATCAGCATTCGTCGCAAAAACTGCAAAAAAGGTGGCACGACAAAAGAAGTGACTGATCGCCGGATTCGAACCGGCTTAACCAATATGTACAGCCACTGGCATTCGTGCCGTCACCGGCCCTGACAAGAGTTGCTGAGACGCCTTTGGATGTAGTCACAGCGGCATTCAGGGCCAATGAGCAAAAAATCTGTGGTGTGCGCCGGCTGGCCGGCGCACGGTGTGTTTCATCCTCTACCGATCAGCGTTACATCGCCTCGATCGCCTTTACCCAGTGCTGCGCACCGTAATTGCCCGCAGTGAACTGCTCGATCACATCGAACACCGCGTCACTGAAGCCGCCGACGTTGAGGATGTCCTCGCGGTCCGGTGCCTGGGTCGTGGCCCCGGGCTGCATGTCGATGCACACCAGCTTCGCCTGCGGGTTGATGGCCCGGATCCGCTCCCACTGGCGCATCGTTTCCGTGGCGCCGTGGCGCCGCGCATCGATCCACGACTCGTTGTCCGAGACCAGGATCAGCGTGTCCACGCGGCTCTTGGCGTTGGCCAGCTGCGCCAGGGGCGCCGAGCAGTTGGTCCCCCCTCCGCCGATGTTCGCCAGCTTCTGCGCGTTGCTCATCACGCTGTCCCGCGGGTTGAGGTGGATGTTCACCACCCCCCGCTCGAACGGCATGACCCGCGCCGCCGGCTGCTTGCGCAACACCGCGGCCGCCACCAGTGCCGCCACATCGATGCAGCGCACCGCGGTGGTGGCGCCCTGGCGATAGCCAGTGACCGGGCTGTGCATCGAGCCCGAGACATCCGGGCAGACCACCACGTTGCCCGCCAGCGCCGGCACGTTGGCCAGGGACAGCTCCAGGGCATCCTGCAGCGCCTCGCGGACCGCCTGCGGCACCTCGTCACCGGCCATGCGGTAGGCCGCCAGCAACTGGTACGGATAGACCCGAGCCTTGGCCACCTCCCCCGCATCCGCCAGCCGCGCCGCCACGTACTCGGTGCAACCCGGCACCTGGAACGCGCCGTGGCGCGCCAGGGTATTGAGGTTCATGCGCAGCCCCTGCCAGCCCATGTTGCGGGCCTGCCCGGCCCATTGTTCGGCGCTCAGTGTCTCGTTGCCGAGCAACTGGAACGGCACCTGGGGCACTTCCCGGGTCGCTCCGCTGCGAAACGCCAACAGGTCCCGGGTCAGCTCAGGCAGCGCCTGCACATCCACCGGCTTGCCGATCAACCAGGCAAAGAAGGCTTCACGCCAGGCCTCGCTTGGCTTGGGGTGAACCATCTTCACCACGTCCGCCAGGGACGGCTGGTTGCCGATCGAGGCCTGCAACAGCTGACGCTCGGTGGCGCTGTTCAACCAGTTCTGCACCAGGCGCTTGGGCTGCGAACCCAGGGATTTGCGCCCGGTCACGCCGCTGCGCAGGATCTGCACGAAGTTGCGCAGCATCTTGCCGTTGTCCACCACCTGGGCGAACAGCTCCGGCACCAGGGCCGAGCGTTGCGCGGTCAGTGCCGCCAGCAGCAGCGCCGGCATGTCCTTCATATGGCCTTGCTGCCGAGCGTAACGGGCGGCCTGGGCGACGAAGCGGCTGTCCAGCTCGCTCACCAGTTGCAGCACCGCTTCCAGCTGGCCTTCAGGCGAGGTGTAGAAGGTCGAGTTCAAGCAACCGGTAACCGCCAGCTGGGCCAGGCGATGCTTGGCGTTGTAGGCATAGGCCCCGGCCTTGGAAGCGTTCAGGGTGGTGCTCGCTGGCGCTTTTGCCTGTTGGGTGTTGAACAGCTGGAAGTTGGCCATCTTGGCGTCTCGCTCTGTTGTCTTGTTCGTTGCCAGAGATATTGCAGCCGCTGTGCCAGGTTTTGATTTTCCAACAAATTATTTTTCAACTAATTGATTTATAAGGTTTTTATTTTTTATCACTTTTTCATCACGTATCCGGCAAGACAAACGCCTCGATAATTTTATATCTTTGCTTATCGTTTTTTATCTCCAGGTATAAACATGTCGAACAAGCCCACGGTCGCCATAGGTTTTGTCGGTTCCACCCTCGATCGCGTCGGCAAGGGTGCCAACCGCTGGAGCCATTGGCGGCCCACGGTCGGTCTGTGCCAGCAGCAGGATGTGCTGATCAACCGCCTGGAGCTGATCCATGGCCTGGACGCGCGGGATGTCAGCCTGGCCGAACGGGTGGCCAACGACGTGCGCCAGGTGTCGCCGGAAACCGAGGTGCGCCTGCACCCCATGGGCCTGAACAATCCCTGGGATTTCGAGGAGGTGTACGGCGCCCTGCACGACTTCACCAGCGCCTACCCGTTCGACACCGAGCGCGAGGACTACCTGGTGCACATCACCACCGGCACCCACGTGGCGCAGATCTGCTGGTTCCTGCTGACCGAGGCGCGCTACCTCCCTGCCCGGCTGATCCAGACCTCGCCGGCGCGGCGCCGCGACCCGGACCAGCACGCCACCGGCACCCACGCTTTGATCGACCTCGACTTGTCGCGCTACGACCGCATCGCCTCGCGTTTTGCCCACAAGCGCCTGGAGGGCCTGGCCTTCCTCAAGTCCGGGATCGCCACCCGCAACCCGGCATTCAACCGTTCCATCGAACAGATCGAACGGGTCGCCGTGCGCTCCAGGGCACCGATGCTGCTGATCGGCCCCACCGGTGCCGGCAAGTCGTTCCTGGCCCGGCGCATCTATGAGCTCAAGCGTGGCCGGCACCAGGTGCAGGGGCGCTTTGTCGAGGTCAACTGCGCCACCCTGCGTGGGGACGGGGCCATGTCGGCACTGTTCGGCCATATCAAGGGCGCCTTCACCGGCGCCCAGAATGCCCGCGAAGGCCTGCTGCGGGCGGCGGATGGCGGCATGCTGTTTCTCGACGAGATCGGTGAACTGGGGCTGGACGAACAGGCCATGCTGCTCAAGGCCATCGAGGAGAAGCGCTTCTTTCCCATGGGTTCGGACCAGGAGGTGCAGAGCGATTTCCTGATCATCGCCGGCACCCACCGCGACCTGCGTGGCCGGGTGGCCCAGGGCCTGTTCCGCGAAGACCTGTATGCGCGGATCAACCTCTGGACCTTCAACCTGCCGGGGCTGGCGGGGCGCCGCGAAGACATCGAACCGAACATCGATTTCGAGCTGGAGCGTCACGCCCGGGAACAAGGGCAACTGGTGCGCTTCAACCTTGAAGCGCGGCGACGCTACCTGGCCTTTGCCAGCTCCAGCGAAGCGGCGTGGCTGGGCAACTTCCGCGAGCTGTCGGCGTCCATCACCCGCATGGCCACCCTGGCCGACAGCGGGCGCATCGACCAGGCCCAGGCCGAGGAAGAGATCCAGCGCCTGCGCCACGCCTGGGGGCTGGAGAACCAAGAGGACGAACTGCAGAAACTGCTGGGCGACGATGTGGAGCTGGACCTGTTCGACCGCCTGCAACTCAAGGCAGTGATTGCCGAGTGCCGCCGCGCCGACAGCCTGTCGGAGGCGGGGCGCCGGCTGTTCGGCGTGTCACGCCTGGGCAAGGCCAACCCCAACGACGCCGACCGCCTGCGCAAATACCTGGCGCGTTTCGGCCTGGATTGGAAACAGCTGTAGCCGCTGGCGCAGGCTGCGAACGGCCCGCAGGGACGCAGGGTTTTCAAGATCGATAGAGGTTTGGCTGGCGATTGCCAAGCAAGGTCCTGCGGACCTTTGCGCAGCTTCGCAGGCTCAGCAGCGGCTACAGGGCCAATGCCGATCCGGGATTTGTGTAGCCGCTGTCGCAGGCTGCGCACGGCCCGTAGGGACGCAGGGTTCTCAAGATCGATAGAGGTTCGGCTGGCGATTGCCAGGCAAGGTCCTGCGGACCTTTGCGCAGCTTCGCGGGCTCAGCAGCGGCTACAGGGCTGCGGTTGGGACGGCGAAGACGCCGCTGGCCCGGGCCACTTCCCGTTCGCCGACCCGCAGCACCACGGTGGCAAAGGCCATCTGCCGGCCACGCTTGGCATGCTCCAGGTGCACCTCGATCCATTCCCCGACCTGCACCGCCCCCAGGTAGTCGAGGGTCATGCTGGCGGTGATCAACGGCAAGGGCGGATCGCTGGAAAACGCCATGGCGTAGCCCATGCCGATGTCCGCCAGGGTGGCGATGATGCCGCCATGCACCGTGCCCCGGCCGTTGGCGTGCCGGGCATCGGCCCGCAGGCCGACGCGCAGTTCGCTGCCACTGCCGCAGCCGTAGACCGGGCCGACCAGTTCCAGCAGCGGGCTGCTGCGGGGCAAGGGGGCAAAGCCTGGGGGGATAGCCGACTCGCGCATGACGCACTCCTTGATCTGCGCCGAAACACCGTCGTCCCGGGCTGACACAGGTGTAGTCCTGAACCCGCGCCGCGCCTATCAGCATCAACCAGGAAAATTGTCGGCGATAAGCCAAGCCGGGATCGTGGTCTTTCCCCGAACGACGGTAAGATGCGCACCTGCGACCCTGTCGCCGATTCATCCCTCAAGGAGCCCCCATGCAGCATCAGGACGATCACCCTGCAAAATTCCGTCGACTGGCCCTGGCCCTGTTCGGCGCCCTGGCCCTCAGCGCCTGCTCTCCCGGCGACCACAACAGCAGCGCCGTGGCCTTGGGCGGGGCCCAGGGCAAGGCCGGCGCGCAATTGGCCTATGAGCATGAACTGAGCCTGTCGCTGCCAGCCGCGCAGATCGGTCCGCGCCTGGCGCAAACCCGCGAAGCCTGCGAGAAGGCCCAGTTCGGCCCGTGCAATATCCTGCGCCTGGAACAGGGCAAGTACCGTGCCCAGGTGACGCTGCGAATAGTCCCGGACGGTGTGGAGCCCATCGTCCAGCAGGCCTCCCAGGGCGCGGAACTGGGCGAGCGCATCACCAGCGCCGAAGACCTGGCCGATGCCGTGGCCGATGTGCAGCGCCAGCAGCAGCGGCTCAAGGCCCAGCAGCAGCGCCTGGACGAACTGGCGGCGCGCAAGGACATCAGCGTCAGCGACCTGATTGCCCTGAGCCGGGAACAGGCCGGCATCGAGAACGACCTGCAGGCCCTGGCCCAGACCGCCGCCGGCCAGCAACGCCGCCTGGACACCAACCTCCTGACCCTGAAGTTCCTGCCCAGCGACGGCGTCCAGCGCGAATCCAGCCTCAAGCGCGCCTTCAGCAACCTGCTGGACAACCTGGCCGACGGCACCGCCGAGGCCCTGGAGAAAGGCAGCTATGTGCTGCCCTTCGTGATCCTGGCCTTCCCCCTGGTGCTGCTGTGGGTCTGGCTGTGGCGCAAATTCGTACGCCGGCGCCCCTGACCCCACCCGTAGGAGCCGGCTTGCCGGCGAAGAGGCCCGCAAGCCTTGCACCGCCCTGGCAAACGCCTTCGCTGGCAAGCCAGCTCCTACAGCAAGCAGGCACATCCCAGAGCACCACCCCGTAGGAGCCGGCTTGCCGGCGAAGAGGCCCGCAAGCCTTGCACCGCCCTGGCGAACGCCTTCGCTGGCAAGCCAGCTCCTACCGCACGCAGGCACCTCCCGGAGCACCACCCCGTAGGAGCCGGCTTGCCGGCGAAGAGGCCCTCAAGCCTTGCACCGCCCTGGCGAACGCCTTCGCTGGCAAGCCAGCTCCTACAGCAAGCAGGCACATCCCAGAGCACCACCCCGTAGGAGCCGGCTTGCCGGCGAAGAGGCCCGCAAGCCTTGCACCGCCCTGGCGAACGCCTTCGCTGGCAAGCCAGTCCCTACCACACGCAGGCGGTCAGGCTTGCAGCGCCAGTTGCAGGCGCTCCAGGCCAATGCCGAAGCCGGCTCCCTGGCGATAGGCGCCTGCCCCCACCACTTGCTGCTGCGCCCCCAGGCGCGGGCAGCGCACTTCGAAACCCTCGCCATTGAGGTAGTAGGCCAGGCCGCGCTTGACCCCGAGGTTGAGCTGGTATTCCAGGCCCAAGGCGTCGAGAAAGCCCACGCACAGTGCCCGCGCCTGCTCCAGGGCGCGCTGCGGATCGGGGCCGAGAATCTCCAGGCCCAACTGGGTGAACTCGCGGTAGCGCCCGGCTTGCGGCCGCTCGTAGCGATAGCAGCGGGCAACGTAGAAGAAGGCCGCCTGCTCGCGCCCCGCCAGCAGCTCGCCGGCGGTTTCCTGGAACAGCGCGGTGGCTTCCGGGATCAGGCAGCAAGGCCGCCCGGCCTTGTCGTTGAAGGCCCACATCTGGCCGATGACTTCGCTGCCGCCGGCCTTCTCGATAAAGGTGTCCTGGCCCCACAGCGCCGGGACAATGACTTCTTCAGCGCCCGCTTCGATGAAGCCAGCTCCGGAAGCGTCCTTCCAGGGTGCGCAGGGTGGCGGCTTGTTCGCCGGTGATCATTCGAGTGCCACGTAACATGGTCATGGGTCATTCCTCTGGTTTTTTGACAGGCAATAAAAAAGGCGCCTTGTGGGGCGCCTTGGTTTTTTTCATCGAAGGTCAGTGATCGCGATTGCTCGATGACTGACGGCTCGACGCGCACAAGCGACCACGGCCCCGGAGATGAGGTCGATGGTGATGAGGGCGGGAGACGAGCCGGAAAAAATTCATGGCGCATCCTGCCACGCCGCCCCCGGGCCTGACAAGCAAGCACCTGCGCCCCGCACAACAGTGCCCCCTGTGGAAGCCGGCTTGCCGGCGAAGAGGCTCTGCATCGCCCTGGCGGCCGCCTTCGCTGGCAAGCCAGCTCCTACAGCGGGCGTTGCAGGCAGCGCTGGTAGCGTTCGTCCACCCGTTTGGCGAACCAGGCAGTGGTCAGCTGGCGGGTGATCTTCGGGCTCTTGAGTTCGATGCCGGGCAGTTGCTGGCGCGGTACGGGCTTGCCCGCCGTGCGATCGGCCAGGGCGAACACCTGACGGTACAGCTCGGTTTCTTCGAAGTCCTGGCGGTCGCCCTTCTCCAGCTGGGCGCGGATCTGCGGGTTACGCAGCCCCAGCTGCTTGCCCAGGGTGCGCACCGCCAGCTCGGTGCTGCCGGGCATGATCGAGCCGTAGCGGATCAGGTCGCCATCCAGCGCCAGCCTGATCCCGCTGGCCCGGCTCACCGCGCTCTGGAACGCCGCGTTGCGGCTGGCGTACCAGCCGGCGTTGAAATCGGCGAAACGGTACAACGGCTGCGGGTAGTCCACCGGGTAGCCCAACAGGTGGGCGATGCCGAAATACAGGCCGCCGCGGCGGCTGAAGACCTCATGACGGATGGAGTCCTGCACCGGGTAGGGATAGCCCTGGGCATGCTGCTGGGCGAACTCGATGCTGACCTGCATCGGCCCACCGGTGTGCACCGGGTTGAAGCCGCCGAACAGGGTCTTGCCCAGGGGCACCATGCCGATGAAGTCATCGAAGATCGCACTCAATTCCTTCTCGCTGCGGGCACTGGCCAGGCGCTGGCTGTAGGACTGGCCGTCCGGGCCGCGCACTTGCAGGGCGGCGCTGACCAGCAGCGCCGGCACATGCACCTTGGCCGCGCGGCGGTCGATCTCTTGCCGGGCGATGCGCCCCAGGCCCGGCACCGTCGGGTCGACCTGGAAGGTGGATTCCTGCTCGGTCACCGCCAGCACCGCGCACAGGTTGCTCTGGCTCGGCTCAAGGCCCTGGGCGCTGAAGGCCACCTGGATGTCCCGGGCCCAGCCCGGGCGGTCCGCCACCTGGGCCGGCAGCAGGCGCAGGATCCGGGCCTGGGTCTGTTCGGGGGTCAGTGTTGGTGCCTGGGGGCCGCGCTGGCTGGCGCAACCGGCCAGCAGCGACAGGCCCAGGAAGCAACTGAGAAGACGAGAGGAAATCATGGGGCTCCGCGAGATGGCTGGGCGAGGGCCGTGCAAGTAAAGCAGCGGCTGGGGCGTTCGACCAAGGAATGCGAGCGCTGTTCCCGCCGCGGCCCTCGTAACCGCTGCCGCAGGCTGCGCAGCAGACGCCGCGATCCTGGGGCCTCTGCGCGATCGGCGGGAGATCGCCAGGCAAGGTCCTGCGGACCTTTGCGCAGCTTCGCGGGCTCAGCAGCGGCTACAGGCTAGAATCCTTCTATTGGCGGTGTGGCTGGGTGTATTTTGATGCCCCCCGACCTCGGTGTGGCGCCCAGCCCTGAACCTGCGCCTGCCCTCAATGGAGTGATGCCCGGATGCTGACCCTGGATTTCCTGATCACCAGCCTGATCGTCGTGCTGATTCCCGGCAGCGGCGTGATCCTGACCATTTCCACCGCCCTGGTGGCCGGCAAGCGCGCCAGCCTGTTCACCGCCATCGGCTGCACCGCCGGGATTGTCCCGCACCTGCTGGCCTCGATCCTCGGCCTGTCGGCCATCCTGCACTCCAGCGCCCTGGCCTTCCAGGGCCTGAAGTTCGCCGGCGTCGCCTACCTGCTGTACCTGGCCTACGCCACCTGGCGCGACCGCTCGGCCTTCGCCGTGGACAGCAACGCCGTCAGCCATGGCCCCGGCGCGCTGATGCTCAAGGCCTGCCTGCTGAATATCCTCAACCCCAAGCTGACCCTCTTCTTCCTGGCCTTCCTGCCCCAGTTCATCGCCCATGACGGCAGCGACCCGATCCCGCAGATGCTGCTCCTGAGCGGCGTGTTCATGGCCATGACCTTCTTCGTGTTCGTGCTCTATGGCCTGCTGGCCAACCTGTTCCGCACCGCGGTGATCGAATCGCCCCAGGTGCAGAACTGGCTGCGCCGCAGCTTTGCCGCAAGCTTCGCCGGGCTCGGCCTGAACCTGGCCTTCGCCCAGCGCTGAGCCCGGCGGCAGCCGCCTGCATGACCTTGATCGTCTACCGAGGGCAAGCCCATGAATTGCAGCGACGTACTGATCATCGGCGCCGGCCCCACCGGCCTGGTCCTGGCGCTCTGGCTGCGCCGGCAGGGGGTCAAGGTGCGGATCATCGACAAGACCCCGGGCCCGGGCACTACCTCCCGGGCCCTGGCGGTGCAGGCGCGAACCCTTGAGCTGTACCGCCAGCTGGATCTGACCCAGGCCATCGTCGAGCGCGGCCACCATGTGCCGGCGGTGAACCTCTGGGTCAAGGGCGAGCGCGCCGCCCACCTGCCGTTCAACGCCATCGGCGAAGACCTGACGCCCTACCCCTTCCTGCAGATCTTTCCTCAGGACGAACACGAGCAACTGCTGATCGAACGCCTGGCGCTGCAGGGGGTGGAGGTCGAACGCAACACCGAGCTGCTGGCCTTCACCGACCACGGCCACCTGATCAACGCCCGCCTGCGCGGCCCCGACGGGCGCGAAGAACACTGCCAGGCCTTCTACCTGGCCGGCTGCGACGGCGCCCGCTCCACGGTGCGCAAGACCCTGGGCACCGGCTTTCCCGGCGGCACCTACCAGCAGGTGTTCTACGTCGCGGATGTGCAGGCCAGCGGCCCGAGCATCGACGGCCAGTTGCACGTGGACCTGGATGACGCCGACTTTCTCGCGGTGTTCCCCCTGGCCCAGAGCGGCCGCGCACGGCTGATCGGCACGGTGCGCGACGAGCGTGCCGAGCACCCGGAGAACCTGCGCTTCGAGGATGTCAGCCAGCGCGCCATGCGCCAGCTCAAGGTCGAGGTGGCCCAGGTCAACTGGTTCTCCACCTACAAGGTGCATCACCGGGTGGCCGAGCAGTTTCGCACCGGCCGGGTGTTCCTCCTCGGGGACGCCGCCCACGTGCACAGCCCGGCCGGCGGCCAGGGCATGAACACCGGGATCGGCGACGCCATCAACCTGGCCTGGAAACTGGCAGCGGTACTGAGCGGCAAGAGTGCCGAACGCCTGCTGGAAACCTACGCCACCGAACGCATGGAGTTCGCCCGGCGCCTGGTGGCCACCACCGACCGGGTGTTCAGCTTCGCCACGGCCGACGGCCCGGTGGCCTACCTGGCGCGCACCCGCCTGGCGCCCCTGCTGCTGCCGAAGATCGCCGCCTTCGACAGCGCCCGGGAGTTTCTCTTCCGTACCGTGTCGCAGATCACCCTGAACTACCGCGGCATGCCCCTGAGCGCCGGCGGCGTCGGCCCGGTGCACGGCGGCGACCGCCTGCCCTGGGTGCGCGATGGTGAACACGACAACTTCGACAGCCTGGAGTACCTGGGCTGGCAGGTGCATGTCTACGGCGTCACCAGTGACGCCCTGCGCGACTGGTGCACCGCGCACCAGGTGCCGTTGCGCACCTTCGACTGGCGCCCGGCCCATGCCGCCGCGGGGCTGGCGCGCAACGCCTTCTACCTGCTGCGCCCGGACACCTACGTGGCCCTGGCCGAGCGCTCGGCCGACCCGCGCGTGCTGGAGCGCTACTTCCGCGAACGGGAGATCTCCCCGCAGAGCGCCGCCCCCTCCCTCAAGCCCCGATGAAAGGCTGCTTGATCAGCCCCCAGCGCCGGGCGAACTGCTCCGGCGTGGCCGCCGCGATCCGCTTCAGGTCCCGGGGGTAATCCACACCGGGGGCCTCCTGGGGACGCCAGGCACTGAACTGGCCATTGCTGGCCCGCAGGATGTAGCCGCTGTCCTGGCACTGCTCGCTGACCAGAAACAGCACCCCCGGCGTCACCCAGTCCGGCTTGAGTTCCGGCGGCTCCTCGCTGACGCCCCACATGCGGGTCTTGGCCACCGGCGACACCGCGTTGACCCGGATCCCGTGCTCCGCCCCTTCCTGGCCCAGGGCATTCATGATCCCGACCTGGGCCATCTTGCCCGCGCAGTAGGCCAGCAGCCCCGGCTGGGCATATTCCGGGTACAGCGCACGGTCGGAGGTGGTCAACAGCAGCCGCGGTGCGGCGGACTGCCGCAGATGGGGCCAGGCATGCCTGGCCAGCCAGATGGGCGCATACAGGTTGATCCCCAGCATGCGCTCGAGAAACCCGGCGTCGGTCTGCTCCAGCGCCTGGTAGCCAACCCAGCCGGCGTTGTGAATCAGGATATCCAGGCTGCCAAAGGCCTCCAGGGTGCGCTGCACCAACCCCTGGCAACCGGCCTCGGTGCCCAGGTCGGCGGTGTCGGCCAGCGCCCTGGCACCGCTGGCCCGCAAGGCCCGCACCGCATCATGGGCGACACTGTCATCCGCCCCGCTGCCGCTGCCGTCACTCCCGCAATCGCTGATCACCACCTGGGCACCACGACGGGCCAGGGCCCGTGCATAACTCAAGCCCAGGCCGCGCCCGGCGCCGGTGACAATCGCCGTTCTGCCGCTGAAATCCATGCTCTTCCCTCCTGTGTGAATTCCAGGGTAACAGCATGAAAATCAGTGACTTAATACTAAATTCCAGGTTCTGTGAGAGGTTTTTGATATCAATGAATTCACTGTGAAACCATGAGCCTTGGGGTTTACAGTCCCACAGCCCCCAGCCAGGAAGCATCGCCATGATCGAAACGCGCCTGTTGCGCCAGTTCATCGCCGTCGCCGAAGAACTGCACTTTCACAAGGCCGCCACGCGCCTGCACATGGCCCAGCCGCCCCTGAGCCAGGCCATCGCCCGCCTGGAGGAAAAACTCGGTTTCAGCCTGCTGCGGCGCAATCGTCGAGGCGTGGCCCTGACCCCGGCCGGGGCGGATTTTCTGCACAGCGCCCGGCGCACCCTGGCTACCCTGGAACAGGGCATCGAGCAGGCGCGCCATATTGCCCAGGGCCTGGCCGGCAGCCTGCGCGTCAGTAGCCTGTCACTGGCCGGCTACCCGAGCTTGCTCGCCAGCCTGCGGGGCTTTCGCCAGGCCTTGCCCGAGGTGCGCCTGGAACTGCGGGAACTGCCTTCGGCCGAGCAGCTCAAGGGCTTGCTCGGCGGCGACATCGACCTGGCGTTCATGCGTGAGCTGCCGCTGCCCGAAGGGCAGATAGCCTCGCGCCTGATCCTCGATGAGCCGATCGTCATCGCCCTGCCCCACGACCACCCCCAGGCCCAGGCGCCAGAGGTGGACCTGCGGGAGCTGGCCAACGACGACTTCGTGTTCACGCCCCAGGCCCTGGGCAGCGGCTACCACAACCAGTTGATGGCGCTGTGCAGCGCGGCCGGGTTCACCCCGAAGGTGGTCCAGGAAGTGGCCCGGGTCCAGACCCAGCTGGGCCTGGTGGGCTGCGGTTTCGGCGTGGCCCTGGTGCCCCGCTCGATGGCCGATGCGCTGCTGCAGGGCAGCGTCGCCTACCGCCCGCTGCGGGCCATGGGCACGCAACCCGGGCCAAGCATCGGGCTGTACATGAACTGGCACCGGGACAACCCTTCGCCACAGCTGCAGCGTTTCATAGCCTTGCTCGACGCCGGGCTCCCAAAGCCTGAAGCGGCCGTGCAGAAGGCCTGCGCGGCCGCCACCAGGCCTTAGAAGTCGGCCTTGACCGACAGGGTGAGGTTGCGCGGGTCACCGTAGAAATTGCCGAAGCCTTCGGTGCCGATGGTGGTGTAGTAGCGCTTGTCCAGCAGGTTGTTGCCGTTCAGCGCCAGGGACCAGGTGTCGTCGATGCGATAGCCGATGCGCCCGTTCCAGATCGCATAGCCGGCCTGGCGGATGTGGTTGCCGCTGGTGGGCGAGACCCGGTAGTTGTCACTCTGGGCGTTGACCCCGGCCCCCACGGTGAAGCGCTCCAGGGCACCGCCCAGCTGATAGTCGCCCCAGACCCGCAGCAGGTGCCGCGGCACGTAGGTGGTGAACGGCAAGCCGTTGTTGGCGCTGTTGGCATCCTCCAGGGTCTTGGTCTGGGTGTAGGTGTAGCCGGCCAGCAGTTGCAGGCGCTCGATCACCTCACCGCTGAGCTCCGCTTCAAAGCCCTGGGCACGGACCTTGCCCGAGTTCAGCGAGCAGGTGCTGTCCGGGCAGGCCGGGTCGTCCTGCTGCGCGTCCTGCTGGATGGTGCGGAACAGGCTGAAGGCGCTGTTGAGGCGGCCATCGAACCACTCGCCCTTGATCCCCAGCTCGTAGCTCTTGCCCACCAGCGGCTTGAGGGAGGCGCCGTCCAGGGTCCGATAGCTGCCCTGAGGGGTGAAGATGCTGGAGTAGCTGGCGTAGGCCGTGAGGTTGTCATTGAGATCGTACAGCACCCCGGCGAACGGCGTGACCTCGCCGGTTTCCTTGGATCGGGCACTGCTGGGCGTGCGCGTATCGCGCCAGTAGGCCACCGAATCGTTCTGCGACTTGTACCAACTGACCCGGCTGCCCATGACCAGGGTCAGCGGGTCGGCGAGCTTCAGGCGCACAGTGGAATACAACCCTTGCTGCTGGATCCGCAGATCAGTGGGGCCGCCCCGGGTGGAGTTGCTTTCGTAGTAGCTGTCATCTGGCTTGGGCAGGTGGTGATCGGGGTCCAGCACGTTCTGCCGCTGGGGCAAGCCGGCCACGGCGTAGAAGTCGTCCTTGATCGAGCGGCTGGCGTTGGCGCCGAAGGTCAGCTCGTGCTCCTGGCCAAAGGCCTGGAAGTGCCCGTCGACATAGGCATCGAAGCCGTAGTCCACCTGGTCGTAGTCGTAGATGCTGCCCAGCATCAGGGTGCTGGAGCGGCTGGCCCCCACCGGCACCGAACCGCTGGGGAAGGCGTACTCGATGTCCTGGGTGTTGCGGGTGTAGACCCCGGCTACCTTCAGCGCCCAGTCATCGTTGAGCTGCTGGCGCAGGTCGGCGAAATAGGTCGCGCGCTTGCTGCGCGAATTGTTCCAGGCGGTGTTCAGGCAGGTGGAACGGCCCAGCTTGAGGTCGCTGCCGTCGCTGTAGCGCGGCAGGCCGCCCCAGCACGGGCGCGAGTCGACGTCTTCATAGGCCATGCCCAGGCCCAGGGTGGTGGCGTCGCTGAGGTCGAAATCCAGGGCGCCGTAGTAGACCTGGTCCTTGCGATCGCCCAGGTCGTAGAAGTACTGCCGGGTCTGCTGGGTCACCACCGCCCGGCCGCGGACGGTACCGGCATCGTTCAACGGCCCGCCGGTGTCCACCTGGGCCCGGTAGTTGTCCCAGCTGCCGGCGGACATCGTCAGTTCGGTGTGCGGCGTGGCCTGGCCGCGCTTGCGCACGAAGTTCACCGAGCCGGCAGTGCCACCCGCCCCCTTGAGCATGCCGGCAGCGCCGCGCAGGATCTCCACCCGGTCATAGAAGGCCATGTCGCTGCTGAAGCTGTCGGCCTGTAGGTAGCTGCTACCCATGTCCAGGGGCACGCCGTCGTACTGGTACTGGCCGGTCATGCGAAAGCCCCGGGAGTAGAAATACTTGCCGCCCATGGGCGAGTCGTAAAGGGTGATGCCCGGGGTCTTCTCCATCACCTGATCGATGGTGTTGAGGTTCTGGTCATCGAGCATCTTGCGGGTGATCACGGTCACCGACTGCGGGGTTTCCTTGAGCGAGTGCTGGCCCTTGCCGATGGTGACCGCGCCGGTGGTGTAGGAACCGGAATACTCGGTGGTGGCCCCCAGCTCCTGGCCCTGCACCTGGGTGGTGCCCAGCTCCAGAGCGCCGCTGCCCTGGGGCACGGGGCGCAGCACGAAGCTGCCGTTGCTCTGGGGCTCGGCCTGCCAGCCGCTGCCGGCGAGAATCCGCGCAAAGCCTTCCTGTACCCCGTATTCACCCTTGAGCCCCGCCGAACGCAGGCCGGCGGTCTGCCGGGCATCGAAGGAAATTGCCGCGCCGGCAGCGCTGGCGTAACGGCTCAGCACCTCGGTCAGGTCACCGGCGGCAATATCGAAGCGGCGCACCGCGGTCTGTTCGCTGGCCGCCACTGCGGTCAACGGCAGCAGTACCGCCCCGTAGACCGCCAGTGCGCCCCAGAGCCCGACCTTGATCGCCTGGGCCAACTTCGACTTGTGAACATCAGACATGCTTTGCCTTCCCCGCTAACGAAAATGAATCCACTGGGGGATAAGCCGGACCAGGAGGGGCAAACATGCAAAGACCCTTGAATTTTTTTTCGCCCCGCGGATTCAACCCACGCGGCTATCGCAAACCCGTACCCAGTAGCGGGTGTAGCGCTTGATCTGCAGGGAGAAACCGCTTTCCAGCGCCGCCAGGGCGCGGTCGGTGTCATCGATGGGGAAGGCCCCGGAGATCTTCAGCCCGGCAATCTGCGGATCGCACTGCACAACCCCGTGGCGGTAGCGCGACAGGTCGGCCAGCAACTCCCCCAGGGGCCGGTCGATGGCGATGATGCTGCCCTGGCGCCAGGCACCCACCGCGGCATCGTTGGGCCGCAGCGCGGCAAAGCCCCCGGCGCTGAACGCCAGTTGCTGGCCGGCCTCGACCCGACGCGGCGCAAGGCCTGCGCCCAGGCTGACCTGCACCGCGTGCTCCAGCACCGCCACCTGCTCCTCACGCTCATCGCTGCGCAGCACGAAGCGAGTGCCCAGGGCCAGCACCTCGGCGTCCCGGGTGAAGACCCGGAACGGCCGCTGCAAGGGATCGGCAGCGGTGCTGACCAGCATCTCGCCCCACAACAGCTGCACCTTGCGTTGCTGGCTGTCGAACTGCACGTTGATCGAGGTGTTGGTATTGAGCAGCAGCGAAGTGCCGTCCGCCAGGCGCACTTGCCGGCGCTCGCCGACCTGGGTCCGGTAGTCCGCCAGCAGTTGCTGGGCGCTGTCGCTGCGCCAGCCCAGCCAGCCCAGGGAACCGGCCGAGGCCAGCACCACCAGGTTGCGCATCAGCTCGCGGCGCGAGCGCCCTGCCCCGCGCAAGGTGGAACCGGCCAGGCCGCCGGGCAGCGCCGACATCTGCTCGCCCAGTTGCTGCATGCGTTCCCACGCCTGGCGGTGCAAGGGGTCGGCGGCCAGCCATTCGCGCCAGGCGGCCTGCTCCTGCTCGCTGGCGCTGCCGGAGCGCAATTGCGCGTACCAGCGTGCCGCGCCGCTGATGGCCTGGCGCTCGCCGACGCTCAGTTGCAGGCCGGCGAAACTCATGACAGCTGCATCCGCATCTGCATCAGGCAGCAATGCTCCATGGCCTTGGCCATGTAGTTGCTCACGCTGCGCACGGAAATCTGCAGGCGCTCGGCGATCTGCTCGTAGGTCAGGCCGTCGCACTGGGACAGCAGGAAAGCCTGTTTCACCTTGGGCCCCAGGCCATCCAGCAGCCGGTCGATTTCCATCAGCGCCTGGAACAGCACGCTCTGCTCCTCCGGCGACGGGTGCTCGCCCTCGGGCACCAGGGCCAGGGCTTCGAGGTAGGCCTGTTCCAGGGAACGCCGGCGAAACAGATCGATCAGCAGGCCCCGGGCAATGCGCGACAGGTAGGGCCGCGGCTCACGGATCTCCACTGCGTTGCGCGCCTTGAGCACCCGCACGAAGGTGTCCTGGGCCAGGTCGGCGGCATCGAAGGCGTTGCCCAGGCGCTGGCGCAACCAGCCCTGCAGCCAGCCATGGTGATGGGTGTAGAGGTCGGTGACGGCGCAGCGCAGGGATAAGTCGTCGGCGGGCATGACAGTAAGGATTCATATTTGATAATGAATCGCATTGTCATGTAGAGGCGGAAGTCTTGGCAATAGCCACGAACGCCGGGCGACGTTCGTGGCAGTACTGCGGGGCCTAATCAGATCCCGGCCAGGGCCAGGTCCATGGCGAAGTAGGTGAAGATCAGATCGGCGCCGGCGCGCTTGATCGAACCCAGGGTTTCGCGCACCACTCGCTGCTCGTCGATGGCGCCGGCCTGGGCGCCGAACTTGATCATCGCGTACTCGCCGCTGACCTGGTACGCCGCCACCGGCAGGCGCGAGGCCTCGCGGATGTCGCGGATGATGTCCAGGTAGGCCCCGGCGGGCTTGACCATCAGCGAGTCGGCGCCTTCCTGCTCGTCCAGCAAGGATTCACGCACCGCCTCGCGGCGGTTCATCGGGTTCATCTGGTAGCTCTTGCGATCGCCCTTGAGCGCGCTGCCGCCCGCTTCACGGAACGGGCCGTAGAGCGCCGAGGCGAACTTGGTGGAATAGGCCATGATCGGCGTCTGGGTGAAGCCGGCGGCATCCAGGGCGCGGCGGATGGCCTGGACCTGACCGTCCATGGCCGCCGACGGCGCGATCACATCGGCGCCGGCACGGGCCGCAGCCACCGCCTGCTTGCCGAGGTTGAGCAGGGTCTGGTCGTTGTCCACTTCATGGCCGTGCATGACCCCGCAGTGGCCGTGATCGGTGTATTCGCAGAAGCAGGTGTCGGACATCACGATCATCTCCGGCACCGCATCCTTGGCGATGCGCGACATGCGCGACACCAGGCCGTTTTCCTTCCAGGTGTCGCTGCCGTCGCAGTCCAGGTGGTGGGAGACGCCGAAGGTCATCACCGACTTGATCCCGGCGCGGGCGTAACGCTCGATCTCGCCGGCCAACCTGGATTCGGGAATGCGCATCACCCCGGGCATGCTCTTGATCGGCACGAAATCGTCGATTTCTTCCTCGACGAAAATCGGCAGCACCAGGTCGTTGAGGGTGAATTCGGTTTCCTGGAACAGGCTGCGCAGTTGTTCGGAGCGACGCAGGCGACGCGGACGGGCTTCTGGGAACTGGCTGGACATGATTTTTCCTAAGGCTGAGCGCGAAACAACACGAGCTATGGCGAAAAAAGGCTGAAAGCTTATGCCCGCAGCCGCCCCGGTACAAACCCGCACGGCTCAAGAGAGTCTTGCCCAAGCCGTAACAATGCCCTTGAGGCCCCGCGATCCAGGGGGTATCGGCCACTCGACGCGGCCAGCCTGCGACCATCTGACGCAACAGCGGCAGCCGCCATTGAAAAACCTGCGTGCGACAAATCCGGCGGTTGGCCGCTTGCAGCAGCTCCTGGCTCCCGCACGGGTGTGCACACTACGGCGGCTCACTGCCCTGCAAATTGAGGGTGTAGTCCTTCAGAGGCGTTTTGAAGTAGGCCATGCCGGTATCGTCAACCTTTCCCCTGAGCACGATTTTCTTGATCCGGTCGGCAATTTCATCGGCAGCGTTTTCGGACTGAATCGTCGCTTCGATGCACTCGCCAGGCCGGTAACCCACAGTTCGAACGATCAGATTGAGATCGACGTAATGGTCAGCCTCGCGCCCCACCACGCGACGATTTTCCGGGCCCTGGGTCCAATATATCTCCACGACTTTGCCGGCCGATGGCTTGACCGGCAGGTTGCACGTGGCATTCACCGCCACGCCGTTGTCCCCTGGCGTGGCCGCCACGCTGGCGGATGCCGCGGATTCGCTGCGCGGTGTATTACCAGGCAAGGTTGCCGGGCCGGGCGGTTGTTTGACCGCCGTGGTTTGTGCAATGCAAAGCAGTGGATCAAGCGCCAGCAAACCCAGCAGGCCTGCCCGCAGCATCCAGCCCTTACAGGGCACAACCTGGGCCCAGGCGCACAGGATCCGTGCCTGTCTGTGCGTGCCGGTGCCTGCAAAATCGCCAGGTGTCAGCGCGCTCATGGATGCCTCGGTCCAGTGGGCGAAGGTGTGTTCTCGCACGTTTGCTCACTGCTTGGGAAAAGCCGCAGGTGCCCTTCGATGCAGGTTCGCGCCGTGCCGCCGATCCAGATTTCATCGCCGATCTGTTCCACGTCAATCCGCCCTGCCCGGCCCATGCTCAGGCCCTGGCTGACGCGGTAGCGAGCCGGTGCCAGCCCGGCGCCCAGCAACCACTGGGCGATGCCGGCATTAAGGCTGCCGGTGGCCGGGTCTTCGGGCATGCCATCACCGGCGATAAAGGCCCGTACCTCGAACTGCGCGTCGCTGTCATCACCCTCGGGATCACAAGGCGCGATCACCCCGACCGCCAGACCGATCAGCGCCGGGTAGTCCGGTTGCAGGTCCAGCACCTGCTGGCGTTCACCGAGCATCACCGCCAGCCAGCCGGCGCCGTTGTCGACCCACTGCGCCTGCACGATGTCCCCGGGCGCCAGGCGCAGACCACGGCGCACCTGCTCCAGCACCTCGGGCTCCACCGGGCCGGCCTTGAGCAGCGGTGGCGCGAGAAAGGCCAGCTGATTGCCCTGGCGGCGGATGCGCACCAGGCCTACTTCGCACTCCTGGATGATCTCCTCGCCCCGAGGTACGCCGCCGGCTTCGAGCCAGGCGTGGCAACTGCCCAGGGTCGGGTGGCCGGCGAAGGGCAATTCCTGGGTGGTGGTGAAAATCCGCAGGCGGTAGTCGGCCCGGGGATCGCGGGGCTGGAGCAGAAAGGTGGTTTCGCTGAGGTTGGTCCAGTTGGCGAAGGTGGCCATGCGCTCGGTGCTGAGCTCGTCAGCGTTGAATACCACGGCCAAGGGGTTGCCTTTGAGGGGAGTCGAGCTGAAGACATCGACTTGCTTGAAACTTAAGGGGTGCATGCAAAAAATCCTGTTTCTTAATAAGGCCCAGCGTTATGAGGCACAACGTTGGCTGTAGCCGCTGCCGAGCCAGGGCGAGGCTGCGAAAGAGCGGGCTGCGTTCGGTACGCAGGCCCTGGCTGGGCGCCTCCAGACACACCCCTGGCATTCTTGGGATCGCCGCCACCGCTGCGCGCTCGTGCACAGCCTGCGGCAACGGCTACAGGGCGTGCGTGCGTCAAGAAACCTTGGGAATCTCCAACCCGCGGATCACCGCCGGGCGCGCCACGAATTTGGCCAGCACTCGCTTGACCTCGGGGAAGTTGTCGATGCCCACCAATTCACCCGCCTCATAGAACCCGATCAGATTGCGAATCCACGGAAAGGTCGCGATATCGGCAATGGTATAGCGCTCGCCCATGATCCACTCGCGCCCCCCCAGGTGCTTGTCCAGCACCCCCAGCAGACGCTTGGCCTCGTTCACATAACGCTCCAGCGGCCGCTTGTCCTCGTACTCCCTGCCGGCAAACTTGTTGAAGAACCCCACCTGCCCGAACATCGGGCCGATGCCGCCCATCTGGAACATCAGCCATTGGATGGTTTCATAACGCGCCGCCGACTCCTGGGCCAGCAGTTGCCCGCTCTTGTCCGCCAGGTAGATCAGGATCGCCCCCGACTCGAACAGCGCCAGCGGCTGGTCCCCCGGGCCGTGGGGGTCGAGAATCGCCGGGATCTTGTTGTTCGGGCTGACACTGAGGAACTCCGGGGTCATCTGGTCCTGGGTCTCGAAGCTGACCCGGTGCGCCTCGTAGGGCAGGCCGATCTCTTCGAGCATGATCGAGACCTTGACCCCGTTGGGGGTCGGCAAGGAATACAACTGAATCCACTCAGGGAATTGCGCAGGCCATTTCTGGGTGACGGCAAAGGCGGAAAGATCGCTCATGACAGGCTTCCAGTCTCAATCAAAGGGGGGCGGCGCCACGGATGGGCAACGGCGGGGAATTATCCGCCGGGTTTTCTTAAATCGGCAACATGCAGTGCTTAAGCTGCCTGCAATCGAACCAAAAGCCGTTCAGGGACTCATAAGCCACGGCCCGATCAGGCCATGAGCAACGACAGGGAGCATGGGTTTGTCAGCCTCACGCATCGCACTTGAAGAATGACCGCACCATGAACCTGCTCCGCCGCCTTGCCCGCCACTTCAAGCACCGCCGCTACCTGCCGTTGCCGGCCCTGTTGCTGGGCAGCGCCCTGTGCCTGTCCCTGGAATCCAGCGCCAGCCGCGCGCAACCGGTGGACGGCACCCAGACCCTGGTGTTCCTGCGCCACGCGGAAAAGCCCGCCGGCGGCCTCGGCCAGCTCAACTGCCAGGGCCTGAACCGGGCCATCGACCTGGCCTCGCTGCTGCCGGAAAAATTCGGCAAGGCGCAGTACGTGTTCGCCGCCAACCCCACGCGCAACGTCGAGGAAGGCGAGTTGGACAACTCCTACAGCTACATCCGCCCGCTGATGACCATCAGCCCCAGCGCCATCAAGCTCGGCCTGCCGGTGAACATCGACTTTGCCGCCAATGACACCAGCGACCTGGCGGACGAGCTGCTGCATGACCGCTACCACAACTCGATCATCTACACCGCCTGGTCCCACGGCTACCTGCCGGAGCTGATCAACAAGGTCGCCGAAGAAGCCGTGGGCGAACAGCAGCCGATCACCGAAGACTGGGCCTCCAGCGACTTCGACTCGCTGTACGTGCTGACCCTGACCTGGCGCAACGGCAAGGCCAGCCTGCACAGCCAGAGCTACAGACAGGGCCTGGACAATGGCGAGCAGGATTGCCCGAGCTGATCAGCCCAGGGCGTCGAGCAACCGGTACCAGGCAATCCCCGCCCCCAGGTAGAGACGTTGCAGGCCGTGCAGCGGAATCGGCCGCAACGGCGTGACCGGGAAAGGAAAACCCTGCCCCGCTCCCGTCAGCCGCGCCGCCAGGTGCCTGCCCAGCAGGGTCGACAAGGCAATGCCGCGCCCGTTGTAGCCCAGCAGGATCGACAGCCCCGGCGCCGGCTCGTGCAACTGCGGCAGAAAACTCGGGGTCAGGGCCACGCGCCCGCTCCAGCGATACTCGATAGGGACGCCCGCCAATTGCGGAAACAGGTTCAGCAACGAACGCTCCAGGTGGTTCCAGTCGGCATCCCGGCGCGGCTCGGAAAACGGCCCGCGCCCACCCAGCAGCAGGCGCCCCTGGGCGTCCTGCTTGAAATACAGCAGCAGGCGCCGGGCATCGGAACACACCTCGCCGCCCGGCAGGATGCTCTGGCGCAGCTCGGCCGGCAGCGGCCGGGTGGCGATGATGAAACTGTTGGCGGCGATCACCGTCTGGCGCAACCCCGGCCACAAGTCGTCGGTGTAGCCATTGGTCGCCAGCAGCACCTTCGAGGCACGCACTCGAGCGCCGCGGTCGGTCTCCAGGGTCCAGCGCCCGCCATCGCGCTGCAGTTGCCGGACCCGGCTCTGGCCGTGAATGCTCGCCCCCAGCCCCATCGCCACCCGGGCCAGGCCCCGGGCGTAGTTCAGCGGGTGCAGGCTGCCGGCCCGCGGGTCGACCCAGCCGCCCAGGTATTGCGAACTGCCGATGCGCTGGCTCACCGCCGCCTTGTCCAGCAACTCCACGGCCACGCCGCGCTGGCGCCACTGCTCGGCGCGCTGCTCCAGGGTGTGCATCGCGGCGCCGGAAAACGCCGGCTGGATCCAGCCCTTGCGGGTGGCGTCGCAGCGAATGCCGTGTTCCTTGATCAGCTCGAACACTTCATCGGCCGCGCCACCCACGGCATCGATCAGCGCCTCGCCCTGTACCGGGCCGAACTTGGCCAGCAGTTGCTCGGGGTCGAACTTGAGCCCGGGGATCACCTGCCCACCGTTGCGCCCGGAGGCACCCCAGCCGGGCTCGCCGGCATCCAGCACACAGACCCTGGCACCGCTCTGGGCCAGGCGCAGGGCGCTCACCAGCCCGGTGTAGCCGGCGCCGACAATCGCCACATCGACCTCCCGGTCCTCGGCCAGTGCCGGGGTGTGCTCGGCCGGCATGGCCGTGGCCGCCCACAGCGAGGGCGGCATGCGCAGGGGCTCGGATGCGCTCATGCCTGCACCTCCGCGCCCTGGTTGAGCAAGCGCCGCAGGAAGTCCTGGGTGCGCGGGTGGCTCGGGGTGCTGAGCACGGTTCGGGCCGGGCCGGCCTCGACGATGCGCCCGCTGTGGAGGAAGCACACCTGGTCTGCCACGTCCTGGGCAAAGCCCATTTCATGGGTGACCACGATCATGGTCATGCCCTCGTCGGCCAGCTTGCGCATCACCGCCAGCACCTCGCCCACCAGTTCCGGGTCCAGCGCCGAAGTCGGTTCGTCGAAGAGAATCGCCTCCGGGTCCATGGCCAGCGCCCGGGCAATGGCCACCCGTTGCTGCTGGCCGCCGGAGAGCTCGTCCGGGTAGGCGTGCATGCGATGGGCCAGGCCGACCTTTTCCAGCAGTGCCTCGGCCCGCAGGCGTGCTTGCCGGGGGTCCTGTTTCTTGACGTAGATCGGCCCCTCGGTGACGTTCTGCAAGGCCGTGCGATGGGGAAACAGGTTGAAGCGCTGGAACACCATGGCCACCCGGGTACGCAGTTCATGGATGCTCTTGGCCTGCCGGTCGACCCGCGCCCCGCTCACCAGGATGTCGCCCTGCTCGTAGCTTTCCAGGCCGTTGATGCAGCGCAGCAGGGTCGACTTGCCGGACCCCGAGGGCCCGATCAGGCACACCACTTCACCGCTGTGCACCTGTAGGTCGATGCCTTCGAGCACCGCCACGTTGCCAAAGCTCTTGTGTACGCCCTTGATCTGGATCATGGCTTTCTCCGGGTGCTGATGCGCGCCTCCAGGCGGCGCAGGGCAAAGGACAGCGGCAGGCTCAGGGCCAGGTAGAGCAAGGCCACCAGGGTGTAGACGGTCATGTTCTCGAAGGTCGAGGAAGCGATCAGCTGCCCGGCCCGGGTCATCTCGGCCACGGTGATGGTGGACACCAGGGACGAGTCCTTGAGCATCATCACCAGGGTGTTGCCATAGGGCGGCAAGGCGATGCGCAGGGCCTGGGGCAGCACCACCCGGCGCATGATCATCGGCCCGCGCATGCCGATGGATTCGGCGGCCTCGATCTGGCCCTGGTGGATGGCCTGGATACCGGCGCGGAAGTTTTCCGCCTGGTACGCCGAGTAGGCGATGCCCAGGCCGATCACCCCGGCCTGCATGGCGGTGAGCTGGATGCCGAAATCCGGCAGCACGAAGTAGATGTAAAACAGCTGGACGATGATCGGCAGCCCGCGAATGACGTTGACCACGCCGATGGCGAACAACGCCACCGAGCGCACCTTGGACACCATCATCAAGGCGAAGACCAGGCCGATCAGCGAGCTGAGCACGAAGGAGCCAACGGTGACCTGCAGGGTGACCACTGCGCCTTTCAACAGAATGGGCAGGAAGTCCAGAGCGTTCTGGAGAAACATGGAGAGACCCGTTTAATCAGCAGGAAAGGGACCCGGGCCAGGCGCCGGGCCGCGACTGGATCAGTTGAGCTTCCAGTGCTCGATGATGCGGTCCAGGGTGCCGTCGGCCTTGATCGCGGCGATCCCGCGATTGACCTCGGCCAGGGTCTGGGCATCGCCCTTGCGCACGATCAGGCAGACATCGCCCATGACCACCGGCTGGTAGCCCTTGACCAGCCGCACCTTGTTCTGGGTGCCCTGGGCCAGTTGGTAGGCGAGGATCGGCCGGTCGGCGAAACCGGCCTTGATCCGCCCCAGGGCCAGGTCGCGCATCAGGTCGGGAATCGAGTCGTAGCCGCGCACTTCCTTGAAGATCCCGCGCTTGTTCAACTCGTCGATAAACACCGTGCCGACCTGGGCGCCGACGGTTTCCCCGGCCAGGTCCTCCATGCGGCGGTAGTCGCTGGCGTCGTCGGCCTTGACGATCAGGCCCTCGCCGTAGCTGAACACCGGGTCGGAGTACTGCACCACTTTCTCGCGCACCGGGGTGCGCAGCATGGCAGCGGAAATGATGTCGATCTTGTTCGAGGTCAGTGAGGGGATCAGTGCGGCGAAGGTGGTCTGCTGGATGTCCACGGCGAAACCGCCGGCCTTGCCCACGGCCCGGGCGGCATCGATCATCATGCCCTCGATGCTCTGGCTCTTGACGTCAAGGAAGGTGAAGGGAATGCCGGTGGCGGTGGCCCCGACCTTGTACAGCGGCTCGGCCTGGGCCGACGCCGAAAGGCCCAGGCCAAGGGCGCAACAGAATGCGAAAACAGCGGGTGCAAGGACGCGAGTGCGGGTGTGCATGGCGAATCTCCCATTGGACGGTTTTATTGTTTGAAGTCCGTGATGGATAGCCTCTGTTGTGGAAGGCAGGAGGCATGAACCCGACTATAAACAATTTACAAAAATCGTAAAGAGATTTATAAATATCGAATATCGATATTCAAAACACAAAACAACCTGAAAGGACTGGTCATGAGCGATAACAACAACTCCCTTTTCAACCAGTCACTGGAGAAAGGCCTGGCGGTGCTGCGGGCCTTCAACGCCGCGCAACGGACCATGAACCTGGCGGAAATCGCCACGGCCGCCGACATCAACAAAAGCTCGGCGCAGCGCATGATCCACACCCTGGAACAGCTGGGCTACGTGCGTAAGCACCCGCAGACCAAGCGCTTTCAGCTGACCCCGCGGGTGATGGAGATCGGCTACAACTACCTGGCCGCCGACACCCTGGTGGACGTGGCCAACCCCTTCCTCGCCGAGCTGGCCCAGGTCACCGGGGAAACCACCAACCTCACCGAGCCCGATGGCCTGGACATGGTCTATGTGGCGCGCTTCGTGGCGCCCAAGTTCATCCCCATCCACATGCCCATCGGCAGTCGTATCCCGATGTACTGCACCGGCTCGGGCCGCGCCTACCTCAGCGCCCTGCCCGCCGCCGAGGCCTTGCAGATCCTCCAGGCCAGCGACCGCAAGGCCCACACCCGACACACCCGCACCGATCTGGACGAGATCCAGCGCGAGATCGACGCCACCCAGCGCCGCGGCTATGCCCTGAACCCGGAAGAACTGTTCCTGGGCGACATGGCGATAGCCGCGCCCATCCTCGACGGCAAGGGCTTGCCGGTGGCCGCGGTGCACGTGGTGGTGCCCAGCAGCCGCTGGACCCTGGAAGAAGCCGAACGCAAGCTCGCGCCCTCGGTGATCGAATGTGCCCGGGCCATCCGCACCTCGATTCGCACCCTCTGAAAATCACTCTCCTGTAGCCGCTGCCACAGGCTCGGGCCGCGTTCGGACGAACGGCCCGCAGGGACGCGGCGTTCTCAAGGCCGATGAGCTCCCGACGGGGGATCGCCAGGCAAGGCCGGACGAGATCGGTTCGCAGCGCGCCGGCGCCAGCGGCTACAATTCGCGCTTATTGTCCTCGTGCGGAATACCTTTCATGTCCAACCTCGCCTCCACCCAGCCCAACCGCGGCTGGGCGTTCTGGTGCAAACCCCTGCTGTTCCTGCTGGTCGCCGCCATCGGCCTGTACTACGTGAAGTGGTCGCCCTACTACCTCAAGGCCTTTGTCGCCGCCGACAGCCACAGCATCGGCGCCTCGATCCTCAACGATCAGCAGAGCTCGCCCTGGAGCGCCGCCCTGGCCTATTCCCAGGTGTACTTCCTGGCCATCTGGAAGGCTGCGGTGCTGGCGGTGATCCTGGGTTCCCTGCTGCAGGTGCTGATTCCCCGGGATTGGCTGCTGCGCCTGTTCGGCCGTGCCGGCTTCGGCTCGACCCTGCGCGGCGGCCTGTTCGCCCTGCCGGGCATGATGTGTTCCTGCTGCGCCGCGCCGGTGGCTGCTGGCCTGCGCCGGCAGAAGGTTTCGGTGGGTGCGGCCCTGGCGTTCTGGATCGCCAACCCGGTGCTCAACCCGGCGACCCTGGTGTTCATGGGCTTTGTCCTGGGCTGGGGCTTTTCCGCCCTGCGCCTGGTGGCGGGCATTGTCCTGGTGCTGGGCGTGTCCTTGGTGGCGCAGCGGGTCGCCGGCCCCGAGCAACTGCCCGAAGCCGCGGTGGATGCGGTGGTGGAAGCCAGCACGGTGAACGACCAGCCGTTCCTCAGCCGCTGGGGCAAGACCCTGTGGCAACTGTTCTGGAGCACCATTCCGATCTACGTACTGGCGGTACTGGTGCTGGGCGCGGCGCGGGTCTGGCTGTTCCCCCATATCGACGGTGCCATGGGTGACAGCCTGTGGTGGCTGGTGCCGCTGGCGATCGCCGGGACCCTGTTCGTGATCCCCACGGCGGCAGAGATTCCCATCGTCCAGACCATGATGACCCTGGGCCTGGGCACCGGGTCGGCGGTGGCCCTGCTGATGACCCTGCCGAGCATCAGCCTGCCGTCGCTGCTGATGCTGCGCAAGGATTTCGATGCCCGAGTGCTGGTGACCGTGGCCGTGCTGACCATGCTGGTGGGGATTGTCTGCGGGTTGATTGGTGCGGCGTTGTTGTAGAACCCTGGTGGTCGAAGCTTATAGGTGACTCACATTGACACCCTTGAAGCATGCAACTAAATTTAGTCGCAAAAAAAAGAGGATGCCGTGTCCAAGAACGATAAGCTTCTCGCCAAGTTACTCAACGACCGGGGGACCTTTTCCTGGCAGGAACTGGTCACTCTCCTAAAGCGCCTGGGCTACACACCGCTGGAGGGCTCGGGCAGCCGGGTAAAATTCGACAATGGCGATCCAGGCGCAATGATCAACCTGCACAAACCGCACCCCGGTAATGAGCTGAAGGCCTACATACGCCGCCAAGTGATCGAGCAACTAAAATCGGGAGGTCTCATACCGTGAACAACCTACTGCAGCACAAGGGCTATTACGGCTCTATCGAGGTCAGTACCGAGGACAATTGCCTCTTTGGCAAACTTCAGTTCATAAGGGCCTTGGTTAGCTATGAAGGGCAGACCGTGGCTGAACTCGAAGCGGCCTTCAAAGAGGCAGTAGACGACTATCTGGATACCTGTGAGCAATCGGGCACAGCACCAGAAATCCCTTGCAAAGGCTCGTTCAACGTTCGGGTAGGCCACGACCTTCATCTAGCGGCTGCCGTGGCCGCCACCCGGCAGAATGTATCGTTGAACGATCTGACCCGTCAGGCCCTGAACGAATACCTGCAACATCACGGCTGATTGGTGTTTCGTGGAGGCCAAGGCGCTCGTTGAATGCTGGCCTCCAATGGAAATTTCCACACGCCCCCGCCGCATCGTCTTGAAACACATTGGTCAGGGAATGCCGCTTCCGAAACCAGAGTTTTCGCTTTGTTTTGTAAGGCTGGTCCGAGAGAATCGCCAACGCCTTTGAGCGGCTTGTGTCCTTGGTGTTCGTCAGGCAGTCTCCCCCGGTCGCTGCACAATCAGCGACTCGGATGTGGAAGTCCGGAAGGGTCATAGGTACAACGCTTCAACGCGCCTGCCGACGCTTTGCGCCTGCGGATACGTGTTATGGCGGCCATGCGTGGGGCACCTTCGGGTGCGCCGGGTTTTGGGTACCAAAAGACTCCCCGGTCTTCCACACCCACGCACGGCTGCCACCCTCTCGTGTGGAAGCGAGACCGGCGGCTCTACTTAACCTTAGAGTCGTAGGTACCCCAATGAAAAAGCTCGTCCCCGATCCACCCCGCCCACTGCGCGACCCCGAACTGGATCGCGCCAACGCCAACCTGCTCAGCGCGCTGAAACCTACCCAGGCACGCCCGTTCGGCCTCCGCCGATGCCCTGGGCAATACCCTGTTCAGTGTGCAAGCCGGGGTCAACGCCGAAGAGGCCTTGAGGCACGTCGCCCTGCTGCTCAAGTGCGCCGAGGAGGTGTCCGATGAAATCACCGAGCGCGCCAGCGGCATCGAACGCGGCCTGATCTGGTCCATGGTGCATTCCGTGGAAATGGCCCGGGCCGTGGTCGAGGCCTTGCTCGACCGTCCACGCCCTGCCGGCTGACGCCCGCGCACACCGCGCGCTCAGGTGCTGCGAGCGCGCGGATTATTGAGCGCTAGCGCGATGGCGGCTGGCGCTGGCGCAGGTAATCGAGCACGGCGCCGTGCTCGCCGCTGAACTCGATCCGCGCGCCCTTGCTCTCGCGCTGGAAGGCGTACATCGGGTCGTAGTATTCGCCCAGCAAGCCTTCGATCCAGGCCCGGTGCCGTTCCACGTCGCCGCTGCGGGCCTGTTCCGCCAGCGCGGCTTCCATCAGCAGGAACAGGCGCTGGTGCCGCTCGCCCCCCAGGCGTTTGTGGATCTTGTTCAGGCTTTCCAGCAGGCGCTCGGCGAACAGCGCGAAGCCCTGTTCGCCATGCACCGCCACAAACTCGGCGCAGAGGTTGACCACGTAGTCGTCGAGGATCCTTTGCACCCGGTTGGCCAGGCTGTCCTCCAGCCAGACCATGGGCAAGCCCTGCATGCTCTGGTACAGCGGCAGCGGCAAGGCGCAACTGCCGATCATGCGGTTCTCGTCTTCCAGGACAAAGCTCTGCACGCCGCGCTCACGCTTTTTCAGCAGGTCCACCGCCAGACGGTTTTCGAAGTCGATGTTGCTCGGCTGGCCGGTGGCGCGCCGGCCGAAGCTGGAGCCGCGGTGGTTGGCGTGGCCTTCCAGGTCCAGGGCGTTGTCCAACTGGCCCAGCACTTGGGTCTTGCCGGTGCCGGTCATGCCCCCCAGGAGGACGAAATCGCACTGCTGCAGGGCCTGCTCGGTGGTGTCCAGGAGGAAGGTACGCATGGCCTTGTAACCGCCACCGACCCGCGGGTAAGCGATGCCTGCTTCGTCCTTGAGCCACTGCTGGACGATCTGCGAGCGCAGGCCGCCACGGAAGCAGTACAGCAGGCCGTCGGGATGGGCTCGGGCGAAATCGGCCCAGGCCTGGACGCGCTGCTCCTTGATCGCGCCGGACACCAGTTGATGCCCCAGGACAATCGCCGCCTGCTGGCCCTGCTGCTTGTAGCAGGTGCCGACCCGTTGGCGCTCCTGGTCGGTCATCAGGGGCAGGTTGAGCACCCCGGGAAAGGCGCCCTTGGTGAATTCGATCGGCGCGCGGGTGTCCATCATCGGCCGGTCGTTGAGGAAGATCTCGCGGTAGTCGGTGCAGTCCAGAGACATCAGAACACCTCGACCGCGTGGCTCTGTCGCTCTACCAGCTCGCCAATCGGCGCCAGTTCCAGGCCCAGTTCCGCCGCCAGGGCCAGGAATTCGGCATTGCCTTGCGGGGTTACCGCCACCAGCAGCCCGCCACTAGTCTGCGGGTCGCAGAGCACGCGCTTGTGCAGTTCCTGCACTCGCCCGACCTTGTCGGCGTAGCTGCTGTAGTTGCGCAAGGTGCCACCGGGCACGCAGCCCTGATCCAGGTAGTACTCGACCCCTGGCAAGCGCGGTACGCGGTCGTAATGGATTTGTGCGGTGAGGCCACTGCCGTCGGCCATTTCCACCAGGTGCCCGAGCAGTCCGAAACCGGTGACGTCGGTCATCGCGGTCACCCCTTCGAGCTTGCCGAAACGGCTGCCGGGCTTGTTCAGGGTGCACATCCAGTCCCGGGCCAGGCCGATGTCGGCGCTGCGCAGCTTGCCCTTTTTCTCGGCGGTGGTAAGCACGCCGATCCCCAGGGGCTTGGTCAGGTACAGCAGGCAACCGGCCGTGGCGGTGTCGTTGCGCTTCATGAAGCGTTTTTCCACCAGCCCGGTGACCGCCAGGCCGAAGATCGGCTCCGGCGCATCGATGGAGTGCCCGCCCGCAAGAGGAATGCCCGCGGCGTCGCACACGGCACGGCCGCCGCGGATCACCTCCCGGGCGATTTCCGGGGCCAGCACGTTCACCGGCCAGCCGAGAATGGCAATCGCCATCAGCGGGTCGCCGCCCATGGCGTAGATGTCGCTGATGGCGTTGGTGGCGGCGATGCGGCCGAAGTCGAAGGGGTCGTCGACGATGGGCATGAAGAAGTCGGTGGTGGAGACCACGCCGCGCTCTTCATCGATGGCGTACACCGCCGCGTCATCGCGCGAGGCATTGCCGACCCAGAGCTTGGGGTCGAGGTTCTGCGCCCCGCTGCCGGCCAGGATCACCTCCAGTACCTGGGGGGAAATCTTGCAGCCGCAGCCGGCTCCGTGGCTGTACTGGGTCAGGCGAATCGGCTCGCTCATGGGGCACCTCGTCAAGTCTGGGACGGGGATTCTAGCAGAGCCCTCAGGCACTTGGCCGCGGCGTGCCCTGATGGAACAGCATCTGCCAGCGCCCCTCCTGGCAGCGCCACAGCGAGCTGCGCCAGGCACTGCTGGCCGCCCGCCCGGGCGCTGCGGCGTTATGGCACAGGTAGGTGACCTGGGCCAGGTCGGCCCCCAGGCACTGCACGGCGAACTCGCTGATGCGCCGTTCGATGAACACCTGCTGCGGCAGGCTGGCCAGCACCTGGGCCTTGTCCCAGCGCCCGCCGCTGACGCCGAATTCAAGAAAGTCATCGGCCAGCAAGGCCTCCAGCGCCTGGCGATCGGCACGCACTTCGGCCTGTTGCAACTGGCGTTCAAGCATCAGCAGGTGGTCGGACAGCTCCATGATCACTCCCGAGGTGGTGGCGGGTAAGTGGCGCACTCTAGCATTGCGCGCCTGCACCAGCGCCGGGCCTGGGGGCGGGCATTGCCCAGGCCTGCAGCGTCCGGCCCTCCCCGCCATCGGCACGCACCCCGCCCCAAGCGCCAATCCCGCGGCCATTCACGCCTTTGTCGCAAGCCGCCGTTTCAAGTTGGTACGCCATATGCAAACGTTTGCGAGTTGTAATTTTGTGGGTGTTCGCCGCCTTCTTTCGAAGTGTCGAGCACAAGGGACTTCACACTGCAAGAACAGGGACTTTCCATGCTCAACCCTCTGCGACGCCATGCGTCCTGCCGTACCCTGGCTGTTTCGTTGTGGCTGGCCGGCGTTACGGGTCTACCCAGCGCCTTCGCCCAGCCCCCCGCCGCCCCGGCGGACGACTCGGCCCAGGGCGAAAGCCTGAGCGCCGATGTGCAACCGGCCAAACAGGGCGCCTACCTCTCCGACTGGTACAACCAGGACCTGATGCTCATCGGCAGCAAGGACATCAGCTTCGGCCCGCGCCCGGCAGACGACATCTACCTGGAATACGAATACTTCGGGCGCAAGGGCCCCTTCGAGCTGTACGGCTACATCGACCTGCCGAAGATCCTCGACATCGGCAACAGCCACGACAAGGGCATCTGGGACCACGGCTCGCCGCTGTTCATGGAGCACGAGCCGCGAATCTCCATCGACTACCTGGCCGGCCGCAGCCTGGCCATCGGCCCGTTCAAGGAGTGGTACGTGGCCTTCGACTGGATCTACGACCACGGCAGCCGCACCGCCAACCGCGCCAACACCCTGTACAGCGGCCTGGGCACCGACATCGACACCCATTCGCGGGTCAACCTCTCGGCCAACTTCTATGGCCGCTACCAGTGGGAAAACTACGGCGCCAGCAATGAATATTCCTGGGACGGCTACCGCGCCCAGCTGAAATACATCGTGCCCATCGACAGCTTCAGCAACGGTGCCTCGCTGACCTACATCGGCTTCACCAACTTCGATTTCGGCTCCGACCTGCACAAGGACAACCCGGCCCGCACCGCCAACGCCACGGTGGCCACCAACGTGCTGCTCTATTCCTTCACCCACCTGCGCTTCACCCTGGTGGGCCGCTACTTCCACAACGGCGGCAATTGGGAGGATGGCAGCGTGCTGAATTTCGGCGACGGCGAATTCCGCGCCCGCTCCAATGGCTGGGGCTATTACGCCGGGGTTGGCTATCAGTTTTAAAGCAGCGGCAAGACAAGAGCGGTTGCGCTGAGTTGCAACCTGGATCAGGCAGGATAAGCGCCGGTTAACGGCAGTCATGGAGGTTGTATGCGTGGGATTCAAAAGGTTTCGTGGGCAATGGGCTTGAGTGCACTGGTGGCTAGCGGCGCCTGGGCCAGTGAGGCACCGATCAAGCCCAAGGTGGTGCTGATCAGCATGTTCGCGCCGGAAGCGCAGCACTGGATCGAGCGCCTGGAGCTCAAGCGCGAGATCCGCGTGCCGGGGCTGGCGGCGGAGTATCCGGTGATTCGCTGCAACGACCGCGAGGTGTGCCTGTTGACCACGGGCATGGGCCAGACCAATGCCGCGGCGTCGACCCTGGCCCTGGCGCTGTCGCCCAAATTCGACCTGCGCAAGAGCTATTTCCTGATTGCCGGGATCGCCGGCATCAGCCCCCAGCACGGCACCATCGGCACCGCCGCCTGGGCCCATTACCTGGTGGAGTTCGGCACCCAGTGGGAAATCGACTCCCGGGATGCGCCCGAGGGCTGGCCCACCGGCTACCTGGGGATCAACACCAAGGGGCCCAACGAAAAACCGCCCCTGGACTACAAGACCGAAGTCTTCGAGCTGAACCCCAAGCTCCAGGCCAAGGCCTTCGCCCTGAGCCGCAACGTGGCCCTGAGCGAGAGCAAGGAGTCGGCGGCCTGGCGCCTGAAATACCCCAAGGCCCCGGCCAACCAGCCACCGGTGGTGACCCGTTGCGACACCCTGGCGGGCAATACCTGGTTTTCCGGCACCCGCCTGAGCGAACGGGCGGAGGTCTGGACCCGCTTGCTGACCGACAACAAAGGCACCTATTGCACCACCCAGCAGGAAGACAACTCCACCTACGAAGCCTTGCTGCGGGCCAGCCGCGAGGGCCTGCTGGACATCCAGCGCCTGGCGGTGGTGCGCGCCGGTTCCGACTTCGACCGCCCGGCCCCGGGGGCCAGCGAAGTGGACAACCTGCTCAAGTACGCCGACCAGGGCGGCTTTGTCCCGGCCCTGGAGAACCTCTACCGGGCCGGCAATCCGCTGGTGCAGGACATCCTCGGCAACTGGTCGGCCTGGGAAAAGGGCGTGCCCGAGACCTGATTTCTCTCCCGGGAGCGGCCAGGCGGCGTTCCGCTTGCCGGCGAAGTCGATCTCTGGGCCTTCTTCACCAGCAAGCTGGCTCCTACACAGGACACACGGCGCGCGCATCCCCCGTAGGAGCCGGCTTGCCGGCGAAGGCGATCTCAAGGCCCTCTTCACCAGCAAGCTGGCTCCTAAACAGGACACACAGCGCGACCCCCCCGTAGGAACCGGCTTGCCGGCGAAGTCGATCTCAAGGGCCCCTTCGCCAGCAAGCGGGCTCCTACGCAGGGATGGCCGCTGCGCTCAGGGGATGAGGATGATTTTTTCGCCGCGCCCCTGGTTCACTTCGGCATAACGCTCCAGCCCCCGCTCCAGCGGCGATTCCACCAGGCCTTCCGGCAGCGGCAGCAGGCCTTCATCGAAATAGCGGCCGAACTGCTCCAGCATCGCCGCGCACGCCTCTACGCCATACAACAGCGAGTTGATCCCCACCACCGAGCCCCCCTTGCGGTACAGCGCCAGGGCCGGCAGTTGCACATGGCCGTCCACCGGGGCGGCGATGATGGCGATGTGGCCAAAGGTGGCCAGGGCCGGCACCGAGGCCGGCAGCCAGAAGCCGGTGGTGTCGAAGATCACCTCGGCACCGCCGGCATAGACTTCGGCCACCTGGGCCGCCAGGGTTTCCGGCTGTTGCAGGTGCAAGGTCGGGTAGCCCTGGGCTTCAAGCGCCTGGACCTGCTCCACCCGGCGCGCCGCCGCCAGCACCCGGGCCCCGCGCACCTTGGCCAGGGCCAGGGCCGCCGAGGCCACCGCGCCGCCGCCGATCACCAGCAGCCGGGTGCCACGGGCTACGCCACTGCGCTCCAGGGCATCCCAGGCCGTGGTGTAGGGCACCCCGAGGCTTGCGGCCTGGGCAAAGCTCAGGTGCCGTGGCTTGCGGGCCACGCCCTGGGCGGACAGCACCACATACTGGGCATGGCTGCCGTCGGCGAAGAAGCCCAGCTCCTTGCCGGTGCCCCAGACTTCCTGGCCCAGCAGTTGCGCCGGCCCCTGCTCCACCACCCCGGCAAAGTCCCGCCCGGGCACCCGCGGCAGTGTGGTGTAGGGAAAGCGCCCGAGGACGTTCTTCACATCACTGGGGTTGAGGCCCGCGGCCTTGATGCGCACCAGCACCTGGCCAGCGCCCGGTACCGGGGTGGGCAGGTCCACTACGTGCAGGGCCGCGAGGTCGCCGGTGGCGGAAAATTGCAGTGCTTTCATCGTCGGTTCCATGAGTCGGGGGAGAAAGGAAAAATGCGTGTTCAGGACAGCCAGCTGCCGAGCAACTGGCGCCCCACGGGCCACAACTGCTCACCGCCGAGCATGCCCAAGAGGCCAACCAGGGCAATTGCCGGCGGCGCCGGAGAACGCACCTGCAAGGCGCCGTAAAGCAGGCCGACCAACAGGCCGGCGGCCAGGGAAATCAGGTAGTTCATGCTGCGCTCCAGAGGCCGTGCGGCTCATGCCGGGGTGAAGTGGCGTGTGCGGCACAGTCTAGGTGGCACGGTCCCGCGGCATCGGCCAAGTGCTTCAGGATTTCGGCCAAGGCCGAAACCCTGGCGGTCGCTTGGCTGGCGTCCGCCTGATGCACATCCGGCGCTCTCCGGATCTTCACGTCTCCTGCGGAGCCGTTCGCAGCCTGTGGCAGCGGCTACACGACGCCAGGCAGTCCCTGTAGCCGCTGCTGAGCCTGCGAAGCTGCGAAAAGGACCGAAGGGCCTTGCTTGGCGATATCCCGACGAACCTATGGCGGCTTTGAGATTGCCGCGTCTCCTGCGGAGCCGTTCGTCCGAACGCGGCCCGAGCCTGTGGCAGCGGCTACACCTGGCTGGCGCTGGCGTACTGGGAAGGCGCGACACCCAGTTCCCGGCGGAACATGTCGCTGAAGCTGCTGGGGGAATAACCCAGCTCCCGGGCAATGCGGCTCACCGGTACACCCTGGATCAGCTCCGCGGCAGCGGTGGCCAGTTGCACCTGGCGCCGCCATTCGGCAAAGCCCACGCCCAACTGCTCCTTGAACAGCCGCGCCAGGGTGCGCACGCTGGCCCCCGCCGCATCGGCGTGCTGTTCAAAGGAGATGGCCAGGGACGGCGCCGCCATCACCGCCTGGCACAGGCTGCCCAGGCGCCGGTCGGAGGCGTCCGGCAGGGCTATCTTCAATTGCGAGCGACGAGCCCGGCGCAGTTCCAGCAGGGCCAGCCCCACCAGCGCCTCGTAGTACTCCGGCTGCGGCGGGTCGAGTTCCACCAGGCGCACGATCAATTCGCGCAGCAGGTTGTCCACCTGCAGCACCTGGACGCTGGGGTCCAGGGTCGCCGCCAGGGACGGGCGCAGGTAGATGTTGCGCATCTGCAGGTCGCTGACCACGCGAATCCCGTGGCTCACCCCCGGCGGCAACCACACCGCGCGCTGGGGCGGCACCACCAGGGCTTCATGGGGCGTCTCGACCCACATCACCCCGCTCATGGCGTAGAGCAACTGGCCCCAATCGTGTTCATGGGGCTCGATGAACAAGCCCCGCGGATAGGTGCGGGCCAGGGGTTGCACCGGGATCGCGGGGTCGCTGAGGTCGGGGGGTGCGGCTAGGGCCATGGCAAGGTCGCGGCAGGTCGGCGGGCGCCCATGGTAACCAGCCGCCCGGGGCGCCGCCAACCGCTGCCGCGCCCATCCGGATGAAGGCCTGGGCGCCGCTCGGGAATCCATTCGGATAGAGCGGCTGGCGGCCCATGACCGTCGGTAGCCCGGGCGGACAATCAGAGTGAATTTTTCCGCCGCGCCAGGATCACTAAAAGATCACAGGGAGGAACAAAGGCTTTATGAACAACGCAAAACTTTTCGTCATCGAATACACCCTCCACGGCGCCCCCAAGTCCTTCATCATCCGCCAGGAAAAGATGGACAACGCCGAGGCCTGGCACTGGGCCAGTTGCGACGCTGGAGTGGGTCGGATAGGACGTTTCGGCCGCGAACGGGTGAAGAAGACCAGCAAGCCCATGGCCGAAAAGTTCGGTATCGAAAACGTCACCTGGCGCCCTTCGGTCTAGGACGCAGCAACGCGGGTGGAGCCGCACGGCCCCACCCGCCGATCCCCCCTCAGCCGTGGGCGCCCTTGGCGCATTTGCAGCCTTCGGTGGAAGCGCAAGGCTCGCCGTGGGCGTGATGGTCGGCGCACGCCTGGCAGCAGTAGTGCTTGCCGTGACGGACGATGGCATGGGCGCCCAGCTTGCAGATGCAGGCCGGGCAGGCACAGGTTTGCGTGGACATGGCATGGCTCCTAGGGTTCAAGGCTCGGGCCTTTGGGCGGGTACTTCACCGAGCGCCCCGCTCGGGCCGAGTCCCCACAGGTTAGGCCAAGGCACCGCCCGGCCAGGGCGCACGCGACTGATGGTCGGCCCCTCACTCCCAGCCCTGCAAACGCAAGGTAGCGCGCACCAGCCGCTGTTCTTCGTCCTCGATGTCCCTGAGGTTGCGGGCAATGCCCTGGATATGCGCCACCGCCGCCTTGCGTGCCTGTTCCGGCAGGCGCCCGGTGACTGCGTTGTACAGCCGCGCATGCTGGCGGTCGATCTGGCGCTTGGGCGCCGGGCGGTGATAGAGGTTGTTGACCGAGGCGAACACCGAGTTCAGCAGCAGGTCGGTGAGCGAGCCCAGGGTCTGCACCAGCACCGGGTTGTGCGAGGCCTCGCAGATCGTCAGGTGAAAGGCGTGGTCCAGGCGCGCCAGGGCGGCGGGCTCCAGGGCCTGTTCATGGGCCTGCAGCAAGGCCTGGTAGGCGCGCTCGATCAGCACGAAATCCGCTTCGGTGCCGCGCAGGGCCGCCAGCCGCGCCGACTCGCCTTCAAGCAGGCTGCGCACTTCCAGCAGGTCGTAGAGGGTGCGGGGCTGGGAGCTGAACAGATGCATCAGCGGCGACTGCGCCGCCGGGGCCGACAGTTGCGCCACCTGGGAGCCGCGGCCCTGTCGAGTGTCGATGATGCCCCGCGCCCGCAGCAGTTTCAGGCCCTCGCGCAGGGCCGTGCGCGAAACCCCGAGCTTGGCCGTCAGGCGCCGTTCCGAGGGCAGCAACTGGCCGGTCTTGAATACCCCGTCGACGATCAGCCGCTCGATCCGTGCGCAGACCAGGTCCGCCACCTGGGGCCGACGCCCCGCTTGCGTGTCCTGCATGCTTCCTCCCACTGGTATGACCAGCCCTGTGCCATTTGTCCGGCTATTGCTGCGCGCCCGCCAAGCTTTTGAAAAACCTGATCTTTCGGAAAAACCCCGGCCTGCCCTGGAAAACAAAGTGGTTCGACCACTGCCAACGCACATGGACACTAAAGCCCGCCGGGCCAATCATGCAAGGCAGCCGTACAGCATTCGCGACCTGATAAAAACCACACAAGGTCCTTAGCCGCCATGACGATTCTCTACGACGAACGCCTCGATGGCGCCCTACCCGACGTCGACCGCCAGGCCCTGATCCAGGCCCTGCGCCAGCAGCTACCGGAGCTGGAGCTGCTGGACCAGGAGCAACAGCTCAAACCCTACGAATGCGATGGCCTGAGCGCCTACCGCAGCACGCCGATGCTGGTGGCCCTGCCCCGGCACCTGGACCAGGTGCAGCGCATCCTGCAGATCTGCCACGCCCATCGGGTGCCGGTGGTGGCCCGGGGCGCCGGCACGGGCCTGTCCGGCGGCGCCCTGCCCCTGGAAAAGGGCCTGCTGCTGGTGATGGCGCGCTTCAAGGAAATCCTCCAGATCGACCCCGCCGCCCGTTGCGCCCGGCTCCAGCCCGGGGTGCGCAACCTGGCGATCTCACAGGCCGCCGCGCCTTGGGGCCTGTACTACGCCCCCGACCCCTCTTCGCAGATCGCCTGTTCGATTGGCGGCAATGTCGCGGAAAACGCCGGCGGCGTGCATTGTCTGAAATACGGCCTGACCGTGCACAACCTGCTCAAGGTCCAGATGCTCAGCGTCGAAGGCCAGCCCCTGACCCTGGGCAGCGAGGCCCTGGACGCGCCGGGCTTCGACCTGCTGGCGCTGTTCACCGGCTCCGAAGGCCTGCTGGGGGTGATCACCGAAGTCACGGTCAAGCTACTGCCCAAGCCGCAGATCGCCAAGGTGCTGCTGGCGGCCTTCGACTCGGTGGAAGCCGCCGGCCGCGCCGTGGCCGACATCATTGCCGCGGGCATCATCCCCGGCGGCCTGGAGATGATGGACAACCTGGCGATCCGCGCCGCCGAGGATTTCATCCATGCCGGCTACCCGGTGGACGCCGAGGCCATCCTGCTGTGCGAGCTGGACGGCGTGGAAGCCGATGTCCACGACGATTGCGAGCGGGTGCGCCAGGTGCTGGAACGGGCCGGCGCCAGCGAGGTGCGCCTGGCCCGGGACGAGGCCGAGCGCGTGCGTTTCTGGGCCGGGCGCAAGAACGCCTTCCCGGCGGTGGGGCGCTTGTCCCCGGACTACTACTGCATGGACGGCACCATTCCCCGCCGCGAGCTGCCGGGGGTGCTGCGGGGCATCGCCCGCCTGGCCGACGAACACCAGCTGCGGGTGGCCAACGTGTTTCATGCCGGCGACGGCAACATGCACCCCTTGATCCTGTTCGACGCCAACCAGCCCGGCGAGCTTGAGCGGGCCGAGGCCCTGGGGGGCAAGATCCTCGAACTGTGCGTGGCAGTGGGCGGTAGCATCACCGGCGAACACGGGGTGGGCCGGGAGAAAATCAACCAGATGTGCGCCCAGTTCAACCACCACGAGCTGACCCTGTTCCACGCCATCAAAGCGGCCTTCGACCCCAGCGGCCTGCTCAACCCGGGGAAGAACATCCCGACCCTGCACCGCTGCGCCGAATTTGGCGCCATGCACATCCACCACGGGCAACTGCCCTTCCCCGAACTGGAGCGATTCTGATGAACGTGGCCAGCGATTTCGACGCCGCCGAGACCTTGCTGGAACAGGTGCGCGATGCCTTGGCGAGCGACACCGCGCTGCGCATCCAGGGTTCCAACAGCAAAGCCTTTCTCGGCCGCGAGAGTGCCGGGGAAATACTCGATACCCGCAGCCATCGCGGCATCGTCAGCTACGACCCCACGGAGCTGGTGATCAGCGCCCGGGCCGGTACGCCGCTCGCCGAGCTGCACGCCACCCTGGACGCCGCCGGGCAGATGCTGCCCTGCGAACCGCCGTCCTTCGGCGCGGGCGCGACCCTGGGCGGCATGCTCGCCAGCGGCCTGTCCGGGCCGCGCCGGCCCTGGGCCGGGGCGGTGCGCGATTTCGTCCTCGGCACCCGGGTCATCAGCGGCAGCGGCCAACACCTGCGGTTTGGCGGCGAGGTGATGAAGAACGTCGCCGGCTATGACCTGTCACGGCTGATGGCCGGCAGCTACGGCTGCCTGGGGCTGGTCACCGAGGTCTCGCTGAAGGTCCTGCCCAAGCCCCGGCAATGCCTGAGCCTGAGCCTGGAAATGGACCGCCAGCGGGCCCTCGCCCAGCTTGCCGAATGGGGCCAGCAGCCCTTGCCCATCAGCGCCGCCTGCCATGACGGCGAACGCCTGCACCTACGCCTGGAGGGCGGTGAAGGCTCGGTGGCGGCGGCCCATGACCGGCTCGGCGGCGAGCCCCTGGACCCGGGCTACTGGAGCCAGCTCAACGAGCAGCAACTGGACTTCTTCAACCCCGGCCCGCCGCTGTGGCGCCTGTCGGTGCCGCACAACACGCCGCTGCTGCCCCTGCCCGGCGAACAACTGCTGGACTGGGGCGGCGCCCAGCGCTGGCTGAAGACCGATGCCACGGCCGCCGACATCCGCGCCGTTGTCAGCGCCGTTGGCGGCCACGCCAGCTGCTACAGCCACGGCCTGCTGGACAGCCCGTTCCAGCCCCTGGCGCCGACCCTGCTGCACTACCACCAGCGCCTCAAGGCCCAGCTGGACCCGCAAGGGATCTTCAACCCCGGCCGACTCTACGCGGAGCTCTAGACCATGCAGACCACCCTCAGCCCCGAGGCCCGGCAACTGCCCCGGGCCGCCGAAGCCGAGCGCATCCTGCGCAGTTGCGTGCATTGCGGCTTCTGCAACGCCACCTGCCCCACCTATCAACTGCTCGGTGATGAGCTGGACGGCCCGCGCGGACGCATCTACCAGATCAAGCAGGTGCTCGAAGGCGCCCCGGCCACCGCCCAGACCCAGCAGCACCTGGACCGCTGCCTGTCGTGCCGCAACTGCGAAAGCACCTGCCCTTCCGGGGTCGACTACCACAACCTGCTGGACATCGGCCGCGCCGCGGTGGATGCCGCCCTGCCCCGGCCCGCCGGCCAACAATTGTTGCGCCGCGGCCTGCGGGCGCTGAGCGCCAACCCGCAGCTGTTCAAGGCCCTGATCCATGGCGGCAGCCGCCTGCGCCCGCTGCTGCCCCAGGCCCTGCAGGACAAGCTGCCGCGCCAGGTGCCCAGCGCCAAACCGCGTCCGCCCCTGCGCCATGCACGGCGCGTGCTGCTGCTCGAAGGCTGCGTGCAGCCGGGGCTGTCACCCAATACCAACGCCGCCGCAGCGCGGGTCCTGGATCGCCTGGGCATCAGCGTGCAACCGGTCAGCGAGGCCGGCTGCTGCGGCGCGGTGGACTATCACCTGGATGCCCAGCAAGCCGGTCTGCAGCGCGCCCGGCGCAATATCGACGCCTGGTGGCCGCACCTGCAACTGGGGGCCGAAGCCATCGTCCAGACCGCCAGCGGCTGCGGCGCCTTCATCAAGGATTACCAGCACCTGCTGGCCCATGATCCGGCCTACCGCAGCAAGGCCCAGCGCGTCAGTGCCCTGGCCCGGGACCTGGTGGAAGTGCTGCGGGACGAACCTTTGGAACAGCTCGGCGCCCACAGCGACCAGCGCCTGGCCTTCCACTGCCCCTGCACCCTGCAGCACGCGCAGAAGCTCGGCGGCGCCGTGGAAAGCCTGCTGCAACGCCTGGGTTTTCACCTCACCGCGGTGCCCGACAGCCACCTGTGTTGCGGTTCGGCGGGCACCTATTCGCTGACCCAGCCGGCGCTGGCGCGGCAACTGCGGAACGACAAGCTGCAGGCCCTGGAAAGCGGCCAGCCGGACCTCATTGCCACCGCCAATATCGGCTGCCAGAGCCACCTCGACGGCGCCGGCCGGACCCCGGTACGGCACTGGATCGAAGTGCTGGAAGCCGCCCTGCCCTGAACCTCACGCCCCTGGAGCTCGCCATGCAGCACAAAGCCGTACTGGGTCAAGACGAAGCCCGCCGCATCCTCGCCGCCGCCCGCGCCGAGGCCCAGCGCCACCGGTGGTCGGTGAGCATCGCCGTGGTCGACGACGGCGGCCATCCCCTGGCCCTGGAGCGCCTCGACGGCTGCGCGCCGATCAGTGCCTATATCGCCACCGAAAAGGCCCGCACCGCGGCCCTCGGCCGGCGCGAAACCAAGGCCTACGAGGACATGGTCAATGGCGGGCGCAGCGCCTTTCTCTCGGCGCCGCTGCTCACCTCCCTGGAAGGCGGCGTGCCTATCCGCGTCGGCGGCCAGGTGGTCGGCGCGGTGGGGGTTTCCGGGGTCAAGGCCGGTGAAGACGCCCAGGTGGCACTGGCTGGCGCCGCGTGCCTGGAGCGCGATTGAAGCGGGTTCAGGCGCGGCGCACGCTGCTGCGGTACATGAACAGCAGCGCCAGGGCCAGGCACAGCATCGCCAGCAGGCGGCTGGGCGACAGTTCGATGGCCGGGTTGCCGAACCAGCCGAAGTTGTCGATCAGCATGCCCATGCCCAACTGCCCGAGAATCACCGCCACCGTGGCCACCGCAGTGCCGACCCGGGGCACGGCCCCCACCATCACCAGCATGTAGACCACGCCGAACAACGCGCCGGTCAGTTGCCATTTCGGCGCCTGCAGCAGGCTCATGGCCTGGGGCGGCTGGAAAAACACGATCAGCAGCCCGGTGATCAGGGCGCCCACGGCAAAGGTCAGCAGGCTGCTGCGCAACACACCGACGCTTTCCCCCAGGCGGCCATTGATCGCCGCCTGCACACTCAGCACCGCACCGGCGGCCACCACCACAACCAGCAATAGAAACAGATTCATCTTCAACCTCGGGCAATCAGGATCAGGGCCAGCACAATCAGCGCCAGGGCCAGCCAGCGTTCGGCATTGACCGGCTTGCGGGCGCTGCCGAACCAGCCGAAATGGTCGATCAGCACGCTTTTGCCCACCTGCCCGGAAAGGATCGCGATCATGGTCATGGCAATGCCGATATGGGGCGTGGCCAACGTCAGCACCACCACGTAGATCGGCCCCAGCACCCCGCCCAGCAACTGCCAGCGCGGCAACTGGCTGAAGGCCGGGCCGGGCTGCGGGCCGCTGAACAACAGCAGCAGCAACAGCAGCGCCGTGCCCACGCCGAAGATGCTCAGGGTCGCCCACAGATGGCCCACCTGGCTCCCCAGCGGGCCCAGCAGACCGGCCTCCACCGACAGGCCCATGCCCGCCAGGATCACCAGCGGCAACAGCATCAGACGCTGCCAGCCGGCAGCGGGTACAGCGCTCGCCACCGGGTTGGGCAGCGGTACTTCTATGGTTTCAGAGGACATGCAACACCTGCTCGACATCAAGGAATGGCCGGCATTATCGATTGCGCAAGCTTTGCGATAAATGGGAGCATGCCGACAACACTTTTGCGCAAAACGCACGGCAGGATCGACCCATGCACGGCTTCAACGACCTCGGTTTCAAGGCCCTGCGCCTGTTTATCGCCGTGCTCGACCAGGGCAGTTTTTCTGCCGTGGCGCGCCGCGAGGGGCTGGCGCCCTCGTCCATTTCACGGCAGATCCAACTGATGGAACAGGCCCTGGGCCAGCAGTTGCTCTACCGCCACACCCGCGCCGTCAGCCCCACCGAGGCCGGGCGCCTGCTGGGGCACCACGCGCGGCGGGTGCTGGCGCAGTGGGAGGAAGCCGAACAGGCGTTGCAGGAACAGCAGGACGAACCGGCCGGGCTGGTGCGGATCAACGCCCCGGTGGTCTTTGGCCAGCGCCACCTGTCGCCCTGGCTCGGTGAACTGCACGGGCGCTACCCGAAGCTGCAACTGGATATCCAGCAGACCGACCGCTACATCGACCCCTTGCAGGACGGCACTGACCTGCTGTTTCGCATCGGCACCCTGGAAGACTCCTCGATGCAGGCGCGCCTGCTGGCCCCGCAGCGCTACCGGGTAGCGGCCAGCCCGGCGTACCTGGCCCGGCACGGCACCCCGCACCATCCGGAGCAACTGCAGCGGCACCAGTGCCTGGCCTACAAGGGCGAGACCGGCCAGCAGCGCTGGTTCTTCCGCCAGGGCCGGGCAGACTGGACGCCCTACAGCGTCAAGGGCCCGCTGACCGGCAACCACGCCGACACCCTGACCCAGGCCGCCGAACAGGGCCTGGGGCTGGTGATGTTCCCTTCCTGGCTGATTGGCGAAGCCCTGCACCAGGGCCGGCTGGTGGCGCTGTTCGAAGACTTCGACGTGGCCACCAGCCTCGAACCGCAACAGATCGCCGCCCTCTGGCCCGGCAGCCGACGGCTGTCAGTGAAAGTGCGCACGGTGATCGACTTCTTCGTCGAGAAATTCGGCCCCGAGCCCTACTGGGACCGCCGCCCCGCCCCATAGGAGCTAGCTTGCCAGCTAAGGCAGCGGCAAGACTTGTGCAGAGTCCAAAGGCCCCATCGCCGGCAAGCCGGCTCCTACAAGAGCACGCCATTCACCCGCCCCATGGGAGCTGGCTTGCCAGCGAAGGCAGCGGCAAGGCTTGTGCAGGATCCAGGGGCCCCTTCGCCGGCAAGCCGGCTCCTACAAGAGCACGCCATTCATCCACCCGTAGGAGCTGGCTTGCCAGCGAAGGTGGCGGCAAGGCTTGCGCAGGATCCAGGGGCCGTTCGCCGGCAAGCCGGCTCCTACAGGGCCATTTGCAGGATCAGCCAGGCATTGGCCGCGCTGATTATGGCGAACAGGCTCCAGGCGAGGATCCGGGTCGGCCAGCGGTTGACGAACTCGCCCATCAGGCGCCGGTCGTTGGTCATGCGGATCAGCGGGTACAGGGCGAACGGCAGTTGCAGGCTGAGCACCACCTGGCTCAGCACCAGCAACTGGCCCACGGCGCCGTCACCCAGCAGCCAGACGCCGATGAACGCCGGGATCAGGGCCAGCCCACGGGTGATCAGGCGCCGCTGCCAGCAGGGAATCCGCAGGTTCAGGTAACCCTCCATGATCACTTGCCCGGCAATGGTCCCGGTGAAGGTCGAGCTCTGCCCCGAAGCCAGCAGCGCCACGCCGAACAGCACGCTGGCCAGGGCCCCGCCCACCAGCGGGTCGAGCAGGTGGTAGGCGTCCTGGATCTCCACCACATCGCTGTGGCCGGTGTTGTGGAAGGCCGCGGCGGCGAGGATCAGGATCGCCGCGTTCACCAGCAGCGCCAGGGCCAGCGAGCCGATGGTGTCGATCCGCGCCAGCTTGATGGCGTCGGCGCGGCTGGCGCGGTCGTTGCTCACCAGCCGGGTTTGCACGACGGAGGTGTGCAGGTAGAGGTTGTGGGGCATGACCGTGGCGCCGAGGATGCCGATGGCCAGGTACAGCGGCGCGGCGTCGCCGATGGCCGAGAGCGAGGGTACAAAGCCCCGGGCCACGTCCGGCCAGTAGGGCTTGATCAGCAGCAGCTCGATGAAGAAGCACACGCCAATGGTCGCCACCAGCGCCAGCATGATCGCCTCCAGCCGGCGGAAGCCGCGGTTCTGCAGGGCCAGCACCAGCAGGGTGTCGAAGGCGGTGATGACGATCCCGGTGCTCAGGGACACCCCCAGCAGCAGGTGGAACGCCAGGGCGCAGCCCAGCACTTCGGCCAGGTCGGTGGCGATGATCGAAACCTCTGCCAGCAGCCACTGGGTGCGCGCCGAACGGGTGCTGTAGCGCTCGCGGCAGAGCTGGGCCAGGTCGCGCCCGGTGGCGATCCCCAGGCGGGAACACAGGCACTGCACCGCCATCCCCGCCAGGCTCGCCAGCAGCACCACGAACAGCAGGTTGTAGCCGTAGCGCGAACCGGCCTCGATGGCCGTGGCCCAGTTGCCGGGGTCCATGTAGCCGATGGAAATCAGCAGCCCGGGGCCGGCAAAGCGCAGCAGGCGACGCCACAGGGAAGCGCCGGGGTCGACGGCGACGGAACCCGCCACCTCCGGCGGGCAAAAGGGCGCGGTGGCGATTTTCGGCAAGCTGAATTTCACGGATATTTCCCAGGCGGATTGGCGCAGGGGCCCAGCTTAGACGTTTCAATGCGGGCACCCAAGCCTGAATTTACCCCGCCAAGGCGAGTATGCTGTGCAGGTTGTGCCCTGCGCCGAAACCTTCGGCAGTGAGTATTTTCTGGCCCAAGGTAGCCCTGTGAACAGCACTGCGACGCCCCCCGAACCTCTGCCCCCTTTCCTGCAACCCGGCGACCGGGTGCTGCTGTTCGATGGCGTGTGCAAGCTGTGCAATGCCTCGGTGCGCTTCGTCATCCGCCACGACACCCAGCGGCGGATCAAGCTGGCCTCGGTGCAATCGCCCCAGGGCCAGGCGCTGCTGGCCTGGTTCGGCCTGCCCACCGAACAGTTCGACAGCGTGGTGCTGATCGAGGAAGGCCGGCTGTCCCAGCGCTCCGATGCGTTTATCCGCCTGATGGCGCAACTGCCGGCGCCCTGGCGCTGGCTGCGGCTGTTGCGCGGGGTTCCCCGGCCGCTGCGGGATTGGGTCTACGACCTTATTGCCCGCAATCGCTATCGGTTGTTCGGCCGTCTCGACGTCTGTTTACTGCCGAGCCCGGATCACCAAGGGCGCTTTCTCGACGACCCGTCCTGAGGCCCCGACCCGGCCCGATCAGCCGGGCTGACGCCGGAAGAACAGCGTCACCTGCCCGAGCTCGAAGCCGAACTTGGTCATGTAGGAACGATTGGCCAGGGTGTTTTCGTCCAACAGGTACATCCAGTCGTCGAAGTGCACCTGGTAGGTCTTGCCATCCACCGGCAGGTTGAGCACATAGCGCCAGCGCAGGGCATTGCCGGCGACCTCACCCCGGGCCTCGCCGACCACATCGTCGGCGGTCCCGCGCCACAGGCCGGGCCCCGCGGGGACCAGGGTCCAGACCCGGGTCTGGCGGGTGCCGTCGCTGTAGGTGAAGTCTTCGTGCATGATGAATTTCTCGCCTTCGCTGCGGCTGTCGATCTGCACATGAAAGCGCTTGATCACCTCGCCGGAGCGCTTCTGGAACAGGCCCCAGGCCTCGACACGACCACTGAAGAACTGCCGCAGTTCCAGCTCGGGCTTCTGGTCACGGTACTGCTTGACGTCGGTGTCGCTGCATGCGACCAGGCCGAGGCACAGCACTAGCAAGTATTGCTTGAGCATGGAATATCTCCTGTGCTGCGCCCGCTATTGGCCCAGCAGTTGTGCGCGCAACTGCGGATTGCGCGTGCGCGGGTCGAGCCAGATGGCGAAAAACGCTCGGGCGAAGGCTTCGTCCTCGACCCTGTACTGCAAGCGCTGGTCGACAAAGAACTGCACCCCGCGCCCGGGCAGGAACACCCCGGTGATGCGCTGGCCCGGTTCGACATCGACGAAGGCGCGCTGCATCTGCGCCTGCCAGTCCTTGAGTTGCGCCGGGCTCACCGCGCTGCCGGACAGGCGCTGGATCTCGTCGAGGCTGGTCTGCACCAGATCGCCGCGGCTGATCGTGCGCCGGTAGGTCAGTTCCAGGGCGAAGGGGCTATCGGCCGTCAATGGCAACGTCGTGCCCCAGAGCCGCGCGGTGTAGACCTTGAAGCCGAACCAGCTGAACTCGCCGCTGCCCAGCAGCCGCGCATTGGGCAACGACTCTTGCCAACCGGCACTGGCCGTAGCGCTGAGCAGCACCAGCAGCCACAGCAACCGGGCCCCGCCCACTCGCCGCATGCGTTTCATTCAAGGCTGCCTGCGCAACAGCTGAAGAAACTCCTGGCGGGTGCTGGCCGACTCGCGAAAGGCCCCCAGCATTACCGAGGTGTTCATCAGCGAGTTCTGCTTCTCGACCCCGCGCATCATCATGCACATGTGCCGCGCTTCGATGACCACCGCCACCCCGGCCGCCCGGGTCACTTCCTGGATCGCCTCGGCAATCTGCCGCGTGAGGTTTTCCTGGATCTGCAGGCGTCGCGCATACATGTCGACGATCCGCGCCACCTTGGACAGGCCCAGCACTTTGCCGGTGGGGATGTAAGCCACATGAGCCTGACCAATGAACGGCAGCAAATGGTGCTCGCACAGGGAATACAACTCGATGTTCTGGACCATCACCATCTCGTCGCTGGTGGAGCTGAACAACGCACCGTTGACCAGTTCTTCGAGGCTGGTTTCATAACCATGGCACAGATAACGCAAGGCTTTTGAGGCTCGCTGCGGGGTGTCCCGCAAGCCCTCGCGGGTCGGGTCTTCACCCACCCCCTGCAAAATGCCGTGAAAGTGCTGGGAGAGAGGATCGTGCATGGCGCATGGCTTCCGAAAGGCTGGCGGGGCGGGCAATTCCTTGCACGTGCCAAGGAAAAAAGGCCTCCGAGGTGGTCGACCACCTAACTGACCCAGCCCCGGTTCCACCCGGGCCTGACCTCGGAGCCCAAAAAGCGTGGGCAGCGACCGCCGCCCCTTGAAAAACTGAGCAGCTATCAGCACATCCCACACCTTAAAAACCTATACGACAATTTAATTTTTGTACAATTTTTATCGGCAAAAAATGCCTTTAAAGCCCAAATACTTGTACAAATAAGCCTTTAATCGATTCAATACTTTCTATCTGTACAAGAAAAAACGACCCTGCACTTCACTCCCGACCACTTCCCTGCCTGCAGATACGCGCCAATCGCTTCGTTGGATGCTAGCGTGGCGCACCGTTCATCCGCCGAGTGCGCCCATGCTGCTGTTGAAATTGCTGACCGTTCCCGGATTTCTGTGGTTGATCTCCCTGGCGAGCAAGCGCTGGGGCCCGAATGTCGCTGGCTGGCTGGCGGGGTTTCCCGTGGTGGTGGGGCCGATCCTGCTGTTCCTGGCCCTGGAGCAGGGCCAGGTGTTCGCCACCCATGCCGCGGTGGCGGCCCTGTCGGCGGTGTTCGCGATGATCGCCTTCAGCGTCGCCTATACCCATGCCGCGCAGCGCTTCTCCTGGCCCGGGGCCCTGGCCATTGCGACCCTGGTGTGGGCCTTGCTGGCCACGGTCATCGCCCAGGTGCCGCCATCCCTGGGTTTTTCCAGCCTCTGCGCCGCCAGCGCCCTGCTCCTGGCCCCACGGCTGTTTCCGCCGGTGGGCGAACTGCCCGCCAGCCCTGGGCCGCGCTCCGACAAACTGCCCTACCGGATGCTCGCCGGGGCCCTGCTGACCCTGGCCGTGACCCTGTTGGCCAGCACCGTCGGCGAACGCTGGAGCGGCATGCTCGCGGTGTTCCCGGTGCTTGGCAGCGTCCTTGCGGTGTTCTCCCATCAGAGTCGTGGCGTGGCCTTCACCACCGTCCTGCTGCGCTCCCTGACCACCGGCCTGTACGCCTTTGCTGCCTTCTGCCTGGCCCTGGCACTGGCCCTGCCCCCGCTGGGCATGCTCGCCTTCGCGGTGGCGCTGGCAGCGTCGATGCTGGTCCTGGGGCTGAGCAAGCGGCTGTTGCGAGCCACTGTGCAGGAGCCGGCTGGCCGGCGCAGGGGCCCTTGAGTCTTGCACCGGGCTGGCGGAAGTTTTCGCTGGCCAGCCAGCTCCTACGAGCCTTGGCTGGCCGTCATCAGAGCCGCGCTGAAAAATCCTTGTGGAGCAGGCCGCAACGGCCGTGGGATGATGCGCGCCTTTGATCACTGCCCGGAGATTGCGCATGTCATCTTTCGCTAGAAAAGCCCTGGTCCTGGTGTTCGCCGCCGTGGCGGGCCTGGGCGCGCTGAACGCGGTCGCCGCCAGCAAATCCGCGGCCAGGCAGGCCTCGGGGGAGAAGGTCGCAGTCCTCGACGGCAAGCTTGCCTTCACCCTGCCCAAGGGGTTCAGCGCTTCGGTACTGCCGGCCGGCAGCGAGGCCAATGGCACCGAGGGCGCCAGCGGCACCCTGTATTCCAACGCCACCACCCGTACCGTGGTGATCGCGGCGCAGAACACCATTCCCCATGGGGCCAAGGTCCAGGACAACGACGCCGCCTTTCTCGATGACGCGGTCAGCGGCTTTCTCGCGCAACAGGCCGCGGCGCTGCCGGATTTCAGCAAGCAGAGCGAAAAGAACATGACCCTCAAGGGCCTCGGCGTGCGCCAGATCGACAGCACCGCCACCATGGGCGGCGGCCTGACCCTGAACTCCACCCTGATTGCCGGCTCCGGCACACGCATGGCGGTGATCCAGATAATTTCCCGGGCCACCGACAAGGCCGGCCACACCGCGCTGATGAAGCAGATCCTCGGTCAGTAAACCCCGTGCCGGCTCAGGGGTTGAGCCCCTGCAGCCAGCCCTTGAGGTCGTCGATCTCCGCTTCGCTGATGCTGTGCCCCAGGCCCGGGTAGGCATGGAACTGCGGTTGCAGTGACAACCCCTGCAGCAAGCGCTGGGCATCCACCGCATCGCTGTAGGGCAGGCGCTGGTCAAGGGTGCCATGGCCGATGAAGATGCCCAGGCGCTGCAGGCTCGGGTTGTTCTTCACCTGCGTTGCCAGCACCGGCAGGATCTTCCCGCTCAAGGCGGCGATGCCCCGCACCGACTGCGGATGGCGCAGGCCCACTTCATAGGCCATCACCGCGCCCTGGCTGAACCCCACCAGCACCACCTTGTCCGGCTGGGTCTGGTACTTGGCCAGCGCCGCGCGGACAAACTGGCCGATCAGCTCGGCGCCGCTGGCCAGCTCGCTGGTCACACCGTCGTAGGGGCCCTGGCCCTTGCGGTGGAACCACTGGTAGCTGCCCTCCTCCAGGGTCTGCGGTGCCCGCACCGACACATAGGTGTAGCTCGCCGGCAGGCGCTGGCGAAGGCCGAACAGGTCGGCCTCGTTGCTGCCGTAGCCATGCAGGAAAATCACCAGCGGCTGGTTGCGCGGCGCGGCCGGGGCCTGCTCCAGGTACTTGAGCGGCAGGTCATCGTGCAGTACATCGGCGGCCTGCACCCAAGGCGCGGCCAGCAGCGCCAACAGCGCCAGGTAGCGGATCATGTGTAGCTCCTTGAAGGGGTAAAAACGGGTCGCCAGAGCCTAGCACTGCCAGTCCCGAGTGTTCATCTGCCCAGCCCGCGCCAGGCCAGCGGCAAGCACAGCAGCACCGCCAGCGCAAACCCCACCTGGGACAGGTAGAAGGTCTCCAGCCACTGGCCATGGGCCGCCACGTAGAGGCTGTTGTGCAGCACATCCAGCAGGATGATTGCCAGGGTCAGCAGCAGGCCCCAGCGCGGGCGCACCAACAGCAGCAGCGCCGCCAGCGGATCGAACAGCGTCAGGGAGCCCCAGAAGGCCCGGCTGAGCAGGGGCGTGGCGGCGCCGTAGCCATAATCCCAGAGCAGGCCATGCTCGAAGGCGGCGCGCAGGTGATTGAATGTCGCCGCCAGCAGACACAGGGCGAACAGCAGGCGGATGCACAGCGACACTCGGGGCATGGGCACATCTGTCGTAGGAGCCGGCTGGCCGGCGCAGGGCGTGACGCCGGATCAAGGGGTGGGCGCGCTGCAGCTTGCGCTGGCCAGCCAACGCCCGATCGACCCCTGCGGTGGCGGTTCAGTCGTTGATCAGCTTGCCTTCACGAATCGCCTCGCGGCCGGCCACCTTGGCCAGCCAGATGCCCGGTTGGGTGTAGCGCCCACGGTCCAGGGCAAAGAGCACGCCGCTGGTGCCGGCACACACGGTGCTGACGCGATCGCTCAAGGGGTCCACCACTTCGAACAGGGCATCGCCACGCTCCACCCACTCCCCGGCATCGCGCAGGAAACTGACCACGCCATGGTGGGGGGCGAACAGGTACTGGGTGCCTTCGAAGGGCATGCCTTCACAGCACTGCTGCGGAGCGGCCGGCCACTCGCCGCTGATCAGCCCCTGTTCGGCGAGAAACCCCAGGATGGCTTCGCAGTTGGCCCGGGCCTGCTGCACCCGGGTGTCGCCCATGCTGCCCAGCTCCAGGGTGGCGGCCAGGTTTGCCGGGGGAATCGCCGCCCGCGGAAAGTCCCGGGCCAGGCGCAGCCAGGGCGCGGAACAGGATTCATCGAAAGAGCTGCCGCCGGAGTCTTCGCACAACAGCGCCACCCCGGCCTTGAGCCGCGCCGCCAGGGACTGCCAGCGAGGCCAGTGCTGGGGCAAGGCATAGAGGTGGATCGCCGCTTCGAAATCGCAATGCAGGTCGAGGGTGATGTCGGCGTCGCAGGCATGGCGCAACAGCAAGCGATGCAGGGCCTGCAGCTGCGAATCAGCCGCTGGCAGCTCATCCAGCACCTGGACCATGGCCCGGCGGATCAGGGCGATATTGGCCGTGGCGTCGTCCCCCAGTTGCTTGCCGATCAAGTCGCCCACCGGGCCGCTGAGCTCAACGAAGGCGCGATTGAAATTCTTGCCGCTGCCCAGCTCGAAACGCCCCAGGTGGCTGCCCTGTACCTGCTGGTCGAGGCCGATGGGATTGGCCACCGGCACCAGCTCGACCACTGCCTGCAGGCGCCCCTGGTTCTCCAGCTGCGCCAGGCGCTGCTTGAGCTCCCAGGCAGTGCGCATGCCGGGCAGTTCGTCGGCGTGCAGGCTGGCCTGGATGTACACCTTGCGCGGGCCGCTGCCAAAGCGGAACACACTGAGCTGGCGCTGGGTGCCCAGGTGGCCCCAGGGCAAGGAATGGTCGATGCGTTGCATGGCAACTCCGGAGATCAGAAAAAGGCGTGGCGCAGAATAAAACAGTGGCGCACAAAAAAGGTGGCTGCCGGCCCCCGGCAACCACCTTTTTTAACGCCCGGGCTTACTCGCCGTAGACGTCGAAATCGAAGTACTTGTCCTGCACTTGCTTGTACTTGCCGTTGGCACGGATCTCGGTGATGGCCTTGTTGAATTTCCCGGCCAGTTCCTGATCCCCCTTGCGCACGGCAATGCCGGCACCGCCGCCGAAGTATTTCGGATCGTTGTACTCAGGGCCCACGAAGGCGAAGCCCTTGCCGGCGTCGGTTTTCAGGAAGCCATCGTCGAGGTTCACCGAATCCGCCAGCAGCGCGTCGACGCGGCCGGAGACCATGTCCAGGTTGGCTTCCTGCTGGGAGCCGTAGCGCACCAGGTCGATGCCCGCCGGCACCAGCACTTCGGTGGCGAAGCGGTCATGGGTACTGGCCCGCAGCACACCGACTTTCTTGCCCTTGAGCTCGGTCAGCGGGTCCTTAATGCTGGTGCCGGCCTTCATCACGAAGCGCGCCGGGGTGTGGTAGTACTTGATGGTGAAATCGACGTTCTTCTTGCGGTCGTCGGTGATGGTCATGGACGACAGGATGGCGTCGATCTTCTTCACTTTCAGCGCCGGGATCAGGCCGTCGAACTCCTGCTCGACCCAGGTGCACTTGGCCTGCATCTGCTCGCACAGGGCGTTGCCCAGGTCGACATCGAAACCGGTGAGCTTGCCGTCGGGGGTCTTCATCGAGAACGGCGGGTAGCCGGCTTCGATACCGATACGGATCGGCTTGGCCTCGTCGGCCGAAGCGGTAAAGGAAAACAGCGACAGTGCCAGGGCACCGAACAGCGCAAACTTGTTCATTTATAACTCCAGGAGACGGAGGCTTTTATTGGCTGGTTTCGATTGGGGGGCAAATCGAAGTGGCCAGCAGTCTAGAGCGGCTCCCGGGATGCAAATTGTGTTTATGCGACAAATACTTATAAAAAATATGCGCCCGCGATCCTCTGCCTCCTCCCTCGCCCCGGCATGATGCGTTTGTCCCTGAAAATCCCGACGTTCGCCTCAGAACGGGCCATTTTTACCGACACAGCCCCGCTAGCCGCCGCCCAAGGCCGCTACTAGCGGAGTCAGCCCTTCAGCAGGCGCAGGACAGATCCGCTCCCTCGCGGCGCGGTTGCCCGGTGCTGAGCTGGAAGCCCTCATCGAGCCAGCCGGTGACACCGCCGATCATCTCCTTGACCGAGTATTCCAGGGCCGCCAGCTTGACCGCCGCCTTGTTCGCGCCATTGCAGTGAGGGCCGGCGCAATACACCACGAACAGGGTGTCGCGAGGATAACCGGCCAGGTGTTCGGCGGTGAGCAAGCGCCCGGGCAGATTGATCGCCCCGGGGACATGGCCACGGGCAAAGGCTTCGGGGCCACGCACATCCACCAGGACAAAATCCACTTCACCGGCCTCCTGGCTGCTGTGGACGTCGGAACAGTCGGTTTCAAAGGTCAGGCGGTTGCAAAAATGCATCAGGGCAATGGCCGAAGGGGCGGCGGCAGTGCTGCGGACCAGGCTGGTCATGGGCGTCTCCAGAAACTTGCGATTAAGGTGGGAAGGACTTTATAGGCCCTGCCCCACCACGCTAAAGTGGCGACCCGGACACTGACTGGTAACTTTCCGCCAAATGCACAATCACCCCGGACTGGTGGCGATTCTCGCCTACGACGGCCTTTGCACCTTCGAGTTCGGCATTGCCGTGGAGATTTTCGGCCTGGCCCGGCCGGAGTTCGATTTCCCCTGGTACCGGCAAACCATCGCCGCCGTGGACCCCGGCCCGATGCGTGCCCTGGGCGGGATCCAGGTGCTGGCCGACGGGGGCCTGGAGCTGCTGGAGCAGGCGCGGACCATCATCATTCCCGGCTGGCGCAGCCGCGAGCAGGCGCCGCCGCCGAAGTTGCTGGAAGCGCTGCGCCAGGCCCACCAACGCGGTGCGCGGCTGCTGTCGATCTGCTCCGGGGTGTTCGTTCTGGCGGCGACCGGGCTGCTGGATGGTTGTAGCGCCACCACTCACTGGCGCTACGCCCGCGAGCTGGCCGAGGGTTTCCCGAATATCCGGGTGGACCCGGATGTGCTCTATGTCGATGCCGGGCAGCTGATCACTTCCGCTGGCAGCGCCGCCGGTATCGATGCCTGCCTGCACCTGGTGGCCCGGGATTTCGGCACCCAGGTGGCCAACAGCGTGGCCCGGCGCCTGGTGATGTCGCCGCAACGCACCGGCGGCCAGGCGCAGTTCATTCCCGCACCGGTCAGCCGTACCCCGCGCAGCGACCTGTCGCGAGTCATGCAATGGGCCCGGGAGCGCCTGCATCAACCGCTGAGCGTGAGCGAACTGGCGGCCCGGGCGCTGATGAGCGAACGCACCTTCCTGCGGCGTTTCCACGACGCCACTGGCGCCTCGCCCAAGGCCTGGCTGCAGCATGAACGGCTGGCCCGGGCCAGGGAACTGCTGGAAAGCGGCAGCGAGAGTACCGAAAGCATTGCCTTGCGCTGCGGTTATCGCTCGGTGGAGAGCTTTCGCGTGGCCTTTCGCGGCCTGGTGGGCGTACCGCCATCGGTGTACCGCGAACGCTTCGGCCGCGGCCTGGAAAGCACCACACCACCGCGCCCGTCGTAGGAACCGGCTTGCCGGCGAAGGGGGCGACGCTGATCCGGCGGCGTCCATCCCGACGCTTTCGCGGGCAAGCCCGCTCCTACAGAAGATTAATGCAGGAAGGGGATGTAGGAGCCGGCTTGCCGGCGAAGGGGGCGACGCTGATCAGGCGGCGTCCATCCCGGCGCTTTCGCGGGCAAGCCCGCTCCTGCAGAAGAGACGTGCAGGAGCGGGATGCAATCGGTCGACGCGGGTCCGGCGGGGCGTCAGTCCTGGGGTTTGCGCAGCAGGTAGGTGTCCATGATCCAGCCGTGGGTCTGGCGGGCCTGCAGGCGCACACGGCGGATTTCGTCGGCCACCTGGTCCAAGGGGCCGCTGATGAGGATTTCATCCGCGGTGCCCAGGTAGGCCCCCCAGTAGATGTCCAGGCCCTGGTTGCGCAGGTGGCAGTAGGAATCCTCGGCGTCGAGCATCACTACCAGGCTGTCGGCGGAACCGGCCTGCCCCGCTGCCAGGCGGCGTCCGGTGGTGATTTCCACGGAGCGGCCAATGCGGTTCAGCGGCACTTTGTGCCGGGCCGTCAGGGCCTGGACACTGGTGACGCCGGGGATCACTTCGTACTCGAACGACGCCGTACCGCTGGCCAGGATCTGCTGCAGGATGCGCAGGGTGCTGTCGTACAGCGCCGGATCGCCCCAGGCCAGAAAAGCGCCGGTTTCACCGTCCGCCAGTTCCTGGTTGATCAGCCGCTCGAAGACCTGCTGCTTGTCGCGGTTCAGGGTCTGCACACTGGCCTGGTAGTCCACGTCGCCGCGCTCGCGCTCGGGGTTCTGCGCCTCGACGTAACGAAAGGGCCGCTCGGTGAGGTAGCGCTCGCACAGCTCGCGCCGCAGGTCGATCAGGGAATCCTTGCTCGGCCCCTTGTCCATGAGGAACACCACGTCGCTGCGGTTCAGCGCCTTGATCGCCTGGATCGTGATGTAGTCGGGGTTGCCGGCGCCGATGCCGATCACCAGGAGGGTTTTCATGGGCTTGCTCTCGCTGTTTTGCCAGCGGGGCAGTATGCGGCGCTTTGGCCTGATGAGAAATGCCTCTGTAGCCCTCTGGGGCGGCGGGCATCGGCCCGGCGAAGGGTGGCCTGGGGCCGTTGCATGTCCGGCTGGAGATGGCCAGGCAAGGCCCCCGGGGCCTTTGCGCAGCCTCGCGGGCTCGGCAGCGGCTACCGGGATGGCGTCGGGGCCCCGGGCAGGCGCAGGCGCCAGCGGCCGGCGTGGCTCAGGTCGAGCCGGGACAGGGGCTCGATGTCGATCTGGTTGAAGCTGGCCAGCGGCGCCTGCAGCACCTGCACCAGCACGGCGCGGATGACGAACGGATGGGTCACCGCCAGCCAGTGGCCCGGGCGCTGCGCCATGACCTCCAGCCATTGCGCCACGCGCTGGCACAACTGGGCCAGGGATTCGCCTCCCGGTGGCGCCAGCTGCGGGTCCTTGAGCCAGGCCTGCAGCGCCTCGGGTTCACGCTCTTGCAGTTCATCGATGCGCAGCCCCTGCCAGGCGCCGAAATCACAGTCGCGCAAGGCGTCCTGCACCTCATGCTCGGCGCTGAACAGCTGGGCGCTCTGGCGGGTGCGCAGCTCGGGCCCGCACAACACCCGGATGCTGCGCTTGAAATCACCGGCGCGGCTCAGGGCCTGGGCTTGCCAGTCCAGCTCCAGGGGTTCGTCCCGGGGAAAACGCGCCAGCTTCTGGGCGGCGGTACGGGCATGGCAGATCAGGGTCAGACGGGTGGCCTGCACGGTGTTTACTCTGGCGTTATCGATTGGCAAACCTACACGGGCCGGGCAGATGCAACATCTTTGCTGCAACCGCCTCCAAGGTTCATTGCAAAACAGCACGCTGGTGCCTGTCCGGTGCGGTCGCGCCACTGTATTCGGCCTGCTCGGCGTAAGCCAGACCCTGTTGCGATCGCTCCCCTACGTCCCGCACCGTGGCTTCCCGCCCCGCCAGCAACAGATTCCCACCTGAAACCGCCCCATTTCAGGGCAATTTGATATCAGAGGAAAATTCACTAGACATGTAGCGTCTATTACATAAATATCCATTTAGCCATTTTATGAAATAAAAACGACATCACTTTCCAAGGCACCCCGATGCCCTCTCTCAGAGACCTGATCACCGACCCCGCCCTCGACCTCACGCCCTCCGAGCGCAAGGTCGTGCGGGCCCTGCTCGATCACTACCCGCGCAACGGGCTGGGGCCGATGTCACGCCTGGCGGAACACGCCGGGGTCAGCGATCCGACCATCGTGCGCCTGGTGAAGAAGCTCGGTTTCAGCGGCTACGGCGAATTCCAGGAAGCCCTGCTCAGTGACATGGACGACCGCCTGCGCTCCCCCAGCACCCTGCTGCGCCCGCGTTCGCAAGTGGCCCAGGGCGATACCTGGGGCCGCTACCTGGCCGACAGCCAGCGCGTACTGCAGGACACCCAGGCCCTGACTCAGCCCGAAGACATCCGCGTGCTCATGGACTGGCTGCTGGACAGCCGGCATTCGGTGTACTGCTTCGGCGGCCGCTTCAGCAGCTTCCTCGCCCTCTACCTGTTCAACCACCTGCGGCTGATGCGCCCGGGCTGTTTCTTCCTTGACGACAACGCCCAACTGCCGGACCGCCTGTTCGATGTCCAGCGCCAGGACCTGGTGCTGCTGTTCGACTACCGCCGCTACCAGTCCCAGGCCATGCGCGTGGCCAGCGCGGTCAAGGCACGCAACGCCCGGGTGGTGCTGTTCACCGATATCTATGCCTCGCCGCTGCGGGAGCTGGCGGACCTGGTCATCAGTGCACCGGTGGAATCCTTGTCGCCATTCGACACCCTGGTGCCGGCGCTGGCCCAGGTCGAGGCGCTGGTCGCCTGCCTGACCCCGCGCAGCCCTCATCTTGATCAACGCCTGGAGGGCATCGATGCCCTGCGGGCGGAATTTGCTACCCATGTGCTGGAGGAAAAATAAGGATGTTCAGCCTGCCCCACCGTTCGCCCCGGGACCTGCCCTTCGTCGTCGACCACACCGCCCTGCTGCTGGTGGACATGCAGCGGGCGTGGCTTGAACCGCAGTTCGATCCGCACCTGCAAGGGCCCGAGGGCGAGGCCTTTCTCAAGCGCGCACGAGAGCGGGTGATCCCCAACCAGCAACGGCTGCTGGCGGCGGTGCGCGAGGCGCGGCAGAACGTGCTGCACACCATTATCGAAAGCCTGACCGCCGATGGCCGTGACCGCTCCCTGGACCACAAGCTGTCGGACATGCACCTGCCCAAGGGCAGCCCCCAGGCGGCGATCATTGCCGAGCTCGAACCGGTGGAAAACGAGATCGTGCTGCCCAAGACCTCCTCCGGGGTGTTCAACTCCACCAACATCGACTACGTGCTGCGCAACCTGGAAACCCGCCACCTGATCATCGCCGGGATCGTCACCGACCAGTGCGTGGACATGGCCGTGCGCGACGCCGCCGACCGCGGCTACCTGGTGACCCTGGTGGAAGATGCCTGCGCCACCTACGGCGATACCCGGCACCAGGCCTGCCTCAACGCAATCAAGGGCTACTGCTGGATCACCGACACCGACACCGTGCTCGGCCGCCTGCGGGAGATCCGCGGATGAGCCGCGGCCAGGGCATCGAGGCCCTGACCCCGGTGGCCATGACCAGCATCGTCACCACCGACCTGATCGGCGTCACCCGTGGCCGCTCCTTTCCCAGCGATGAGCTGGAGCGCTACCGGGTCGGCGGCTGCGGCTGGGTGCCGGCCAACAGCGCGCTGACGCCCCAGGACCTGATCGCCGAGGACAACCCCTGGGGCGCCTATGGCGACCTGCGGCTGATCCCCGACCTGGACAGCCGGGTCAGTGTCGGCGCCGGGCCGGATGCCAGCGCGGCGCCGCTGGATTTCATCCACGCCGACATCTGCGAGACCGACGGCACGCCCTGGGCGGCCTGCCCGCGCACCCTGCTGCGCAAGGAAATCGAGCGCTACCGCGAGCTGGGCATCCAGATCACCGCGGCCTTCGAGCATGAATTCAACCTCGACACCGGCACCGGCCAGCGCGAACACCTGGCCTTCTCCCTGGAAGCCCAGCGCCAGGGCGCAGCCTTCGGTGGCTGGCTGCTGGCGGCGTTGCGGGCCGCCGGCGCCGAACCGGAAATGTTCCTCCCCGAATACGGCAAGCAGCAGTACGAGATCACCTGCCGGCCGACCCAGGGCCTGGCCGCTGCCGACCGGGCGGTGAACGTGCGCGAGATCACCCGGGAAATCGCCCGGCAACTGGGGCACCGGGTCAGCTTCGCGCCCAAGACTGCCGACGACGCGGTGTGCAACGGGGTGCACCTGCACCTGAGCCTGCAAAACCTGGACGGCGAGCCACTGCTCTACGACCCCCACGCGGTGAGTGGCGACGACCTGTCGAGCCTGGGCCAGCACTGGGCCGCCGGGGTGCTCAGGCACCTGCCGGCGCTGTGCGCCTTCACCGCGCCGACGCCGATTTCCTACCAGCGCCTGCAGCCCCATCACTGGAGCGCCTCCTACGCCTGCCTGGGCCTGCGCAACCGCGAAGCCTCGCTGCGCATCTGCCCGACCCTGAGCCTGGGCGGCAAGCCGGTGGCGCCGCAGTACAACCTGGAGTTCCGCGCCCTGGATGCCACCGCCTCGCCGCACCTGGCCATGGCGGTCATCCTGATGGCCGGGCGCCTGGGCCTCGAACAGCAACGGGTGCTCAATGCGGTGACCGACAAGGCCCCCTCGGACCTGAGCGCCGAGCAACGCCTGGCCAGTGGCATCGTGCCGCTGCCGGGCTCCCTGCCCCAGGCCCTGGAATGCCTGCGCGGCAACACTGAACTGCTGCAGTTCCTGCCCCAGGACCTGCTGGCCACCTACTTCGCCGTCAAACAAAAGGAAGTGTCCCTGACCGAGCACCTGACCGCTGCCCAACTCTGTGAGCACTATGGACACCTGTACTAAATCCGCCGAGCTGGGGTTCTACACCGAGCCGGCCTACCGCCTGATCCGTGAAGACTCCGAGCACCCGCTGATTCTGGTGTGCGAACACGCCAGCCACTACATTCCACCGGCCCTGCACGACCTGGGCCTGGACCCGCTGGCGGCCCGCGAACACATCGCCTGGGACCCGGGCGCCCTGGAACTGGCCCAAAGCCTGTCCCAGGCCCTGGGCGCGACCCTGATCGCGGCCAATTACTCGCGCCTGCTGATCGACCTCAACCGGCCGCGCCACGCCCCCGACAGCATCCCGCTGCAAAGCGAGATCTATCAGGTGCCGGGCAACCAGCAGCTGGACGAGGCCACTCGCGAGTACCGCCGCCAGCAGCTGTTCACGCCGTTTCACCAGCGCCTGCAAAGGATCATCGACCGGCGCCTGGCCCAGGGCCGTGAAGTGCGGGTGGTGGGGATCCACAGCTTCACCCCGGTCTACTACGGGCAGCCGCGCGCACTGGAAATCGGCGTGCTGTATGGCAGCGCCACCGACTACGCGGCGCGGATCCTCGAAGGGCTGTGGAGGCTGCCGATCAAGGTGGCGGGCAACCAGCCCTACGAGATCGATCCGTTGAGCGACATGACCGTGCCGGTGCACGGCGACGCCCGTGGCCTGGCGTCGGTATTGATCGAGGTGCGCAACGATCTGCTGCGTACCCCTGAAGCGGTGCAGCACTGGAGCGATACACTGGCGCCGCTGCTGTAGCCGCGGCGAGAGGAAGGTTTCACCGGCGCGCCCCGAAGGACTCACCCGGCGCGCCAAAACGCTGTTTGCAGGACCGGTACAACAACTAGAAAAACCGCTGTGGTGTGTCTTTAAACCCTGCCAGGTTCAAACACGAAAGCGCGGCCCGAGGTGTCAATGACGACCCGCAGGGCCCCGCCTTTACCCACTTACACAGGCTACAAGGAGAACGGCTTCATGGAGATTGAAGAATTCGGCTACAAACAGGAACTCAAGCGCGGGCTGAGCCTGCGCGACCTGGTGGTCTACGGGATGATTTTCATGATCCCCATCGCCCCGTTCGGGGTCTATGGCTACGTCAACCAGGAAGCCCCGGGCATGGTGCCCCTGGCCTACATCATCGGCATGGTGGCGATGGTCTTCACCGCCCTGAGCTACGGTGCCATGGCCCGCGCCTTCCCCATCGCCGGCTCGGTCTACTCCTATGCCCAGCGCGGCCTCAATCCCCATGTGGGCTTTCTCGCCGGCTGGCTGATGCTCCTGGACTACCTGCTGATCCCGCCGCTGCTCTACGTCTACGCGGCCATGGCCCTCAACCACCTGTACCCGGAAGTGCCCAAGGTCGGCTTTATCCTGGCGTTCCTGGTCAGCGCCACCTTCGTCAACCTGCGGGGCATCACCTTCACCGCACGGATGAACATCCTGTTCCTGCTGGCGCAACTGGTGGTCCTGGGGATCTTCCTGTTCTACGCCTGGAACGCGCTGCACGGCGGCACCGGCAACGGCCAACTGACCCTGGCGCCGCTGTACAGCCCGGAAAACTTCCACTTCGGCATGCTGATGCAGGGCGTCTCGATTGCGGTGCTGTCGTTCCTGGGCTTTGACGCCATCTCGACCCTGGCCGAAGAGGTCAAGGGCGACCCGGGCCGCAGCGTCGGCCGCGCCGCCCTGATCACCCTGGTGGTGATGGGGGCGATCTTCGTGGTGCAGACCTGGATCGCCACGGATCTGGCCGCCGGCATGGGCTTCAAGTCCGCCGACACCGCCTTCTATGAAATCGCCGAACTGGCTGCCGGCAGCTGGCTGGCGACCCTCACCGGGGTGGCCACGGCGCTGGCCTGGGGCGTAGCAGTGGCCATCACCTCGCAAGCCGCGGTGTCGCGCCTGCTGTTCGGCATGGCCCGGGACGGCAAGCTGCCCAAGGTGCTGGCCAAGGTCCACCCGAAACACAACACCCCGCACATCAGCATCTACCTGGTGGCCGTGCTGTCGCTGCTGATCTGCTACCTGTTCATCAACTCGGTGGACACCCTGACCTCATTGGTCAACTTCGGCGCCCTGAGCGGCTTCATGCTGCTGCACATCACCGTGATCAATTTCTACTGGCGCCGGCAGAAATCCGGCCAGGTGGTGCGCCACCTGATCTGCCCGGTGATCGGCTTCGTGATCGTCAGCGCCATCATGTACAACATGGGCGTGGATGCGCAGAAACTCGGCGCCATCTGGATAGTCGCCGGGCTGGTCTACCTGTTCCTGCTGAACAAGCTGGGCAGCGGTGCCGCCCTGCCCGACCCGCTCAAGCACTAGTTGCACCCGCGCGGCGCCCCAGGGCGTCGCGCCAACCCCGGCGCTGCCAGCAAGAGCGGCCCGGGGACTGGCCGCCGGATGCCGCGGCCATGGAACTGCGTGGTAACCGACAGTGATGTCTGGCCAGTGCCTGCCCCCCGGGGCAAGCGGCCCTTGATACAGGAGTACACCCATGCTGGCCTTGCGTCCGGTGGCGTTATCCGATCTGCCCCAACTGCGGCGCCTGGCCCGCGAACGTCTGCTGGGCGTGACCTCCCTGGTGGATGACGAAACCTGCCTGCGGGACAAGATCCTCGATTCCCTGGCCTCCTTCGCCAAGAGCGAGGCCAGCCAGGGCCCGGAGAACTATTTCCTGGTGCTCGAGGACCTCGACAGTGGCCAGTTGCGCGGCTGCTCGGACATCCTCGCCACTGCCGGTTTTGCCAGCCCGTTCTACAGCCTGCGCAACCGCCCGTTCATCAGCAGTTCCCGGGAGCTGAACATCCAGCACGGGGTGCCCACCCTGTCGCTATGCCACGACCTCAGCGAACAGACCCTGCTGCGCAGCTTCCATGTCGACCCGCCGCTGGGCGGTACGCCACTGGCCCAGCTCACCTCCCGCGGGCGGTTGCTGTTCATCGCCGCCCACCCCCGGCGCTTCGCCGACAGCTGCATCAGCGAGATCGTCGGCTACAGCGACGCCAACGGCGAGTCGCCGTTCTGGCAAGCCGTGGGCCAGCACTTCTTCGACCTGCCCTATGTCGAGGCCGAGCGCCTGTGCGCCCTGCAGGGCCGCGGCTTTCTCGCCGAACTGATGCCCCAGTACCCGCTGTACATCCCGATGCTGGCGCAGGCGGCCCAGGACTGCATCGGCCAGGTTCACCCGGATGCCCGGGAGGCCTGCCAGATCCTGATCGACGAAGGCTTCGCGCCGACCCAGTACGTCGACCTGTTCGATGCCGGGCCGACCCTGCAGGGGCGCAGCCACCAACTGCGCTCGATCGCCCAGAGCCGGGTCGCCACCAGCTACCCCAGCCCCCAGAGCGGCCAAGGCCAGCAGTGGCTGCTGAGCAACGAGCGGCTGCAGGGCTTTCGCGCCATAGTCGCGGCGCTGGACACCGCCCCGAGCGATGAAATCGGCCTCGACCCGGCCATGTTCCAGGCCCTGCAACTGGTGCCGGGCGAGCCGGTACGGAGCGTTGCCTTATGAACCGGCCCCTGTTGCCCCCCTGCCCGGCGTCATTGCCAGGAGCCCGCCAATGATCGTCCGTCCGATCCGCGTCACCGATCTGCCGGCGGTCTTGAGCCTGCTCGAAGGCAGCTGTCGCGAACTGAACAACCTGTCCACCGACCCCGAGCGCCTGGCCCATCGGGTGCGCTGGGCGCAGCGAGCCTTCACCAACCAGGTGGAGCGGGCCGATGCCGACTACCTGTTCGTCATGGAAGATGACGAGCAGCAGGTGATCGGGGTCTGCGGCCTGAGCGGCGCCATCGGCCTGCGCGAGCCCTGCTACAACTACCGGGTCGGCACCACCCACGGCAGCGCCCCGGTGCTGGGCATCGAAAAGCACATCCCGACCCTGTTCCTGTGCAACGAGATGACCGGGCAGTCGCTGCTGTGCTCGCTGTTCCTGCGCCGCGATCACCGCCAGGGCTACACCGGCCGCCTGCTGTCCACCGCGCGCCTGCTGTTTGTCGCCGAATTCCCCCGGTTGTTCGGCGACAAGCTGGTGGCCGAACTGCGCGGCCAGCTCGACAGCCAGGGCCGCTCGCCGTTCTGGGACAGCCTGGGGCGGCACTTCTTCAAGATGGGTTTCCAGCAGGCCAATCGCCTGTCCAGCCACGGCAGCAAATCCTTCATCGCCGAACTGATGCCGCGCCAGCCGCTGTACACCTGCCTGCTCAGCCCCCAGGCACAGGCCGCCATCGGCCAGGCCCACGCCAGCACCGAACAGGCGGTGAGCATCCTGCGCGACGAAGGCTTCAGCCATCAGGGCTGCATCGACATCTTCGATGGCGGGCCGCTGATCGAGGCCGAGGTGGCGAAGATCCGCAGCGTGCGCGAAAGCCAGACCCTGCCCCTGCTGGTGGGCACTCCGGACGCACAGGCGCCGGTGTGGCTGATCCACAACCGGCGCCTGGAAAGCTGCCGCATCACCGCCACCCCCGGGCGCCTGGTTTCGGGTTGCCTGCTGGTGGACCGGCTGACCGCCAAGCGCCTGCAACTGCAGCCGGGCGACTCGGTACGGGCGGTGCCGCTGCTGGCCTGCGAGTCACGCACGGCCCTGCACGCACAGCGGCACCTGGCCCCGCAAAGCGCCCTGCTCCTGTAGCCGCTGCCGCAGGCTCGGGCCGCGTTCGGAAGCACGGCCCGCAGGGGCGCGAAATCTCAAGACCGCTGAGGCGCTCGACATGAGACTGCCAAGCAAGGCCCTGCGGGCCTTTACGCAGACTCGCGGGCTCGGCAGCGGCTACAGAGGCGTCAGGGCGATGAATCCGGTAACACCTGGCGGCAGGCGCAACGTTGACGAACGCCGGGGCGGATGTTCATATGCCGCCCAGTTTCAGGTGCCTCCTGCCGCCGTGCAGGAGGTGAAACGGGAAACCGGTGCGCCCCTTTTCGGGCAAGTCCGGTGCTGCCCCCGCAACGGTAAGCGAGTGCTGCATTCAACAGGCCACTGTACCCAAGGTATGGGAAGGCGAATGCCGCCAGACTCGCAAGCCCGGAGACCGGCCTGTGACGTCTGTTTGGCAATCCTGCGGTGGGCGGGCATGGGCCGGTATGGTCGCGTGCCCGTGGCCGATACCCTCTCCTGCGTGCTTCCCGAAGACACTTTCGAGAAGACCAACAATGACCACACCTGACACTTTCCTTGCACGCGACTGGCGTGCACCTGGCCGCACCATGAGCGGCGCCCTGCTCGGCTGCCTGTTCAGCCCCCTGCTGCTGGCGGACGACAGCCCCCTGACGCTGGACCGGCAATTTGTTTCCGCCCCCTCGGTGGAGTCCACCACGGTGGCCGAAATGGCCCGGTACGGCAGCAAGGTGGAGATCATCGACCGCCAGCAGATCGAACGCGCCGGCCCCAGCAGCGACATCACCCGGGTCCTGCAGATGTACGTGCCGGGGCTGTATGTGGCGCCCAAGAATGGCCCCTTCGATTACGGCACCTACTCCCTGCTGGGCGGGCGCAACGACGACACCCTGATCCTGCTGGACGGCGTGCGCCTGAACAACCGCCTGTACGGCGGCCTGTACCTGGATACCCTGCCGGCCAACGCCATCGAGCGCATCGAGGTGCTCAAGGGTGGCCAGAGCCTGCTATTCGGTACACAGGCGGTGTCCGGGGTGATCAACATCGTCACCCGCAGCCCGCAGACCCGCGACGTCTCCGGCGAGGTCAACCTGGGCCTGGACAGTTTCATGGGCAGGAGCGGCGACGCCCGCGCCGAGCAGATCCTCAGCAACGGCCTGGGCGAGCTGGGGCTGTTGGCCTATGTCAGCCACAACGTCTCCGATGGCTACCAGCCATTTCGCAACAGCGCCTACAACGCCAACACCCGGGACAAGAAACGCGGCTATGAAGTGACCACCTTCGGCGCCAAGGCGATCCAGGGCCTTGGCGACGCTTCGCGGCTGGAACTGTTCTACCAGTACAGCGACGCCAACCTGGATTTCGCCCGCCCGGTGAACAACCGCAAAACCACCAACGACCGCATCCAGCAGATCGCCACCGCGACCTTCGAGCAGCGCCTGGGCGAAGGCTTCAGCTACTTCGTCAAGGGCCATGTCAACGACTGGGACACCCGCTACACCAGGATCGACAGCCTCGACGACGCCAGCCTCAAGGTGCGCAACCACAACGACTACTGGGGCTTCACCGACTGGGGCCTGCAGGCCGAGGGCAAGGCCGAGCTGGACGGCGGCCACGTGCTGGTATTGGGCACCGACAACCAGTGGTTCAAGGGCCAGGACGACGTGCTCAAGATCGACAACAAGCAGGCCCAGGCCAATGCCCTGTACACCCAGCTACGCCCGGTGTTCGACGCCCTGCCCGACTGGCACCCGAGCCTGGGCGTGCGCCACGAGAAAATCAGCGGCGGCGAGAGCGCCACCGTGGGCATGCTCACCTCGCTCTACGACCTGACGCCCCACTGGCAACTGCGCGGCCAGTACGGCAGCGCCTTCAAGCTGCCCAACGCCGAGCAGCTGTACGCCAACGAGGACTACGAAAAAGGCAACCCCGACCTCAAGCCGGAAAAGAGCCTCAATGCCGAGCTCGGCCTGGACTACAAGGGCAGCCTGCTGGCCGGCGAATTCAACGCCAGCGTCAGCGCCTTCCACCGCAAGATCGACGACCTGATCACCCTCGACGCCAACGATGTCTGGAGCAACGGCCAGGGCCGGATCAAGGTGCGCGGCATCGAACTCGACGGGCGCTGGCAGTTCAGCCCGCAATGGACCCTGCAGGCGGACATGACCCGCAACCTGGTGGAGTCGCGCAACGGCGTGACCCTGAGCAACATCCCCGGTTTCTTCGCCCGTTCGCGGCTGGGCTTCGAAGCCCCGGACCGGATGTGGGGCGTGGGTGGCGCGGTCCGCTACATCGGCCAGATCGACAGCCCGAAGAACGTCGACTACGGCCACTATTCGGTGGTCGACGCCGATGCCTATCGCTACCTGGATACGGCCCAGCAGCACCGCCTGAGCCTGCTGGTGGAGAACCTGTTCGACCGCGACTACAGCACCAGCATGACCAGCACCTCGCCCTCGGTGGACAACCTGGGGCGACCCTTCACCACCGAAGTGCGCTACACCTACCGCTTCTGAGGCCGACCGACATGCATGAGAACTATCAACGGGTGCTGTTCGTCGGCCCCGGCCTGCACGGCGGCGCCCTCGGCGAAGCCTTTCGCAAGGAGCTCCAGGCCCTGCGCGGCGACGGCGCCGACACCCGGGTGATCGACACCCTGGACGGCTTCGACAGCCTCTGGGCGGCGCTGGGCGAAGCCCTGCCCGAGGACGGCGCGAAGCTGCTGGTGGTGGACCTGGAACCCAGCTCCGACGGTGCCTACCTGGACTGGCTGCGCGATGAGCTGGGGCGCCTGGCCCAGGCCCACCCCCAGGCACCGCGGCTGTGGATCACCGCCCAGGCCCTGGGCCGGCGCGGGCTGGACGCGGCCCTGGCCTGCGCCAGCATCGGCCAGCGCGAGCGCCACCTGGCCTGCGACAACGTCAACGCGGTGCAGAGCGACCCGGACTGGTCGCGGGTGCCGCCCCATACCCGCCAGGTGTTCCTGTGCACCGGCCCGCGCTGCGTGCGGCGCGGCGCCCTGGCGCTGTGGAAGACCCTGCGCCGCGAACTGCTGCGCCTGGAGCACATGGAGACGCCCGGTGGCGTGCTGCTGACCCGCACCGCCTGCCAGTTCCCGTGCAACCTGGGGCCGGTACTCACCGTGCACCCGGACGGCTGCTGGTACCGGGTGCGCGATGACAGCGAGGTGCTGCGCCTGGTGCAGCAGCACCTGGTCCAGGGCGAACCGGTGGCGGACCTACGGATTCCCGCGCCCTACGGAGGAACGGCGGATGCCTAGCAGACTGCTCGGCCTGCTGCTGTGGCTGGCGGCCCTGCCGGCCCTGGCGCACAGCTACCAGAACTGTGGCCGGACCTGGACGGTGGACGGCCCGCCCCAGCGCATCGTCGCCCTCAACCAGCACAGCGCCGACCTGCTGCTGGCCCTGGGTGCCGGGCCGTCGATGATCGGCGTCGCCTATCTGGACGACGATGGCCAGGCCCAGGCCGAAGGGCTTTACCACGGCGTGCCGGTCATCGCCCGCCAGTACCCGTCGGCAGAAGTGCTCTACAGCCTGAAACCCGACCTGGTGGTGGGCGGCTTCGCCTCGGCCTTCCCGGAAAACTTCAGCTCCCGGCAACGCCTGGAGGCCATAGGCGTGGGCAGCTACCTGCTGGAATCGGCCTGCGCCGGGCATGACCAGGACTACTTCGGGCATATCCGCCGCGACCTGCTGACCCTGGGCCGGCTGCTGCGCCAGGAGGCCCGCGCGCAGCAACTGGTGGGCCAGATGGATGCCGACCTGGAGGCCGCCGCGGCCCTGTACCGCGGGCGCCCGACGCCTTCGGTGTTCTACCTGGACAGCGAAGTCAACGGCCTGGCCAGCCAGGGCCAGCGCGGGTTTGTCGGCGTACTGCTGCAAGCGGCCGGTGCGCGCAACAGCTTTACCGCCATCGACCGCCCGCGCCTGACCGTGGACAGCGAGACCCTGCTGGCCAACGACCCGGACGCCATGCTCCTGGCCGACGCCCTGTGGTCGCCCGCCCGGCGCAAACGCCAGCTGCTGCACAGCGACCCTGTGCTGTCGCGATTGCGCGCGGTGCGCGAAGACCGGCTGATCGACATCCCCTTCGCCCGACTTGTGCCGGGCATCGCCAGCGGCCGCACCGCCCTGGAACTGGCCCGGCGCCTGCACCCCACCCACGACTGACCCCCACCCCCGTAGGAGCCGGCTTGCCGGCGAAGGGAGCAACCCCGACCCCGCGGCGTATCCACAGACGCCTTCGCGGGCAAGCCCGCTCCTACAACCACCAGCGAGCCCCCCGTAGGAGCCGGCTTGCCGGCGAAGGGAACACCCCCGACCCCGCGGCGTACCCACAGACGCCTTCGCGGGACACAAGGAACAGCGGCTACAGGGAGTTGAGCAAACGCCTGGACGGCTGCTCCGGCGGGTGGCAGGTGACGTTGTTGCGGCCGCAGGTCTTGGCCGCATACAGGGCCTGGTCGGCATCGTTGAGCCAGCCCATGGCGTCGTCGTGCAGGGGGTTGAAGGCCGCCAGGCCGATGCTCAGGCTGACCTGCAGCGCCGGGCTCTGTTCATAGCCCAGGGCCCCAAAACGACCGCGCAGGGCCTCCATCAGTTCGGCGGCATGAGCCAGGGGCACGTCCGGCAGGATCACGCAGAACTCGTCGCCGCCATAACGCCCGGCCAGGTCGCTGACCCGCAGATTCTGCCGCAGCAGCTTGCTCAACTGGCGCAGCACCACATCCCCGGCCACATGGCCGTAGGTGTCATTGATGGCCTTGAAGTGGTCGATGTCGATCAGGGCGATGGCGCCACCATGGGCCTGGCGCTTGCAGCGCTGGAACTCGATCTCCAACTGGTCCTTCCAGGCGCCATGGTTGAGCAGCCCGGTCAGGCTGTCGGTGCGGCTCAGGGCCAGCAGCTCGCGCTTGTGCCGGCCCAGGGTCACTGCCTGCTGATAGCAGATGTAGCCCAGGGCCAGCGGGTACAGGGTCAGCATCGGCAGGCAGGCATACAGCTGCTCGGGGCTGGTCTGGGCGACAAACGCCGGCCCGAACAGCCACAGGGCAACGCCCATGCCCAGCACTTGGGCCGCACTGCCGGCGAGGAAGAAACGTAACCCGCCCAGGGCCATGTTGTTCATGGCCATCATCCCCAGGGTGGTGGCCAGCGGCAGCGGATTGAAGTGCATGGCGCCGACCCAGAAGCCCCCCAGCAGCGAATCCACCAGCAGGTTGCGGTACTCGGCACGAAACGGCACCCGGGCCAGCCGCGCCCATTGGTAGGCCAGGTGCGGCCAGGCAAATGCATTGAACAGCATGAAACCCCAGACCCAGGGCGCCGGTTGCAGGGGCGCCATCCCCGCGGCCACGCAGAAAAACCCCAGGGCCAGGCCCAGGGTCCGTGACCGATAAAGCCTCCTGGCCAATGACAGTCCCTTCCCTCTGGTGTCCTGCGCAGGGAGCAAGTCGCCTCCGATCAGCAATGGGTAAAGGTGGAACGAGCGGGTGGCAAGCAACCGGTGAAAGTCTATCAGTCGCGTTTCAAAGCGCCATCACTGCCAACGCCCAGTTTCGGCCTGCCAGCGCCAGCAGATGGGGAATATTTGGCTATAACTGAGGGGCGGCCGATAACCGACTTCGCAGTGGCGAGCACGACGCGCGCCGCCCCTGAGCCGATCCAACCTGCCCCTGGAGGCCGCCGATGCTGGTGATCCTGGTCCTGCTGCTCCTTGCCGCACTCTGGTGCTACCGCACCTACCCGCGCATCGGCCACCTGCTGTACGACGCCAGCGTGGCCCTGGAAGCACGCCTGTACCGGCTGCAGAAAGTCCCGGTGCAGATCGGCGAAGAGACCCTGATGACCTACCAGGGCGGCCCGGCCCAGGCGCCGGTGATCCTGCTGCTGCACGGCCTGAGCGCGGACAAGAGCATCTGGCTGCGTTTTGCCCGGCACTTCAACCGCGACTACCGGTTGCTGATCCCGGACCTGGGCGGCCATGGCGAAACCGCCTATGCCGCGCACCAGGACTACCGTGTTCCGGCCCAGGCCCAGCGCCTTTTGCGCTTGCTCGACGCCTGCGGCATCCAGCGGGTGCAGGTGATCGGCAACTCCATGGGCGGCTATATCGCCGCCTGGCTGGCCGCCCATGCCCCGCAACGGATCAGCGGCCTGGCGCTGTTCGACCCGGCCGGCGTCGAAGCCCCCGAGACCAGCGACCTGCAGCACCTGCTGGAACAGGGCAAGAACCCCTTCCTGGTCCGCTCCCGCGCTGACTTCCAGCACTTCTACAGCCTGACCATGGCCGCCCCGCCCTGGGTGCCCGAAGCAATGCTGGCGGCCATCGCCGAACGCTATCAGGCGCGCCGCGGGCAACTGGCGCGGATCTTCGCCGAGCTCCAGGCCAGCCCGCCCATGGAGCCCGAGCTGGCGAAGATCCAGGCCCCGACCCTGCTGCTCTGGGGCCGCGAGGACCGCCTGCTGCACCCCAGCAGCGCCCAGGTCTGGGCCAAGGGCCTGCCCCAGGCCCAGGTGCAACTCTGGGAGGGCATCGGGCATATGCCCATGGTCGAACGCCCGGTGCGCAGTGCCCGACTGTACCAGCAGTTCCTGGAACGCCAGCGGCACTGACAGCGGCCCGCTCATGCATTCATTTGCAGAATGAAGTTCAGAGGAAACTTCGTTTGTCAGCCTCGGGCAGGCCCAGCAGAATCGAGGCCGACCCGCCCTTTCACGCCTCGCCCCTCTGCCACGGGAAGCCTGTTCATGAGCAACCAGCACTTCGTCAGCCCGGACCTGATCCGCCAGGGATTTTCCCGGGCGATGTCGGACATGTACCGCGAGGAGGTGCCGCTCTACGGCGCCCTGATGGAGCTGGTGGCCGAAGTCAACGCCCAGGTCCTGGAGCGGCAGCCGGCGCTTGCCCGGCACCTGCAGAGCAGCGGTGAACTGCAGCGCCTGGACCTGGAGCGCCACGGCGCGATCCGCGTCGGCAGCGCCGCCGAGCTGGCGACCCTGGCCCGGCTGTTCGCGGTAATGGGCATGCAGCCGGTGGGCTACTACGACCTGACCCCCGCCGGGGTGCCGGTGCATTCCACGGCCTTTCGCGCGGTGCACGAAGCGGCCCTGCAAGTCAGCCCGTTCCGGGTCTTCACCTCGCTGCTGCGCCTGGAGCTGATCGACAACCCGGAGCTTCGCAGCTTTGCCGAACAGGTCCTGGCCCGGCGCCAGATCTTCACCCCCCAGGTGCTGGAACTGATCCAGCAGGCCGAGGCTGCCGGAGGCCTGGACGCCGAAGACGCCGAGCGCTTTATCCGCCAGGCCCTGGAAACCTTCCGCTGGCACCACCACGCCACGGTGACCGCCGCCCAGTACGCCAGCCTCAGCGCCCAGCACCGGCTGATCGCCGACGTGGTGGCCTTCAAGGGCCCGCACATCAACCACCTGACTCCGCGCACCCTGGACATCGATGAAGTGCAACGGCTGATGCCTGCCCGCGGCATCACCCCCAAGGCGGTGATCGAAGGCCCACCACGCCGGGAATGCCCGATCCTGCTGCGCCAGACCAGCTTCAAGGCCCTGGAGGAATCCGTGGCCTTCACCGACCAGGCCGACAGCCAGGGCAGCCACAGCGCGCGTTTTGGCGAAATCGAACAGCGCGGCGCGGCGCTGACCCCCAAGGGCCGCGAACTCTACGACCGCCTGCTGAACGCCGCCCGCGACGCCCTGGGCGACTTCCCCAACGAAGCCAATGCCCAACGCTACAACCAGCTGATGCAAGAGCACTTCAGGGAGTTCCCCGATAGCCATTCGGCCATGCGTGAACAGGGCCTGGCCTACTTCCGCTACTTCGTCAGCGACGCCGGGCTGGCCGCGCGCAACCAGCCCCAGCGGCCCACCACCCTGGCAGCGCTGCTGGCGGCCGGGCACCTGAGCGCCGAACCCCTGGTGTATGAAGATTTCCTGCCGGTCAGCGCCGCCGGGATCTTCCAGTCCAACCTGGGGGACGACAGCCAGAGCCACTACGCCGGGCAGTCCAACCGCCAGGCCTTCGAAGCCGCCCTGGGCCGCGCCACCCTCGACGAATTGCAGCTCTATGCCCAGACCCAGCAGCGCTCACTGGAGCAGTGCGCCGCCACCCTGGGCCTGCCGGCGCTCTAAGGCGCAAGGCAGGCCCGCGGGTCGATGCCGGCCTTGCAGCCGGTGCGCTGCCCCCATGGTCATGGACCCGTCGCGGCGTTATTCTGCCGCCACTTGCGCCCCCATCAGCGGCGCGCCACCACCAGGGATGGACACGGCGAATGAGATTCGCGATCGGCCTGTTTTTATGCGCGGCACTCGGCGGCGCACTCACCACCCACGCCGCAGAAACCGTCAACGACATCACCCAGCTCAACCCCATCGTGGTCGATCAGGTGGTGCGCCCCACCACCCTGGAGCAGATCGTCCAGCAGGTGGCCGAACACCCCGGGCCCATCGCCATAGGCGGCGGGCGCTACAGCATGGGCGGCCAGACCGCCACCGAACACGCGCTGCAGATCGACATGCGCGGCTTCAACCAAGTGCTCGACTTCTCCAAAGAGCGCAAGGAAATCACCGTGCAGCCGGGCATCACCTGGCGCGCCGTGCAGGACTACATCGACCCCCACGACCTGTCCGTGAGCATCATGCAGAGCTACGCCAACTTCACCGTCGGCGGCGCCCTGAGCGTCAACGCCCATGGCCGCTACATCGGCTACGGCCCGCTGGTGAGCTCGGTGAAATCCATCAAGCTGGTGCTGGCCGACGGCCAAGTGGTGGACGCCAGCCCGCAGCACAACCGCGACCTGTTCTACGGCGCCATCGGCGGCTACGGCGGCCTGGGGGTGATCGTCCAGGCCACCCTGCAACTGAGCGACAACGTGCGCCTGCTGCGCAGCGTCGAAGAAATGCCCCTCGGCGACTACCGCCCCTACTTCCAGGCCCGGATCCACAACAACCCCAAGGTCATCCTGCACAACGCCGTGCTCTACCCCGACCAGTACCAGACCCTGCGCGCGGTGTCCTACAGCCAGACCGAGCTGCCGGTCACGGTCAAGGAGCGCCTCACGCCCCTGGACCAGAACTACTGGAAAGAGCAGAAAGCCCTGAAAGTGGTGAGCCAGTGGCCCGGCGGCAAGACCCTGCGCCAGGAAGTGATCGACCCCCTGGTGCTGAAAAAACCGCAAGTGTCCTGGCGCAACCACGAAGCCAGCCTCGATGTGCGTGAACTGGAACCCGACTCCCGGGCCAAGCGCACCTACGTGCTGCAGGAATACTTCGTGCCCCCCGACCAGCTGGAAAGCTTCGTCCAGGAAATGGGCGCGACCTTAAGGGCGCATAACGTCAACGTGATCAACCTGTCGATCCGCCACGCCAAGGCCGACCCCGGCACCCTGCTGGCCTGGGCCAAGACCGAGGTCTTCGCCCTGGTGCTGTACTACCAGCAGAGCACCGCGCCAGAGGAACGGGAGAAAGTCGGCGAATGGACCCGCGCCCTGGTGGACAGCGCCATCGAGCGCGGCGGCAGCTACTACCTGCCGTACCAGATCCACGCCACGGCCCAGCAGTTTCACGCGGCCTATCCCCGGGCGGGGGAGTTTCTCGCGTTGAAAGCCCGGGTCGATCCGCAGAACAAGTTCCGCAATAAGTTGTGGGATGCGTATGGGGTGGGGGCTGGAGGGAACGGAGCGCCGTAATGTTTGGCCAATCCGGGTATGGGCCGGCAACAGGATTCCTCCCCCGAAGGACGGCCCGGGAGCGCCGCCCCTTCAGGTTATCCATCGCTATACCTGCTTCCCGGACGATTTCAGATTGCCCACCTGCTCGGCCAGCAGGTCTTGCCAGCCAGCCGGCTGACCCTGATCGTTGGCGCTTGCCAATAGCCCGGCAAGGCGGGCGTCCTCCTTGTCCTGCGCCGCCTGTGCGGCTTCCAACGCTTGGTGGGCCACGAGGATTTTTTGCAACTCCGGGGTGGTGGCGGTGCTGGCGTTCAAGGGTGGCGGAGGCGGCATTGCCGCGACCAGGGCGACCACATCCCCCGGGGATTGAGTGAAGGCCCGCAGCCCATCCAGATTGCTCAGCATCGGCAAGGCCAGACCGGTCAGCGGGTCGAAAGCGCTGACTTGCGGCGAACCCGGCACCCCGACCTTGCCCGCCAGCACCGGCCGCGCCAGGGACGGCAGGAACAGGCCGAGCAACATGCGCGGGTCCTTCTTCTTGATGCTCAGGCCCACGCTGGCCAGCATCAGCCCCACCCCCACCACCCGGCCCGCGGTGGCCAGCAGCGACAGTTCCTTGTTCGACTCGTTGTCAAAATGCACCAGGCGAATGCGGAAGTAATCGGTGAACGGCTCGCGGGGACCCAGCGCCGAGGTGTTCATGAACCAGGCACGGGAGTCGTGGATCTGTTCGTCGAACAGCGCCACCAGGTCCTCCTTGCCCGATTTGGGCGTGTTGGGTGCGCTGAACAGATCTTCATAAAGCTCGGTGCCTTGCTTGTGCAGGTAGGCATACTCCTTGGCCTCGTCTTCCTCGTTGACCAGGAACACCGTACCGCCCAGCAGCAAATCCAGAACGCCGCCGACCTTCATGCTGTCGTCGAGCAGTCCCCACTCTTGTTTGTAGTCATGACGAAACTCGTCGGCGGCGCCTTTGAGTTGCTGGTGATCCAGGGGCGGGTCGAAGACCTTTTCCCTGCGCATGCCGTTGGCCTTTTCCTCACCACCGACGATCTGCACATGTCGCTGGTACTCCTTCTCCTGTGCCTCGGTGTAAGTCGGTACCGGTTTGCCTTTGGCGGCGGCCTTGGTTTCGGCATCATTGCGCGCCTGGATCGCCTCCCAGGCCTCGATCTCGGCCTTGGGCATATCCGGCGGAGCATTCTGATAGAACGGCTGCCTTTCCACCCCTCCGGCATAACGGTCGATGCGCCAACCGGTGATCAGCGCCTGTTGCCACTCGATCATGTCTTCCAGGGTGCCGGTGTGTTGAGCGGCGTCGGCTTGCCAGGCGTTGAAGCGTTGGATGAGTTGGTCGGAGACGTCGAACTCTCTTTCGATAGCTGGGCTCATTTTTCGCCATTTTTCATGAACTGCAGCCCGCCACGCAGTCTCCGGTACTTGTAACGGGGCGCCGGCCTTAAACGCTGCTGCATAAAGATGCTGTAAAGGTATTTGCGACAACAAATGCTTAGTACCAGACATCGCTTTACCTTGATCCTTAGGCGCATACCCTCCACCGACATCCGAGTGCACACCAGGGTAAAGATATTCGACGGTGCCACTACGGTAACTGGAGGGCTGAGTCGTATCGCGCTGGCCACTGGCGTTCTTTGGTCGGCGACGGATCGAGTCCAATGGAAAACTGGCCCGCTGTTCATGGGCTGATACCAAGTGCACGCAACGCTTGAGAAAGTGGCAGTCCTCAGGAATGGAAGTGTCCATGCAGATTGCTGACTCTTCATCAGGCAAACGCATGGTGCCATCAGCCCAATCCATATGCCCGGCGGTAAAGGGAAAACTATCGGCGATACCCACCGCCGCCACCGTGTCGCAGATACCGAGGAACTCAATGGAGATCGGCAGCCCGGCAAAGCGATACTCCACTGCGCCATCGCTGCCTTGGCAACGGGTCAGGGTTTGCAGCCAATTGGCAAAAGTTCGGGCTTGTGCAGCGCCTCTGGAGAAGCCATAGACATATAGGCGCATGGCCAAGATATGGGGTTTCTCGCCTGTATCTCTTCGCTGCTGTAGCACCTTTTCCAGGTTATCTATATAGGGACGCATGGCGGCTTCACGTTTTTTTTCGCCATTTTCCAGTAGACCTAAAGTTGCCACGTTGCCATACCAACAAGTAGCCATGTCCTCCACCAGAGACTGGGTTTCGGTCACTGAAAGAAGTTTTTGTCTCGGAATTGCCCCCTTTAACGCTGCTATCAGTCGAGTAAGGCCCCAGTTGATTCGGTTTTCACCACCACTGGCAGCTATCAACCCCCAATTACTGGGTACCATTTCCTTAATATCAGGAAAAACCGTACCCACACCTGGACTGTAATACCTGAAATAGCCATTCTCCCGAGTCGTATCATCCGATCCTAGACTCGCATGATAAAGCCGAGCCATATTGCTACATGAAGAAGGATTCGAAGCACTATCAGCCTCATCATTATTGTTTGTCCCATCAAACACCAATGTGATATGCAAAGTCTTACAGCAAGGTGTTCCACTGTATGAATCGCCCCTGACCTCAGAAAATTTACGCTGCTGCTCACTGAATTCGTCTTCATCACGTCTTTGTCGACTGATATTTTCCGAGAGACGTTTAGGATCTGTAGGTAAAAGCCTAGCCAAAGGAAAATCCGGAGCAATTAACGTATTAGCAGAATGATTTTTTTTATCATTCTTTATTATTTCAGACATACCTTTGGCTCCTCCATAGTCAGCGGATAGTTATAAGAATAACCTGGATCATCCCTCCTAATGTTTTCAGCAGAAACACGCACTTGATCACAAGGTAAAAAATGCACTTTCAAAACTCCTACGGTATCGTACCGAGGAATATCTACAACAGCTTTATGCCTAGAGTAGTTAGCTGCATGACGTTCATAATCCACGTCATCAAATTGGCCATACTGATCTCGTTTAATGTACCCATCAGGATCCGGATCTTTTTCCCACTCAACAACAGCCCTCAATCCTGGAACCCAATAACGAGGAACAACGCCACAGCAAACTTCGCTACCACCACCTTCATGTGGCCCCAAGTTCGGCCCACCCGCCCCATTCACCGAAAACCTATTAATCGCCGCCGAAGTATGGTTATACCCCGTCACTGGAGCCGACAACATCTTCGACTCAGACTGACAAGCGCTTGCAGTCAACACTCCGGCGGCCAATGAGCACACACGAACAACATTCAAAAACCCAAAGTAACCACTCGCTAAATAGCTTTTCATAATTAGCCCTAACATACTTCAGGCTCCTCCATAACCATCGGATAGCTGTAAGGATAACGCGGATCAATTACCTTGATATTATCTGCAGAAACACGTACTTGATCACAAGGCAAAAAATGCACCTTCAAAACCCCTGCGGTATCGTACCGAGGAATATCCACAATAGCTTTGTGACGCGAATACTGTTGTTTCTCCCTTGCCATTCGCTTATTCCAAGCTTCAGAATATGGGCGCTCTGGCCATTTTCCATAAGAATATGGATCGGGATCTTTTTCCCACTCAACAATAGCTCTCAACCCTGGCACCCAATGACGAGGAACAACACCACAACAACTTTGCTTTCCACCGCCTTGATGTGGCCCTAAGTTTGGCCCACCCGCCCCATTCACCGAAAACCGATTAATCGCCGCCGAAGTGTGGTTATAGCCCGTCACCGGCGCCGACAACATCTTCGACTCAGACTGACAAGCGCTTGCAGTCAACACACCGGCGGCCAATGAGCACACACGAACAACATTCAAAAACCCAAAGTAACCACTCGCTAAATAGCTTTTCATAATTAGCCCTAACATACTTCAGACTCCTCCATTTCCATTGGATAGTTGTAAGGATAACCAGGGTAGCCTGGAGACGTTCCAGCAGCAGTAAAACGGACCTGATCGCAAGGTAAAAAATGAACTTTTAATACACCTGGACTATCGTACCGAGGAATATCCACAACAACTTTATGCCTAGAGTAGTTAGCTGCATGACGCTCATAATCCACATCATCAAATTGGCCATACTGGTCTCGTTTAATGTAACCACGAGGATCGGGATCTTTTTCCCACTCAACAACAGCTCTCAACCCTGGAACCCAATAACGAGGAACAACACCACAACAAACTTCCCCCACCCTGATGCGGCCCCAAGTTCGGCCCACCCGCCCCATTAACCGAAAACCGATTGATCGCCGCCGAAGTATGGTTGTACCCCGTCACCGGGGCGCTCAGCATCGACGACTGGCTCCGACAGGCGGTGACCAGCAACACGGCACTCAACCACGCGGCCAATGACACTGCGGTCTTCCAGTTCCGCGTTTTGCACATCCACTTCATGGCATCCCCTCCCCTACTCATCCACCACGAACGGCGAGTTATCCAACAGCCACTGGCGAATAAACGCTTGCCGTTCCTCGGGTGCTTGAAGCCCTTGCTGGCAGGCCGCCATCTGGCTGTGGAACAGGTGGCGCATCAGGCCTTCCTCGCGGCTCAGGCCGTAGTGCTGCGGGGTGGCGCTGTGCTCGCGGCGGTGCCAGTCGGCGTCGGCCCAGGCCTTCAGGCTGGCGACCTGCGCGGGGTCGAACAGGAAGCCTTCCGCCGTTGGGGCGTCGCTGTGTCGGGAGTAGTGCCCCAGCAGCTGCTGTGCCCGGTGGTCGCGGTCGAGCCAGTGCCAGGCGATCACCGGGCCATGCAGGACGCGGCCCTGGGCCGGGGTCAGGGCTTCGCTCACCGGCAGGAACAGGCGCGGGTCGTAGTAGCGCAGCACCCCTTGTTCGCGGCCCTGGTTCCACTGCGCCTGGGTGCAGCGACTGAGATGGGCGGCCAGGGCCTCGAAGGGCCAGGGGCTGAGCAGCGCCAGTACGTGCTGGGTGCAGTCGACGGTGCTGAAAAAGGCCTTCAGCCAGGTTTGATGACGCAGCTTCAGCCGCAGCAGCAATGGCCCGGCATCGGCGATGGCGGCTTCCGGGGTGCTGTCGAACAGCTTGGCCAGTGGCGGACCGTCGACCAGGGTCGCCAGTTCTTGCAGCAGCGGGTAGTCGAGGCGGGTGGCGTCGATCAGCAGGTCGAGGTGCTCGTGCTCCAGTCGGTGCACCTGCTGCCACAGCAGCTCGTGCCACAGCGGGTTGCTCGTATACATGGCGGGCTCCTCTAGCGCGCTTCCAGCGCTTGGTTGTTGGCCTTGGCCCGGGCCAGGCACTCCTTGCACACCGGCACCGGCGGGTTGGGCGCGGCGACCTGGGGCAAGGCCCCCGGTACGTCACGGTCCGCCGCCCCCGGCTGCAGCGGCGGCTTGATGGCAATCCCGCTGCCGCTGCCCGGAGCACCACCGGCGTTCACCTTCACCAGTGGCCCCTGCACCGTGATGCCGCCGGGGTCGAGCTTGATAAAGCTGCCGCCGGCCTTGAGGGTCATTTCCAGGGCCGCTTCGATGACGATCTTGTCCCCGGCCTTGAGGTGGATCTCGCGGCCGGCCTGGGTCAGTTGTGCCACGCCCAGTTTGAGGTGCTGGGTGCCGGCCACGGTGAGGTGGTCGTCGGCGCGGATTTCGGTCTTGCGCGCGCCGTGGGTGGTGCGGTGTTCCTCGGCCTTGAATTCGCTGTAGGCGTTTTGCTCCACGGTGTCGTGGCGTTCGTGGCCGATGCGGATTTTCTGGTCGTGCTGGATGTTCTGGTCCCAGTCGCGCTGGGCATGGACGAAGATCTGCTCGGCGCCCTTCTTGTCTTCGATGCGCAGTTCGTTGAAGCCGCCGCCCCCCGGCGAGCTCAGGGTCTTGAACAGGCTGCGGGTCTTGTTCGCCGGCAGTGCGTAGGGCACCTCATGTTCCTTGTGGTACAGGCAGCCGCTGACCAGCGGCTGGTCGGGGTCGCCCTCAAGAAAGGTCACCAGTACTTCCATGCCCACCCGGGGAATGGCGAGGGCGCCGTAGCGGTCGCCGGCCCAGCCGGAGGCCACCCGCAGCCAGCAGCTGCTCTTGTCGTCGCCCTGGCCTTCGCGGTCCCAGTGGAACTGCACCTTGACCCGTCCGTACTGATCGCAGTGGATCTCCTCTCCTTCCGGGCCGGTAACCACCGCGGTTTGGCTGCCCAGTACCTGGGGCTTGGGGTGCTTGAGCGGCGCGCGGTAGAACACGTCCCAAGGGGTGGCCAGAAAGCGGTTGCGGTAACCCTGCTGGAAGCCATCGCTCGAATCGCTGTCGCTGGTAATGGATTCTTCCAGCACCTGGGGCTGCTTGCCTTCGTGGGTCACCTGGGTCAGCAGCCAGAGGTCGTTCCAGTCCCTGCGCGGGTGCTCGGACAACTGCAGAAAGTGCCCGCTGACCAGCCGTGGCTCATCGCCCCAGCCCTCGGCTTGCAGGTAGTCGGCGCGGTGGCGTTCCAGGGCCCGCTGGCTGAGGAACTTGCCACGGACACGGTCGGTAAAATGGCCGGGGTAGTCGTAGTCTTCCAGGTCCGGTTCCTGGCTCTTGGCCTCGGGCTTGTAGGCGGATTCCAGGAGCAGGCGCGGCTTCTCGAAGTCGTAGTCGCGGCGGCTGGTGCGGCTGGTGCGCGCTTCCAGGCGCACGCTGAAGCCCTTGATCACCGGCTCGTCGGCCACCAACCCGCTGCCGCGCACGTAGGCGGTGGGCCGGCTGAGCTTGGGAAAGGCGGTCTGGTTGTCGCTGAACACCAGCAGGTGGCCGCCACGACTGTGCTGGAAGTGGTAATGCAACCCCTCCTCTTCGCACAGGCGCTGGATGAAGTGCAGGTCGCTCTCGTCGTACTGCACGCAGTAGTCGCGCTCGGGGCATGGGTGCTCGATCTGGAACTGATAGGCGTCGGCGAGGATCCCGTGCTCTTCCAGGATCGTGGCGATGATCCGGGGCGCCGCCCATTGCTGGAAGATCCGCTGGTTGCTGCGGTGGCGCAGGTAGTCCAGGCGCGGCACCAGGGTCACCTGGTAGTGGCTCAGGCGCTTGCCTGCGTCGCCCTGGGCCACGCGCCGGATCTGCCCGTGAATGCCGCGGCCCTGGGGGTCGAAGGCGAGGAACGCCAGCTTGTGCAACAGCCCTTGCAGGTCAAGGGCCGGGGCTTCGCTGACCAGCTCCAGCTCAAAGCAGAACGGCTGACTGATGCTTTCACTACCCTTGAATGCCAGGACCTGCAGGTCACTGGCGAAGTCTTCGACCGTCAAGCTGAAGTGGGTTTCATTGGCCGGATTGAACATATTCGACTCCCTGTTCGTTGGTCATCGTGGCCGCCTCTGGAGCCAACCACGCAGCCAGCCCCCCTGATGGGCGACAGCGTGGTACAGCTCTTCAACGCTGATGGCGCGATCCCGAGCATCCAGCGCCAGGGCGGTGCGCAAGGCCGGCCAGCAGTGCTCGGGCAGGTGCCGCGGGCGTTGCAGTTGCAGGTCCAGCCGCTGCTCCCGGGCGTCGGTCGACGGCAGGCGCCGGTACGGGTGCTTGCCACCGGCCAGCTCATGGATCACGCAGGCCACGGCAAACAGCTCGGCCGTCGCCGACAGTGGCTCGTCGTCCAGCAGTTCCGGGGCGGCATAGCCCGGGGTCCAGGCCTTGAAGCGCTGGCGGTTGAGTTGTGGCAGGCCCGGCAGCAGGCCGTGGGCGGCGCGGCCCAGGCCGAAGTCGAACAAGCGCAGGCCGTCGTCGCCCAGCATGAGGTTGCCGGGCTTCAGGTCGCCATGCAGCACACCCCGGCTGTGGCAGTAGGCCAGGGCTTCCAGCAGCGCCAGCACCGGTTCCCGGGCGTCGCTCCAGGGCAGGCCCAGGGGCCATTGGCACAGCAGTTGGTCCAGGGTCATGCCCTGCATCAGTTCCATGGTGATGAAGGCGCAGGCGTACTCGGTGTCCACCTCGAAGCTGTGCAGGCGCACGATATTGGGATGGCGCAGGCGTCGGGTCAGGGCGAACTCGCTGTAGAGCAAGGCGCCGGCATCCGGCGATTCGGCGAAGGCTTCACTGATGAGCTTCAGTGCCACATAGGGCTGGGGCTCACCGAACTGCTCGTGCAGCAGGTCCCGGGCACGGTACACCACGCCCATGCCACCGGCCCCCAGCAGGCGCTCCAGGCGGTAACGACCAGCCAGCACCTGGGGCAATCCACCCTGAGGTGTCAGGGCCTTGAGCGCGGGCGCAACCGGGCTGCGCGGCTTGCCCCGCCCCTTGGGCTTGCCTCGCCCTTTGCTCCGCGCCTTGGCCCCCGGGGCCTCGGGCGCAGGGGCTGCGGCCAACCGGGTCAGCTCGCCCGGCCGTGGCGACGGCCCATGGCCGCGGGCCATCGGCAGGTTCATCGGCGCACCACCACGGCGGTCAGGTTGTCTCGCGCGGCGCCCCCCAGGGCATCGTCGAACAGCCGCTGCAGGGCCACCTGCGGCGCCGCCAGGCTCAGGGCACGGCCCAGGGCGTTGCGAGTCATGTCCTGGTACAGGCCATCGCTGCACAGCAAGAACACATCATCGGGGTAGACCTGCAGTTCCAGCACCTCCAGGCTCAACCGCTCGCCGGCCCCCACCGCCCGGGTCAGGGCGTTGGCGGCCGGGTGCGAGCGCGCCTGCTCCACGCTCATCTGCTGCTCGTCGATCAGCTTCTGCATCAGCGAGTGGTCCCGGGACAGTTGGTACAGACGCTGCTCGCGCCACAGGTAGCAACGGCTGTCACCGGCCCACACACACGCCCCGCGGTCCCCCTGCAGCAGCAGCGCCACCACGGTGCTGCCCATGATGCTGTCGCGCCGGCCTGCACTCACTGTCAGTTCCTGGCCCAGGCGCCGGTTGAGCCAGTGCAGGCACTGGCGCAGGCTGTCAAGGCGTGCCTCGAAGCCGCCTTCCAGTGGCAACTCGGCCAGGCTGGCGACAATCAGCTGGCTGGCGATGTCCCCGCCCTGGTGCCCGCCCATGCCATCGGCCACCACCCATAGACCCTGCTCCGGACAATCGAGGAAGGCATCTTCGTTACGTGCCCGGACCTTGCCCGGGTCAGTGCGGGCTGCACTGCGCCAAGCGCCCTTGGCGATCATCAGAGCTGCACCGGCAGGCGGAAGCTGCGCAGCACCGCCAGGTCGAACGGGTTGGGGGTGCGCTGGCTCTGCAGCAAGTAGTTGGCCCGCAGCCCGCCCAGGTCGGCCTTGAGCACCATCACATCGCGCCCGGTCAGGTACTCGGTCTGCATCAGGTCCAACAGGCGGAACAGCGACCAGGGGCCGGTGTTCTTCTCGATGCCGATGGGGCGTCCGGCAAGCTGCTCCAGGACCAGGCTGGCGCGCCCGTTTTCCGCGTCAGTGGGCCATTTGAATGCCACCGGCACGATCGGGCCGTGGCGGTACTCGATCAGCTGGTTGCCGAAACGGAACTCGGCGCGGCTGACGGACGGGTCCAGGGTGTAGGGCTCCAGGCGGAACTGCACCTGGGGTTCCCCGGGGTTGTCGGCGAAGAAACTCTGACGGATGACCAGGGCCGCCGCCATCTGATCCAGGTAGGTGCGCGACATCGGCAGGCTGCGACCGTCGATGCTGCGCAGGCGGTAAGTGCCCGGGTCGCCGCTGACGAAGGGCCGCAGGTAACTGTCGAAGAAGCGCTCGGCGATGCCCTGGGCCTTGAAGAACTCGCGGAAGTCGCTGATGGCCACATCGCTGCTGCTGTGGGCATCGAACGGATAGCGCTTGCTGATGGCCTTGCCGTAAAAGCTGTACAGCTCACCCTGGTAACGCTGGTTGAGGTACTGGTAGGCATCGTTGAGCACCAGGCTCCAGGTTTCCTCGGCCATCAGGGTGAACCAGGCGCTGACCGGCCGCGGCAGGCGTGCCGAGGTGGTGCGCAGGGCGCTCAGGGCGTCGCGCTGACCGCTCATGCGGCTCTTGGCCATTTCGAAGGCTGCCTGCTCGGGGTTGCTGGAACGGGCCAGCTGCGCCAGTTGCAACTGCAGGTCGTTGAGCGCCTGCAGCGCCGGGGCCAGGTCGGCGGTAGGCCCATTGTTGTCGTCCAGCAAGCGGTGCAGGGGTTCGAAGCGGCTTTGCAACGTTTTCTTCGCCGTGTCCGGGAGCTTTTTCAGCAGGCCGTCCTGGGCCTTGCCCGCCACCGCCGAGGCCACCTTGCCCAGGGCCCCGCCGCCCGCGGCCTGGCTGGCAGCCTCGGCCAGTTCGTCACTGGGCTCGGCCAGCACCGGAAAGCGGGTGTTCTCCCGCACTTCCACCAGCAGTTGCACGATGGGCGAGTTGGCCGAGGTCAGGCCGGCCACCTGGTCCGCGCCTTCGGCGGCGTCGGTGATGGGCTCCAGGGCTACCCGGCCCACGGCTTCGCCCCAGTGGTTGGCGTAGTCGCGAAAGTACAGCTGTTCCAGCTTGACCATCAGTTGGCGCAGGTCCATGCCGCTGATGTCGCTGCCCTCGCCCAGCACCCAGTTGTCATGCAGGATCTCGCTCACCAGGCTGGCGCCCTTGATCGAAAAATACTGCTGGTAGCCCTGCTGGGTATAGAACCCCGGAATCACGTAGTCGGCCCCCACCAGCAGGCTGCCCTGGGGCCCCAGGTTCTGGCTCAGGCGATAGTCCGGCAGGCTCCGGGCCTGCTCGCGCAGCACCCGGTAGATCACGTCCGCCAGGGATTCGCTGCGCAATACCTGGCGCGCCTGGGCCACCAGCGGCTCATTGAGCGGGTAGCTGAAGGGCTGCTGCAACAGGCGTTCGAAATGCCGGTTGAGGCCGTTCTGCACCGCGCTGTTACCCGTGTAGCGCCGTGACCAGTCACTGGCCACCCAATCCCGTAGCCAGCTGGGGTCGCGGCGCTGCTCAAGGTTGAGCATCAGGTAGGCCCGCAGGCTGTTGAGCAGCCGTTCGCGGTCTTTCAGGTTGGCGCGGATCTGCCCTTCGAGCATCGAAGCCACCTGGGGCAGCAACTGCTCCTGTAGCTCACGCTCATAGGCAGCCCGCACCACCGGATTGCTGGCTTCGCCCTGGTACAGGCCGACGCGCTCATGCAGCGCCACTTCGCCCTTGGGCGCAAATACCTGGGTGGCCTGATAGCTCAGGTCCAGGGCCTTGAGCGTCGCCATGGCATCGCTGCGTGCGCTCAGAGAGGCCCGCTGCTGAGTCCATTGTTGGGCCAGCTCGCGCAACTGCTCCAAGCGCCCGTGGTTGGCCGAAAACCCCGTGGCCCACACCAGCCCGAACAGCCCGAGGGAGCCCAGCGCCCCCAGGTAAAGGGCCCGCTGCCCCCAATGGATGCGCCACCGCTCACCCTTGTCCAGGCCCGCCAGTTCGGCTTCGGGGAAGATCACCCGGCTCAGCAGATGATGGATGAATCGCGAACGGCCGCTGTGCAGGGTCGGCAGCACGCTGCTCTGCAGCCCCAGGTTGGCGCCGATGCCGGCAGTGTCGGGGTCGAGCTGCTGGCTCAGATGCGGCGCGCTGGTGAGGTAGAAGCCCCGCAACTGGCTGGCCCGCTGGTAGCGGTTACCGGTGAAAGCCATGTCGACGAACAGGCACAGGCGCTCGCCGATCAGCCCCAACTGGTGCGGGAAGTCGAGGATCCGCCCGCGGCGCTGGGTGTCGCGCTCCTGGTGCATGCGCATGATCATCTGGCTGTTGAGGCGCCGCAGCAGGTCCTCGAATTCGTCCCGCAGCACCGCCACATCGGTGCCGTCCTGCTCCTTGCGAAAGCTTGCGCCGAACACCTGGTCGCTGTCCTCGCGGCTCAACTGGTCGAAGAACTCATCGAAGCCGAGCAACTGGTCGGCCTTGCTCAGCACCAGGTAGATCGGCAGGTCCACGTGCAGCCTCTGCTGCACTTCCTGCAAGCGGCTGCGCACCTGGCGCGCGAAAATCTCCAGAGCCTGCTCGTCGTCGCCCTGCAGCACTTCCACCGGCAGGGTCAGCAGCACGCCATTGAGCGGGCGGTTGCGTCGCCGGCTGCGCAGCAGTTGCAGCAGGGTGCTCCAGGCATGGCCGTCGACCTCGCCATCGGGCTGGGTCAGGTAGCGCCCAGCGGTATCGATCAGCACCCCGTGCTCGGCGAAGTACCAATCGCAATGAGCACTGCCCTGGGTGTCGCGGGTCAGCTTGCGGTCGATCCGGTTGAGGGGAAACTCCAGGCCGGAAAAGTCCAGCAGGCTGGTCTTGCCGCTGCCCTGGGGACCAATCAGCAGGTACCAGGGCAAATCCTGGCGCCAGCGCTCGCTGTGCCCGCGATACAGGCTGGACGTCTTGAGGGTGCGCAGCGCTTCCTTGAAACGGCTGCGCAGTTCTTTCTGCTCATCGTCGATGCGCTGTTCACGCTGCAGGCTGGCCTGGCCCTCCTCACTGTCTTCCCGGGCACTCTTGCGCACCCCGGCACGCCAGTTGACGAACACCATGCTCAGGCCCCAGGCCAGGCACAGCAGGCTGATGGTCAGCAGGCGCGAGATGGCGCTTTCCCAGAAGCGGTAGTCATCCACCGCCAGCAAGGGCCCGACAAACCACACCACAAGCGCCACCAGCAGTACCAGCAACAGGGTCCAGACCCAGGTCCTGGCGAGGAACGCGGTGGTTTTCTTCCATAGAGTCTTCATTGCAGTTTCCCGTCTTGCGGCTGGGCCGTGAGCGCCGTCGAATCAAGCTGCCGATAAGGTTGCAGTACTGTGTCGCGCTGCTGCGCAAGCACCCAGGCGAACCCCGAATACATCACCGCCAGGCTCACCAGGGTGAACAGCGCCACCGTCCACCAGGGCACGATACGCACCAGGCCCGGGCGCTGGTGGCCCAGGCCTTGCCATTGCGGCGACAGTTCCCGGGGCACATCGCCGCGCAACTGGCGGATCTGTCGGTACAGGGCGTCGCGGATGCCTTCGAGCTCCAGCATGCCGCGGGGCATGACCCGGTACTTGCCCTCGAACCCCAGGGACAGGCACAGGTACATCAGCTCCAGCATCGGTAGGTGGCGCACCGGGTTGCGGGTCATCTGTTCAAGCAGTTGAAAGACCTTCTCGCCGCCGAAGGTCTCGCTGTGGAAATGGCTCAACAGGCTCATCTGCGACCATTCGCTTTCATTGCCCCAACTGGTGGTTACCACCGCCTCGTCCACCACCGTGCACAGCACGTAGCGGGCGCTCATGACCTGGCCGCCGTCGGCGCCGTTGTGCAGCGCTCGGGCCTCGAACAGCTTGACCCCGGCGTTCAGTTGCTGGTTGAGAGCGACCATGTCTTCGCTGTTGACGCTGTGCTTGAGCCGCACCACCTCCGATAGCAGCTCCGAGGCGGCCGCCACCAGGGCGTTGAGGCTGACGTTGAAGGCTTGCGCCGGCTGCAGGCGCGCGGCGTAGATCATGCGTTCCTCCAGTTGCTCGAAACGCGGCGACGCGGCGAAATCGGTCAACGGGCCGGGGCCCGCGTGCTGCTCCTGGCGATCGAGGAGAACGGTCTTGCTGTCGTCCCCGTGGTAGTCCCTGTCCTTGATCATGGCGCTCAGTTCCTGATGGCCCAGAATTTCAGCTCCAGCTCGGAAAACTCACCGGAAACGTGGAAGGCAAAGCCTCCGGAACGTTCCAGCTGGGTCAGTTCCTGGGCGCTGAATTCGAGAATGAAATAGGTCTTGCTGGAGTGGAACGGGATCTGCCGTGGCGCCACCGATAGCGGTTTAACCTTGATACCCGGCAGGTGCAGGTTGACCAGCTGGCGAATGTTCTCCACCGGGCCGACCTTGAGGTGCGCCGGCAGGCGATGGCGCAGTTCCTCGGCATCGCAGTTGGCGCTGACGGCGAGCACGAACGAGGACGACTCCAGCAGGGTGTGGTCGTTCAGCGCCGCCACCAGGATGCCGTACTGGCGCTCCTGCAACAGCAGTTCGATGGCGTGCTGTTCCAGGACCATCGACAGCACCTGGCGAATGGCGTCCATCAGGCTGCGAAAGCTCGCGCCCTGGTCGCTGTGCTGGTAGCGCGTGTCCAGGCGCGGGCGCTTGCTCTCGCTGGAGAAGGTCGACAGGTCGCCGAGCATGGTCAGCAGGCTGCGATACAACTCCTCCGGGTGCACCTGCTGCAGGTCCAGGTAATGGCGCAACAGCACCTCGGTGCGGTTGATCAGTTGCAGCATCATGAAGTCGCCGACCTCGGCGCCACCGACCTTGCCGTTGGAACGGATCCTTTCGGCGATGGTGTCGCCACGGTGCGCCAGCATGCTGATCACCTCCTTCAGGCACGACAGCAGATAGGGGCTGGCATGGGTCTGGATGAAGGTCGGGAAGAACTCTGAGTCGAGGCTGATCACCCCTTCGGCGTTGCTGCCCTGGATCTCGCAGACCTTGAGCTTGACGTAGGCCTGATCGCTTTGTTGCTCGCCGAGCAACAGGCGGAAATCCGGCCGGCCACAGCTGATCTGGCTGCTGGAGTCGTCGTCGGCATTGGAGTCGGCAACCTGGGTCTCATAAGTGATGTAGCGCGCCAGCACATCGGCCTGCTCGGCGCGGCGCGCCTCGATATGGTTGCCGGTGACCAGGGGTAGCGCCAGGTACACCGAGGTCTTGCTGGTGTTGGCCGGCACGTCAAGGGCCAGGGGCTCGCTGCTGTCGCCCAGGGCGAACAGCGAACCGTCCGGCAGAATGCCCTGGGCGTGGCTGATCACCAGCTTGCCCATGTTCAGGTACTGCAGGTCGATCTCCAGCCCGAGAAAACCCCAGGTGTAGCTGCCCAGCAATTGGGTGCGGGTCTTGAGCTGATGGTCGAAATAGCGATCGTTGTGCTGGAAGTGCTGGGGCCGCAGCAGCATGCCTTCCTGCCAGATAACCTTGTGTTCGTTCATGGTCGCTCCCCCTCCCGGACCACAGGTTGCAGGCGGTTGCGGATACCCGCCTGGTCGAGAATCAGCTCACTGCGGGTGACTTGCATGGCGGTTACCGGAATCACATAGCGCCAGCGGGTTTCCGGCAGGTCGCGGTAAGCCGCCAGCACACCGACATAACGGCTCTGGCTGTCGACGCTGAGCTTGAGCTCGACGCTCTCCCCCGGCCGCAATTCCAGTTCCTCACTGGCCACCAGGTCCGGCGCCAGGGATTCCTTGGCTCGCTCATAGAGGCTGAAGAAGTCGGCATTTTCAAAGGCCACCGGGTGCTTGAGCTCCATCAGGCGCACCACGATGGGCGAAGGCCGGCCATTGAGGTCGGGGTTCAACTGGTCACTGGCACTTAGCGTCAGGTCGAGCTTGGTCAGGCTGGAATACGGCGACAGAGAGGCGCACGCGGACACCAACAGCACTGCGAACAGGGTCGAGGTGCGCAGTGCTAAAGCCTTGCAACGGGGCATGGGGTTCATCCTTGGTGAGTCTCGGTGTTGAGGGTGGAGATCAGCCGATGCTGCTCCTCGTAGGCCTGGGCGAAATCCCGGGCCAGCAGGCGCTCGCTCCAGTCGTCGTCCTGGCGCAGGCTCTGGTGGTAGCGGGTGTAGGCCCGCCAGTAGCGCCCGGAAGTGGCCAGCCAGGGCTGCTTACCGTCACGCTCGAAGCGCAGCACCAGTTGTTGCGGAGCAAAATGCTCCAGGGTGCTGCGCACCGCGGCGCGGCTGGCGGCCAGCAGCGCCACCTGATGGGCCTGCAGATCGCCGAAGGCCCGGGCGATGGCCTGGGGCGCGGGCAATTGCCCGGGCTTGTCGTCCAGCAGCAGGCGCTCCAGGGCTTCGCTGGTATCCATGGCGAAACGCAGAGGGTGCTTGCCCGCGCTCCGGTCCACGGTCTGGGCCAGGCGTAACTCATTCTTCAGTTCGCTGCGGGTGCGCAGGCTCTGCTGCAAGCCGCCGACGCTCTGCTTGAGCAGCGCCGCCGCCTTCAGCGCCAGGGCCTCCCGGGCCGCTGGATCGAGGCCCTTGAGCGACACCCCCAGGGCGTTGCCGAACTGTTCCCAGAACACTTCCCCGGGACCTGCGGCCAGCTCGCCCTGGGGTGCCGGCGCCGGGGCCTCGGGGGGCGCCACCAGCTCGGGCACCACCAGGCACTCGGTGTCGATCTGCGCATAGTCGGCAAACGACTGCGGGGCCCGGGACGGGCTCGACAGCAGTGCCAGCGGATCCTGCATCTGCTCGGCCTGCTCCTGCTGCGCCAGGGTCTTGAGCGGGTCGAGATGAAGAAAGGCGTCATCGGGAATGATGCTGCCCGCCGGCAGCGGCTGGCCTGGTTCGGCAGCCGGGACGTGGTTGCGCGGCACCAGCCGCGCGCGAATCCCGAAGCCACCCAGCTCAAAGGTGCTGCCGTGCTCGATACGCAGGGCCTCGCCCTTGCGCAGGCGCGCGCCGCTGTCGCGCAGGACGATGCCGTTACTGCTGGTATCGGTGAGATAGAACGCCCCCTCGCAGTAGCTCACCCGGGCGTGATGGTTGGACAGGTGACGCTTGCGGTCGGCGATCACCCAGTCGCAATCCTCACCGCGGCCAATGACGCCACCGCTGATCCTGAAGGTCTTGCTGGCGCTTGCGGCAGGCAGGTGCTGCGGCGGATCGAGCATCTCAAAAACCAGTTCCATGGTGCTGCTCCTTGCGCTCACTTGCCGCGGTTGACCGTCTGCGGGTCTCCAAGCGGGCGATAGCTGTGGTCGTTGAATGTGTAGTTGCCGCTGCAGCCGGACAGGTGGCCGAAGAGCAACAGAAGCAGGACAAGGGGCCAGTGACGGACAGGCATCAGCGGTACTCCAGTTGGGAATGAGGGCCCCGGCAACGCCGCGGGCCGGAATGAACACAGAGCCGCAGCGTTCATAGGCACGGCTCCTGTTGTTCCTGAGGCTGGATCTTCAGTCGCGCCAGGCGGTAATGCAGGGCCCGACGCGACATGCCCAGCTCGCGGGCGGCATGGGTGCGGTTGCCGGCGTGCTTGTGCAGGCACTCCAGCAGCAGGCCGCGCTCCACCTGCTCCATGCGCAGCCGCAGGTTCAGCGACTGCGTGTCGACCCTCGCAGAACCACGCAGCAGCAAGTGTTCGGGCAGCAATTCGCGGCCGTCACAAAGCAGCACCGCGCGTTCCACCAGGCCCTTGAGCTCACGCACATTGCCGGGAAAGGCGTAGGCATCGAGCATCTGCAGGGCGGTATCGGACCACGCCAGCGTTTCGCGTTGCAGGAAGGCGCAGGTCTTGTCGCAGAAGTAACGCGCCAGCATGGGAATATCGCCTTCGCGCTGACGCAGGGCCGGCAGCTCGATGGGGAACTGGCCCAGACGGTAGTACAGGTCTTCGCGGAACTCGCCGCTGCTCACCAGGCTTGGCAGGTCGCGGTGAGTGGCGGCGATGATGCGCACATCGATCTTGCGAGTATCGTTGGCGCCCAGCGGGCGGATCTCGCTTTCCTGCAACACCCGCAGCAGCTTGGCTTGCAGGGCCGGCGGCATGTCGCCGACTTCATCCAGCAACAGCGTGCCACCGTTCGCCGCCTCGAACAGGCCGATGCGGTCGCTGTCGGCCCCCGTGAAAGCGCCTTTGCGATAGCCGAACAGTTCGCTTTCCAGCAGGTGCTCCGGCAATGCTGCGCAGTTCTGCACGATAAACGGCTGGGAGCGGCGCGGGCCGTAGTCGTGGATGGCCCGCGCCACCACTTCCTTGCCGGTGCCGGTCTCGCCCTGGAGCAGAACCGTGTACGGACTGTGCAGGACCTTGCTGATCAACTGACAGGTCTCGCGCATGGCCGGGCTCTTGCCGATCAGGCCGTAGTCACTGGCCCGACGCTGCACCGCTGGCGCTACCTGCGCCGCAGCAGCACTGCGCTGCCAATGCTGGCGCAGGCTGAGCTGGGCCAGCAGGAAGGAGCCGGACAGCCCCAGGGAGCCGGCAAACCCTTGCAGCTCGGCAGGCGTACGGCTGGCACACAGCAACAGCCCCTGCACCGCGCCCTGGGCGTTGCTCAGGGGCACGCACAACAGCGAATGCCAGGGGCCGCCGACTTCGGGCAAGAAGTCCGTGCGGTACAGGCCGCTGCCCAGGTCCAACAAGTGCAGCACGCGGTTCTGGCATAGGCAGAACTGCAACAGTTGCTCGTCGTTGTAGTCCGCCGGCAAGGCCTCGGCGGCCCGCGGCGCAATCACTCCCTGCAGGTGTTCGGCACAGAGCCCGAGATGCGTGTGCGTGGCGTCCAGCAGGTACAGCTGGCTCAGTTCGCAGGCACTGAGCCGGGCAACGGCCCTGACGAAGTCCGCCAGCAAGCTCGCCTCGTCCCGGGCCTGGCCCAGGTCGCAATACATTCCCAGCAGGGACTCGGCATAAGCCAGGGGTTGGGCTATCTGGGAAAACATCATTGCCACCTCAAGCGAACTCGCAGGCCACGTTGCCCTGGCCATCCACCGTGGCATGCACTCGCTTGAGGCTCTCGCCGGCCGCCATGGCCTGCAGCAAGCGGTCGGCCACCCGGGGAATCAGGTGCGCCTCCAGCAGGTGATCGATCAGCCGCGCGCCGCTATCGCTCTGCCCGCAGCGCTCGGCCAGGTGCGCCACCAGCCCCTGGCAGTGGCTGAACTGCAACTGCCGGCGCGCCAGGCGCTGGCCCAGGCGCTGCAACTTGATCTCGATCAGTTCGCGCAGCACCGGCCCATCCACCGGGTAGAACGGCACCACGCGCATGCGCGCCAGCAGCGCCGGCTTGAAGTGGGCGCTGAGGACCGGGCGTATCGCCGCTTCCAGGGCTTCGGCGCTGGGTCTTGCTGCTTGTTCGCAGAGCGCGCCGATGCGCTCACTGGCGAGGTTCGAGGTCATCAGGATCAGGGTGTTGCGAAAGTCGATCTCGCGCCCTTCGCCGTCGTTGGCCCGGCCCTTGTCGAAGATCTGGTAGAACAGGTTGAGCACATCCGGGTCGGCCTTTTCCACTTCATCCAGCAACACCACCGAATAGGGTTTCTGGCGCACCGCCTCGGTGAGCATGCCGCCTTCGCCGTAACCGACGTAGCCGGGCGGCGCACCGATCAGGCGCGACACTGTGTGCTTTTCCTGAAACTCGGACATGTTGATGGTGGTCAGGAAGCGTTCGCCGCCATACAGCAGGTCCGCCAGGGCCAGGGCCGTTTCGGTCTTGCCGACGCCGCTGGGGCCCACCAGCAGGAATACCCCCACCGGCGCATCGGGCTGGTTGAGCCCGGCGGCGGTGGCACGCATCGAGCGGTCGAGGGCCTGCACCGCCTGCTCCTGCCCGCGGATCCGTTTGCGCAGGTCATCGGCAAAACTCGTCACCCGGGCGTTATGTTCCCGGGCCAGTTGCTCCTGGGGCACCCCGGTCCAGGCGCTGATCACTTGCGCCACCAGCCGCGGGCAGACTTCGAAACTCACCAGGCGTTCCTCGGCCTGGGCGCTGCTCAGGCTGGTGTGGAGCACTGCCAGTTCGGCCTCCAGCGCCTCGATATCCGTGGCCGGCTCGGCGTCAACCTGGCTGCAGGTGGCCTGGGCTTCACGGGCCAATGCCAGTTCCTGGCGCAGCGCCAGCAGGCGTTCGGCCTGCTGGCGCTGCTCGATCCAGCGCTGCTCCAGGGCAAGCTGCTGGGTTTCGACCGCAACCAGACGCTGCTCCAGAAGCAGCAGAGCCTCCTTGTCGATCTCCAGACCGGCCTCGGCATCCCGGCGCTGGGCCTGACGCTGGCGCCCGCCTTCGGCCAGTTCGGCACGCAGCCGTTCCAGGCTCTGCGGCGCCGCAGCGAGGCTGATGCGTACTCGGGCACAGGCGGTATCGAGTACGTCGACGGCCTTGTCCGGCAACTGCCGGCCAGCCAGGTAGCGGGCCGACAATTCCGCCGCCGCCACCACAGCATCATCGCGCAGGTAGATGCCGTGGCTCTTTTCGTAGACCCCGGCCAGGCCGCGCAGGATGGTTACCGCTTCGGCGACGCTGGGTTCATGCAGTTGCACCGGCTGGAAGCGCCGGGCCAGGGCCGGGTCCTTCTCGAAATACTTCTTGTATTCGCTCCATGTGGTAGCGGCAATGGTGCGCAACTCGCCCCGTGCCAAGGCCGGCTTGAGCAGGTTGGCCGCATCGCTTCCTCCGGCATTGCCGCCAGCGCCGATCAGGGTATGAGCCTCGTCGATGAACAGGATGATGGGACGCGGCGAAGCCTTGACCTCGTCGATCACCCCCTTGAGGCGACGCTCGAATTCGCCCTTGACGCTGGCACCGGCCTGCAGCAGGCCCATGTCCAGGGACAGCAGCTCGACCCCCTGCAGCGCCTGGGGCACTTCACCGGCGGCAATCCGCGAGGCCAGGCCTTCCACCACCGCGGTCTTGCCGACACCGGCCTCCCCGACAATGATCGGGTTGTTCTTGCGCCGCCGGGCCAGGATATCCACCATCTGGCGGATCGCCTCGTCGCGGCACAGCACCGGGTCGAGCTCACCCTCCCGGGCCTGCTGGGTGAGGTTGTGGGTGAAGCGCTGCAACAGGGATTCGCCACCCGCCGGGGATGGGCCAGCCGCACCTGAGTCACGCTTCTGGGCCAGGGCGAAATCCTTCAGGCGCTCGATGTTCAGCCGCGCCAGCAAGGGCTGGTAGCGACTTCCGGCATACCGCAGCGGGTTGCGTAGCAGGGCCAGGATCAGCGCCGCCTGCTCCACCTGGGTCTGCCCCAGCTCCAGGTTGGCCACCAGCAGCCCGTCCTGCAGCCACTGCACCAGTTCCGGGGCAAACACCGGGTTGCGCGACGCGCTGTGCTCGGCGCCCGCCTGCAGCACCCCGCTGAGTTCGCCGGCTTCGATCCCGGCATCCTGCAGCGCCCGGGCCAACAGTCCCTGGGGCCGTTCCAGAAGTTCCAGCAGCAGGTCTTCCACCAGGATCTTGCTGCCGCCCCGGGCCACGCAACGCTCGGCACAGCGCTCCAGGTCGCGGCGGGTATCGGCATCCAGTGCCTGGATCAGTTGTTGCAGGTCTACGTTGATCATCGGTCTCGTCCTTAATGAGAGAGGCTGCCCAGGGTCACCACGCCGTCGGCGCGTTCACGCCCCAGCCAGCTGGTCCAGCCCAGGCGACAGGCGTTCTGTTCGCCGATGCACAGTTCGCGGATTTCTTCCTGGCGCAGTACCAGACGGATGTCGTAGTCCAGCGGGTCGCGCAAGGTAAAGCGCACCAGGGCGCAAAGCGGCTGGTAACCGAAGCCGATCGGCAGGAACTCATGAAAGCGCTGCCAATCGAGCTCGCGGATATGAATGCGGAACTTGCCGCTGCGATCGCGTACCCGCTCCCCCAGCACCAGGTCCTCGCCGAGCACGCTGTTGCCCAGGCCCAGGCTGTTGCGCTGCTCGTGAAGAATCGCCACCCGACGCTCGATGCACTGCTCGATCACCAGTTGCGCGTGCTTGAAGTAGTAGCGCAGCACCGCCTCGATCAGCGCCGCCGAGTGGGCCCTCAGGCTCAAGAGCCCGAGGTAGGGCAACAGGCGTTTCCAGTTCAGTTCCCGGGCCTGGCGAATCTCCGAGCTCCCCAGGCCGATCAGTGCGAACAGCTGGCTGGAGAAGGGGTCCAGGGCGCCGCTGGAGAAGCTCGCGCGGTAGCGGTACTTGCGCCAGATCGGGAGCATCAGGCGCTGCAAACGGTGGTGGAACAGGTCGAGGAAGTTGCGCGTCGAATTACCCTCCTCGCCGTCCCCCAGTGCCTGTTCGCCATAGAAGGCCGGCAACGGCGAACCGGCGCCGAACAGACCGATCAGGTTGAACCGCAGTCGCGCGTGCAACAGCCCGTGCTCGTGGAAAAACTCCACCCGATCGACATCGCTGGCGGGAAACCCCAGGCTCGGGTTGGCCTGGAACTCCAGCTGGTCATAGAGTTCGTCATCACTCATGTCAGGGTGGGCATCACGCAGTCGATCGACCACCAGCATCACCGCCTGGAACAGCGAATACTCCCGGATCCCTCGGGACAGCTCGCTTAAAGCAGGGGCTGCAAGCCCATGCGTGGTGTCCATTGGTACACTTCTCCTTGTGTGCTGTTGACCCGCAGCTCGTGGTACGAGTTGAGGCTGGCGTAAAGCGCAAAAAACTCGTTGAGCACCGAGGCGAAGATGAACAGATCGCCTTCGCCGATATAGCCCTGGGGGTCGATGGTCAGTTCGGTGCGCAGGCCCCGTAGGGGCAAGCCGCGGTGCAGACGATCGACATGTTCGTGACGAATCGACTTGAGCCCCCCCAGGAGGCGTTTGCTGACCCGCTCGGCGTGCTGGTCGTAGTAGCGCGGCAAGTCGTAGGTCTCGAGGATCACCTTGAGCGCATCGACGTTGGCCAGGGACAGATAGTTGAGGGACATGTTGCTGATCAGCTTCCACAGGAAGTCGCGATTGAGCGGTGGCGCGAAGCTGGAAGTGGCCGCGGTGATATTGCGAAAGCTGAGGAAATCCGGGGTCTGCTCACAGGGCTGGTCGATGTCCCCGAGCTTGAGCTGGCGGGGCAGGTTCTGGTTGGTGCAGGTCAGCTCGATGGACAGGGTTTCCTGGGCCTCGGTCTGGCGAATGGCAAAGCTCAGGTAGGTGTCCAGACCGTCATGCTGCAGCGATGAGCGCTGGCGGATGCTGTAGTGCGGACGGCTTTGAGGCACGTCGAAACTCGGATCATGCTCAAAGGACTCGAACGGCACATAGTCCTGGTAGCCCACCCCGCCCGGGGCCCAGCCGGTGACCGAATCCACCGAGAACACCCCGCAGTTCTCCAGGTCGTACTCCGCTGGCAGCAGCAGATATTCGTCCTGCTTGCCGTCTAGGCGGATCGGCAGCGCGTCGTGCTTGAACAGGTTGACGATAGGCGTGCAGTACAGCTTGATGTTGTCCAGGGTCGGGCGCAGGCGCTGTATGCCGCTCCTGCGTATATCAAAGCGCAACTCCAACCCATGCACCTGCTTGAGGCTGTCTTCGGGCAAGGAGCGCAACACCTCCAGGCCGCAGAGGTCGACAAACAGGAACTTGTCCTGGAAGGAGAAATATTCCTGCAGGTACCGATAGCCGCGGAAGGTATTCAGCGGGTACGGAATCAGCGCCTCCTCCTCGGCAAAACCTACCGGCTGCAGCTTGCTGGCGGATATCTTCAACGACAGCGGTTCGCCATTGGCGCCCTTGAGCGGCGCGCCGCCGGCCTGCAACGGCACCAGCTCGATGCCTTGCAGGTTGCGTAGCAGGCTCAGGTAGAGCATCTGGCTGATGTAGCGTTCGCCAGCCAGATGCAGGCGCAAGCGGCTGAGCTCCAGCTCGCCGACATGACCATCGCAACTCATGTTCAGATGCAGGCTGAGCAAGGCTCCGTCGCCCTTCACCGAATAGCTCAGCGCGGTCAGGTCCAAAGGCAGCACTTCGGTGGGGTAGCAGGTACGAAAGCGACAGCGCACCTCATTGATCGGCCGGCTTTCCACCGGCGTATCCCGCGCCACCGCCACAGCAGGGCCGGAACGCTGCAACGGATCGAACTGCAGAATGCTGAAGGCTGGCAACGGCCGCATGTAGTTCGGCCACAACAGGTGCATCAACGAATGGCTGAGCTCTGGTAGCTCATCATCGAGTTTCTGGCGCAAGCGTCCGGTAAGAAAGGCGAAACCTTCCAGCAGCCGCTCCACATCCGGATCCCGCCCGGCCTGCCCGAGAAACGGAGCCAGCGCCGGACTACGCTCGGCGAAACGCCTGCCCAACTGGCGCAGCGCGGTCAGTTCGCTTTGGTAGTAGTGGTTGAAGGACATGGCGTACCTGCCTGGGGTGAGTGGATGAGCGTTGAAAGCGCCTGATTACAGAGTGGTGTTTGAGTGCAGAGGAAGTTCCTTGAATACTGTGACTTCAATGGCGCCCGCCACTTTCGGCATCTGACATACCAGGAAACTGTCATCTGTTCTCAACATGAACATAAGGGGTATTGCTTATAAATATATTCATCAGACTTTCCTCCCACTCCGGCATGGAAATAATGAATACCTTCTTCTGCAAATCAAATTTAATCCAATAAATTCCAACTTCACGATCATCTTCAAACACCCGCATATCCAAAGACTGCATATCATACAAAGGTGTTCGGTAGACTGTTCCAGGAACCTGCGCATCTTTGACCCGAAGATAAGCCATCCTCCTCAAGAAAAAGGTTCCATCAACACGTACATTTTCCATTACAAATCGGCCTGACGGACTTGTCTGCGTAATACTCGCTGGATACCCAAGCATTACGTTTACGTTGTATGCCAACGCCATAGCCAACACAACGGCGACTAAAACTGTTCGTCGAAGCCATTTACCCCGGGCCATCTTTACCATTGCGCACCGTCCGATTTCCAGTATTCGTCCTGCATCAAAAAATGGATACCAAGACAACACTCATACTGATTTTTTACCCCACAAGAGCTCACGCCTACAGCTTCATGACAACGAGAGGGACATCCTCATACAAAACATCAGAGAAAACCTGAAAGTCGCCGCCCTTCCTTGTCTTTCGTCTATAGGCGACAAAGTGTGAGTTCTTAATATAGAAATAACGAGCTTCGTCAATTTCTTGGTACATACGATCCGAAGCTGCGCTTATAAACGAATTCCTTGCTATAGCACTCTGGGCTTGCCCCAGTGCTACATTGGAAGCATTTGCAGCGATAGGCCCTGCAATACCATCGAAATTCCAAAACCCCAGAGGCTGACTAAAAAAGCTGTTGGGTGCATCATTAAAGTCATAAGCATCTTCAACATAAAAGCCTATGCGACTCACTAAAAGCCGCACGTTATCCTCAGTTACAACAACCTCCCCCTCGGGAAAAACACGGATATTAAAGTCAGCCAGCGCCGCCCTTAATTCGTTTATTTCATCGGTCAATCCAAAATTTACCGAGCGACTATTGCAACAACCGAAAATCTCTACCGATCTCGCATCTCCATTAAACCGAAGCGGGTACACACCAGGAGTTCGAGCGTTGAATTGCGGCAGTATTTTTTTGCGTATCTGCTCTTGAGCCGGTCCATTACGCCAAGCCACTCGCAGGATATTCAGTACCTCATTGGCACGTTCAAACCCAACAAGCCAACTCATCTTGACGATTGCGCTATTGAAATAGGGTTCCAGAGCAAGGGCGGTATGGCCCTTGACTTCATTCGTCATTGCGCCGTCTATCGTCGACCAAGGCTTGCCATCGAACCAGTACTGCATCAGGTCGGCGGCAACATTCCAGTTCATCTTTCTCATGGCTGCCGGAATGTCGGTCACTCCAAAAAGACGAATCGCCAAGGTCTTTTCGGCCTGTTGACTCGCTGGACTCAAATTGGATGCAGCGACTATTTCCGTCACCTAGAAACTCCTATTTGCGTGTAAGCGTTGAATCGCCACCGATATTTCTTCAACACCCTCAAACATGATCAAGCAATCACCACTTCGGTCTGCCGCTCAATCATCAGTTCATACGTCTCGGCATCCGAAGATGATATTTTCTCGGTCTTGCCATCTGCTCCAGTCACTCCACTGAAGATCTTTCCAGAAGCCGTTTTGAAGTTGTAGGCAATCCCCGCCAGTGGCTTCCCGGTTTTCTGACACTCAATCACATACTGTTCATTGAACGGCCAATTGATCTGCACCGGTGCCGGCGCCACAAATGGCGCCGGAGTAAAGCTGTCGCCAATGATCACCGTGCCTGACCCGCCGATCACTGTGTTGCCATGACTGCCCACCGAACCCAGGGTCGCCGCGGCGCGGCCGTTGATCGAAACGGTGCTGCTCAAGCCGCCGACCAGGGCACCGCCGCAGGCCGAAACATCACCCTGCCGGGCGGCCGGCAAGCCGTCGAACAACACATCCGCCGAACCGACGGCAATGGGATTGACCCCATGCCCGGGGATCGGGCAGGCCGTTGGGTCGCCGGCCCGGGCCGCTGGTTTTCCCGACATCGCTGTATCCTCCCTACTTGACCTTGACCTGGCCGCTGCCATCCAGGCGAGCGGCGAAGCTGACCTGGCGCTTGACCCCCTCCACCTCCAGCAGGCCTTCGATGCTGAAGGCCAGCTTGAGCTGATCGTGGTCACGGGGCAGTGACACCACCCGCACGTTGGACAGCCGTGGTTCATAGGTCTCGATAAAACCTTCTATGGCCCGGCGTGCCTGACTCAGGGAGTCGTGCAGGCTTAGGCGCATGTCGTTGAGGTCCGGCAAGCCGTAGTCGGACAGTGTCTGCACACTGCCCGCACGGGTGCTGAGCATCTTCGCCAGATGGGCAGCCACCGAGGCCATGGCGGCCACTTCGCGGCTCCAGCCGACGCGTTGGCCGGCTTCACCGCTCAGGCGTTCGAACAGGCTGCCGTATCGGCGCATGGCTCAGCTCCTGCCCTATTCCTTGTCCAGCTTGCCCACCAGCGACAGGGTGAAGTCCGCCCCCATGTACTTGAAATGCGGCCGCACGTTGAGGCTGACCCGATACCAGCCCGGCTCGCCTTCGACGTCGCTGACGATGATCTGCGCAGCACGCAGGGGGCGCCGGCCACGCACTTCGCTGCTGGGGTTCTCCTGGTCGGCCACGTACTGGCGTATCCACTTGTTGAGCTCCAGCTCCAGGTCGGTGCGTTCTTTCCAGGAACCCAGTTGCTCGCGCTGGAGCACCTTCAGGTAATGGGCCAGGCGGTTGACGATCATCATGTAAGGCAGCTGGGTGCCAAGCTTGTAGTTGAGCTCCGCAGCCTTGCCCTCGGCGCTGATGCCGAAGAACTTGGGCTTCTGCACCGAACTGGCGGAGAAAAACGCCGCGTTGTCGCTGCCCTTGCGCATGGTCAGGGAGATGAAGCCCTCTTCCGCAAGCTCGTACTCGCGGCGGTCGGAAACCAGCACCTCGGTGGGGATCTTGGTCTCGATCTCGCCCATGCTTTCGAAGTGGTGCAGCGGCAGGTCTTCCACCGCGCCACCGCTCTGCGGGCCGATGATGTTCGGGCACCAGCGGAACTTGGCGAAGCTGTCGGTCAGCCGGGTGCCGAAGGCGTAGGCGGTGTTGCCCCACAGGTAGTCTTCGTGGCTGTTGGCGACGTTTTCCTTGTAGACGAAGGACTTCACCGGGTTCTCTTGCGGATCGTAGGGGTTGCGCAGCAGGAAGCGCGGCAGGGTCAGGCCGATGTAGCGTGCATCCTCGGACTGGCGGAAGCTCTGCCACTTGGCGAATTGCGGACCCTCGAAGTGGTCCTTGAGGTCCTTGAGGTCCGGCAGCCCGGCGAAGCTTTCCAGACCAAAGAATTTCGGCCCCGCGGCGGCAATGAATGGCGCATGGGACATGCAGGACACGCTGGATACGTACTGCATCAGCTTCACGTCCGGGGAGCTGGGGGACATGAAATAGTTGGCGATGATAGCGCCCACCGGCTGGCCACCGAACTGGCCGTATTCGGCGGTGTAGATGTGTTTGTAGAGACCGGCCTGCATCACTTCCGGGGAGTCCTCGAAGTCGTCCAGCAGGTCTTCCTTGGAGACGTTGAGAATCTCGATCTTGATGTTTTCCCGGAAGTTGGTCCGGTCCACCAGCAGCTGCAGGCCACGCCAGGCCGATTCCAGCGACTGGAAGTCGGCATGGTGGAGGATCTCATCCATCTGCTGGCTGAGCTTGGCGTCGATCTCGGCGATCATCCGGTCGACCATCGCCTTCTTCACCGGCTCACCGCTGTTCTGCGGCTTGAGCAGCTCTTCGATAAAGGCCGAGACTCCGCGCTTGGCGATGCCATAGGCTTCGTCGTCCGGGGTCAGGCGGGTCTCGGCGATGATGCTGTCGAGGAGGCTGTATTCGCTGCTGTCCTGATTCTTCTGCTGTGCGGCATTACTGCTCATGATCTAGCTTCCTTAGCTGTGTGGAGTCTCAGGCTTCCTGGGCGGGGGCGGCATTGAGGCCCAATTCACCCAGGACCCGACCGCGGGACTCGTCGTTGGCGAGCACCCCTTCGATGGCCTTGCGAAAGGCCGGGGCGTTGCCCAGCGGCCCCTTGAGCGCCACCAGGGCGTCGCGCAGTTCCATGAGTTTCTTCAGCTCCGGCACCTGCTCCACCAGGCTGGCGGGGTTGAAGTCCTTCATCGAGTCAACGCGCAGCTGCACCGCCAGTTCGTCGCTGCCACCCTCCTCCTGCAACCGGTTGGGTACGCTCAGGGTCAGGCGCAGCTCCTGCTTGGCCAGAACCTCGTCGAAAGTCATCTTGTCGATGCTGATGGGTTTGCGATCCTCCACCTTGCGCTCATCCAGGCGCTGGGTGTAATCGCCGATCGCCAGTAGCTTCAACGGCAGTTCAATCTCTTCCTGAGCTCCGCCGGTGGCGGGTTTGAACGTGACGTTGATACGTTCCTTGGGGGCTACGGAGCCTTCTTTGGCCATGTCACTTCTCCTTGCGGTTGTCGGCCCGGGGGCCTATTCGAGTACCACCTCGAGATCGAGATGGCACAACCTGCGATAAACCTCTTCCTTTCGCTCACGCACTGCATGGTTCTGCGGCAGTAGCTCACAGCAGTTGTGCAGCAGGTGCAGGACTTCCAGCGCCAGGTCCGGCTCCCAGGCCTGCAAGCCGGTGTCCTGCAACTGCCGGTCGAGGGTTTCCAGCTGGGTCTTGGCCAGCTCGTACTTCTTGGCCATGAAACACAGGCGGGCAAGGCTCAAGTGCCAGAAGAACCGCACTCGCCCGCCCTGGGCGTTCTGCAAGCCCTGCTTGAGCATCTGTACGGCGACCTTGAGGCCGTCCTTGCGCAGGATCGGCAGCACCTCTTCCAAAGCTTCTTCCCAGGCCGGCAGCACGCTGGCGGGCTCGACCTTGCGCGGCGCACTGGTGCTGTGCAGATGGGGCATGACATGGGCGCTGATCCAGTTGCGGGTGGCCGGATCGGCAAAGGGCACGCCGTCGAAAAAACGCAGTTCCACCACCCCTGGCAGCCGTTGCAGCAGCAAGGCGAAGTGAAACTCCACCTCGCGCATGGCAGGCTCGGCGTTGAGTTCCTGCAGACACTCCCAGACCAGGCGCTGGCCGTCGAACCAGAATGGCGCCCGGGCCAGGCTGGCCTCCAGCTCCACCAACAGATCGGCGTACTGGCCCTGGTCATAGCGCTCCTGATAGTGGCGCAGTTTGTCAGCCGGCAGCCCGCGCAGGGCCGTGACCTGTTCGCCGTTGCGCTCGGGCACGGCGTCGATGGCCAACCATAGAAGCGCCCGGTTGAGGCGCAGAGCCCGGTGGTCGGTGGCCTTCTGGCGCAGCCACCAGGCGCACAACGGACGGGCACTTTCCTGCTGGGAGCGCAGGGCTTTCTGCGCATCCTTTTCGTTATCGATCGGCGAGCCGGGCGTAAACAGCTGCGCTGCTGCCTGCTTGACCTGAGCCACTACGGCCCCTACCGCTCCGGGCTCCGGCTGATTGTCGGCCGCTCGCGTCACCATATTCTGCAGACGCCTGCAGATCGGCAGCAGCAAGGGAGCGTCATCCCCCAGGTGACGAGTCAGGATCGCGTCCAGCCCCTGCAGTTGCTCCGCCAGGCGGCGGAACAGCGGCAACTGCTCCCTGACCGGCACCTCCTCATCCAGCACGTCCTGCAGGCGCGGCACCAACCAGGCAATCGCCGCAGCGCGGGTGCGCAGCTTGGCTGGGTGCACTTGCTGCCAGTGGTGCTCGCACAGGTGGCGTACCATTCCCAGGCCCGCTAGCAGGCCGGGGAAGGATTCACGCTGATGCAGGGCCCAGGTCAACCATGCGGCAACCCGCAAATCCTTGGACTGATAACGTAACAAGGCTTCGCTCTGCTGCTGAATCTTCAGCCAGTCGACCTGACCGCTTTCATGCATTGACTGGGCCTTGCCCAGTTCGCTTTCCAGCGCCTCATATTCGTTGGAGAAACGCACATCTTCGCCAGCGAAACTTTGCTCATGCACAAACTTCTGAGCGAGCTCCAGGTGATATGAGTACAACTTGCGCGAGTAACTCATGTGCGCCAGCTGCCCACAAATGGCGCATCAGCACGGCAAAACGCGGAGTGCAGTCCTTGGCGGGGGGGAACTGAAGAAGTGAGAATCAATTTGCGCACTGGAACTACCGGATATCCATTCAGGTGGAAAAACCTTACTGGAGCACCCTGCGCAAAAGAATAGGAATATTCTGATATAGAACCGAAAACATCTCATACAAGTTCTATAAGTTATATGTGCGCAACTTATTGCACAGTTGTATCTTCAGTCGTTCTAGTTGTTGTGAGTTATACCCCTGCCGAGTATTTCCAAGCATTCGAAACAACTATCAACAGCCATCAAACCGGCGTTCCCGACCTGCTTCAGAAGGTCAATGGGCCGCGGAGCGCAGTGGCGCCAATACCTTGCGTTGCTGCAGGTAAATCACTCCGTCACCGTCGAAGGCCAGCACCTTGTCGGTGGTCAGGGCGCTGGCGTCGCCGTCCTCGTACTTGAGCCAGCCCTCATCCCACAGGTCGCCACTTTCATGACGCACCTGTACAAAGAAATAAGGCGGCTCGGAGCGGGTGATTTCAATGTAATGCCCGCCATCGGCGCCCCCCTGCCACTGCGCATCAGGGTGCTCGGCCAATGCATGGGCCGGCGTCGTGGAGAAGCCGTTCTTGAACACGACCACCGCCAGCAATACCAGCGCCAGTACGCCCACCGACATGAGCAAACGTTTTAACCAGATCAATCCAGGATCTCCGCTATCATTCACCGCCCTCGACCTGTCCCGGTCGGGCAATCGCGCATTCTGTTGAAGGCCCGCGCACTGTGCAATAACAAGCGCAGTGGCCGCTTGCCATCCAGCCCGGCCGCCCCGCCCCGGAAAGCCGGCTGAACGCCTCTTGAACCCGCAGTACCAAGGAAAGGATTGGCCATGCGTATCACCCTCAACACCCTCCATGTAGAAGCCGATCATAGCCTGTGGGTCAATTTCAGCAGTGCGTTCGGCGAAGGCCGGGGCCAATGGCTGGGCACGCCGCCACAGACGGGCCAGGTGCACGAGGTGGAGTTGAGCCTGGAGGACGATTTTGTCTGGGATCACAACCTGTGGGCCGCGACCCAGGACAGGCCACGCATCAGCCGGGAACAGGCGGGGCTGCGGGTCACCGGGCAGTTGCTGCCCCGGGAAGACGAGGCTGTCGCGGCGCTGGCCATAGGTCCGAACATCGTCCTGCTGTCGCTGCAGAGTGGCCACGCGCAGCCAGGCGGCTTTGTCAGCCTGCTTGCACGCCAGGTCAGCTTGAGTCCGGTGGCACTGTAGAGGGAGCACGGCAGGCTCGCGCCGGAGCATCCAGCCAGGGTCGATTCAGGGTGATGTACAGCGGGAAAGTCGCAGGACGCGACAGGGAAAGGTGTTCGCCCAGTGCTCTGGCCTTGGCAATCCTTGCACCGGTAAAGAGCCCTTGCACCGGGCGAACGGTTGGCATTCTAGTGCAACTGGCGGGGAAAGTCCGTGGGCGGATTCTGAATAAAACTGCACAGTGCAGTTAACCCGATTGCCCATTGCCTCCCCCGCTCAGCCCTGCCCCCTCAGCCTTCGTGGGCAGTGCTGACCTGCAGGATATCGGTGTAGGTCACCAGCACGCTCTGGCCCACCTTGAGGTCCTTGAGGCGCTGCTGGACTTCGGGTTTCTCCACGCTCACCACTTTCTTGTTGCCCGCCGGGCCTTCGAAAGTCAGCTGGTTTTTCTTCAAGTCGATGGCGGTGATCTTCAACTGCACCTGCACCTGGCGATAGGCCGCGCCGCCGGGGTTGGGGTTGTCTGCGGTAGCGCGGACCACGCCGCTGGCTTCGCTGGAATCGGGCTTGCCCTTTTCAACGTCGGTGTCGAGCACCGCCACCACCGAGTGGGTGACCGTGACCTTGACCTGATCGCCGACCTTGAGGTGGCCCAGGTCCTTGGCCTGATCGCTCAATTGCACATGCACCGGCTTGCCCCCGGCGCCTTCGAGCACCACCTGGTGCTTGGCGGCGTCCACCGACAGGACCTTGGTCACCACCTGATCGGCCTCGATGGCCCCGGACAGCGGGATATCGGCGGCGTGTGCGGCAAGGCTGGCGGTGCCCAGCACAGTGGCCAGGGCGATGGCGCGGGCCAGGGTATTGAGGGTTTTCATCATGAACATTCCTTGTGGTTGAGAAACACACTGACTTTCGGTCAGGCCCTTGAGCATAGACGCCCTGCCAGCTTTCACCGGGGGATGGGTGCAAGCGTCGCGGCGCCCTCAATAACCGGTCATCTCCAGGTAGCCGCTGCCACTGTGGCTGCCAGCGAATTGCAGCGGCCCTTCCCAGTAGGGAATGCTCAGGTTCATCCAGGCCTGGGGGTTCAGGGCCCGGGTGGTGATATCCAGGCCCTTGGCGGGGATCTTCAATTGCCAGGTGGTGGGCAGGCTGCGGCCCTGGACCCTGGACTGGGCCAGCGGCAGCAACTGGATCTGCTCCTTGCCCAGGCTCTGGGTGTGGCCATCGGTGCTGATCCAGGTGCCGGTGATATAGGGCGCCTTGTCCCGCTCGCGGACCCGGAACAGCATCAGCCGCTCGCCACTGTCCAGGTGCAGCGAGAACCAGTCCCAGCCGCTCTGGTCGGCGCCCAGGGGCTGGCTGCTCCATTCCCGGTCGAGCCAGGCCGGGCCGCTGACCTGATAGCGCTGGCCATCGATCTGCAACTCCCCCGCGGCCTGGAAGAACGGCTGGCTGTAGTAGTAGGAGGCCTGCCCCTGGTCGGACTTGCGGCTGTAGCCGCCCTCGCCCTGCAGCACCAGCGGCCGGCTGCTGGAAAGTTGCAGGCGATAGGCGAACCCCGGCCCCGCGGCCTGCACCTGCATCCGCGCCAGGGGGTCGCCGGCGCTGTTCAGGGTGCTCAGTTGCCAGTCGTCGATCCAGGCCTGGAACGGCTGCGCGATCACCCCGGCCTGGCCGACGCCACCCCGGGCATACCGCTCGGCGGCGTGGTGGCTCTGGGCCGACGTGGCCGCTGCATGGCCCAGCCACACCAGCGGCGCGCCCCAGCCCGGCTGTTCGGGAGCGGCCCGCAGGGCACTGCGAAACAGCGTCCACTGCACGCCGAAGCGGCGGCCCTGGGCGTCGCTCAGGTCTGCCGTGAGGTACCACCACTCGATGCGAAACCCGTCATGGGCACCGTGGTCGGCAGGAAAGCTGAAACTGCGCCCCGGCAGCACCGGGGTGAAGGCCGCGGCCTCGCTGCCCAGGCCGGCAAAACCCTGGGGCGGCTCGGCGGGCTGTTCACAACCGGCCAGCAGCGCCAGCAGCAACCCCGCCAGGGCCCGGCCCAACACATCAGTCTTCATGGGCAAAAGTCCTCAGCAGGTCCGCCGGTTGCGCGCGGTACAAACGCAGCAGCGGCCAGGCCGATGCCAACAGAGTCGCCAGCATGGCCAGGCCCAGAAGTTGCAGAAGCTGCCCGGGGAACACCCGCAACGGCAGGCGCCAACCAAAGGCCTGGACATTGATCACGCTGTCCAGGCACCAGGCCAGGAGGATGCCCAGCGGCAGCGCCAGGACCAGGGTGAGCAAGGCCAGCAGCCAGGTCTGCCCGAGGTTCAGCAGCATCAGTTGACGCCGCCCCACCCCCAGGGCCCAGAGCGGCGCCAGCTGGCCCAGCCGGCTCTGGCTCTGGGTCAGCAGGCTGATGAACAGCGCCACCCCGGACACCCCCAGGGTCAAGCTGTTGAGGGCGGCGGTGGCGGCAAAGGTGCGTTCGAAGACCTGCTGCGACCAGCCCTTGAGCCGGGCCTGATCGATGATCCGGCTGTCGTCCAGGGCGAACTGTTGTTGCAAGGCGCCGACCAGCCCGGGCATCGCTCCCGGCGCCAGGCGCAGGTTGAAACGGCTCGGCGTCAGCGCTGGCCAATGCGCCAGCAAGTGCCCGGCATTCACCAGCAGGTGGCCCTTGGGGTTGCCATAGTCGGCGTAGATCCCCACTACCCGGGGCGCCCACTGCCCGACGGGCACCGGCAGGCTCAGGCGGTCGCCGGGGCGCACCTTCAGGCGTCGGGCCAGCTGTTCACTGAGCATCAGGGTGTCCTGGCTCGCCAGTTGTGCCCAGGGCTCGGCGCCGTCGCTTTCCAGGAGCGGCCAGTGCTGGCGGTAGCTGGGATGGTCGATCACCCCATACAGGTCCGCCGGCCAACCCTGCACCTGCAACGCCACCTGCCAGCTGGGCAGCACAGCGACAACCTGGGCCTGTTGCGGCAACCAGTCCAGCAACTGCCGGGCCTGCTCCGGGCTCTGCGGATTGACATACAACTCGGCGCTCAGGCGTTGCTCCAGCCAGTCGTTGAAGGTTTCGCGAAACCCTGCCGTCATGCTGCCGGCGCCGATATTCGCCGCCAGCGCCAGCAGCAGCGCCATCAGGGCCAGGCTCAGGGCCGGCAGTTGCTGGCGGCAATCGGCAAGAAACCACTGCCCCAGCACCCCACGCCGGCGCCCGAGCAAGGCCCCCAGCACCGCATCGAGCAGCACCGGCAGGCCCAGGGCCGCCGCCAGCAGCAAGGCCGCCATCAGCACAAAGCCGCTGGCCAGGCTGTCGCCCCACTGCCACGCCGCCAGGGCCAGCAGCAGCGCCACTACGGCCACCGCCCCCTGGCGGCGCAGCCAGCGGGCATGGGCCTGATGCCAGGCCTGGGGGTTGGCCAGGGCCAGCAGCGGCAGGCGCGCCGCCCGCAGCAGGCTGGCGGCGCCGGCCAGCAAGGCCCCCAAGAGGCTCAGGCCGATACCGCTGAACCACCACCCGGGGCTGAGGCTCAACTGCCCCGCCACCTCGGCGCCGTACAAGCCGCGCAGGCTGGCAGCCACGTCCGGCAGCAGCAGCCCGGCCAGCAGGTAGCCGCTGATGACCCCCCCCACTCCACCCAGCAGCGCCAGGGCCCCCAGTTCCAGAATCAGGCTGAAGATCAGCAGCCGCGCACTGACCCCGCAGGCGCGCAAGGTCCGCAGCAGGCCACGACGTTGCTCCAGGGCCAGGCCGATGGCGGCATGCACGATGAACAGCCCGACCACGAAGGACAGGAAACCCAAGGCATCCAGGTTCAGGTGAAAGCTCTCGGTCAGGCGCGCCAGGGTGTTTTCCGACTCGCCCGAATGCAGCACCAGTTGCCCCGCCAGCTCGGCCGGTAAGGGTGGCGCGCGGGCGGCAAAGTCCCGGGGCAGCAGCAGGCGGCTCAGTTGCCCCGGCTGGTCGAGTACCTGCTGGGCAAAGCCGATGTCCATCAGCAGCAGCCCCGGGGCCATGTCCGCCTGCACCTGCAACGGCGGCAGCAGCCGGCCATTGCTGGCACGGGGCTGCTGGCCCTCGCGGTAGCCGAGGCTGGCCAGGGTCTCTGGGGCAACCCAGGTACGCCCCGGAGGGCTGAAGAACTCCACCACCTGCTGCATCGCCAGTGGCTTGCCGGCCACTGCGGAACCGGCGGGCAAGGACAAAGGCTCGATGCCCATCAGTTGCAGGCGCAGCGCCTCGAAGCCCTGCAACTGCACCCGCCCTTGCAGCACCGGCGACACCGGCCAGCCGGCCCGGCGCAGGTCGACGAACCATTGCTGGGCAAAGCTTGCGCCAGTGGCCGTGCCCAGGCTGGCCTGGGGTTCACCGCCAATCAACTGGCTGGCCCGGGCATAGCTGTCCCGGGCCTGGCTGTTGAGGGCCAGGACCCCGGTCAGCAGGCTGGTGGCCAGCCACAAACCGGTGAGCACACTGAAGAACTGCACCGGGTGCTGGCGCCAGTGGCTCAACAGCGCCTGCAAGGTGCCACGCAGCACCCGCATCTCAGGCCCCGCCCGCTGCGGCGAGGCGGCCACGCTGCAGGACCACGGTGTGTTGCAAACGGCTGGCCACGCGCTGGCTGTGGGTCACCATCAGCAAACTGGTGGGGCTGTCGGCCAGCAGTTCCAGCAGCAAATCCAGCACCTGGTCACTGGTGGTTTCATCGAGGCTGCCGGTGGGTTCATCGGCCAGCAACAGCCCGGGCCTCGACGCCAGGGCCCGGCCCAAAGCGACCCGCTGCTGCTGGCCGCCGGACAGCTGCTCGGGGTAGCGGCGCAGCAAGTCCCCCAGGCCCAGGCGTTCCACCAACTGCGCCTGCCAGCGCGGATCGAAGCGCCCGGCCAGGCGCGCCTGGAAACCCAGGTTGTTCTCGACCCGCAAGCTGCCAATCAGGTTGAACTGCTGGAACACCAGGCCGACTTCGGTGCGGCGCCAGTTGGCCAACTGGCTTTCGCTCATGCGCTCCAGGCGCTGGGCGCCGATGCGAATGCTGCCGCCATCCACCTGGTCCAGCCCGGCCACCAGGTGCAGCAAGGTGCTCTTGCCGCTGCCGGATTCGCCCATCAGCGCCAGGCTGCTGCCCTGCCCCAGGTGCAAATCGACACCCTGCAGCACCGCCAGCGGCCCCTGGGGGGTGGCATAGCTCTTGAACACTCCTTGTACTTCCAGCATGGGCTGACTCGTCCGACCTGAAGGGGGCTCAAGGATAACCGGTGTCGCCCATGGCACCAGCGCAAACCTGCAACGCGGCAACCGATGAGCCAGGGCGCGCCCCTATCGCCCAGCGGCCACGGAATATAGTATTGCGGCCCTTTTGTTCATTGCAGGAAGCACCCATGACCTACACCAGGGCCCAATTGCAGTACCGGCTGTACATCGCCGCAGGCGCACTGTTGTTTACCGGTGCCTTGATCTCGACCTTTTTCTCGACCCTGAAAATGCTCTACTGGCGCCTGGACAGCTACACCAGCATGGCCTCGACCATCAATCGCCCGATCAAGTACTTCGTGTACCAGGTCAATGCCAACACCCAGCCTTTGAACTGGTTCTGGGACAACAGCCCGACACCCAGCTTCCTCGACCTGAGTTACTCCTCCCACTGGAAATTCCTGGTGATCTACCTGCTGATCTTCGTCGGCGCGGCGCTGTTCGCCACGGGCCGGGGGATGATACGCAAGGTCGAAGAAGTCGAGCCGCTGATCGAGGCCCAGCTCCAGGCCCCGGTGGAGGAAGGCGTCCCCGCCAAGACGCTGCAACAGCTGGAGGACTCGACCCTGGTGGGCAAAGCGCCGTCGTTCTTCAGCCAGACCCGCCTGCTGGTGGTCTGGCCCCTGGGCTGTGCGGCGGTCTACCTGGGCCTACTGTGGATGCTGCGCATCATCTGAGCCCCGCGCCGGCGCATCGATTTAGCCGCCCCCCCTTGCCACCACTAGCCCAGCAACTGGCTGAGCACGGCCCGCAACTTGCCCGGCTTCACCGGTTTGTTGAGCAGCGGCGCGCCCAGTTGCTGCAAGGCGCGGCGGCACTGGTCGCTGCGGTCGGCGGTGATGATCACCGCCGGCAGCGGTTGTTGGAAATGCTCGCGCAAGCGCCTGACCACCTGGCAGCCGGTGACCCCGTGGTCCAGGTGGAAGTCCGCCAGGATCAACTCCGGCGCCCGGCCCTGCAGCACCTCCAGGGCCGCGGCCTGATCGGTGGCGGTCAGCACCTCGCAGCCCCACTGGCCGAGCAGCGCAGCCATGCTTTCAAGAATGCTCAACTCGTTGTCCAGCACCAGCAGGCGCCGCCCCGGCAGCGGGTTGCCGGTGCCCGGCTGCGGCGCCTGCTGGCTCAAGGGCAAGGGCACCCGGGCCGCCAATGGCACCTCGATGCTGAACCGCGAACCGTGCCCCGGCCGCGACGCTACCTGCACCCGATAGCCGAGAATCTTGGCGATGCGCTCGACAATCGCCAGCCCCAGCCCCACCCCTTTGCGGTCGGCGGCGCGGCCCACATCCAGCTGGTTGAATTCCAGGAAAATCGACTCCAGGCGGTCGGCGGCAATGCCGCGCCCGGTGTCCCACACCTCCAGCCGCAACTGGTCGCCCCGGCGCCGCGCCGCCAGCAGGATGCTGCCGCGCTCGGTGTAGCGGCAGGCATTGCTGAGGAAGTTGCGCAGGATCCGCGTCATCAGCCGCAAGTCGGTGAACAGGGCAAAGTCACCGAAGCGCACCCGCAGCCCCAGCCCCGCCGCCTCGGCCACCGACTGGAACTCGGAGACCAGGGGCGCGAGCATTTCATCCAGGCGGTAGGTGGCCAGGTCCGGCTTCACCGCCGCCTGATCGAGCCTGGAAATATCCAGCAGGTCGGTGAGCAGGTCCTCGGCGCCCTCCAGGGCCTGGTGGGTGCGTTCCACCAGCAGTTGCTCCGGGGCCGGCAGGCTGCGCTCGCGCAGGGTGGAAATCAGCAGGCGTGCGGCATTCAGAGGTTGCAGCAGGTCGTGGCTGGCGGCGGCCAGGTACTTGTCCTTGCTGCGGTTGGCCGTCTCGGCGGCGTCCCGGGCCTCGCGCAGGTCGCGCTCGATGCGCTCGCGCCGGGCGATCTGCTGCTGCAGGTTGCGGTTGGCGTCCAGCAACTCATCGGTGCGCGCCGCCACCCGCTGCTCCAACTGGTCGTTGAGCTGTTCCAGGCGCTGCTGGGCCAGCTTGCGTTCGGTGATGTCGGCGACGAACCCTTCCACCAGCCCGTCCTGGTCGGGCTTGAGCAACAGGTTCATCAGCACATCGATGCTGCTGCCGTCCTTGCGCCGCAGCTGGGTTTCGTAACCCAGCAGGCTGCGCTGGTTCTGCAACTGCTCGCCGATGGCCGCCAGTTCCCCGGCGCCGCCCACGAACAGGTTGCCCGCCAGGTCGGCCAGGGAAAACAGCACTTCCTGGGGGTCCTGATACCCCAGCATGCGCGCCAGGGCCGGGTTGGCGGCACGCATGCCGGCCTGCAGGCTGGCCTGGAAGATGCCGTGCACCGCGTTCTCGAACAGCCACTTGTAGCGGTTGCGCTCGGTTTCCAGGTCTTCCAGGCGCGCCGCCAGTTCCGGGTAATGGCTCTTGCGCGCCGAGTGGTTGCCCAGCCCCAGGAGCCCGGCCAGGGCCCGTTGCTGTTCGTCAGAGGGCCTCGCCATAGACCACCTCGACATCACGCTGGCTGGATTCACGAGGGTTGGTAAGGATGCATGGGTCGCCCATTGCGTGCTGCGAGAGGAACGGAATATCGCTGCTGCTGACCCCATGCAGGCCCAGGGTCTCGTGGAAGCCGATGGCGCGTTTGAGGGCGATCAGGTGCTCCACCAGGCGCCCGCAGATCTGCCGCTGGTTGAGCCCGCGGCAGTCGATGCCGAAAGTCTCGGCAATCACCTTGAAGCGCTCCGGCGCCGCGCTGTAGTTGAAGGCCACCACATGCTCCACCAGTACCGCGTTGCACAGCCCGTGGGGCAGGTCGAGAAAGCCCCCCAGGCTGTGGGACATGGCATGCACCGCGCCGAGGATCGCGTTGGAGAACGCCAGCCCGGCCTGCATGCTGCCAAGCATGATCTTCTCGCGCAGGGCGATGTCCGAGGGGTTGGCGATCATCTGCACCAGGTTGCCGTTGATCAGGCGCATGGCTTCCAGGGCGTGGGGATCGGTCAGCGGCCCGTGGCCGGTGGAAACGAAAGCCTCGATGGCATGCACCAGGGCGTCGATGCCGGTGCAGGCGGAAAGGAAGGGGTCCATGCCCTGGGTGGTTTCCGGGTCGATCAGCGACACATCAGGGACCACCGCCTTGCTGACGATGGAGAACTTCATCCGCTCCTGCTGGTTGGAGATGATCACGAACTGCGAGACATCCGCCGAGGTGCCGGCGGTGGTCGGGATCATGATCAGCGGGGGGCTGGGCATGCGGATGGTGTCCACCCCCTCGAACTCGAGGATGCTGCGCCCGTGGGCGGCGACGATGCCGATGCCCTTGCCGCAATCCATGGGGCTGCCGCCACCGACCGCGACGATCACATCGCAGGCGTTTTCCCGGTAGATCTGCGCGCCGTGCATCACCTCCTCCACCCGCGGGTTGGGCGACACCGCGCTGTACAGGCAGTACTCGACGCCCTGGGCCAGCAGGCTGGCCTCGACATCGGCGACCCAGCCGGCGGCGATCACCCCGGGGTCGGTGACCACCAGCACCTTGCGCGCACCGAAGGTCTTCGCATAGTTGCCGACGTTGTGCCGGCAACCGGCGCCAAAGATGATTTCCGGAGAGACGAACTTGCGCAGCAGACTGAGATTCTGGCCCATGGGGGAAGCCTGTTTTCTTATTGTTCTGGAGAAGAACGCCAGCCTAAAGCATCCGTTGCTGAAAGCAATCCGACCATCGGCGGACTTCGCAGCCTCGGCAGCGGCTACAGGGACCGGGTGGCGTCAGAGATGGATGTCCATGCCGTCATGCGCCACTTCGATGCCGCGGCGGGTCAGCTCGGCGCGCTCGGGGGAGTCCTCGTCGAGGATCGGGTTGGTGTTATTGATGTGGATCAGCACCTTGCGCGCCCGAGGAAAGCGCTCCAGCACCTCAAGCATGCCGCCGGGGCCGCTTTGCGCCAGATGGCCCATCTCGCTGCCCAGCTTGTCGCCCACTTCACACAGGCGCATCTCGTCGTCGCGCCACAAGGTGCCATCCACCAGCAGGCAATCGGCGCGGTCCATCCACCCCAGCAGGGCCTCATCCACCTGCCCCAGACCCGGGGCATAGAACAGGCTGGCGCCGCTGCGCCGGTCCTCGATGAACAGGCCGATATTGTCCCCCGGGTGCGGGTTGCCGCGATGGGGCGAATACGGCGGCGCGCTGCTGCGCAGGGCAATCGCCCGCAGCGTGATGTCCGGGCAGGCCGGCAGGCTGAATTCCCGGCCGTCGAGGTGGATGGGCTGCCACTGCAAGCCGCCGTTCCAGTGGCTGAGCATGTTGAACAGGGGGAAGCCGCTGCACAGGTCCTGGTGGACCATCTCGGTGCTCCAGACCTGATGCGGGCAGCCTTCGCGCAGGCTGAGCAGGCCGGTGCAATGGTCGATCTGGCTGTCCAGCAGGATCACCCCGGCCAGGGCGGTGTCCCGAAGCTGTCGGGCCGGTTGCAGCACCGGAAAGGACTCCAGCTGCTGGCGAATGTCCGGGGAGGCGTTGCACAGGATCCACTCGCTGCCCTGGTCGCTCAGGGCGATGGACGACTGGGTGCGGCGCCGGGCCCGCAGCGTGCCGTTGCGCACGCCGGCACAGTTACGGCAGTTGCAGTTCCACTGGGGAAAACCGCCCCCCGCCGCGGAACCGAGAATGCGGATATGCATGACGTGCTCCTGAAGGGCAAAAGGCTCCGGCCGACACCAGTACCGGCCGGAGCGGGACGGCTCAGCGGTTGGCGAAGTACATGGTCACTTCAAAGCCGATACGCAGGTCGGTGTACGCGGGTTTATGCCACATGGGGTCAAGCCTCTTGTTGTGCCGGGGGATTCCGGTAAAGGCATTAATGCACGGAGAGCGCGGGGGCCGAATGCTACTTTGGGACGAACCGGCGGGTGCGTTGGTAGGGGGAGATTGGGGGTGGGCTTGCGGGCCTCTTCGCCAGCAAGCTGGCTCCTACAGGGATGGCGGTGCTGCGCCCACAACGCACACGGGGAGGCGCCCACCCATGAGCCCTCCCCGTGTCCGTCCCGCACAAGCGCGGCGGCACCCAACCACCGCGCCTGTTGTTGCCCTTAGAAGAAGCCCAGGGGGTTGATGTCGTAGCTCACCAGCAGGTTCTTGGTCTGCTGGTAGTGGTCGAGCATCATCTTGTGGGTCTCGCGGCCCACCCCGGATTTCTTGTAGCCACCGAACGCGGCGTGGGCCGGGTACAGGTGGTAGCAGTTGGTCCACACGCGGCCGGCCTTGATCGCCCGGCCCATGCGGTAGGCGCGGTTGATGTCGCGGGTCCACAGCCCGGCGCCCAGGCCGAACTCGCTGTCGTTGGCGATCGCCAGGGCCTCGGCTTCGTCCTTGAAGGTGGTCACGCCCACCACCGGGCCGAAGATCTCTTCCTGGAACACGCGCATCTTGTTGTGGCCCTTGAGCAGGGTCGGCTGGATGTAATAGCCGCTGGCCAGGTCACCTTCCAACAGCTCGGCGGCGCCACCGGTGAGCAGCTCGGCGCCCTCCTCCTGGGCGATCTGCAGGTAAGAGAGGATCTTCTCGTACTGCTGCTGCGACGCCTGGGCGCCGACCATGGTCTCGGTGTCCAGCGGGTTGCCGCGCTTGATCTTGACGATCTTCTTCATCACCTCGGCCATGAACGGCTCGTAGATCGATTCCTGGACCAGGGCCCGGGATGGGCAGGTGCAGACTTCCCCCTGGTTGAAGAACGCCAGCACCAGGCCTTCGGCGGCCTTTTCGATGAACTTGGGCTCGGCCTGCATGATGTCTTCGAAGAAGATGTTCGGCGACTTGCCGCCCAGTTCCACGGTGGACGGAATGATGTTCTCGGCGGCGCATTTCATGATGTGCGAGCCCACCGGGGTCGAGCCGGTGAAGGCGATCTTGGCGATGCGCTTGCTGGTGGCCAGGGCCTCGCCGGCTTCGCGGCCAAAGCCCTGGACGATGTTCAGCACCCCGGCCGGCAGCAGGTCGGCGATCAGCTCGGCGAAGACCATGATCGACAGCGGGGTCTGCTCGGCGGGCTTGAGCACCACGCAGTTGCCGGCGGCCAGGGCCGGGGCCAGCTTCCAGGCGGCCATCAGCAGCGGGAAGTTCCACGGGATGATCTGCCCGACCACGCCCAGGGGTTCGTGGAAATGGTAGGCGGTGGTCAGTTCGTTGATCTCTGCGGCGCCGCCTTCCTGGGCACGAATGCAACCGGCGAAATAGCGGAAATGATCGGCGGCCAGGGGCACGTCGGCGTTGAGGGTTTCGCGCACGGCCTTGCCGTTGTCCCAGGTTTCGCTGACCGCGAGTATCTCCAGGTTCTGCTCGATGCGATCGGCGATCTTCAGCAGCACCAGCGAACGGTCCTGGGCGCTGGTCTTGCCCCAGGCATCGGCGGCGGCATGGGCGGCGTCCAGCGCCTTGTCGATGTCCGCGGCAGTGGAGCGCGGGAATTCGGCGATCACCTCACCGTTGACCGGCGAGGTGTTGCTGAAGTACTGGCCGTCCACCGGCGGCACGAACTGGCCACCGATGAAATTGCCGTAGCGTGGCTTGAAGGACACGACGGCGCCTGGGGTTCCGGGTTGTGCGTAGATCATGCTGGGCCTCTGCTGGTCGATGCCTGTCCACGACAGGCGATGGCTCGATGGTAGAGAGCCCCGCGTGCCGGACGAATGCATCGTTGGCAGGGGGGCTCTCGTCATTTGGTCGTAGGTTGATCGCCTCCGCCCACCCCGCACCGAGGCGGGAATGAAGCGGCAGACCGGCCTGTAGGAGCCGGCTGCAGGCGAAGGCGCTCTCGCGGGCCTCTTCGCCAGCAAGCTGGCGCCTACGGTAGGCAGGGACATTGCGGTAGCGTTGTAGGAGCCGGCTTGCCGGCGAAAGCGGTCGTGCGGGCGCCTTCGCCGGCAAGCTGGCGCCTACGATCAGCGTTTGCTCACCAGGTCCTTGGGCAGCTTGAAGGTCCAGAGCATGCCGCCCTGGTTGAAGTCCTTGACCCGCTTGGCCACCTCGCCGCCCCACAGCGGCACCGCGCCGCCCCAGCCGGAGAGCACCGAGACGTACTGCTCGCCGTCCATTTCCCAGGTCACGGGCGAGCCCAGGACCCCGGAGCCGGTCTGGAATTCCCAGACCTTCTCGCCGGTCTTGGCGTTGAACGCCTGGAGGAAGCCCTCAGGCGTGCCGGTGAACACCAGGTTGCCCTTGGTGGTCAGCACCCCGCCCCACAGCGGCGCGAAGTTCTTGTGGCGCCAGACTTCCTTGCCGCTGATGGGGTCGATGGCCCGCAGCACGCCGATGTAGTCCTCGTTCAGCGGCTTGATGGTGAAGCCCGCGCCGAGGAACGCCGCGCCCTTCTTGTAGGCGATGCCTTCGTTCCAGATGTCCATGCCCCATTCGTTGGACGGCACATAGAACAGCCCGGTGTCGCGGTTGTAGGCCATGGGCATCCAGTTCTTGGCGCCGAGGAAGGCCGGGGCGACGAACACCGAGCTGCCCTTGGCTTCGCTACCCGGGGCGCCAGGGCGGCTGGCCTCGTTGTAGATCGGCCGGCCGTTCTTATCCAGGCCGGTGGCCCAGGTGATCTTGTCGACAAAGGGGAAGCCGCGGATGAACTTGCCGTTGGTGCGATCGAGCACGTAGAAGAAGCCGTTGCGGTCGGCGGTGGCGGCGGCCTTGATCTCCTTGCCGCCCTCCTTGTAGTTGAAGGAGATCAGCTCGTTGACGCCGTCGAAGTCCCAGCCGTCGTGGGGGGTGCTCTGGAAGTGCCACTTGATGGTGCCGTCGTCCGGGTTCAGGGCCAGGCGCGACGAGGAATACAGGTTGTCGCCAGGGCGCAGGTGGGAGTTCCACGGCGCCGGGTTGCCGGTGCCGAACAGCAGCAGGTTGGTTTCCGGGTCGTAGTAGCCGCCAAGCCACGGCGCCGCGCCACCGGTCTTCCACAGGTCGCCCGGCCAGGTCTTGCCCGCCTCGCCGCCGGAAATGCCGTTCTCGATGGCCTTGCCGTCCTTGTACACGTAGCCCATGTGGCCTTCCACGGTGGGGCGCATCCACAGCAGCTCGCCGTTTTTCGGGTCGTAGGCCTGGATCTTGCCGACCACGCCGAACTCGCCGCCGGCGACCCCGGTGATCAGCTTGCCGTTGACCATCATCGGCGCCGCGCTGATGGAATAACCCTCTTTGTGGTCGGCGACCTTCTTGCTCCACACCACCTTGCCGGTGTCCTTGTTCAGGGCCACCAGCTTGGCGTCCAGGGTGCCGAAGAACACCAGGTCGCCGTACAGCGCCACGCCGCGGTTGATCACGTCGCAGCACGGGCGGATGTCGTCCGGCAGGCGCGCATCGTACTGCCAGAGCTTCTTGCCGGTGCGCGCGTCCACCGCGAACACCCGCGAGTAGGAACCGGTCATGTACATCACCCCGTCCTTGATCAGCGGCTGGGCCTGCTGGCCGCGCTGCTTCTCGCCGCCGAAGGAGAAGGCCCAGACCGGCCGCAGCTCCTTGACGTTATCGACGTTGAGGATATCCAGCGGGCTGTAGCGCTGGCCCTGGACGCCCAGGCCGTTGGTGACGATCTGCTGCGGGTTCTTCGGGTCCTGGAGGATCTCTTCATCGGTGACGGCGGCCAGGGCCGCGCTGGACAGCAGCATGGCGCTGAGCACCAGGCTCACGGCGAAAAAGGGACGACGTGGGGGTTGGGTCATGACGGCTACCTCGGCGGTTATTGTTGTTCCCGGGAAATTTTCCCGGTCTGCCGGGAATTCTTGGTCCCGGCCTGCCTGCCAACAATTGCCCGCAGTGCGGAGTTTTCTAGTTCCTTGGTACAGGAGCGGCCGCCGACGCCTACAAAGCCCCACCCGATCTCCCTGCCCACCGTAGGAGCTGGCTTGCCAGCGAAGAGGCCCAGCAAGTCCGCCTTCGCCGGCCAGCCGGCGCCTACAGGCCGTCGATACGCTGCAGGCGCTGGCGTTCGTAACGCGGGTACAGGTGGCTGACGCTGCGGATCAGCTCATAGCGGGTCAGGCTGATGCCGGCAAAACGCTCGGGGATCGGGCGGCGGATCATCTCCGCCATGTCGTCGCCCTGGGCCGCGCCGTCGCGCATCAACCCGTCCAGCCAGCCCAGGTAGTCGCGCATCTGGGCAAAGGGCCGGGCATCCGTCGCCACCGGGCCATGGCCAGGCACGATCAGTTTCCACGGCAAGGCCTGCAAGGTGTCCAGGTCCTCGAGCCAGACCCCGAGCCCCGGGCTGTTGGGGGTGGTCAGCGCGCGCTCGTAGAACACCAGGTCACCGGCAAACAGCACCCCGGTGTTCTCGTCGAGAATTGCCAGATCAGCGCCGGTGTGCCCACTCAGGCCCAGCAAGCGCAAGCGATGCCCGCCCACCTCAAGCACCCCGGGCTCAAGCACCTGGGTCGGCAGCACCACCTCGGTGCCGCGCATCCAGTCGCCGACCATGCGGTACATGTTCTCGGCCATGGCCTCGCCCTGCTGGCGCAGCAGATCGCTGGTGCCGGCCAGGGCGCCGATGGGCACGTCGCCAAAGGCCTGGTTGCCCAACACATGGTCGGGGTGATGGTGGGTCAGCAGCAACTGGATCACCGGCTTGTCGGTGGTGGCGGCAATCGCCCGGCGCAAGGCTTCGCCGTAGCGTTTCGACGGCCCGCTGTCGATCACCACCACCCCGCTGTCGGTGACGATGAACCCGCTATTGACGATATTGCCGCCATTGGCCTTGGCGAAGTTGTCGGTGCTACCTTCCAGCAGCCAGGTGCCCGCGGCGATCTGCCGGGGCTTGAGTGAATAGTCCAGGTTGGCCCGGGCCGGCAGGCCCAGGCACAGCAGCAACAGCAGGATCCAACGCATGGCGCGCCTCGGCTCGGGTGGGTCAAAGGATGCGGTCAGGGCAGCCTGGCCTCGAACTGGTTGCCGCTGTTGTCGCGCAACAGCAAGCGGGTCTGCCCCGGCCCCTGGATATCGAACCCCAGGTTGGGGTTTTCGCTGACCGCCGGGAACAGTTCGAGGCTGGCCAGGCGCTGATCGTTCTGGTCGCGCAGTTCGGCGTGGTTGAGGAAAAACTCAGGGATGCCGCTGACCAGGCCGTTGTCCATCGGGTGGGACACTTGCAGGCGCAGGCGGCTGGCCTCCCCACGGGGATAACGCCCGCCCAGCACCTCGCCGATGTGCTCTTCCCAGCCGGGCTGGGTGCGCACCACGCTGGGGGCGGTACAGCCGCCGCCCGCGGCATCGATCAGGGTCGAACCCACGTGCCACAGGCCATCGCGGGTCAGCACCGCGGCGCGCAGCGGCGTGGCCTGCTCGATACGGATGCGGATCGACAGCCAGGGCAGCACCCGCTCCCCCGGCTCGAAATCGACGATGCGCGGCAAGGGGTTGAGCTCGGCCCAGGCGAGGATGCGCACCACATCGCCGGTGAAGGCCCGGGCGTCGATTTCCAGGGGCACCTGCCGCGCATCCTCGGCAAAGGGCGGCGCCAGCAGCTTGACCCGGTCATCGAAGACGAACGCCGCCTCCCCCAGCAATTGCTTGTGGTAGAAGGCCCACATCACCGAGGGCACCGGGTCCGGGCCCGGGGCCTGCGGATCGGCGGCCAGCACCGGGGTCGCCAAGGGCAGCCAGCACGCCAGCAGACAGGTCGCTCGCCAGTTCATCGCAGCTCCTATTGATACATCTGTGGGACCTCGTAACGCAGGCCATAACGGGCGTACAGCGCCTGCAGGCGACCGTCGCGGATCAACCCTTCCAGGGCCTCTTCCACGGCATAGGCCAGCTGGCGGTTGCTTTCATGCACCGCCATGCCGATCTCCCACACCTGCTTGCCCATGTTCGGGTAGGCGTTTTCCGCCAGGGCCAGTTGCGGGTCGCCGGCCTTATGCAACTGCCAGTCGATCTCGCCGCGCATGGCCATCACCGCGTCCACCTGCCCGGCCCGCAAGGCGCCGAACGCCTGTTGCACGCTGGGGTAATGGTGGGTCTTGGCACTGAGCATGCCGTTGAACACCGAGGTCAGGTAAAACGACGGCACACTGTCCACTTCGACGCCAATGGGGTGTTCCTGGAACACCGCGACACTGGCCACCGAATCCAGCCGGCGGCGGTCGAATGCCACCTGCCAGCGCTCCTCCTGATAGGGGCCGAACATCACCACGTGATCGTTGGCCAGCTCCCCCAGTTCGTTGCGCTTTTGCGCGTAGTCGTGGTCGTAGGGCACGCGCATCATCAGGTCGGCCAACTGCTGGTGGCGCAGCGGGCTGCCACGCCAGATGTAGTCGCGCAAATCGTCGTCGAGTTTCTCCCCCGGGGGCGCCCAGATCAGTTGCAGGCGCACCCCCAGGGCCTCGGCCAGGGCTTGCGCCAGCTCCACATCAACGCCTCGGGGCTGGCCCTGGTCCTCGAAACTGTAGGGGGCAAAATCCTGGTACACCGCCACCTTCAGTTCACCGGAGGCGATCATCGTGTCGTAGTTGCGCACCCCGGCCTGGGCCGTGGCGCAACACAGCAGCAGGCCAGCCAGGAACAGGGCGAAGCGGCCCATGGCGATCACTCCTCGACGCGCACGCTGTCCAGGTAGGTGCGCACCGCCCACAGGGCTTCCTGGCTCAGGTAGTCGGCCATCTTCGGCATGTACACCCGGCCATCGCGCACCGCGCCGTGGCGCACCCGCTCGACGAACCATTCGTCCCCGGCCTCACCGGCGTCGAGCATGCGCAGGTCTGGAGCGATACCGCCGGACTTGGCTTCCAGGCCATGGCAGGCGGCGCAGTTCTGGTTGTAGGCCGAAGCGCCGATTTCCACCGCCTTGTCGCGCTCGGGCGAGGTGCGGTACGGGTTGACCGCGGCCCAGCCGTCGCCATCGACGCTCACCCCGGCATCCTTGATCGGCGTCAGGCCCTTGGTTTCCACCGCCTGGGGCACCACGTTGCCATGGGCCCACACAGCACCGGTGGCCAAGGCACCGGTCAGCAGCCCTACCACGAGCAAGGCGTTGCGTTTTGTTGTCATTGTTATGCCCTCAAGATTGCACGCAAGACCTCGCTACAGAGGCCATGGCGCCATCTTAGAAACAGCCGGCGGGCGGCCGTATGCTGCTTTGGTGGCCGCGCCCTACTCCCTTGGTAGTAGGGCTTGTGGCGCGGGCCTAAATCAGGTGCCGCCCGGGAACTATTCCCGGCAAGGGCGGGACTTTTTCCGTATCTCAAAGCGCCTCGCGCGGCAGACCCTAGTCAGGCCAAAACCTCCACTGGGAACCGCAACCATGACAATAAGATCGCTACCCGCCCTCTCCCCCCTGAGCCTTGCCGTCCAGGCCCTGCTGCTGGCCGGCAGCCTGTCCCTGGGCGCGGCGGCCACAGCGGCCACCGCCCCGGCGGCACCTGCCGGCAAGAACGTGACCTGGGAAGACATCGCCAACGACCACCTGACCACCAAGGACGTGCTGCAGTACGGCATGGGCACCAACGCCCAGCGCTGGAGCCCGCTGGCCCAGGTCAACGACAAGAACGTGTTCAAGCTGACCCCGGCCTGGTCCTATTCCTTCGGCGACGAGAAGCAACGCGGCCAGGAATCCCAGGCCATCGTCAGCGACGGCGTGGTCTACGTCACCGGCTCCTACTCGCGGGTGTTCGCCCTGGACGCCAAGACCGGCAAGCGCCTGTGGACCTACAACCACCGCCTGCCGGACAACATTCGCCCGTGCTGCGACGTGGTCAACCGCGGCGCGGCGATCTACGGCGACAAGATCTACTTCGGCACCCTCGACGCCCGGGTCATCGCCCTGGACAAGAACACCGGCAAGGTGGTGTGGAACAAGAAGTTCGGCGACCACAGCGCCGGCTACACCATGACCGGCGCCCCGGTGCTGATCAAGGACAAGACCAGCGGCAAGGTGCTGCTGATCCACGGCAGCTCGGGCGATGAATTCGGCGTGGTCGGCCAGCTGTTCGCCCGCGACCCGGAGACCGGCGAAGAGGTGTGGATGCGGCCCTTCGTCGAAGGCCACATGGGCCGCCTGAACGGCAAGGACAGCACCCCCACCGGCGACGTCAAGGCGCCGTCCTGGCCCGACGACAAGACCACCGAAACCGGCAAGGTCGAAGCCTGGAGCCACGGCGGCGGCGCCCCTTGGCAGAGCGCCAGCTTCGATGCCGAAACCAACACCATCATCGTCGGCGCCGGCAACCCCGGGCCGTGGAACACCTGGGCGCGCACCGCCAAAGACGGCAACCCCCACGACTACGACAGCCTGTACACCTCGGGCCAGGTCGGCGTCGACCCGAGCACCGGCGAAGTGAAATGGTTCTACCAGCACACGCCGAACGACGCCTGGGACTTCTCCGGCAACAACGAACTGGTGCTGTTCGACTACAAGGGCAAGGACGGCAAGGTGGTCAAGGCCACCGGCCACGCCGACCGCAACGGCTTCTTCTACGTGGTGGACCGCAACAACGGCAAATTGCAGAACGCCTTCCCCTTCGTCGACAACATCACCTGGGCCAGCCACATCGACCTCAAGACCGGGCGCCCGGTGGAAAACGCAGGCCAGCGTCCGGCCAAGCCGCTGCCGGGTGAAACCAAGGGCAAGCCGGTGGAAGTCTCGCCGCCGTTCCTGGGTGGCAAGAACTGGAACCCCATGGCCTACAGCCAGGACACCGGGCTGTTCTACATCCCCGGCAACCAGTGGAAGGAGGAGTACTGGACCGAGGAAGTGAACTACAAGAAAGGCTCGGCCTACCTGGGGATGGGGTTCCGTATCAAGCGCATGTACGACGACCACGTCGGCACCCTGCGCGCCATGGACCCGACCACCGGCAAGCTGGTCTGGGAGCACAAGGAACACCTGCCGCTGTGGGCCGGGGTCCTGGCGACCAAGGGCAACCTGGTGTTCACCGGCACCGGCGACGGCTTCTTCAAGGCCTTCGACGCCAAGACCGGCAAGGAGCTGTGGAAATTCCAGACCGGCAGCGGCATCGTCTCGCCGCCCATCACCTGGGAACAGGATGGCGAGCAGTACATCGGCGTGACCGTGGGCTACGGCGGCGCGGTGCCGCTGTGGGGCGGCGACATGGCCGAACTGACCAAGCCGGTGGCCCAAGGCGGCTCGTTCTGGGTGTTCAAGATCCCGAGCTGGGATAACAAGACCGCCCAACGCTGATCATCCCCGCCTTGTCTGTGGCGAGGGAGCCCGCTTCCTCGCCACACCCGCCTTCACTCCAGCCTGGAGAACCGCACCATGAACTACCTGCCACTGGCCCTGCTGTTGGGCCTCTCCCCCGCCTTGGCAATGAATGTCGACGACGACGGCAACGATGTACCGCTGACCGTCAACGGCTGCCTGATCGCCGAATCCAGCCAATGCCCCGGCGCCAACCTGCGTGGCGCCAACCTCGCCAACCAGGACCTGCGCAAGATGAACCTGGCCGGCGCCGACCTCTCCGGCGCCGACCTGCGCCACGCCCAACTGGACCTGGCCAACCTGGAAAAGGCCCGCCTGCAAGGCGCCAACCTGACCCGCGCCAGCCTGCAACAGAGCAACCTGCGGCTGGCGGACTTCACCGACGCCAAGCTGATGGCGATCCAGGGCTGGGGCCTGTTTGCCCAGGGCGCGCAATTCGAAAAAGCCGACCTCAGCGCGGCCTACCTGCAATTTGCCCGCCTGTCCGGGGCCAAGCTGCACCAGGCCAACCTGCGGGCGGCGGACCTGGAGATGGCCTGGTTGAGCAAGGCGGATCTGCAAGGGGCCGATCTGAGTGATGCCAATCTGCAGGAGGCGAAGTTTGGCGAGAGCAATCTGGAACGGGCCGATTTGCGCGGGGCGCGGCAGCACTATGGGAATTTTCAGGATGCCAATATGGAGGGGTGCCAGGGGTGTCCGGGGACGTGGGATAAGTAAGGGGACGGGGGGCATATCCGTTGCTGCGGGTGTAGCTACTTTGGGTTTCGCTCTTACAGCGGTGGGCTGTGTACATATCCGTTGCTGCGGTCACGGCCGCTGGCGGTTTCGCTCTTACAGCGACTCACTTTTGAAAATCCGGAATGCCGGCCCAGACAAAAGGTGAGCAAAACGCTTCTGCCCCTCCACTCGGTGCCTCGCCTAGGCTCGGCATGCCCTCACTCCGGCATTGTTCCGTGGGCCGCCGCCACCGGCCATCCATGGCCGGGTGGCGGCTAACCCGGCATCCTGCCGGGTTACCCACGGCTCAATGCCTGCGTTCGGCCATCGTGTCTAAGGGGGCAGGAAGATCAAAAGCCAGATCAAGATCAAAATCTGACGGCGGCCTACCGGCCGGCCTTGTTTCATTTGTCCTTCACTGGGCGACGTTGCTCTTGGGAGGGCTGAAGGTCCTGCGGACCTTTTCGCAGCTTCGCAGGCTCAGCAGCGGCTACAGAACGCACATACTCTATAGCCGCTGCCGCAGGCTGCGAACGCTCTGGGCGGCACTCCGTCGCAGGAGACGCTAAACCTGCATCCCCAATGCTCCTGACCCACCGCGCTGCCTGGTTTCGCGAGCGCTGGCGCTCGTTCGCAGTCTTCGGCAGCGGCTACAAGGAGACGGCCTGCGCACCTTGGCTTTTGATCTTGATCTTCAGGCCCCTTCCCAGCAGGCCGAGCGTAGGCGTTGCGTAGGGGGCAGCTCGGCAGGGATGCCGAGCTAGCCGCCACCCGGCCATGGATGGCCGGTTGGCGGCGGCCCCGGGAGCAATGCCGAAGCGAGGGAACACCGAGCCTCAGCGAGGGGCCCATGGAGGGGCAAGCGTTTTTGCTTACTTTTTGCTGGGCCGGCACTCCGGCGTTTGAAAAAAGTGAGTCGCCGTAAGGGCGAAACCCTAAGTGGCCGTGACCGCAGCAACGGATATGCACCCCGCGGCACAGCACCCTAAAGACGAAACCACCAGCCACCACACCCGCAGCAACGGATATGTCCCCCCTCAAACTCACCACAAAAAAACCCAGACATCCCCCACCACTACCAAAAAAAACCTTCAGCCAACCACTCAGGAAAGTCCTGCATGCCATGCAAAACCCGCCATACATCGATGTGGTCATCGCGCTCAACGTAGAACACCAGATAGGGATAGCGCTTCAACGGCCAGCAAAGCCCCCCCCCGGCAGATCCAGCTCGTGGGCGTAGCGAGACATACCCGAGGCCGGATGGCGGCCGATATGAACATAGGCCTTTTCCAAAGCATCGATAAAACCGGGCGCAGCCTGCTCGGCCTGTTGGTCAAGCTAGTCGCTGATAGCGCCTCCCACGTCCTGGCTGGCAAGGGCACGTGGCATGACCGGCTTGGCTTTCATCCTCGCGCCTTGTGAACCCTGGCACGCAGGGATTCGAAATAGTCACCCTGCACAGCAGTGCCCGGCGCCGATTGAGCACCGGCCAACAACAGGCCACGCAGATGTTGCCGATCCTGATCCTTGCGAATCAGCTCACGCACATATTCACTGCTGGTGCTGTAGCCGCGCTGGCTGACTTGATCATCGACAAAGGACTTGAGAGCGTCCGGCAGGGAGATGTTCATGGTGCTCATGGCTTTGTCCGCTTTTGACAAAATTTGCCAAACCATACCCCCTCACCCCGCCACCCGCACCACCCCCATATCAATCCCCAAATGCACCAACTCCGCATGGGAGCTGACCTGCAGCTTGCTCTTGAGCAAGGTCAGGTGGTTGGACACAGTCTTGGCGCTGATGCACAGCTGCTCGGCAATCACCCGCGCCGGGGTGCCCTTGGCCAGCATCACGAAGATCTCCAGCTCGCGCTGGGTCATGCTCTGCAAGCGCGGGTCGCTGCTGTTCTGCGCCGGGGTGCAGGCCAGTTGCGTGGCCAGGGGCTGTTCGATGTAGGCGTGCCCGGCCAGTACTCGGTGCACCGCTTCGATCAGCACCTGGGGCGCGGAGTTCTTGGTCAGGTAGCCCGAGGCGCCGGCCTCCAGGGCCTGGCGCACCAGGGGCAGTTCGTCGTGCATGCTGAAGAACAGCACCCGCAGTTGCGGCAGGCGCTGGCGCAGGCGGCGGGTGGTCTCCAGGCCGCTGATGCCCGGCAGGCCGAAATCCATGATCACCAGGTTCGGCACTTCTTCGGCGACCCGGGCCAGGGCCTCTTCGCCGCTGGCCGCTTCACGCACCTGCATCGCCGGCAATACCGCGCGCAGCAAGCTGGCGTAACCCTGGCGGACCACGGCGTGGTCATCCACCAACAAGATGTTCATCAGGCCTCCATGGGCATGTTCAGGGGCATGTTCAAGGCCAGGGCCCAACCGGCGCCGGGACGGCTGAGGATGTGCAGTTCGCCGCCCAGGCTGCGGGCCCGTTCGGCCATCGAGTGCAGGCCGACGCCGGGGCGCTGGGGCTGGCGCGCGCCGCGACCGTTGTCGCGCACCAGCAGGCGCAGGCCCCGGGCGCTGCGTTGCAGGCGCACCCGTACCTGGCTGGCGCCGGCGTGCCGGGCGACATTGGTCAGCGCTTCTTGCAGCAGGCGGTAGAGGTGGGTCTTGCTGGCGCTGGGCAACGCTGGCAGGTCGGCGCCGACCCGCAATTGGCAGTCGATGCCCTGGCTGTCCTGCCATTGGCTCACCAGCAGGCCGAAGGCTTCGGCCAGCGGCAGGTGCTGCAGCACCACCGGGTACAGGTCCTGCACCAGGGCGCGAAAGCCTTGCTGCAAGCGCTCGCAGTTGAGCTCCAGGGCCTGGGCCGTGTGCTCCACTACCGTCGGCTGGTCGGCCACCATGCGCAGCAGGCAGACCTGGGCGCGGATGCCCGCCAGGTATTGCCCGAGGTCGTCGTGCAGGGTCTGCGCCAGGTAGGTGCGCTCGCGCTCCTGCACCGCCAGCAGGGCCTGGGTCAGTTGAGTGTTGTCGGCGCGGGTCTGTTCCAGGGTCGCGGTCATGCGGTTGAAGTGTCCGGCCAGTTGTCGCGCTTCCGGCAGGCCGGCTTCGCGCAGGCGCACCGCCAGTTGCCCGCCGGACACTTGCTGTAAAGCCCGCAGCAAATCATCCAGCAAGCCCATGCCACAGCGCACCGCCCAGCGGATGGTCAGCAGGCTCAGGAGCAGGGCCAGGCCGCACAGGCTCAACAGCTGTTGCAGGGAATCCCAGACTTCGTCGATCTCATCCCGCGCGTCCACGGCGATCAGCACCCGGCGGCCGTCGCCCAGGTCCAGTTCGCGGGCGCTGTGGCGGCGCTCGCTGAACAACTGGCGGCCGAGCCAGGCGTCCAGCCCGGCCTCCTCCGGCATGCGTGCCGCCTCGTCAGGCGCCAGCCAGTGCACCCGCACATGGCGCAGGCTCTGGGTCAGGTGCGGTTGCAGGCCCGCCGGGTTGCGCGCGGCGCTGTCGCTGAGGTACTCCACCACCGCCTCGGCGGACTGCAACTCACGCTCGACATCGGCCACCGCCTGATGCAGCAGCAAGGCGGCGCAGGCCAGGGTCACCACGGCAAAGAACGCCGAGACCCACAGGTTGATCCGCCACAGCGCCGACATGCCTAGCGCCCCGGCACCAACGGCAGCGCTTGGGGCAGCACCGGGCGCGGGCCGTGCAGACGGTCGACGCCGATCAGGCTGAGGATCAGCAGCAAGGGCAACAGCAGCAATTTGAGGATGCGCATGACGGTGTTCTCCAGGGTCGAGGCCGCTGCAACCATGCTAAGACCGCCGCACCCGCGCCGGGCTACTACCTTGGTACTGCCCGGGCGCTACTTTCTGCATATTTCCCCGCCCCGGTACTCTTCCTATGCTGGCGCCACCTGCCGTGGAGTGCCTTATGCACCAGCCTGCCCCGCTTATCCCGACCTGCCTGCTGGCCCTGGCCTCGGTCCTGTTGCCCCTGGCCGCGAGCCAGGCCAGCGAGGACCCCTTGCAGGTGCGCATCGGCTACCTGGGCTATCGCCCCGACCCCGGCCCGCTGCTGTCCAACATCATTCCCGAGCCAGCCGACGCCGGGCTGCAGGGCGCGCAGCTGGCGATTGTCGACAGCAACAGCACCGGGCGCTTTCTCAAGCAGCAGTTCCAGCTCGACAGCGCCAGCGTCGACAGCCCCGGGGCACTGCTGCAAGCCGCCAAGGCCCAGCATGACCTGGGCCTGCGGCTGTTCGTGGTGAATGCCCCGGCGGCCAGCCTGCGCGAGTTGTCCGCCGCCCTGCCCGACAGCCTCTTGTTCAACGCCGGCAGCCCCGACGACCGCCTGCGCAGCAGCCAGTGCCTGGGCAACGTACTGCACAGCCTGCCCGGCCGGGCGATGCTGGCCGACGCCCTGGTGCAGTTCATGGTGCTGCGCAAATGGCAGCGGGCCTTGCTCGTCGTCGGCCAGACCGAGGATGACCGGGCCTACGCCGATGCCCTGCGCCGGGCCACCCAGCGCTTCGGCGTGAAGATCGTCGCGGAAAAACCCTGGACCTTCGACAACGACCAGCGCCGCAGCGCCCAGGCCGACATGCCGCTGTTCACCCAGACCGCCGAATACGACGTGGTGCTGGTGGCCGACGAGCGCGGCGACTTCGGCGAATACCTGCCCTACCAGACCTGGTACCCGCGCCCGGTGGCCGGCACCCAGGGCCTGACCCCCACCGGCTGGCACAAAAGCGTGGAAACCTTCGGCGCCGCGCAACTGCAAAAGCGCTTCGAAGCCCAGGCCGGACGCTGGATGAACGACCGCGACTTCGCCGCCTGGATGGCCGTGCGCAGCGTCGCCAGCGCGGTGAGCAAACTGCGCCAGGCCGACCCTCGGGCCCTGCAGGCACTGCTGCTCAGCGACCAGTTGCCCCTGGACGGGTTCAAGGGCCGCAAGCTCAGCTACCGGCCGTGGAACGGCGAACTGCGCCAGCCGATTCCCCTGGTGCAGCCCCGAGCCCTGGTCAGCACCTCGCCCCAGGACGGTTTCCTGCACCCCTTCAACGAAATGGACAGCCTGGGCTACGACCGCCCCGAAGTGACCTGCCGCTACCCCTGATCCCATAACCACAACAACAAGGAATCCGCCATGCGCCGCCCCCTTCTCTGCCGCTCCGCCCTGTGCGCGGCCCTGCTGCTCGCCGCCGGGCACGCCATGGCCGCCACGGCCTGGGTCTCCAACGAAAAGGACAACAGCCTGAGCCTGATCGACCTGCAGACCCTGGAAGTCACCGAGACCCTGCCGGTGGGTCAGCGCCCGCGCGGGTTGCTGCTGTCCCATGACAACAAGCTGCTGTACATCTGCGCCAGCGATTCGGACCGGGTCCAGGTGATGGACGTGGCCACCCGCAAGATCATCAAGGAACTGCCGTCCGGCAAGGACCCCGAGCAGTTCGCCCTGCACCCCAACAACCGCTGGCTGTACGTGTCCAACGAGGACGATGCGCTGGTCACGGTGATCGACACCGAGACCGCCAAGGTCCTCGGCCAGATCAACGTTGGGGTCGAGCCCGAAGGCATGGCGGTAAGCCCCGACGGCAAGTGGGCGGTGAACACCAGCGAAACCACCAACATGCTGCACTGGATCGACACCAGCACCCAGACCCTGGCCGACAGCACCCTGGTGGACCAGCGCCCGCGCTTCGTCGAGTTCAATCAGGACGGCTCAAGGCTCTGGGCCTCGGCGGAAATCGGCGGCACCGTGACCATCCTCGACGTGGCCACGCGCCAGGTGCTCAAGACCCTGAACTTCAAGATCAAGGGCGTGCACCCGGACAAGGTGCAGCCGGTGGGCATCAAGCTCAGCGCCGACGGCAAGTACGCCTTCGTCGCCCTGGGCCCGGCCAACCACGTGGCGGTGATCGACGCCAAGACCTACGAGATCCTCGACTACCTGCTGGTGGGGCGGCGGGTCTGGCAGCTGGCATTCACCCCGGATCAGAGCCAGTTGCTGGCCACCAACGGGGTCAGCGGCGATGTTTCGGTGATCGACGTGAACAGCCTCAAGGTGCTCAAGTCGGTGAAGGTCGGGCGCTATCCCTGGGGCGTGGTGGTGACCCCATGAACGCCCTGGAGGTCAGCCAGCTGAGCTTCGCCTACGGCCCGCGCCAGGCCCTCGATCAGGTCAGCCTGAGCCTGGCTCCCGGGCGCTTTGCCGCGCTCTTGGGCCCCAACGGCGCCGGCAAGTCGACCCTGATCGCCCTGCTCACAAGGCTCTACGACCTGCAGCAGGGCGACATCCGTGTCGGCGGCTGCTCGCTGCGCAACGCCGCCCGGGCCGCCCTGCGCCAGCTCGGCGTGGTGTTCCAGCAAAGCACCCTGGACCTGGACCTGAGCGTCGAGCAGAACCTGCACTACCACGCCGCGCTGCATGGCCTGTCGCGGCGCCAGGGGCAGGCGCGGATCGACGCCGAACTGGCGCGCCAGGGCTTGAGCGAACGGCGCCGGGACAGCGTGCGCGCCCTCAATGGCGGCCACCGCCGGCGGGTGGAGATCGCCCGCGCCCTGCTGCATGAACCGCGCCTGCTGCTGCTCGATGAAGCCAGCGCCGGCCTCGACCCCGCCAGCCGCCTGGCGCTCAACCGGCACATTCGCCAGCTGTGCCAGGAACAGCGCCTGAGCGTGCTCTGGACCACCCACCTGCTGGATGAGGTGCAGGCCGACGATCAATTGCTGATCCTGCATCAGGGGCGCCTGGTGGCCAGTGGCGTGGCCAGCACCATCAGCCAGGAACAGGGCGGCGACCTGGGCACAGCCTTCGCCCGCCTGACCCAGAATCCCCAGCCACGCCCGGCCCCGATAGGAGAACCGCTCGCATGAACGCCTACTGGCAATGCCTGCGCGGCATCGTGCTGCGCGAATGGCTGCGCTTCGTGCTGCAGCGCACGCGCTTTCTCAGCGCCCTGGTGCGCCCGCTACTGTGGCTGCTGGTGTTCGCCGCCGGCTTTCGCGCCGCCCTGGGCATCGCCATCATCGAGCCCTACAGCACCTACATTCCCTACGAGGTCTACATCGTCCCGGGGCTGGCCTGCATGATCCTGCTGTTCAACGGCATGCAGGGCTCGCTGTCGATGGTCTACGACCGGGAAATGGGCAGCATGCGCGTGCTGCTCACCAGCCCCCTGCCCCGGGCCTTCCTGCTGGCCAGCAAGCTGCTGGCCACTTCGCTGATCTCGCTGCTGCAGGTCTATGCCTTCCTCACGGTGGCCTGGCTGTATGGCGTGCAACCGCCGGCCATGGGCCTGCTGGCCGCGCTGCCGGCGCTGCTGCTGGTGGCGCTGATGCTCAGCGCCCTGGGGCTACTGCTGTCCAACGCCATCCGCCAGTTGGAGAACTTTGCCGGGGTGATGAACTTCGTGATCTTCCCGCTGTTCTTTTTGTCCTCGGCGCTATACCCGCTGTGGAAGATGCTCGAAGCCAGCCCCTGGCTGTACTGGCTGTGCGCCCTCAACCCCTTCACCCACGCCGTGGAACTGGTGCGCTTCGCCCTGTACGAACGCCTCAACCTGCTGGCCCTGGCCGTGTGCCTGGGCCTGACCCTGGTGTTCTCCCTGCTGGCGGTGCTGACCTTCAACCCCCAGCACGCCGCCCTGCGCAAAAGCACCGCCTAGGTTTCCCCGGATAAAGAGCCTCTGTAGCCGCTGCCGAGCCTTGGGCGAGGCTGCGAAAAGGGCCGCAGGACCTTCCAGCGATCCGCAAACCGGCACATTGCAGCGAATCCCCCCGTGGGTTGCCCTGATGGATCGCGCTGGCAGGTTTGGCGTCTCCTGCGGAGCCGGTCGCAGCCTGCGGCAGCGGCTACACGAAGCCTTCTGCGCCCTGCAACTCCTGCAACTCCTGTAGCCGCTGCCGAGCCTTCGGCGAGGCTGCGACAAGGGCCGAAGGCCCTTCAGCGATCCGAAGCCCCACGCGTTCATCGCGACCAACACCATGGCGGTGAATCGAGCCACGCGGGTTGTTCTGATAGACCGCATTGCCAGGTTTGGCGTCTCCTGCGGAGCCGGGCGCAGCCTGCGGCAGCGGCTACAGACAAGCGCGAGAGCCTCGCCCAGCCAAAACCTACGACTTTGGTACTGCTTTTGCTGTCGATGGTCGCATTCACAAATGCCATCGCCCTGGCATGTAATGGGCGCATAACAAGAAGGACAAAACCCTTATGCCCCGTGCCCTGCAGACCCTGGCCCTGCTCTCGCTGAGCCTGACCCTGGGAATGGCCCAAGCCGAGACTCCGCTGTTTTCCGCCGACGGCTATCGCACCAGCCTCTACCGCAGCCCGACGCCCACCCAGGTAGAGGCCGCGCAGATCATCGACACCCAAGGCTTGCAGGCCCTGCTCCAGACGCAACCCAAACCCCTGCTGATCGACGTCTATCGCCGGCAATGGCTGCAAGGCCGCTTCATCGACAGCGAGCCCCACGCCAACCTGCCCGGCAGCCACTGGCTGGCCAACACCGGCGACGGCGAACTGAGCCCCGAGTGGCAGCAATACTTCAGCCGCTACCTGCAACAGCTCAGCGCTGGCAACCGGCAACAACCGCTGGTCTTTTATTGCCGCGCCGATTGCTGGCTGAGCTGGAACGCGGTAAAACGCGCCGCAGCCTTGGGCTATACCTCCCTCTACTGGTATCGCGACGGCCTGGACGCCTGGGAGGCCGCCGGGTTGCCCGTGGTGGCGGCCCAGCCGGAAGCCTTTCCCTGAAGCCGCCAGTGTCCCCCGCACAATCACAATAACGAGGTGAAAGGCCATGTATAAAATTCTGATAGCCGACGATCACCCACTGTTTCGCGAAGCCATCCACAACGTCATCAGCGACGGATTTCCCGGCAGCGAGGTGATGGAAACCGCCGACCTGGACAGCGCCCTGGCCCTGACCCAGGAACACGACGACCTCGACCTGATCCTGCTGGACCTGAACATGCCCGGCATGCACGGCCTCAACGGCCTGATCACCCTGCGCAACGAAGCGCCAACCATTCCGGTGGTGATCGTTTCCGCCGAGCAGGACAAGCAGATCGTGCTCCAGGCCATCACCTACGGCGCCGTCGGCTTCATCACCAAATCCTCGGCGCGCTCGCAGATGACCGAGGCCATCGAACAGATCCTCAACGGCAACGTGTACCTGCCGCCGGACATCATCCGCACCCAGAAAAGCCCGCCGGGGCGGCGCAGCAGCGAGACCCCGAGCTTCCCCCCGGAACTGCTCCAGGCCCTGACCCGCAAACAGCTGTTGGTGCTGGAACGCATGACCAAGGGCGAATCCAACAAGCAGATCGCCTACACCCTGGACATTGCCGAAACCACGGTGAAGGCCCACGTCTCGGCGATTTTGCGCAAGCTCAACGTGCACAACCGGGTGCAAGCGATCCTCAGTGCCGGGGACATCGATTTCGGTGCCTACCTGCGCCGCTAACCCTCTGTAGCCGCTGCCGAGCCTTCGGCGAGGCTGCGACAAGGGCCGAAGGCCCTTCAGCGTTCCGAAGACCGGCGCATTCATTGCGACCAACCCCAGGGCGCTGAATCGAGCCACGCGAGTTGTTCTGATAGACCGCGTTGCCAGGGTTGGCGTCTCCTGCGGAGCCGGGCGCAGCCTGCGGCAGCGGCTACACGAAGCCTTCTGCGCCCTGCAAATCCTGCAATTCCTGCAATTCCTGCAAACCCTGTAGCCGCTGCCGAGCCTTTGGCGAGGCTGCGACAAGGGCCGAAGGCCCTTCCAGCGATCCGAAGCCCCACGCGTTCATCGCAACCAACCCCAGGGCGCTGAATCGAACCATGCGGGTTGTTCTGCTAGACCGCGCTGGCAAGGTTGGCGTCTCCTGCGGAGCCGGGCGCAGCCTGCGGCAGCGGCTACACGAAGCCCTCTGCGCCCGCCCTGCAAATCCTGCAATTCCTGTAGCCGCTGCCGAGCCTTTGGCGAGGCTGCGACAAGGGCCGAAGGCCCTTCCAGTGACCCGAAGACCGGCGCATTCATTGCGACCAACCCCAGGGCGCTGAATCGAGCCACGCGGGTTGTTCTGATAGACCGCGCTGGCAGGGTTGGCGTCTCCTACGGAGCCGGACGCAGCCTGCGGCAGCGGCTACACGGGGGGCGTCAGCAGGTGGCTGATGGCGGTCTTGAGTTTCATCGGGCGCACGGGTTTGTGCATCAGGGTGTGGCCCAGTTCGCGCAGTTGCTGTTTGAGCTCGTTGCTGTAGTTGGCGGTGATCATCATCGCCGGGATCGCCAGGGCGCGACGGGCGTTGATTCGCGCCACGGCGTCGATGCCGTTCTGTTGCTGGTCCAGGTGGTAGTCGGCAATCAGCAGGTCGGCCTCGGCGCGGTAGTCGTCGACCTGGCGCGCCAGGTCTTCTTCGGACAAGGCGGTGATCACCTGGCAGCCCCAGCCTTCAAGCAAGGTGCGCATGCCGGCGCAGATCGCCGCGTCGTTATCCAGCACCCAGATCCGCGCCCCCTGCAAACGCTCCAGCAGGGCGTCGCCCAGCTCCGGGCGCGGCGCTGGCAAGGGCGCGCTGGCGCTGATCGGCACTTGCACGCTGAACACCGAACCGCGCCCCGGCCAGGAGCGCACGCCAATGCGGTGCCCGAGAATCCCGGCAATCTTCTCGACGATGGCCAGCCCCAGGCCCAGGCCGCGATCCTGGTCCGGGCGCTGTTCTTCGCCGCGCTTGAACTCCTGGAAGATTTCCTCCAGGCGTTCGGCGGCGATGCCCATGCCGCTGTCCCAGACTTGGATCGACAGCCAGCGCCCCTGGCGCCGACAGCCCAGCACCACCCGGCCCTGGCGGGTGTAGCGGATGGCGTTGCTCAACAGGTTGCGCAGAATCCGCGCCAGCAGCTGGATGTCGCTGCGCACCAGCGCCGAGCAGGCCACGAAGTGCAGTTCCAGGCCTTCGCTGCGGGCCACCTGGGCGTACTCGGCGGCGAGGTTTTCCAGCAGTTCGCTCAAGGCAAAGGGCGCGATATCGGCCTTGATCACCCCGGCATCGAGCTTGGAAATGTCCACCAGGGTACCCAGCAGGTTTTCCACGTCTTCCAGGGAGTTGCTGACATTGCGCACCAGGGCGCTGCTGGCCTGGGGATCGCGACGCTCCAGCAAGGCGCTGGTGAACAGCCGCGCGGCGTTCAGGGGTTGCAGCAGGTCATGGCTGACCGCGGCGAGGAACTTGGTCTTCGACAGGTTGGCCCGTTCGGCCTCGGCCTTGGCCTCGCGCAGCCGCGATTCAACCCGGCTGCGCTCTTCGATCTCGCGCAGCAGCTGCTGGTTGAGAGTGGTCAGCTCGGCGGTGCGTTCGCGCACCCGCAGCTCCAGGTTCTGGTAGGCCTGATGCAGCGCCTCGGCGGTGCGCCGGCGCTCGGTGATGTCGCGGATCAGCACGAAGATCCCCACCACCTCGCCATTGGCCAGGCGGTTGGGCACGTAGGAGCGCAGCATGTAGCGCTCCTGATTGTTGATGTTGGTCTCGGCGAATTCGAAGGTCACGCTCTCCCCGGCCAGGGCCCGTTCCACATAGCTTTCCAGGCGCTGGTAGTGCTGCTCGCTGTGCACCTCGCGCAGGCTCTGGCCGAGCATCACGCCGCGGGGCCAGCAGTACCACTCCTCGTAGACCTTGTTGGTGAACTCATACACCAGATCGGCATTAAGGTAGGCGATCAGCGCCGGCACATGGTCGGTGATCAGGCGAATCCAGCGTTCACTTTCGCTCAGGGCCTCGGCGTGCTGGTAGCGCTCGGTGATGTCGGTGAAGGTGTTGACGAAACCACCGGTGGGCAGCGGATGGGTGCGGATCTCCAGCACCCGACCATCGCTCAGGCGCTGCTCGCATTCGTGGATCGGCCGGCCGTTGGCGTCGCGGCTGTCGGGGCTCAGCAGGCGCAGTTCGCTGTCACCGATGACCTCGGCAAACAAGCGATGCGCGGCCACCGGGGCCAGCCCGCTGAGCTCCAGGAAGCGCCGGTTCCACAACTCCAGCACGCCCTCGGCGCTGACCATGGCCACGCCCTGGGACAGGTTGTCCACCGCCCGTTGCAGCAGGTGGGACTTTTGCGCCACCGCCTGTTCCCGGCGCAGGGTTTCGCTGTGCTTGACCTCGGTGATGTCGGTGAACAGGATCACCCGCCCGCCTTCCCGGGTCGGCCGCTCGCTGACCTGCAGCCAACGGCCGTTGTGCAGGCGATACAGCAACTGCTCGTCACCGCCACTGCGCGGTTCTTCGCTGAACAGCCCGGTGCTGGTCAGCAACCTGCGCACTTCCGAGAGGCGCATGCCGGCCATGATCCGCACCCGGCTGTGGCTCCAGAAGGCACGGAAGCGGCTGTTGAACAGGACGATGCGCTGCTCCTGGTCGAACAGCACGAAGGCGTCGGAAATGCTCTCGATGGCATCGATCAGGTGCTGGTGTGCCGTCTCGGCCCGCAGCCGCGCTTCGCTGAGCAAATGGTTGCCGGCCTTGAGCTCGGCCATGGCCTGGTTCAGGGCGTCGGTGCGTTCGCGCACCTGCTCGGCCAGCACCACCGAATGCTGGAACGCCGCATAAGGGTCATTGCCCCGGGTGATGCCGGATTCGACCCGCTCGATCAGCGCGCTGTTGATCCGCCGCAGCTTGCGGTTCTCGCGCTGCAGGCAATCGAGCTGCGCTTGCAGCTCAGCGGCGGGCCGGAGTTCGACTGCGGGCAATGGCGACCCCGGTGAAGGTCTGGTTGATGTGCATGCCATTGAACTGTTCTCCGTAGGTGTTGAAACCCATCACCCGCTGTTCCCGCAAAAAGGCCCCGATCTGCTCCAGGCTGCCCTGCCCCTCCAGCTCCAGGCGGCGCAAAAAACAGTCGCAGCCAATGGTCAGCAGCAACCCGCCGAGGCGTTGCTGCAAGCCGTCGAACAGCTGTTGCAGGTTGGGCAGCACGGGGCCGGGGGTCATGGCGGTGAGGACGATGCCGTTTTCCACCGCGCAGTAGAAACTCAGGCTCAGGTCCGGGTGCACCTGCTGCACCGCGCGCACGTAGTAGTGCTGGTTGATGCGCACCGCCAGCGGGTGGGCGGCGAACACCCGGTGGTCGAGCTGCGCCAGGGGCACGCCGATCAGCCGCGCGTACTCCTCGGCGGCGGGCTCGGCGTTCAGTTCATAGACCCGGCGCAAGGTACTGTCGGCGCCGGTGACCACCAGTTTTTCTTCCCGGGGCTGGATGTGGTGGGTGGTGAACACCTCGAAATCCAGCCAGGTGTTGACCAGCACCACCACCGCCGCGCCGCTGTGGAACTCGCCGCCGTAATACACGTGGGTGTGGGTCAGGTAGTTGTCATCGCCGGCCGAACCGCCGAAATGCGGAATGTCCCCCAGGGCCGCGCTGAGGGCGGCCAGGACCATTTCCTCGCGGCTCGACAGGCCGTCCAGCAGGGTCAGGGCGAAGCTGTTGCCCTTGATCGGCGCCAGGGTGTTGCTGCGGCAGCGGCCCACCAGGCGTTCGACCATCTGCTGGGCGTCGATCAGGCTGAAGTGCTCCATCTGGTCGATCAGTTCGGCGGCGATGGAAAAGTGCCGGTGATCGAAGCCGATGGCGGTCACGCAATTGCGTCCGTAGCCCAGGGGGGTGATTTCCCCGGCGCTGGTGCAGCCCACCAGGGGGATGCCGCCAAAGCTCTGTTGCAGGGCCGGGCCGAGGGTTTGCAGGGGGTATTCGGCGGAACAGAAGAACAGCACGAAGCCCAGGTGCGGATGCAGCAACTGGCTGGCCAGGTCCTGGGCCACCTGCTGCGGATCGACGGCCTGGGACATGGCGCTGACCACGCCCTCGCTCTGGGCTTGCTGCATCGTCGCCTCCGGCGCGGGTTGTCTGAGCAATGAGTGTACGAAGCCGGCCCCGGGGCACGAATGCTACTTGGGTAGCGGGTAGCCGGTTCCATGGGTGTAGGCGCTGGCTTGCCAGCGAAGGCGTCGGCCGGGCTGGTGCAAGGCTTGAGGGCCTCTTCGCCGGCAAGCCGGCTCCTACGGGAAATGCGGGAGATATGGGGAATGGAGGGGGCGCCGGCCCGGGCGCGATGCGCACGCCAGGGCCGGCGCTGGGGTTACCAGGTCAGCACCGCGCCCACGGCGAAGGTGTCGGTGTTTTCGTTCTGCGCGGTGGTGTGGTGGCCGTCGATCTCGAACTGGTTGTACTCGGCCACCAGCTTGAGGTTGTCGTTGATGTCGTGGAACAGCGCCACGCCCCGGGTCTGGTAATCGGCGCCGCTGCCCACCACGCCGTTGCCGTCGTCCTTCGTCTTGCCGTAGGACAGCGCCAGGCGGTTCTTGCCCACCTTGTACGAGCCCTGCAGCAGGTAGCCCTTGCTGTCGACATTGCGCAGGGTGGCCTCGCCGGCATTGTTGGTGAAGAACGGGTTGATGCCCTTGGCCTGGAACCCGGAACCGGTCAGGGACAGGCCGCCCATCTTGGCCTGCAGGCCATAGCCCAGGCCTTTGGAAGTCACTGACTGCACGCTGGGGTCGGTGTTGTCGGAGGTCTGGTAGCTGCCGTTGAGCCAGCTGTAGAACTTGGCCCCGCCCAGGTCGAACTGGTAGGTGACCTCGCTCTCGGTGCGCGGGTTCTTCTGGTAGGCCTTGCCCAGGGCGCTGCTGTCGTTGGTGTCCACCGGGTCGAGGATGCCCACCGCCACCCGCAGGCCGTCCATCACCGGGCTGCGGTAAGTGATCTGCGACGAAGGAAAGGGATAGGGGTAACCGCTGCCGATGTTGCCGAACGACACCCCGCCGCCGTCCACCAGCCCCAGGCTGTCGCTGACCTGGCCGTACCCGGCGAGCATTTCATCGAGCAGGATGTTGGAACGGGCGAACAGGCCGAAGTCCTTGCCGATCAGCACCTCGCCCCACTCCGGGTTGGCCACGGTGCCGTAGAACTGGCGCACGTCGATGGCGGTGTCGGTGCCGTTGGTCTCGCTGTCGTTGATGGTCACCCAGAACGAGGCCCGGGCGCCGAGCTTGAGGTCGTCCACCTGCTTGCCCATGTTGAAGCCCAGGTAGTTGGGCAGAAAGCCCATCTTCACCCGCGCCTGACGGCGGTCGTACTGCTCGCCGGCGCGGTCGACCTTGCTGTTGACGTAGAAGGCGTTGATGTAGCCGTCGGTGGAAAAGGTCGTCTGGTCCTTGTCGTACAGCATGATCTCGGCTTCGGCGACAGTGCCCAGGCCAAGGGTCGACAGGCCGACGAGCAGGGCCGGAATCAGAGGGTACTGGCAGTTCTTATTGTTATGCATGGCGCGCTCCGCAAACGGGGGACGAAATGTCGGAGGCGATTATCGAAACGCGCCAAGGCCGCCCATAGGCTGCCTTGGGGGCAAGTTCACGGTGCTTTGGAGGGGCTGGCAGGGAGCGGCAAATCCGATCCACGACCGGCCCGCTACCGGGCCCACTACCTGGAGTAACACCAAGGGCTCATGGACCCGGGTGCGAAGGGATGAAGTCCTTAGTCGTCGCCCGTTCAGTCGTCGCCCGCCAGGGCCCGCAGCCGCGCCAGTTCGGCGGCGGCCAGGGGAATGCCTTCTTGCAGGGACTTGGCTCGGGTGCGGTAGCGCCGGTCGCCGGGCATACGCTCCAGGCCCACGGCCTGCATCTGCCGCACCAGCTCGCCGCTGCGCTGGGCAAAACGCCCGCCGCCCAGGTGGCTGGGGTCGATGACGATCAGCAGTTGCCCAGTCCAGGGCGTTTGCGCCCCCGGGTGTTGCGACCAGTCGAACTCGAAGGAGAAATTGCCGCCGGTCAGCGCCGCCGCCAGCAGCTCCACCATCATCGACAGCGCCGAGCCCTTGTGCCCGCCAAAGGGCAGCAAGGCGCCGCCGTCGAGAATCGCTGCCGGGTCGCAAGTGGGCTGGCCGTCGCGATCCACCCCCATGCCCGGTGGCAACTGCTGGCCCTGGCGCTTGGCGATCTGCACATCGCCGTGGGCAATGGCGCTGGTGGCCAGGTCGAAGACGATGGGCTCGGCGCCCTCGCGGGGGGCGGCGAAGGCAATCGGGTTGGTGCCGAACAGCGGGCGCTGGGCGCCGTGGGGCACCACGCAAGTCATGCTGTTGACCAGGCTCAGGGCCACCAGGCCTTCTTCGGCGAAGGGCTCGACATCCGGCCACAGGGCGGCGAAATGGTGGGAATTGCGAATCGCCAACACCGCGATCCCGGCGCTGCGGGCCTTGCTCAGCAGCAGCTCGCGGGCCGCCGCCAGGGCCGGCTGGGCGAAGCCGCCGCCGGCGTCCACCGCCACCACGCCGGGGGCCACATCCTCCACTTGCGGCAGCGCCTGCCCATTCACCCAGCCACTGGCCAGGGACGACAGGTAACCGGGAATGCGGAACACCCCGTGGCTGTGGGAACCGTCGCGCTCGGCGCGGGCGCAGTTGTCGGCCAGCACCCGGGCCACCTCGGCAGAGGTGCCGTGGCGAAGAAAAATGCGTTGCAGCAAGTCGGTCAAGGCCGGCAGGTCGAGGTACTCGACGGGTGCCTGCGCCAGGGTCGCCTGGTTCGCTTCGGTCATTGCAGCTCCATTGGAATTGTTATTGGAAGGTGCCTGACTATCGCGTCACGCCAGTTAACTGTCAAATGTTGACTTCATGACAGAAAACATTCATTTTCCATTGTCAACGGCCCACAAGAATGAAAACAACCATGAGCCAACCCATCAAGCAACGCCTTGAAAGCAGCCTGTCCAGCGCCACCGCGTCGGGCCGGGCGATTGCCAGCTACATGCTGGCCAACCTCTACGAGCTGCCCTTCCAGACCGCCGCCGACATCGCCGAAAAACTCGGCGTCAGCGAATCCAGCGTCGGCCGCTTCTGCCGCGCCATCGGCTACAGCCATTTCAAGGATCTGAAAAACGACCTGAAGAACGACCTCGGCGAAGGCCCGTGGCTGGTGGGCGACCGCCTGCAGGAATTTCGCCAGCAGCCCAACCCGGCGGCCCAGGGCCTGCCGCGCAGCTTCGAGCTGGAAGTGGCGGCGCTGGTCAAGGTCTACGAATACAGCCTGACCCCGGCCTGGCAGACCGTGGTCCAGCGCCTGGCCAGCCGGCGCCGGGTGTATGTGGCGGGGTTCCAGACCGAGCGCGGCATCGCCGCCTCCATGGTCCACCTGCTGCAATACCTGCGTGACGGCGTGCACCTGGTGGACGGCGCCGCCGGGCATTTCGCCGACGTACTGCTGAGCCCCGCCGAGGACTGCGCCCTGGTGGTGTTCGAGGCCCGGCGCTATTCGCGCCACGCCCTGACCTTGTGCCACAAGGCCCGCGAGGCCGGAATTCCAGTGACCCTGGTCACCGACACCTTCTGCGACTGGGCCGAGCAGAACGCCGACGAGGTGTTCCGCGTGCCCACTGAATTCAACCTGTTCTGGGAATCCACCGCGGCCATGCTGTCGCTGGTGCACCTGTTGGTCAACGAGGTGTGCAAGCACCTGGGACCCGAGGTGGAAAAACGCCTGGAAGCCACCGCTGCCCTGCATAACGAGTTTGTTGGCTACACATCGTCCGCCCGACCAAAACAATAAATAACCGAGGTGCTCCATGAACAACGTCCTCCGCTTCGCCGGCGCTTGCGCCCTGGTCATCGCCGCCTCCACGGCCCAGGCCGAAACCCTGAAGATCGCCACCGAAGGCGCCTACCCGCCCTTCAATTACGTGGACTCCAACAACCAGCTGCACGGCTTTGACGTGGACATCGCCAACGCCCTGTGCGAGCGCATGAAGGTTGAATGCCAGATCGTTGCCCAGGACTGGGAAGGCATCATCCCGGCGCTGCTGGCGAAGAAATACGACGCCGTGGTGGCCTCGATGATCGCCACCGACGAGCGCAAGAAAAAGATCGCCTTCAGCAACCACTACTACCGCACCCCGCTGTCGGTGGCGGTGCCCAAGGACTCGGACATCACCGACGCGCAGACCAACTTCAAGGGCCGCACCGTGGGCGCCCAGGCCTCCTCGACCCAGGCCATCTACGCCGAGGACCACTACGGCCCGGCCGGTGCCGACGTGAAGTTCTACCCGACCCTGGACGAAGCCAACAGCGACCTGGCCGCCGGGCGCGTGGACGGGGTGATCGCCGACAAGTTCCCGCTGCTGGCCTGGGCTGAAAGCACCGGCAAGGATTGCTGCAAGATCATCGGCGACGTCAACGGCACCACCGCCGACGCTTCCATCGCCGTGCGCAAGGAAGACAACGCCCTGCGCGAGCGCCTGAACAAGGCCCTGGACGAGATCGTCGCCGACGGCACCTACAAGCAGATCTCCAGCCGCTACTTCGCCTTCGACATCTACTGACCGCCCGCCTTTGCCGCTGCCCTTGCCCCGCGTTCCCTTGAGCGCGGCGGCGCCCTGCACGGTTCATTTTTCCAGAGGGTTCGCGCATGTTCGAACAGCTGTCACTTCTGTCCTTCGCCAGCGGCGGCTGGGGCTCGGCCCTGCTTGCCGGGGCCCTGGTGACCATCGCCCTGGCACTGGCCTGCGTGCCCATCGGCCTGCCCCTGGGCCTGGCCGTAGCCCTGGCCGCGCGCTCGAAAAACCGCTGGGCGCGGGCCTGGGCCACGACCTTTTCCACGGTGTTTCGCGGCCTGCCGGAGCTCTTGACCCTGCTGATCATCTACTACGGCTGCCAGATTGCCGCACAGAAGATCCTCGGCGCCCTGGGCTACCCCGGTGAAGTGGCGATCAACACCTTCGTCGCCGCGATGATCGCCTTCAGCCTGGTGTTCGCCGCCTTCTCCAGCGAGATCTGGCTGGCGGCGTTCAAGACCCTGCCCAAGGGCCAGTACGAAGCCGCCCGCGCCCTGAGCCTGTCGCGGCGCACCACCTTCAACCGGGTACTGCTGCCGCAACTGACGCGCATCGCCCTGCCGGGGCTCTCCAACAACTGGCTGTCGCTGCTCAAGGACACCTCGCTGGTGTCGACCATTTCCCTGGTGGACCTGATGCGCCAGACCAACCTCGCGGTCAGCGTGACCAAGGAACCCATGCTGTTCTACAGCGTGGCCTGCTTTGGCTACCTGTTCTTCTCGGCGCTATCCGGGCACCTGTTCAGCTTTCTTGAACGGCGCTTCAACCGTGCGCAACGGAGCCTGCAACCATGAGCCTGGATGACCTGCTGAACCTGTTCCTCAACCAGGAACTGCTGGAACGCTACGGCCCGCGCTTTATCGACGGCCTGCTGGTGACCGCCAAGCTGGTGGCGATTTCCTTCAGCCTGGGCGCGGTGCTAGGCCTGCTGATTGCCCTCGGGCGGCTGTCCAGCAATCGTTTCCTGCGGCGCTTCACCGGGGCTTATGTGTACTTCTTCCGTGGCTCGCCGCTGCTGGCCCAGCTGTTCATGCTGTATTACGGCCTGGGTTCGTTCAAAGGCTTCTGGCAGGACGTGGGCCTGTGGTGGTTCTTCCGCGATGCGTGGTTCTGCACCCTGCTGGCCTTCACCCTGAACACCGCCGCCTACCAGGCGGAGATCCTGCGCGGCAGCCTGCTGGCCGTGGCCCAGGGCCAGCGCGAAGCCTGCAAGGCCCTGAGCCTGTCACGCTGGACCGCGTTTCGCAAAGTGATACTGCCGCAGTCGCTGCTGATCGCCATCGGGCCTCTGGGCAACGAGCTGATTTTGATGATCAAGGCCAGCGCCATCGCCTCCCTGGTGACCATCTACGACCTGATGGGGGTAACCAAGCTGGCCTTCTCCCGCAGCTTCGATTTCCAGATCTACCTGTGGGCCGCGGTGCTCTACCTGCTGATCGTCGAAATAGTGCGGCGCAGCCTCAAATACCTGGAAGGCCGCCTGGGCCGGCACCTGAACTGAACCCTTGAGCGGGCCGCCGCGCGGCCCCTGTCATAAGGACTGAAACATGCATTGCCAAACCCTCGTCCTGGGCGCCGGAATCGTCGGCGTCAGCAGCGCCCTGCACCTGCAGGCCCGCGGCCGCCACGTGGTCCTGCTGGACCGCCAGCCCCCGGGCAACGGCACCAGCCACGGCAACGCCGGGCTGATCGAACGCGCCAGCGTGATTCCCTACGCCTTCCCCCGGGAAGTGACCAAGCTGGTGCGCTACGGCCTCAACCAGCAATCGGACGTGCGCTACAGCCTGCGCCACCTGCCCAAGGCCGGCCCCTGGCTGCTGCAATACTGGCGCCACTCCTCGCCCAAGGGCCTGGCCGCCGCCACCCGCGCCATGCTGCCGCTGATCGAGCGTTGCGTCACCGAACACCTGGCCCTGGCCCGCCCGGCCAACATGCTGCAACTGATCGCCGACGGCGGCTGGCTCGAAGCCTTCAACGACCCACAGGCCTTCGACTTCGCCCAACGCGCCGCCGCCGAACTGCGCGACTACGAGCTCAACTACCGGGTACTGGACCGCGCCGAACTGCTGGCCCAGGAACCCGGCCTGCACCCCGAAGTAGTCGGCGGCCTGCACTGGCTCGACCCCAAGACCGTCAGCGACCCCGGCGGCCTGACCCGCGGCTACGCCGAACTGTTCAAGCAGCGCGGCGGCCAATTCGTCATCGGTGATGCCCTGAGCCTGACCCAGATCGAAGGCGGCTGGCAGGTGCACAGCGAACTCGGCCCGATCACCGCCCAGGAAGTGGTAGTCGCCCTCGGCCCGCAAGCCAGCGGCATATTTGAACCCCTGGGCTACCGCATCCCCCTGGCGATCAAGCGCGGCTACCACATGCACTACGCCGCCCTGCCCGGCACCCGCTTGCAGCACCCGATCCTCGACCCAGTGGGCGGCTACGTCCTGGCGCCGATGGTGGGCGGCATCCGCCTGACCACCGGCATCGAATTCGCCGACCGCGACGACCCGATCAACGAAATCCAACTGCGCCGCTGCGAAGCCCTGGCCCGCCGCTTCTATCCCCTGGGCGAACGCCTCGACGCCGAACCCTGGCTGGGCCGCCGCCCATGCCTGCCGGACATGTGCCCAGTGATCGGCCCGGCCCCGCGCCACCCCGGCCTGTGGTTCAACTTCGGCCACGCCCACCACGGCCTGACCCTGGGCCCGGTGAGCGGCCAGCTGCTGGCGCAGATGGTCACCGGCGAAACGCCCTTTACCGACCCCACCCCATACCGCGCCGAGCGCTTCAACTGACCGACGGAGAACCGCCATGCAGACCCAGACCGCCCCGCTTCCCGCCGCCTCCCAAGCGCCCATCCAGCCCATTGCCGACCCGCGTGAAGTGGTGATCGATATTGCCGGGCTGAACAAGTTCTACGGCGCCTTCCACGTCCTGCACGACATCGACCTCAAGGTGCGCCAGGGCGAACGCATCGTCCTCTGCGGGCCTTCCGGCTCCGGCAAATCCACCCTGATCCGCTGCATCAACCGCCTGGAAATCGCCGAAAAAGGCCAGATCCTGGTGGACCGCACCGACCTCTCGCAAAACACCCGCGAAGCCGCCCAGGTACGCAGCCAAGTGGGCATGGTGTTCCAGCACTTCAACCTGTTCCCGCACATGAGCGTGCTGGACAACTGCACCCTGGCACCGATGACCGTGCGCGGGTTATCGCGGAAAAAGGCTGAAGAGTTGGCGCGAGGGTTTCTGGCCAAGGTGGGCATCGAGAACCAGGCGAATAAATACCCGAGCCAACTGTCCGGCGGGCAGCAACAGCGCGTGGCGATTGCCCGGGCGTTGTGCATGGAGCCGAAGATCATGCTGTTTGATGAACCGACTTCGGCGCTGGACCCGGAGATGGTGTGCGAAGTGCTGGACGTGATGGTCAAGCTGGCCGATAGCGGCATGACCATGCTCTGCGTAACCCACGAGATGTGCTTTGCCCGGCAGGTGGCTGGGCGGGTGCTGTTTTTGGATGGGGGGCGGATTGTGGAGGATGCGCCGCCGGAGGAGTTTTTTGGGGCGCCGAAGAGTGAGAGGGCTAAGGCGTTTCTTGCGCAGATTATGCATTGAGATGGCTGGGCAGAATCACGCAAGGCGTGATGCCACGACGCATAACCACTTTCTAGAAACTATAAGTACTCGATATCGCTAATTCACTAAGGAACATGAGTGGTTTAGCTAACGCAGATGCAAAGAGGAGGCATCATGCTATTTCGATACGGCAACCCATTACGCAGTCTGGCCCATCGTCGGCACAGCCCCCGTCACAGGGCTGAAGGTAAGGCGATTTTTACCTGCGCCGGCGAGGCTCTATCGTCGCGGTATGCCGTCATCATTGCCTTGTCCATCGGCAGCGCGCATGCCGCGCATGGCGAGGGGGCTTCCCTCGACGTGGCGCAAGAGCATGCCCCATTGGAACACCAAAATTCGGCATTGCAGGTCACGCCCTATATTTGGGCTGCCCGCCTGGATGGTCGCGTTTCACCGTTCCAGCGCGGCCCTACAATTAGCGTCGAGAAGCCGTTCTCCGAGGTAGTGGATGATCTGAACTTTGGTGGCTTCATAAATGTTTGGGGACGCTACGACCGCTTCGTCCTCTCGGCTGACATCATGTATGTCGATACCACAGATATCCATAATGTCGGCCCGCTGCCTGCATTCTCGATTCCCGGCCTTGGCGTAATACCACCGGGAGGCAACATCGATGCGAAGGTCGACACGAAACAATTCACCGCAACACTCATGGGCGGCTACCGGGTGATCGATGCACCTGGGTTCAGCCTCGATGCCCTGGCCGGTGCCCGCGTTTGGCACATCTCTAACAGGGTGAAGGTTACCGGGAGCCTTGGCGGCCTAAGCAAGTCTGCCAGCTACCACGAAAGCTTCGGCTGGGTTGACCCACTGGTCGGCCTGCGTGCATTCCTTCCCATTACGCAAAAGCTCTCCGTTCAGGGTCAGGCCGACATCGGTGGGTTTGGCGCAGGCTCCAACTTCACATGGTCGACTCTGGTTAGCGTTAATTATGCTTTCAGAGATAGCCTTTCCGCCTCCGTAGGCTATAAGTTGCTCGACGTCGATTACGATCACAACGGCCACGTCTACGACACGCGCCTCAGCGGCCCGGCGCTCGGAATGACCTATAGGTTTTGATCAGCAAAGGCTTTGCACATACGTCCCAAGGATTGGTATTCACTATGTCTAAATTCGCACTCACGCTCGCCACCTTGACTGCAGCCGTCGCCCTGCTGGGCGCCGAAGTCCAAGCCTGTACAAGGGCTGTTTATCATGGCCCTGACGGCCGGAATATTACCGGCCGCAATATGGACTTCAAGGACGCCATGGTTAGCAACTTCTGGGTCTTCCCTCGCGGAATGAAACGCAATGGAGCCTCCGGTTCGCGCTCACTTGAATGGACATCGAAATTCGGCAGCCTGGCCGTGTCTGGCTATGACATTTCGACGGTTGACGGCATGAACGAAGCCGGCCTAAACGCCAGCCTGCTTTGGCTCAATGCCACAGAGTTTCCCGAGGACGACGGGAAGACGCCCCGCATGTCGCTCTCGATCTGGGCACAGTTCTATCTTGATCAATTCGCGACGGTGTCAGAGGCGGTCGAATATACGCGCAGCCATCCCGTGCAGGTGGTAAGCGGTGAAGTACCTGGCCGACCCGGCAGCCTCGCGCCGTTGCATTTGACGCTCTCCGATGCCTCCGGCGACAGTGCTGTGCTGGAGTGGATCGGCGGCAAGCTGAGTATTCATCATGACCGCCAGTATCAAGTGGTGACGAACGACCCACCCTACAGCAGCCAACTCGCTAACCAGAAATATTGGAGCGTGATAGACCCTCTCAATTTCCTTCCCGGGAGTGGCCGCTCCGAAGACCGTTACCTACGCGCCGGTTTTTACATCAACGCCGTGACCAAAAGCGACGACCCCCGGATCTCTGCCGCCGCGGTGTTCAGCGTTATTCGCAACGCGTCGGTACCCTACGGCGTAAGCCTTCCTGAAGCACCGAACCTTTCCACGACCCGCTGGCGCGTGGTGGCTGACCAGAAAAGCATGCTTTTCTATGGCGAGTCGGCAATTTCACCCAACATTTTCTGGGTGGATCTGAAGAAGCTCGATTTCTCTGAAGGTGCGCGTGTCCGCAAACTCGACCTTGGGGTGGACATGGACCGTATCCTTACCGGGGAGACATCGGGCCAATTCGTTACTGAAAAGCCGTTCGACTTTATGGCCGCCGAATGAAACTTACCAAAGATTCGTAGTATTCCGAGGGTGGCTAAAAAACTTGCCGCATTCTTCTGCGATTGCAATCGAATCCACTTGTGGACGAGGCGAACGTATCGTGTTGTGCGGACCTTCCGCCTCCGGAAAATCGACTCTGGTTCGCTGCATCAACCGCCTGGAAATTGCCGAGAAGGGCCAGATCCTGATGGACCGCACCGACCTCTCGCAAAACACCCGCGCAGGTGCGCAGCCAAGTGGGCATGGTGTTTCAGCACTTCAACCTGTTTCCCCATATGAGCGTGCTGGACAACTGCACCCTGGCACCGATCACCGTGCGCGGGGGGTTCTGGCCAAGGTGGGGATCGAGAATCAGGCGGATAAGTATCCGAGCCAACTGTCCGGTGGGCAGCAACAGCGCGTGGCGATTGCACGGGCGTTGTGCATCGAGCCGAAGATTATGTTGTTTGATGAACCCACCTCGGCGCTGGACCCGGAGATGGTGAGTGAGGTGTTAGATGTGATGGTGAAGCTCGCTGGGAGTGGCATGACGATGTTGTGCGTGACCCATGAGATGGGATTTGCACGGCAGGTGGCTGGGCGGGTGTTGTTTTTGGATGGGGGGCGGATTGTGGAGGATGCGCCGCCGGAGGAGTTTTTTGGGGCGCCGAAGAGTGAGAGAGCTAAGGCGTTTCTTGCGCAGATTGTGCATTGAGGTAAGTGGACATATCCGTTGCTGCGGTAACGGCTACTTATGGTTTCGCTCTTACAGCGAGTCACTTTGAAAAGCCCAAAGTAACCAAAGGCTCCTGCCCCTCCACTCGGTGCCTCGCCTAGGCTCGGCATGCCCTCACTCCGGCATTGATCCGTGGGCCGCCGCCACAGGCCATCCATGGCCTGGGGCGGCTAACCCGGCGTCCTGCCGGGTTACCCACGGCTCAATGCCTGCGTTCGGCCATCGTGTCTAAAGGGGCAGGAAGATCAAAAACCAAAGCAAGAGCAAGAGCAAAAGCAGACGGCGGCCTACCGGCCGGCCTGTTTTATCGCCGTTCGCGTTACATGTAGCCGCTGCCGAAGGCTGCGAACGACCGCAAAGCGGGCGCAGCCACCTAAAACGTGAATATCTATCCGCCTCTCCAAGCCCTTCCCCAGCCTCGACGTCTACCAACTTAGGAAGAAAGTGCTCCAACGCAACACCTGGAACAGCCCCCTAAGCCCGCTTCACGAAGGACTGAGCAAAGGGGTAAATCGACCAACCGAAAAATTGCGTACTGCAATGATCACGGCCGACAGTAAACGACCATGAACTACCGTTCGCGACAGACAGCTATCGGTTAGGAGAAGACATTGCAGATCTGGCTCGTGCATCTGCGAGGTCGGTATAAGCTAGAGCACCGGAATCGATGGTCGGTCTCAACTTGTCGGCGCTATTGATCTCGGGTAACCCAGAAATCTTCAGGATCAATTACACCGCTTACTAGTAGGTTGACCTCATGGCCATCTCGGCATTTTGTATACGCCGTCTTTGCGACCTGACGCAAGCACCAAAACAAGCTACTGGGCAATATCCAGGGGTCGGTGCTGACACAGCAGTTCAGTGAAAGCGGGAACTACTGCAAACAACACGACCTACTTTAGCTCATCAGCATGCCCCGGTTCAGCACATATATCGGAACCTGGAGACAAGCATCGGCACATCGTTATTCGTCAAGCGCTGCTGGCATGGCACATTGCAATCAAAATATCCAAACGGCAAAATACTGATGTTGGATATCCTCACGGATGGTATTCACGGAACATCACACCAAGGAGATTGATATGTGGAGCGTTAGGTTTTCCAACACAGAACCGTTGGATTTGGAACGGGAAATGCTGCACATAATTCCAATCGACTCAAACTGGAATGACTTCGGATATCGATACAGCGCGACACTGAAGTTAATGTATGCCGGCATCTATCTGGAGTTACCAATTTACGTCATCCCCTTATCGAGCGATCCGGAGTACTCCGAACTATCTAGCTGGATTAAATCTCTAGATAAAGATCAGGTATTTAATATTGAGGAAAGCTCGCCACCTCTGTTCCTCAGTTTGTTCAAAGATATTGATTGCTACGAAAAAATAGCAAGAAACATATCTAAAACCGACATACAAAATATATTGAAGCAACTGGGCGACATAACTTTTCTAAAGTCATCCGGACTTATAAGCTCTGTTCAGCACGACCAATTTATCTACTCAAGTCAGTTTCGCCTTGGAGTTCTCAGAAATCCCGCCGCCTGGAAAGCTTTTCGACGTGGCTTTTTTAATGCCCGATACACTCAGAAACTAGATGATGCGAAGGTTGATTTTTCATACGACTGCCAACTTGCAGGATATCCAGGCAAGCACTCAGTTCACTTTCAATTTAAAAATCATAGGTATTTCGATGATCGCGTACATTGTATAATTGGAATCAATGGTGTCGGCAAGACTAGATACCTTGAATCGTTGATTTCATCACTATGCCAAAGCGCCAATAGCAGAGCAAATTTCCCAACACCAACAGTGCTGACATATTCAAATTCATATGCAGCACACACAGACACTAGCACTACACTATTTAGAGAACTACCAAGCTACCACTATGTGCTGAGCTACTCATCAGATTTTGATACCGCCCTTCCAACAGGTTGCAACCTAGGTGGCCCATTCCAGTATCGTTATTTTGATATCAGCGCCCGAACTAAAGAGCGACCCGGCACAGAGCCACTTGGCTTGCTATTTGCAGACATATATCGAGAACAAGATAGTTTTGATCCTGCCATTTCAAAATACTCTATTCTTAAAAGCTCGTTATCTGAAGTACTTGATTTTGATAGTATCCTTCTCCCAGTAGTGAATCAGTATGATGGTGACTTCTCATTTGAAGATCACAGAAGAGAAAAATGGGTTAAAGTCAGAAGCTTGAGAGGCGAGTTAAAAGGTCTTGAAATTTTAGGAGCCATCGATCCAGCACGAGACATTACTATATCCGATGACCAAGGTAGACCAAGTGCTTTAAGCAGCGGGCAAAGAGCATTTTTAAGATTTGCATTGCATTTTTTATCCTATGCCGAAAATGGCACACTTGTTCTTATAGATGAACCGGAAACTCACTTGCACCCCAACATGATTTCACAATTCATGGTTCTGCTGTATCAGGTGCTTCAGGCCACAAACTCTGTGGCCATAATTGCCACACATTCCGTTTACGTTGCGAGGGAAATTCCGTCGCATTGCGCACATATTTTCAGTCACAACGAAGACGGCACCATAGAGACTCTCCAAGTTTATACAAAAACTCTTGGAGCTAATGTCAACACTCTGTCTCGAACTATTTTCGATGACAGCACGGTCAAATCCTACACATCTAAAATTATAAATGAAGTTGCCGCCTCTGGGCTGTCATTCGCAGAAGTACTTGCTCAGTACGAGGATATCTTTAGTGTGGAAATGCTCGTTGAAATAAGAGCCGTAATGGGGGATGTGAATTTCATATGAAATGGCTTCCTGTGGACTGTTGCGTTGGCAATCTTGATATTTTGGCTGAAATAATTCACAAAAACAGATACTTATTTTCTGAGGCAGAGCATAAACTAAAAATCGCTTACTGCACTTACATCAGCATGGAAGGAAGTACAGAAATTCTACCAATTAAACTATCCAATGAGCAGATTGATTTCCTAAGGCGCGCCTATAGTAGCCGAGCAAAAAAATACAGACTCGACTGGATTGATCGGCTATATATGAACAAGCTGCTGTCCTGTCCGATGTGCGGCGGAGAAGGTCCTAGAACCATTGATCACTATCTACCAAAAGAATGGTATCCAGAATTCGCAGTACTCAGCTACAACCTGATACCCTCTTGTGGTACCTGTAATAGCAAACGAGGCTCCTATAATCATCCCCAGCAGCCACATCCAGTACTTCATCCTTATTTTGATGCTGATATTTTATCCGCACTGATTATTTACATCGATCTTAGCATTACAACGAATGTTCCAAATTTTACCTTGATGTTCAATTCCTATGCGTTTTCTCCAATAAATCAGAATCGCGTAGCGGCACATATCCGGACCTGCGTCGATATGACAGCTTTCAGATCAAAGTGCTATGGCTTTATGACGGAGTATAGGATTGCAGAAAAATATAATGACCAAAACCATCTTAATTCCTATCTTTCGATGCGATTAGAAATACTTGAGCACGGAGGTAACCAAAATTGTTGGGAGAGTGCGCTAATTAGGGGCATAAGGCGTAAGCCAGCTGTCGCAGCACAAATTATCGCTATGATGAAATAGCCCTGCTCGGGTCCTTGATCATACGATATGATCCTGGAATTTCGTTGCCTGCACAGTATTGATCCTGATGTTGTCATCCCGCGCCCCCAAGTTTCTTGTTTGCTTATGCGAGCTGCTGCCGGGCAGTGACAGACTGACATCATAATCATCTCTGCAACAGCGGTAGTTCCGACGCTTTCAACTGACTCCTCATGGTAGTTTTCTGTCGTTGCCGACCGGTCGCATTTGGCCGAGACTGTGTAAAACGTTTTTCAGCGCGACAGGTACTCAAAACCGGACTGAAAATCGCGCCTCTACGCAAAATCCACATCCTGACGTGCCGATAAAGTTCAGATTTAACATAGACACGCACACTTCAATTTTGGAGAAGCGTTTTTACACAAACTAGGCCGAAAACAGCCGGTAGCGGCTGGCTGATCTCGGCCAAAAGCGAAGTGTCAAATTTCAAATACGTTTTTTCATCATCCTAATTTCAATCCCACTTAGTTTTTTTAATATTTCAGGGTCGCGATTTAGACGATCTTTTATTGATTCTATTGTAGTGGCTCCCTCTAAGCTTTTCGATAGTTGCGTTATGATGGATCGAGGGATGCCGGCATCTGCTAAAAGTATATCTTGAGGCTCAGTACTTCCATATTGAAGCTTTGTGACAAATAGAGAAAAAGAAATCTTCTCCAAGTAAACAAAATTAAATATTGTTTCCAGGGCGGTTATGTATTTCGGAAGCGAGTATTCAAAGTACGTATAAATCAGGTCAAGTACGTTTCTGATTCTTGTATCTTCCTTTACAGCCCCATGCTCTTGTATCATTTGTTTTATTGAAGGACTGTAGTAAATGTGATACTTGACAAAACGCGAAATACCACCCGTAGTCCAACTTTGTCGCTTATCAGAATCGGAATATAAAAAGTCATGGGCGAGATGAATTATTAAATCGACTTGCTCCTTTTTGGGTGGATTATGAGCACCTAACAAGCTATGCCTGATCGATGGATTATCTCTGAGGTGCTTTATGAGCCGAATCTGATTATCAAATGACACATATTTGTTTTTCTTTAATACCTCCAATGGTATTTTCATTGATAGAGCGAGGCTGACAATATCTTCTCGCTGTGCTTGGCCCGCTTCATTGAGGTCATCTAAAGAGATCTGAATATTATCCTCAGCCCTTAGATTTTCCGAATCGAATATCGGGAAAGGTATTTCATCAATGTCGTCTTGTTCAGCGTGCGGCTCTAAAAATATTGCACGACCAACAAAATGTTGGCCAAACCGACCTGAACGACCAACTACATTCTTGATCTCAAAACCTGTCAAATCGTGATCAGCTTTTGTAGTATCAAAGAAAATTACGTTTTTAGCAGTCGTATTTACACCTTCAGTTAGTGTGGGTGTGCAAACAATCACATCCAATTCGCCAGCATTGAACAAATCCACTATTTCGGTCTGTATGTATTTCGGAATACCTGCATGGTGAAATGCTACTCCTGATCGGAGAAACTCGATAAGCCGCCATTCCGTTGAAATGGTTTTTTTAACATAATCAATCAGCTCGCATACCGAATCGCTTACTCGTCGTGATGAGCTATTTTTTAATTCATGAATCAGCTTAGCGCGTGTCTCTGCAGTGTCTTTTCGCCCGGCGTATACAATGGTTGGCCCTGCAATTTTCTGAAGGACTTGCTTTAGTCTCGCATCCTTGCTGACTCTTGAAGGAAATGATATTTCTCGATAGGACGGGGAGTCCCCATCACAATAGTTTATAGTTTCCTTTTGAACAATATCTGTCTGAAACCTTTCGAAGTGCCCCGAAGTACGTTCCAGATAGAGCCTACTAAAACTTTTGAAGTAAGGCCCAATCAAATAATAGTCACACTTTCTCTTGTACGCCTTATACAGGCAACTTGAAAATACGGAGGAGCGCCCATCATAATTTCCAACCTTGTAGACCTCATCGAAAACAAAAAAATCAAACTCAATACCATGCTCATCTGTATATAGATCAAACTTCTCTGGGGTAAATATATAAATAGCTTTCCCCTCAGGCGGTTCAGTATGCGTCGAGAATACCAATGAGTATTCAGAAAGCCCAATATCTTCCTTGAAAGCTTGATATGTTTCGTTAAGCAGCGCGTTCGTAGGAACAACGACTGTTACACACTCGTATGAACTATGGGAGATGATTTCCCTGACAATTCTAGACTTGCCAAAAGAAGTTGGCGCACTTACAACCAGCCTCCGCTTTCTCATGAATAGATCATACAAATCCTTCTGTTCCTTGGTTAAAATAACATCGCTTTCTAGCGAGTAAAATGCCTTTTGGGCTATTTCTAAAAACCCGTCAACCGAAGGCGGATACTGCAGTTGTTTTCGCAGCATTTCCTCATAAAGAAATATACGCGATGAATTTATGCATTGTTCTAGGAGAGAAACGATCATTGGATCGTTCTTCGCAGCTTCGCAGGCAAAACAGAGTTTTTTTACACCAAAGGTGTAAAAAAACTCTGTCTGAAGAACTTTATAAATATCTTGAATATGTCTCGCGAACTGAGAGTTATCTTCAGCAAGAACTATTGCATCCTTATCGACTTTTAGTCTTTCGTAGGCCTTCTGTGCGATTTTCAGCAGAGCATTCATTGATAAATCGCCTCTATTTTTTCTAGCTTGGATTTAATCGAGTCCACATCCGAAAGGGGGAGCAACAAAAAAAACACTTCAATATTTGACGGAATGGAAATATTTCGAGAGTTTATAAGTTCGTACTTTTTCGCAAATTGCCTTTTAATCTTTTCTTTGAAATTCTGATCTATACAGGTGTGTGCTTTGAGAACCGAGGTCTCATAAGTCACCAACGCAGGTATTACGACTTTCACATCGTCAAGTGTGACTGTTCCATCGAGAATCTCGATCACCGAATCTGGAATATCCACATTATTATTAAACTCAACATTTGGGCAGAGTATCGAGAATTCATTCTTCAAATACTCTCCCTGCGTATGCGCTACGATCTCTTTAGCGACATCATCTAATGCACCAGAAAAAGATTTATAGAACTTTACTTCGCCCAACCAAAGGAATACATCACCAGCATCATCTACTGTAAAATGAGCGCAATCAAATCCCTTAATCTGATCTTTAACAGAACTTCTCAGCTTGACCTTCGTAACGAGCCTTTCCGCTTTGTAAAAAGTCTGCAATAGGAGAAACAAAAGCAACTCGCCATAATCTCCCTTTTTGTCTTTTTTGGCCTTCGATATTCTGGAGAAGGCCAGTCTGTACATTTCATCAATATCATCCTGGTCTTTTAATCGGTTGTACTCCTCAGGGGTAAGGGCGAAATGTGGCATTGCGCCTCGAATAATCTTCACCAAATCGTCTTCCCTATACACTCCGCTTTCATAGTTCAGGTGATAGGGATGTTTTTCTATTCCACAATCTTCGATCTCCTCATCGAATCTAAACACGAGCTTGGTGAACCGCGTGTAAAGCTTTTTCATGCTACCGCCCCCGTGAAGATAGCCGGGTAACTTGAAGCGGCAGACGCACAAACACCATTATTCATCTGGAAATCCCTTTCGATAAGCACAACGGGCAAACAGGGCGAAGAGCTACCCCCGCTGAAGTTGAGACTAGCAGCAACAGTGTGCAATCGAAACGCCACTAATGCTGCCGACACAAAATAATGGATTGACCTACCTCCGTAAATCGAACGACCGATTTCTGCCGGTAGCTAATGGCTCCTAGCATGCAGAGGTTTAAAATATGGGGGCGATTCAAACCTCACCTCATGCCAGCCATGGCCACTGCTAACGCCACAACACACCGCCTCAAACATACCAGCCAACACACAGTTGCACCTCTCACGCCTCCCCCCTATAGTTCGCCCTCGCGGCAAAATCCGCGAACGACCTTGGCCGGTCGAATTACAACGACGCATCAGCGTCCAAAACACCATTGCAGACGCTTTTTTTGTGCCTGCGATTCTGTGTTATGGCGGCTGTGTGCGGGACACCTTCGGGTGTGCCGGTGTCGTTGTAACCGGTCGGCCAACCCTCGCACAGCTGCCACCCTCAATTTGCTTGGCCGCAAATGGTGGAAGCTCTACAACGAGTAACGACCATGGACGATCAATCGATTTCCCGCTTCTCCCCCGTCGACACCCACGACGCCAACCAAGCCGTTTTCTACCTCGACACCCAAGCCTCTCTGAGCGATCTGGCCAGCAGTGCTGCCCATCGTTTCACCGTGGTGCGGGATCTGATGGACACGCTGTCCACGCTTAACCTGAAAGATATTGCCGACTGCGATCTGACACGGGTCACCCGAGGGGTGCATCTGCTCACCCGGGAGGGTTGCGCGGTGCTGGAGGTGATTCAGTGGCGAACAGCGCAAGAGTCCTGAACGCCATTGAACTCAATCAGCGCGTAACACGCGCTTGGCTTTGCCCCGGCCTTTGATCTTGCTTTGGCTGTTGATCCTGCTTTTGATCTTGATCTTCCTGCCCCCTCCAGAAGGCCGAACGCAGGCATTGCGCAGGGGGTAGCTCGGCATGGATGCCGAGCTAGCCGCCCCAGGCCATGGATGGCCTGTGGCGGCGTGCCCCCGGAGCGATGCCGGAGTGAGGGAACGCCGAGCCTTAGCGAGGTGCCGGATGCGGGGGCAAGACCTTTTGGTTCCTTTTGGGGCGACTGCCAAAAGGGACTCGCTGTAAGAGCGAAACCGCCAGTGGCGGCACCCGCAGCAACGGATATATCCCCCAAAGTACAGCGTCGAAGGTAACCCCGCGTCATCGTTCAGGCCCATCACAACAGACTCCCTCCTCGCTAAACGACATGTCCAGACACATAACTCCAGACACACAATTCAACCTGCGTTACTATGCGCCTGGAGTTATAAAGCACCTCTCACCCCGATAAGGAGATGGAGGTGCAAAGCAGACAGTTGATCAAGGAGCTTGAAGCCGCAGGCTGGGTGCTGGAGCGAGTCACTGGCAGCCATCATCTGTTCAAGCACCCTTACAGGCCCAACACCGTTCCGGTGCCTCACCCGAAGAAGGATCTGCCACGGGGCACGGTCAGGGCCATCAGAAAACTGGCTGAACTGATCTAGCTCCCGCCACCTTCACACCTATTGAGGAGATCCCCGTGCAATATCCCATCTGCATCGAATGGGGCGACGAACACACCGCCACCGGCATCCAGATTCCCGACATTCCCGGTGCTGTCACCGCGGGCGACAGCTTCGAGAGCGCCTATAGCGCGGCCATCGAGATTGCCCACGTCATGCTCGAAGAGCTGGCCCGAGCGGGGCACGCCATTCCTCTGCCCTCGCCCACCCGCAAGCACCGCGCCAACCCCGATTTCGAGGGCATGGGCTGGGGCATGCTGGATATCGATATCGCGCCTTATCTGGGCAAGACCGAGAAGGTCAACGTGACCCTGCCGGGTTATGTCATCCAGCAGATCGACCGCTTCGTCCGCGAGCACAACATCAAGAGCCGGTCGTCCTTCCTGGCCGATGCCGCGCTGGAAAAACTCGGGCGCTGAAAGCCGCTGCAGAGGGCAGGCCAAGCGGAGTGAGGGCGGTTGTGGTTGCCGCGCAACCCAGCGGGAGCAAGCTCCCTCGCCACAGGGAGTGTGGCCTGCCAAATGGTGGGGGCTGCCATAGGAAAGACTCCAGCCTCTGCGGCCGTAGCCCCCTCCTCACCCAATAACCCGCCCCAACCGCACCGCCACGCTCGCCGCCTGCTCCGCACTGACCACATTAGTGAACCCCATCACCAACCCCTGCCTAACCTCGCCCCCCAGATACCACTGTGACAACGGCTCAACCGCAATCCCCGCCCCCCGCGCCCGCCGGGCAATCTGCACATCGTCCCCCTCCCCCAGCCCAGCCACCACATGCATGCCCCCCGCCTGCGGATCTATCTGCAAACGCCCACCCAACGCCTGGTGCAACGCCTCCACCAGCCATTGCCGCCGACGCGCATACAGGCCGCGCATTTTGTTCAGGTGCCGGGCAAAGTGCCCCTCGTTGAGAAAGGCCGCGACCGTCGCCTGCAGCAGGTGCGGGCAGTGATTGTGCAAACGATCCGCCTGGCGGGCGAACGCTGGGGTCTGTTCGGCAGGCACCACCAGGTAGGCCAGGCGCAGCCCCGGAAACAGGACTTTGCTGAAGGTGCCGGTGTAGAGCACGCGACCTTGCTGGTCGAGGCTCTTGAGGGCCGGCAAGGGCTTGCCCTGGTAGCGGTATTCGCTGTCGTAGTCGTCCTCGATGATCCAGCTGCCCTGCCGGTTGGCCCAGTCCAGCAGGGCCAGGCGCCGCGGCAGGGACAGCGACACCCCCAGCGGGCTCTGGTGCGTCGGGGTGACCACGGCAAAGCCGGCCTCCGGGGCGCGGGCGATGCCTTGGGCGACGTCCAGGCCCTGATCGTCCACGGGCACCGGCACCAACTGTGCGCCGGCTTCCAGCAGCGCGCTCCTGGCCATGAAGTAGCCGGGCTCCTCCAGCCAGCAGGTTTCGCCAGGGCGCATCAACGTATGACTGATCAGGTCGAGGCAGGCGCGGTAGCCGGCGCAGACGAAAATCTGCTCCGGGTGGCAGCTGATGCCCCGGGAAATCCCCAGGTAGGAGGCAATGGCCGCCCGCAACGGGGCGTAGCCGCGCGCGTCCGGGTAGACCAGGCCTTCGACGCCCGCCTGGCGCAGTTGCCGGCCCGCCAGGCGGGTCCAGAGCTTGCGCGGAAAGGCGTCCAGCGCTGGCAGGCCCATTTGCAGTGCCAGCGGCAGCGTGCCGGCATGGGTGGCCTGGTAGGTCGTTGCAGCCACTGGGGCGCGCTGCACGGGCGCGCAAACCGGCGCCAGTTGCGGTGTGACAATGGTCCCGGCGGCCCCGCGAGCAGTCAGGTAGCCCTCGCCTATCAGCAGCTGGTAGGCCGCTTCCACGGTGCCCCGCGCCAGGTTGAGTTCCGCCGCCAGGGCGCGCACCGCCGGCACTCGGTCCCCCGGACGCAGGCGGCCATCGGCGATAGACTCGCGAAACCGCTGGTAAAGCTGGCGATAGATCGGCGCCGTCTGGCTGCGGTCCAATTCGAAAGGAAGCATCATGGCCTAGTCATTTATGCATTTTTTGGCCCTGTAGCTTAAGCCATTGACCTTCTAAAGTGGGTCATCTCTTTTCAGCGGATGACGGACATGCCCTACACCCTTCAACACCTCGAAAGCGAAGCGGCCCTGGCGGCCAGTTTCGACTTGATGCGTGTGTTGCGCCCCCACCTCACCAGCCCGGCGGCCTATGTCGCCCAATGGGCCCGGCAAACCGAGCAAGGCTATCGCTTGCTCGCCGCGTGGGACGCTGAGCGCATCGTCGGCCTGGCGGGCTACCGCGAGCTGGAAAACCTGCTCTACGGGCGCTTCATCTACGTCGATGACCTGGTCGTGAGCCCGGACCTTCAGCGCAGCGGCTTGGGGGCGCGGCTGTTGAGCGCCGTGCGGGAGGAGGCCGTGCAGCGTCAATGCGATCACTTTGTCCTGGATACCGGCCTGCATATGCCCCTGGCCCAGCGCTTCTATTTCCGCCAGGGGCTGCTGGCCCGGGGCATGCATTTCACTCAGCGACTTCAAGGTGAGGAGCCGGCATGAACAACCTGCTGCTGATCAACGCCAGCCCCCGTGGGCAGGTTTCCCATGGCAACCGGCTGGCACTGGAACTGGTGAGTTCCCTGCGCCAACGCTATCCGCACCTGGAACTGGTCGAGCGCGATCTGGGGGCCAATCCGTTGCCACCCCTGGGCATGGACTACGCCCACGCCCTGACCACCCCCACGCCCTTCGACGCGCCACTGTTCGAGGTGTCCGAGGGGCTGATCGGCGAGTTGGAGCGCAGCGATGCCCTGCTCATTGCCACGCCCATGCACAACTTCACCCTGCCGGCCGCGCTCAAGCTGTGGATCGACTACGTGCTGCGCATTCACCGCACCTTCAGCTCCGGCCCGGAGGGCAAGGTCGGCCTGCTCAAGGACCGCCCGGTGCATGTACTGGTCAGTTCCGGCGGCTTTCACCAGGGCGAACGGGCACGCCAACCGGATTTTCTGACGCCTTACCTGCGCCAGGTGCTGAACACCCTCGGCCTGTTCGACCTGCAGTTCACTTATCTGCAAGGGTTGGTGTTCGGTGACGAGGCCGTGCGTGCAACCCTCGACGAGGCCCGCAGCGCACTGTCCTTGCAGCCCCTGTTCAACCCTCTCGTTTGTGCCTGATCACTTTTTTCCCTATCGGAGTTTCACCATGAGCCAACTCAGACTGCCCTTTGCCACCCTGTCGCCAGCCGCCTATCAAGGCCTGCTCGCCACCAACACCGCCCTGGTCGCCAGCCCCCTGGGCTTGCCCCTGGTGGAACTGGTGTTTTTGCGCGTGTCGCAGATCAACGGCTGCTCGTTCTGCCTGGGCAAGCACTCACAGACCCTGCGCGAGTGTGGGGTGGCGCAAGACAAGCTGGATTGCCTGGCCGGCTGGCGCGTCAGCGAACTGTTCAGCGAACGCGAGCGCGCCGCGCTGGCCTGGACCGAAACCCTCACCTACGTCCACGACAAGGGCGCGCCGGACGAGCTCTACGAACCGCTGAAAGCGCACTTTAGCGACGTTGAAATTTCCGACCTGACCTTGGCCGTGTCCTTGATGAATGCCTTCAACCGGCTGGCGGTGGGCATGAAGCTCTGAGAGCGAGGCTATCGTTGGCGGTGTTGGCTGTTGATCTTCCTGCCCCTACGGACAGGAGGGTCGAAGGCAGGCATTGAGCCGTAGCCAACCCGGCAGGATGCCGGGTTGGCCGCCACCCGCCCCCAGGTGCACGCGGTAAGAAAGTGGCTCCGCGTCTTCGTTGGCGAGCTTCGCTGGCAAGCCAGCTCCTACAGGGGAAGCGATATCAGGTCGGTTCGGGGTCGCCGTTTTGCCTCCCCCTGCTCTACGCGAGAAAAGCTCCGCTGGCGCCGGCATCGGCCAATGCAAACAGCAGCGCTTCCAGCGCTTCTTCGGGCGCCGAGCCGAGGTCAATCTTGACCCTGTACCCCTCCTCCGTGGCCTCCGGGTCCGACACAAAGTGCAGCACCCCTTGCAGCCCTTCTTCGGTTGGCGAATTCTCGTCTTCGCCATCGAACCACTCAAAGAACCACGCCCGAATAACCTCAGAGGCCTGTTCCAGGCTCAAGCCCCGCACCTCCAGGGGCAACCAGTCCCAGCCAAAGGGCGAGATCACCACCGCCATCTGCTCGATCGCAAAGCGCACAGGCTCAAAGCCCAGCTCGGTTTCGGAATCGACCTGCACCGGCTCGCCGGCCGAAGCGCCCTCGGCCGCAATCACATCCACCCGGCAAGGCGTGCCCATGGCCCCTTCAACCGCCAGCGAACCATCGCTGTTGCGGTAAGCGGGCTCGACATGCGCGGCCCCTTCTGCGGCGATACGCGCCAGGGTTTCGACATAGGGTTTACGAATGGCGGCAAGCAGTTCGCTGACGGTCATGGGTCTGATGACTTCCTTGGCAAGGGGTCGTCGAGGGTTCTGTCTTCGACGGGAGGGTGATGGGTGGCTGAAAGGCCGGCGCAATAGTGCAATGGGCGGCCGTGCAACGTCCATGAAAAGCCACGCTCCTCTGGCCGCTCCCCGCAATAAGCCTACGTCTCGAAAAATTTTGGCTTGCCCAATACATATGGATATTCGTATATTCGATTTTCCATATATAAGGAGCGAGCATGATCACGCCTCCCGAAGTCTTCAAAAGCCTGGCCGACGAAACCCGTGTGCGCGCCACCCTGCTGATCGCCGATCAGGGGGAGCTGTGTGTCTGCGAGCTGATGTGTGCACTCGACGACAGCCAGCCAAAAATCAGCCGCCACCTGGCGCAACTGCGCAGCAGTGGCTTGCTGCTCGATCGCCGCCAGGGCCAATGGGTGTATTACCGCCTCAACCCCGAGTTGCCGGGTTGGGTCCGGGAGATTCTGCATGTGACGGCCAAGGCCAACGCCGCTTGGCTCAAGGACAACGCCGCGCGCCTGCAGAACATGGATGGCCGCCCCGTTCGCGAAGCCGCTTGCTGCTGACCCCTATCGAGTGAACCTGCATGTTTGTCGCTGTGGCTGTTTTTCTCTTCACCCTGATTCTCGTCATCTGGCAGCCCAAGGGCCTCGGCGTCGGTTGGAGCGCCACGCTCGGCGCAATCATCGCGCTGGCGGTGGGCGCGGTATCGCTGCAGGACATTCCCACGGTGTGGGCCATTGTCTGGAACGCCACCGCGACTTTCATCGCGGTGATCATCATCAGTCTGCTTCTGGACGAGGCCGGGTTCTTCGAATGGGCCGCCCTGCATGTGGCGCGCTGGGCCAGGGGCAGCGGCCATCGGCTGTTCGCCTTCTGCGTGCTGCTGGGGGCGGCGGTGTCGGCGCTGTTTGCCAATGACGGCGCAGCGCTGATCCTCACGCCCATCGTCATGTCGATGCTGCTGGCGCTGCGTTTCAGCCCCGGGGCGACCCTGGCCTTCGTCATGGCCGCGGGCTTCATTGCCGACACCGCGAGCCTGCCGCTGGTGGTGTCCAACCTGGTGAATATCGTGTCCGCCGACTACTTCCGACTGGGGTTCGCCGAGTACGCGGCGGTGATGCTGCCGGTGAGCCTGGCCAGTGTCGCCATGACCTTGCTGGTGCTGTTCCTCTATTTCCGCAAGGACCTGCCGCACCGCTACGCCCTGGATGCGCTGCCGCAACCTTGCACGGCGATCCGTGACCGGGCCACCTTCAGGGTCGGGGGCTGGACCCTGCTGATGCTGCTGGTCGGGCTGTTCGCCCTGGAGCCCCTGGGTATTCCCATCAGCGCCGTGGCGGCGGCCTGTGCCGCGCTGTTGTTTACCGTCGCCGCCAAGGGCCACCGGATCTCCACGCGCCGGGTGCTGCGCGAGGCGCCGTGGCAGATCGTGGTGTTCTCGCTGGGCATGTACCTGGTGGTGTACGGCCTGAAGAATGCCGGCTTGACGGACCTGCTGGCCCAGGTGCTGAACCGCCTGGCCGAACAGGGGCTGTGGAGCGCCACCCTGGGCACGGGCCTGTTGTCGGCGCTGCTGTCCTCGGTGATGAACAACATGCCCAGCGTGCTGATCGGCGCGCTGTCGATACAGGCCAGCGAGGCACAGGGGCTGGTGCGCGAGGCGATGATCTACGCCAACGTCATCGGCTGCGACCTGGGCCCGAAAATCACCCCCATCGGCAGCCTCGCCACGTTGCTCTGGCTGCACGTGCTGGAGCGCAAGGGCCTGCGCATCACCTGGGGGTATTACTTCAAGGTCGGCGTGCTGCTGACCCTCCCGGTTCTGCTGGTCACCCTTTCGGCCCTGGCCCTGCGCCTGAGCCTCTGACAGCCGCCCAAAGCGGCAGGAGCCCCCCCCATGCGAGTCCTGTTCATGTGCACGGCCAACAGTTGCCGCAGCATTCTTTCCGAAGCCCTGTTCAACCATCTGGCGCCCGAGGGGTTTGCGGCGGTCAGCGCCGGCAGCTTCCCCAAGGGCCAGGTGCTGCCACGTAGCCTGTCGACCTTGCAGCAGGCCGGCATCGCCACCGACGGCCTGTACAGCAAGGGCAATGACGCCTTCGCCGACAACCCGCCGGATATTGTGATCACCGTCTGCGACAAGGCGGCCGGTGAAAGCTGCCCCGTGTATTTCGGCCCGGCGCTCAAGGCCCATTGGGGGCTGGCGGACCCGTCCGATGTGCGCGGTGAAGAGGCAGCGATCGACGCCGCGTTCCGCGCCACCCTGGCGCAGATCGAACAGCGCTGCGCAGCCTTCTTCGCACTGCCCTTCAACCACCTCAGCCGCGATCAGCTCAAGACCGAGCTCGATCGCATCGGCACGCTTTAAGGAGGACCCATGTCCGAGCACCTGCCCAACCTGGATTTGCGCCTGTTCGATGGCGCACCCACTTCGACGCCAGACGAGCACAAGCCGCGCATCCTGTTGCTCTACGGTTCCACCCGCGAGCGCTCCTTCAGCCGGCTGCTGGTCGAAGAAGCCGCGCGCCTGCTGGAGCATTTCGGTGCCCAGACGCGGATCTTCAACCCATCCGGCTTGCCCTTGCCCGACGATGCCCCGGTGGACCATCCCAAGGTCCAGGAACTGCGCGAACTGGTGCTGTGGTCAGAAGGCCAGGTCTGGTGTTCGCCAGAACGCCACGGGGCGATGTCGGCGGTGTTCAAGGCGCAGATCGACTGGGTTCCGCTGGAGCTCGGCGCGGTGCGTCCGACCCAGGGCAAAACCCTGGCAGTGATGCAGGTCTGCGGCGGCTCCCAGTCGTTCAACGTGGTCAATCAGTTGCGCGTGCTCGGGCGCTGGATGCGCATGTTCACCATCCCCAACCAATCCTCGGTGCCCAAGGCCTACATGGAGTTCGACGACGCCGGGCGGATGAAGCCTTCGCCGTTCTACGACCGGGTGGTGGATGTGATGGAAGAGCTGGTGAAGTTCACCGTGCTGCTGCGCGACCGGCAGGCGTTTCTGGTGGACCGTTATTCCGAGCGCAAGGAAAGCGCCGAGCAATTGATGGCCCGGGTCAACCAGCGTTCAATCTGAGCGGAACCGCTGGCCTATTCATAGCCTTCGCACCGCGCTACCCCCGATTTCGCGAGGATGGGCTGAGGCATGCTGGAGATCGACATCACGCCTTACCTGGGCAAGACCGAGAAGGTCAACGTGACCTTGCCCGGTTATGTGATTCAGCAGATCGACCGCTTTGTCCGCGAGCACAACATCAAGAGCCGGTCGTCCTTTCTGGCGGATGCGGCGCTGGAAAAGCTCGGGCGCTAAGCACAGATTCAAGAGCGCAACAGCACGAACGCAGAACGCCGTCGGGTAGGAGCCGGCTTGCCAGCGAAGGAGCCCGTAAGCCATGCAGCGCCTGGCCCGACGCCTTCGCTGGCAAGCCAGCTCCTTCCCATCCCCGCTCCGCCAATGAGCGCTTCAACAACTAGCTGAAAACAAACCTGCGTAAAGTACTACAAAGCACTGAGACTTTTCTTATATCTAATACTGACGTTCACCATCAGGATTCCCTCTTAAATAATTATATTTTCGAGGAGTACTCCATGAAAAAAACTCTCGTTTCAATCGTCTCAGTAACTGCACTCAGCCTGTCGAGCCTGACCATGGCCGCCGATCTCGGCCCCGCCTGTAACGAATACTTCAAGCAAATTGATGAGTTGGTGGCAGCCAACCCTCAAGGCGAAGCAATGAAGGCGCAATATGAAGCAGCAAAAACACAAATGATGTCGATGCCGAGCACGGCTCAAGAACAGGCGTGCAAGCAAGCTTCCGAGATGATGAAACAGGCCATGAGCAATATGCCGACCAAGAAGTAATTCAATAGGCACGTATACCCGCTGTACGTGCCACTTCACGTCACCAGCAATATTCCTGTAGAACCACAACAATGAATATAGTCATCTTGGTTGCCGGTATTTTCTGTGCATACCTGGCCGTACTTTACCTGTTCATGAAACGCAAGAAATCCAGCCAGCTCACACACTTCAAATCGCGGCACTCCAATGCCCCACTCGACGAAAAGCAAAAAAGAGCATTGGCATTTGGTGGAATTCTATTTAGCAATCGATTTGAAAAGATCCTGACCATCCTTCCAGAAGACAACCTGGATAAATACATCTCAGGACTCAGGAGCGAATGGCAGATCGACAACTCCGACAGCGCGAAGGAAACCTTGAGCGAACTGGCCAACCTCTCCAGGAGCAAAGATCTCGATCAACATATCGAGGCCCCGCTTCCCGAGGTCAAAGCCGTTCAGAAGAGCATCGCCAAAGAATTGGGTATCTCACTGGCGACGGTAGAAAATACCCAATCCACCTTTGCCTGGGACACCATGAGAGCGGTGTCGTTGGCCAGATGGTGTTACTGGGCGGGGTATCTGACAGAACAGGAAACCTGGGCCTTTATCCACGAGTCTGCCGAGACCGCCAGCCGGCTTGGAGCAGGCTGGGAGGACTACACCGTATCCTTTTTGCTGGGCAGGACCCTTCACGGCTTCGAGCTTGACGACATCGGCTCCATGGCCAAATACGTCCTCAATGGCAAAGCCAGGGGCAGCCAGGACACCGATATTTACTTGAAGTACTCGTACAAATAACACCTGCAAGACACCCTTGCGCCGGAGGCTTCACCAGCACCCGGCGCACAATATCCTGTGACCTCCCAGTTCCCGTTAACCACTACGGGTAGCTGTTCCCTCCCCGCAGCTGGTGCAGCCCTGCAATCATCGCCACCTTGCAGCGATTTGCTGCCTGCCGGTCGAGGCCCGTGTCGCTGGCGAACGCTGCACAACAGCTTCAATGCATTATCAGCGCCGGCTGCTGGCAACCGCTGCCGAGCCTTCAGTCCGCCTGATCCTGATCCTGTTCAAGCCTGCTGCGCAGCTGGTTCAGAACACGCTGGGTGGTCTGGATCTCCTCAACCTCCAGCCCTTGCGCCAGCTCGTTGATCCAGGGCGCTTGCAGCTTCAATGCCTGATCGAATGCGGCCTTTCCCGCCGCCGTCAGCAGCACCAGCTGCGCCCGGCGGTGGTGCGGGTTGGGCTGGAACTCCAGCAGGCCATCCTTCACCAGGTCATTGACGATGCGTTGAACGTTCTGCCGATTGGCGCCCATGTCGCGGGCAATCCATGACACCGGCTGCGCCCGCTCGGCAGCCACGATCGTGCCAAGCAGTTGCCAGCGGGCGCTGGTCAGGCCGATCTCGGCCACCAGGCGGTCGCCTGCGGTGAGCATGCGCGCACTGGCTCGAAAGAGTTCGAGGACCAGATCGGTCATGGCGCGTCCAGAGGGGGTGTGGTTTGGTTTTTTCATGCCGCGAACTTTTCCACATTGACATGATGATGTCAATCGAGCTAGTTTTTGCCCATCGCACCACTTTGTCATCATGTTTACATTCTGGAGGCCGTCATGTTGTCCATCCGCCCGCTCGATCCCGTGGTTCCCATTCACCAGCAACTCCAGTGCAGCGAATCGCCGGTGGTGCTGGTGAACCTGTTCACCGTCGACCAGGACGATATCCCCGACCTGCTGCGTGCCTGGGAGCTGGATGCCAACTGGATGAAGCTGCGTGCCGGGTACATTTCCACCCAGCTCCATCAGGCCATAGGTGGCAGCAGCATGTTCTTGAACTACGCGGTATGGGAGTCGGTGGAGCGCTTTCGCGAAGCCTTCAGCCACCCGGATTTCGCCAACGCCCTGGGCCGCTACCCCTCCAGTGCCCTGGCCATGCCCCATCTGTTCACCAAGGTCGCCGTGCCGAATATCTGCACGGTGTGAACATAGCCCAATCGACTGACGGGAAGCGCCCCATGCTCAAACGACTTCACCTGAGCGCCAGCCTGCTGGCCCTGCTGTGCATCGCCACGTTCTTTGTCTCGACCCTGCTGGTGGAAAGCATGGGAAGCCGGCATTCCATCGCCCAGCTCAAGCACCTGATCGTCAGCCCCGGGCTCTGGGTGCTGATCCCGGCGATGGCCCTGGCGGGAGCCAGCGGCATGGGGCTGAGCCGGGCACGGCAGGGACGCCTGATCGCCTCGAAGAAAAAGCGCATGCCCTTGATTGCCGCCAACGGCCTGTTGCTGCTCGTGCCCTGCGCAATTGTGCTCAACCAATGGGCATCGGCAGGCAGCTTCGACACGGGGTTTTACTTGGTGCAGATCATCGAACTGATCGCTGGGGCCATCAACCTCACCTTGATGGGGTTGAACGTACGCGATGGTTTGCGGCTTAGCGGTCGGTTGCAGAGGGCCATGCCTCAGGGCCGGTAGGCCATGCGTTGCCTGGACGGGAGCCTTCGCTGGCAAGCCAGCTCCTACGGTGGCCCAACCAGCACGCATTTCTGTAGGAGCCGGCTTGCCGGCGAAAAGGTCCGTAAGCCATGCAGCGCCTGGACGGGCGCCTTCGCTGGCAAGCCAGCTCCTACGGAGGAACCAGACCACCGTAGGGCAAAAAACCGCGCTCAAACCTTGAACCGTGCCACCAGCCGGTTCAATTCGATCGCCAGATTGGCCATCTCCCCGCAGGCGCTGGCCGTCTGGCTGGCCCCCGCCGAGCTCTGGATCGACAGCTCGCGAATGCTGGTCAGGTTCTGGTCCGCCTCGCGCGCCACCTGGGCCTGTTCTTCCGAGGCGGTGGCAATCAGCAGGTTGCGTTCGTTGATCTGGGTAATCGCCTGGGCGATCTGCTTGAGGGACAGGTCGGCGTTCTGCGCCACGGAGATCGAGCTGCTGGCCATCTCGGCGCTGACGTTCATGGCGCTCACCGCGTGAGTCGAGTCGGCCTGGATCGCGCTGATCATCTGTTCGATTTCCTGGGTCGACTGCTGGGTGCGGTGGGCCAGGGCCCGCACTTCATCGGCCACCACCGCAAAGCCTCGGCCCTGCTCGCCGGCGCGGGCGGCTTCGATGGCAGCGTTGAGGGCCAGCAGGTTGGTCTGTTCGGCAATGGCGCGAATCACTTCCACCACTTTGCTGATGTCCTGGGCGCGGCTGGACAGCGCCTTGACCTGCTCGCCAGTGCTGGCCACGTTGCCGGCCAGGCCTTCGATGGCCTTGAGGGTCTGGGCCACGTTCTCGATGCCGGAGCGGGTGAATTCCATGGACTCGCGGGACGACTGGGCGGCGGCTTCGGCGTTGCGGGCCACCTCGTCCACCGCGGCGCTCATTTCGGTCACGGCGGTGGCCGCCTGGCTGACTTCGTCGTTCTGGCGCACCAGCCCGCGGCTGGCGTCTTCGGTCACTGCGGTCATTTCTTCCGAGGCCGAGGCCAGTTGGGTGGAGGAATCGGCGATGTGGGCGATGGTTTCCCGCAGGTTGGTCTGCATCTGCGCCAGGGCGGCCAGCAGGCGGCCGGCTTCATCGCGGCCACTGACGCCGATCTCCCGGGACAGGTCGCTGCCGGCAATACGTTCGGCCACGGCCAGGGCGTCGCTGATGGGCGCGGTGATGCTGCGGGTCAGCACCGCCGCCAACACCACGGTGAGCACCACCGTCACCCCCATCAACACCAGCACCAGCGTCAGGCCACTGCTGTAAACCGACGCGGCAGTGATCCCCGCCTGCCTGGCGCCCTCGTCGTTGAAGTCCGAGAGTTTGTCCATCTTCTCCTGCATGGCGTTGGTCATGGGGCTGATGCGGGTGTTGATCAGGGTGATGGCCGCGGCGTTGTCGCCACTGCGCAACAGCGGCTCCAGCTCGTCCACCAGCTTGAAGTAGGCCTGCACATCGGTCGCTACAGCCTGGTACAGCTCACGCTCCGCCGGCCCGGTGATCAGGGGTTCGTACTGGTTGATGGTGTTCTGCAGGTTGGATCGATAACCGCTCAACGAGGCGATGCGGGTCTGGCGCTGCTGTTCGTCGGTGGTCACGGTGATGCGGATGCTTTCCAGACGCAGGCGCAAGACGCTGGTCTTCATCTTGCCGATCTCGCGGATGCTGGTCATCCAGTTGGTCTCGACATCCTGCTCCGCATCTCGCAGCTTGCCCATTTGCAGCACGGCGACAATGCCCAGGGCGAACACCACCAGGACAATGAGCGAGAAAAAGGCGGCAGACCTTGGAGCAAGATTCATTGTCCTGACGTTCATTTTTTATCTCTCTAATAGAATGGTCGGTACTTCCCTGCTGTCATTCCACGCTATCGACTGAGTGTCAGAGAGCTGCAAACAAGCCGACGACTGGGTTAGCGGCCCACCCTGCACGGCAACGTCGATACTCACTCGGGTCAATCCAGGCTTGTCGGGACGCAGGCCCCACTCGGTCCTCCTGCGCCCATGTCCCCCTTGGCGGGTGAGCATCAGTTAAGTCGAATAACGCGGCCCGCGCCGTCTCGATTTTTCTGGGCAATGGCACCTGGAGCTCGGCATCTATCCAGGGGGGCCTAACAAGCCATAGCAGATGGTGGCGTTTTGTCACTACCGTCGATCAGACCGCTGTTGAAAAGAGCACGCCGCCGCTCGATCAGGTTGCGCCTGAACGGGGCAAGCCCCGGCAGCCCATCCTGGCCTCGCCCACGGGCCGGAACCGCGACCACCGATTGCCCACTGAAGAAACCCATCGCTACGGCCTATAATGCCGCCGCCCCCACGTTCTGAAGGATCAGCAATGTCCATCACCAATCCAAAAGTCATCGATATCTGGGCCATCCCCAAATCCGCGCCCGACAGCCTGCTGTTGATCATGGTCGACCCCCTCGAATGGGGTGACGAAGCGGCACACAGCGAACACCTGCTCCTGCTGCAAGAGAAGATCAACACCTACATCACCTTCATCGAAAGTGACGAGATCTACAGCGAAATTCCCGATGCCTGCGGCAAACACCTGATTATCCGGGTACTGGGTTTGCACGAACTGCCCGAGCAAGTCGATTGGTTTTTCAAACGCATTACCGAGATCCTCCATGAGCGGAGCATCGGCTTCGATTTCGAGCTGAAAGTGAACCAAGAGGCTCCCAGCCTGTAGCTCGCCCCCTGCGCGCTCGCCGATTGAGCCGCGCGCAGGGACACCTTGTGCAGGCAGGATCAGCGCCCGATCAAGCGCAATGAAATCCACATGCTGCTCATGGAAAACGCGTCGAGCACCCCGCCAGCGTGACGGAGGGAGCCAGCAAAACGCATGGGGTCTTGGCTGTCGTCAGGCTGCCGGCCAGGGCACCGAGAGCGAGCCGGGCGCGAATGAACTTCTATTGGAACTCGAAATACTCTCTCATCATTTCAATTGGCTTCATCGGTTCCACATTCAAGAAACCCAACACCTCAAGAAACCACGAGAGGTTATCTCCCAACACGGAAATATCGTCCTCATCATTCGACAGCAGACAAATGGCCAGTCGTGCCTTCAATACCTCCCGATCCTTGAACCCTCGTATTGCCCCTTGCTCATCGATTTTTGCCCACCAGAGTGCAGCCTGCGCCTTGCAGCGTTCAGCAGGAATTTCTCCGGCAACATAGGCTTTCGCCAGGCGCAGAGGATCCTGCTCGCAGTCAGAGAACTGGATCTCCAGTTCTTGCAGAACCTTGATCAGGAAGCCGAGCTGGTGTTTGAGCGCAGCAGAGCTTTGAGTGGCCCGAACAATTGAGCCGATATTGAATTTCTTGAAGTCATCCGGATTCATGCAGCAACCTTGAAACTGAGTAAAGGATCACGACGATGGGGCCCGATCATCATCGGCAACGCGCACATCCTATGGCCAACTATCCATTACGCAACGGTTGTTGGAAAATCGCCGGGGCGGTTCTCGCCATCAGGGCCCGGCCCGGCCACTAGAACAGTTCCTGCATCGTGCGCTGCATGTCCGCAGCGCCGTCGACAGTTGCCCCCTCTCCCGCGCCCACCGGCGGCACATTGTCACTCCTGAACACCTCCATCGCCGTGCCCGGCGCCTGCGCGCTGGCGGCGCTGCCATCTTCCAGGTTGATCCGGCGGGTCACGATGCCATCCGGCTCCGGCTGGGAGTAAGGCTCCGTTCCCTCGAGCGCCGCCGTCATGAAGTCCATCCAGATCGGCAGCGCGATGGTCACGCCCCATTCGCGCCGCCCCAGGCTCTGCGGCTGGTCGAAACCGGCCCAGACGCTGGTGACGTAGTGGCCGTTGTAACCGGTGAACCAGGAGTCCTTGGCCTCGTTGGTGGTGCCGGTCTTGCCCGCGATGTCCGGGCGCTGCATGGCGGCTGCGGCGCGGCCAGTGCCGCGCTTGACCACGTCCTGCAGCAGGCTGGTGAGCAGGTAGGTGGTGCGGCTGTCGACTATCTGCTCGGCCACCGCCTCGGGGGCTGGCCGCTGTGCAGTGGGGGCCGAACGCGGGCTGGCCTGGAACACGATCTGGCCCTTGGGGTCTTCAATGCGCTCTATGAAGTACGGGCTGATCTTGTAGCCGCCGTTGGCAAAGGCGCTCCAGCCCGCGACCACCTCCATGGGCGTGACCGACGCGGTGCCCAGGGCCAGGGAAAGGTTGTGAGGCAGGTCCTGGGGGTCGAACCCGAAACGGGCGATGTAGTCGATGGTCTTGTCCACCCCCATGGCTTGCAGCAAGCGTATGGAGACCATGTTCCTTGAGCGGTTGAGGGCTTCGCGCAGGCGAATCGGCCCCAGGAAGGTCCGGTTCTCATTCTGCGGGCGCCACACCGGGCCGGAGTAGTCGCCCCCCAGGACGATGGGGGCGTCGTTGACCAGGGTCGCCGGAGTGTAGCCGCTGTCCAGCGCCGCGCAGTAGATGAAGGGCTTGAAGCTCGAACCCGGCTGGCGCCTGGCCTGCAGCACACGGTTGAAGCTGCTTTGTTGAAAATCAAAACCGCCCACCAGCGCCTGGATCGCCCCGTCCTCCGGGGCGATCGACACCAGCGCGCCCTGGGCCCTGGGCACCTGGCTGAAGCTCAGCAGCGGATCGTGCTCGGGGTCGACACGGATCACATCCCCGACCTTGACCACCTCGGCCGGGCGCACCGGCTGGCGCCCCAAGGCGCTGTGGCCCAGATAGGGGCGCGCCCATTTCATGCTGCTCCAGGGCACGGAGTGCTCCTGGCCGCGGTCATCCACCACGCTGATGCTTTGCTCGAAAACCTGGGTCACCGCCACCGCCCGCAAGCCGCCATACGCTGGAAAAGCCTTCAGTCGCTCGGGCCACTGGCTGCCGGCCCGGCCTGCGAAATGCCCCTCAGGGCCGCGGTAACCATGGCGCTTGTCATAGACCTTCAAGCCCTTGCGCAGCGCGGAAGTGGCCGACGCCTGCAATGAACCGGGAACCGTGGTCACTACCCGCAGGCCCAGGGTGTAGGCCTCATCGCCAAAACGCCGGAACATTTCCGCCCTGACCATTTCTGCGATGTAGGGAGCATCGATCTCGGGTTCCGGAGCGTGGTAGCTGGCGTCTACCCCTTGCGCCAGGGCTGCTTGATACCTGGCCGTATCGATGCTGCCCAACGCGTGCATGCGCCCCAGAATCCAGTCGCGGCGCTGCTTGGCCCTGGCGGGGTTGTTGATCGGGTTGTAGCGCGATGGCGCCTTGGGCAGCCCGGCAATCATCGCCACCTGAGCCAGGCTCAGCTGCGCCACCGGCTTGCCGTAATAGATTCTGGCGGCTGCCGCGATGCCATAGGCGCGCTTGCCCAGGTAGATCTTGTTGACATACAGGTTGAAGATTTCCTCCTTGCTCAGGCTGCGCTCGATCTGCAGGGCCAGGAGAATTTCGCTGAGCTTGCGTGAAAAGGTCTGCTCGCGGCTCAGGAAGAAGTTCTTCGCCACTTGCATGGTGATGGTGCTGCCGCCGGAGCGAACGTGGCCGCTCTTGAGCAACTCGAACGCCGCCCGCAGCAACCCGGCCGGGTCGACCCCGGGGTGCTGATAGAAGTTGCCGTCCTCGGCGGCCATGAAGGCCGCTCGAAAGTCAGGGGGTATGTCCGCGCTGGCGAGGGGTATGCGCCGCACTTCACCGAACTCGGCGATGAGTTTCCCATCCCGGGTGAAGACCTGCAGGGGCTCTTGCAGATGCACGTCCCTGAGGGCCGCGACATCGGGAAGCCGGGGTTGCAGATACAGGTAGGTACCACTTGCGGCCAGCAGCACCACGCTGACCAGCGCGAGCACACTCCAACCCAGATATTCAATGACTCGCACCCGCTGTTTCCTCGCTTACCGTTTTGAATGTGAACCTGGCGGGCCCTGGAGCCCTGGCTGATTTCCTGCGCGCCTAGCTGGCGTTTACCGTCAGGGTGTTTGCGCGCTTGTCGCTGGATACCGGTACGGCGAACTGCGGCTGCAGATGCCCACTGGCATCGAGCAGCCAGGCGTCCATGACTTTCCTCACCACAGGGCCGGCCACCCGGGCCCCGGCCTCGCCGTTCTCGATCATCACCGCCACCACGATGGCCGGCTGTTCGGCCGGGGCGAAGCCGACAAAGAGCGCGTTGTCCCGGTGGCGCTCATGGGTCTTGTTGCGGTTGTAGCGTTCGCCCTGCTTGATCGCCACCACCTGCGCCGTGCCGCTCTTGCCGGCAATGCGGTACTGCGCGCCCCGGGCTGCTGCGCGGCCTACGCCACGGGGGTTGTGCATGACCATCTGCATGCCCTGGATGACCTGATCCCAGGAATGGGCATCCTTGAGCACGATGTTCGGCATGGGCCTGGGGTCGACCGGCGCCTGGCCGCCGACCGCCAGCGCCAGGTGCGGCCGGTGCCAGATCCCCCGATTGGCGATCAGACTGGTGGCCTGGGCCAGTTGCAGGGGTGTGACCTGCATATAGCCCTGGCCGATGCCCAGAATCAGGGTTTCCCCAGGGAACCAGGGTTGCCGGCGGGTGGCGCGCTTCCATTCAGGGGACGGCATCAATCCCGCTGCCTCTTCGAACATGTCGATCGAAACCTTTTGCCCCAGACCGAATTCGCTGAGGTAGCTGTGCAGCCTTCTGACCCCCAGCCTGTGGGCCAGGTCATAGAAGTAGGTGTCATTGGAGCGCATGATCGCGTCGTACATGTCCACCCAGCCTTCGCCGCCCCGGTTCCAGTTGCGGTACTTGTGCTTGTAGTTGGGCAGCTCGAAATAACCCCGGTCAAACACCTGGCTGGTGGGGGTGATCACGCCGCTGTCCAGGCCCGCCACCACCACCATGGGCTTGATGGTCGAGCCCGGGGGATAGAGCCCGCGCAACACCCGGTTGAACAGCGGCATGTCATCGGAATCGCGCAAGGCGGCGTAGCCTGGCGCAGAGATGCCCTTGACGAAGGGGTTGGGGTCGAAGCTCGGCCGGCTGACCATTGCCAGCACCTGCCCCGTGGCCGGGTCCAGGGCCACCACCGCGCCCCGCCGGTCCCCCAGCGCTTCCTCGGCGGCACCCTGCAGCCCGGCGTCGAGGGTCAGGACGATGTCCTGCCCGGCAATCGGGTTGTGCCGGCGCAGCACCCGCATCACCCGGCCCTGGGCATTGGTCTCCACTTCTTCAAACCCCATCTGGCCATGCAGGGCGTCTTCGTAGAAACGCTCGATCCCGGTCTTGCCGATCAACTGGCTGCGCAGGTATCGGGCCGGATCGAGGCGCTTGTACTCCTGCTCGTTGATCCGCCCGACATACCCCACCGAGTGGGCAAAATGCTCGCCATGGGGGTACTGCCTGAGAAACTGCGCCTGGACCTCGACACCGGGCAACAGGAACTGATTGACCGCTACCTGCGCCATCTGTTTTTCCGTCAGGTCCAGCATCAGCGTCACGGGCTCGAAAGCTCTTCTTGCGCGGCGCAGTTCCTTCTCGACCCGGCTGCGTTCGGCTTCGGGCAATTGCAGAATCCGCGCCAGATGGCCAAGGACGACACCGACATCCCCGGCGCGTTCACGGGTCAGGGTCAAGTTGAAACTGGCTACGTTATCGGCCAGAACCACCTTATTGCGGTCATAGATAAGCCCCCGTTCTGGCGGGATGAGCCTGATGTGCACGCGGTTCTTTTCCGCAACGGCAACCTGGTACTCATGTTGCGTCACTTGCAGAAAATAAAGCCTGACCACCAGCGCCGCGGTCAGCAGAACCACCAGCACGGCACTTGCCATTATTCGTTTGGTGACGATCGCATCTTCTGTTTGCTGGTGATTGAAGTTACTGATTTGCGGCATGGGCAACTCTTGCTGCATAGGCTTCAAATATCATCGGGAGCCACGTTATTGAGGCGCAGAGTCTGCGACATGATCTTGCTGAACAACGGGGCGGATACCAGCCCGCCAAAAAAACCGTGGTGCCTGGGGTTGTCCACCACGACCACGATCACGAACCTGGGGTTTGCCGCCGGGGCGAAGCCGGCAAACATGGCGCGATAGGAGCTGGCCAGATAGCCCTTGGCACCCTGGCTGGTTTTTTTCGCGGTGCCGCTTTTTCCGCCCACCTGATAGCCAGGCACCTTGGCCCGATAGATGCCCCTGGGGCCTTCAACCACCTGCACCAGCATGTCTTTCACGGTGTTGGCCACGCTGGCCGGCATCACCTGGACGCCCTTGGGCACGGCAGAAACCCGCAGCAGTGAAGCGGGCACCCGGACACCGCCGTTGACCAGGGTGGCGTAAGCCCTGGCCAGCTGTACCGCGGTAACGGACACCCCATAGCCGTAAGCCAGCGTCGCGGTTTCGGTGGGCCGCCACTCCCGGCGCAGGGGCAGCACCCCGGTCTGTTCACCGGGGAACCCTACGCCCGTCTCCTGGCCCAGCCCCACCCGGTGCAGCAGGTCATGAATCCGCGGTGCGCCGATATCGAAGGCCACCTGGCTGATGGCAACGTTGCTCGAACGCACCAGGATGCCGGTCAGGTCCAGGGTTTCGCCCGCGGTCCTGGAAGCATCGCGAATGGTGTATCGGCCGATCTGCAAGGTGCCGGTTGCCACGTGCACCCTGTCCCCCGGCTTCCAGCGCCCGCTTTCCAGCGCGGCGGCCACCGAGAACGGCTTCAGGGTTGAAGCCGGCTCGAATACATCAACCACTGCGCGATTGCGCATCATCGACGGCGTCACCCGAGAGCGATTGTTCGGGTTGTAGCTGGGCTGATTGGCCAAGGCCAGGATCTCGCCGGTGCGCACATCCATGATCACCACGCTGCCGGCATCCGCACCATTGCTGGCAATGCCCTCGCGCAGCTCTCGATCGGCCACGTATTGCAGGCGCAGATCCACAGACAGCGCGAGTGCCTGCCCGGGCCTGGCCAGGCGCGAAACCCCCAGGTCCTCGATCAAGTGGCCACGGCGATCCTTGAGCACCAACTGCTTGCCATCGCGCCCGCGCAGCACACTCTCATAAGCCAGTTCGAGCCCTTCGCTACCGCGGTTGTCGATATCGGTAAAGCCGATGACGTGCGCGATGGAGGCGCCCGCCGGATAAAACCTGCGGGACTCTTGCAGCGTATGAACCCCCGTGACCTTGAGTGCCTGCACCGCCTGCATCATCTGTTCCGCCACCTGGGGAGCAACGCGCCGATGCAGGTAGGCAAACTCTTTCTGCCGGTTGCGCAGGATGATCGAGCTCAACCGGCTCTGTGGCACGTCAAGCGCCTGGGCCAGCGCAGCCCAGTGGCCCTGCTCGCCCATCAGCTCCCGGGGGTTGAGCCAGACCGTGGTCACCGGCGTGCTGACGGATAGAGGCTGCCCATGGCGATCGGTGATCAAGCCTCGGTAGGCCGGGATAGCCACAGAGCGCAGGCTTCGGGCATCGCCCTGCTTGATCAGAAACGCCTTGTCGGCGATCTGCAGTTGAATGATCCGGCCGCACACAATTGCGGCCATCACCCCCACCAGAACAACAGCCAGCCTGAATCGCCACGGATAACCAGACGCTGGGCTATGGGTTAAAGCCATAAGAATAAAACCACTTTCCAGCCACTGACCTTTGATAGCGAAACAATTACGTTTCCCTGTACCGGACCTTCAAGCCACACACTTATTCCGATAACCACAAGGGCGGCCTTATATCCAGCCTTTGCAGGATCTGCGAGTTGATACTGCCGGTTAACGGAAGTTCACAGTCCATCTGGAACAGAAAGATGGCTTCTTCGGTTTTCTCCCCCACCACGCCATCTATTGTTCCCTGATAATAATTTCGCGCCGCCAGGGCCTGCTGCAATCTACCCACAACCTCTTCTCCCAAAGGTGAGCCGATGGCGGTTTCAAACAGGCAAGCAGAAGCCGCAAAGGCCCAGGCAAAGAGCACCATGGCCGCAAGATACTTACAGTGGCGCGCCATACTTCAACCTCTGGTTAAAACCTCTTACCCAACAGCCAAGGCTTATGCCCGCCTATAAAAAAACCGAACTAACGGGCACTACCCCAGTATTGGAAACATCAACACCGGCTCTGTAATTCAAGCCGTTGATTGTTTTGGCGGGTCATTTTATGGCTGGTACAATATAGATCAATGCTCTATTCAAGCTATCTGATATGAAACCCATTGATATCGAAAACACCGACCTGAACCTGCTCCGGGTTTTTGCCGCCCTGGTCGAAGAAGGCGGTGCCAGCCGCGCGGCTATCCGGCTGGGCGTCACCCAGCCGGCGGTCAGCGCTTCCCTTGCACGTTTGCGAGAGATCTATAGCGACCCGTTGTTTGAGCGCACAGGGCGCGGCCTACGCCCGACCATGCGCGCAAACGAGTTGTACCCCCTGGTCGAAGAAGCCATCAACCGCTGCAGGCTGGCCCTGGCCATGGCCTCCGACGGCCAGCAAGTGCAGGGCCGCACCCTCACCATCGGGCTCTCCGATGACAGTGAAATCGCCCTGGGGCAGAAGATTCTCTCGGTGGTGGAAGAGCGCCTGCCCGGGCTGCGCATCCTCTTCCGGCAAACCCACAGCGGCGTCGTACAAGACATGCTGATGGGCCACAAGATCGATCTCGCCATCTCCGCCGGAGGCTTGTCCTCGCACTTGATCACCCGCATCAGGCTGGGCCGCGGCAACTACCTGGGCATCGCCGATGCCCACAACACCGTCCCGGTGACCGCGGAGGATTACGCTCAGCGTCCGCACCTGCTGGTGTCGTCCGCAGGTTATGTCGGCATTGTCGATGAAGGCCTGAACAACGTCGGCCTGACCCGCACGATCAAGGCCTCGACCTCGCACTTCGCCGCCGTTCCCTTTCTGCTGGTGGGCTCCAAACTGATCACCACCGTGCCCACCCATGCCGCACGCGCAATGGAACGGATCAGTTCGCTGCAAACCTTCCCCTGCCCCGTGCCCATGCCTTCCTACGAACTTGAGATCGGCATGCGCGTGGGCAGCAAACACGACAACGCGTTGCAGATCGTCAAGTCACTGCTGCTGGATTCGATCAAGGAGCATTTCTTTCTGCAATGAAGGGCGAAGGCTTACGAACGTCTCAGAACGGACACTTGCTACAGCACCGCCACTAACCCCGGGGCACGTAATACAATCCCCGCCCCCGCCGCCTGAAGGATCAGCCATGTCCGTCACCAATCCCAAAGTCATCGATTTCTGGGGGATCTCCAAGGAGGCTCCCAACGACCTGCTACTGGTGATGACCGACCACCTCGAATGGGGCGACAAGGCGGAACAAGGCGAGCACTTGCTCGTGCTGCAAGAGAAAATCAACAGCTACATCGCCTTCATCGAAAGTGGCGAGATCTACACCGAGATCCCCGGCGCCTATGGCAAGTACCCGATCATCCGGGTCATTGGCTTGTATGAATTGCCCGCGCAGGCCGAGTACTTCATGGCCCGCGTGACCGAAACCCTGAATGACGTGGGCATTGGCTTCGAGTTCGAGCTCAGGGTCGACGAGAGGATTCGCAACATGTAGCCGGGCCGGGCACGGCGCTGCCTCAGGCAGGCTTGATCACAGCCCGGTTGAGGGCAATCACATCCACATGCTCTTGGTGCGAGAAGTGCTCGATCGCGTCTTGCAGGTGCACATGTTCCAGGCCGCTCGCGGCCATTTCACATGAAGCGTTGATCAGGAACTCACCCAGTGCCCTGAGTGTGTCCGGCTCGGCGAGAATCGAAATTTCGTCCAGTTGAATGCGCTGGTCACTGCCAACTGCGGTGCCATGCACGGTGAATGTCTTCAGCTTTTTCAAAGGTTGAATGCCTGCGCCCGTAGGTGGTTCTTTAATTTTGGCCAAGCCCAGGGCCTGGCCGATAGTCGCTGTTGCCCCGACAGCCCGCAGCAGGCCGCACGCCCGCCGACGACGCTGCCAATACAGCCGGGAACGACTCTACAGCAACCCCAAACGCCTGCGCAGGCAAAGCACTTTCTCATGCCATGCTCTGATATGATTTTTTTCAATATCTTTGCAAATTGATTTTTATTGTGTCATTTATGGCTGCACTGATCACAGGACAGATCCAGCGCGCCACCCCGGATGGCGGGTACCCGCTCCCCCCCAATGCCTTCCCAGGAGTCAACAATATGAACAAGACAGAACTTCTAGGTGCCCTGCTGCTATGTGCGTCCAGCTTCCTGGCTCATGCCGACGAAGACAGCCTGCGCATCGGTATCGAGGCCGCCTACCCGCCCTTCTCCTTCAAGACACCCGAGGGCAATGTCAGCGGCTTCGACTACGACATCGGCAACGCCCTGTGCGAAGAAATGAAGGTCAAGTGCCAATGGGTCATTCAAGAGTTCGACGGCATGATTCCATCGCTCAAGGTGCGCAAGATCGACGCCGTTCTGTCGTCGATGTCTATCACCGAAGACCGGATGAAATCCGTGGACTTCAGCAAAAAGTACTACCACACGCCTGGCAAGTTCGCGATGAAGGCCGGCAGCCTGATCAACGACCCGCTGCAGGACCTCAAGGGCAGGAAAGTCGGTGTGCAACGCGCCTCGACCTATGATCGTTTTGCCACCGAGCAACTGGAACCCGCCGGCGTCGTCGTGGTGCGCTACGCCTCACAGAACGAAGCCTTCCTCGACCTCGCCTCGGGGCGCCTGGACGCCACCCTGGCCGATATCGTCAACACCGATGAAAGCTTCATCAAGACCGCGGCGGGCCAGGGCTTTGCCCTCACAGGGCCTGATATCAACGATCCGAAGTACTTTGGTCGGGGCGCCGGGATCGCCGTGCGCAAGGGTGACAGCGCCAACCTGGCGCGCCTGAATGCGGCAATCGACGCGATTCGCGCCAACGGCAAGTACCAGCAGGTGATGGCCCGGTACTTCGCGTTCGATATCTACGGCGAGTAAGCCTTTCCCTGAGCCCCGGCGCCGCTGCTGGCTGGCGTCGTCTACGGCTTGTCTTGCGCGCCTTGTGGCGCGAGCTTGAGGAATTTCATCATGCTCCACGGCTACGGTTCGAGCATTCTCGATGGCGCCTGGCTGACCATCAACCTGGCGCTGACGTCCATGGCCCTGGCGATTGCCCTGGGCCTGATCGGCGCGGCCCTGCGCCTGTCACCGCTGAAATGGCTGGCAGTGCTCGGGGAAAGCTACACCACCCTGATTCGCGGTATTCCAGACCTGGTGCTGATCCTGCTGATTTTCTATGGCGGCCAGGACCTGGTGAACCGCCTGGCGCTGGCGCTCGGCTACACCCGCTACATCGACATCAACCCCTTTATCGCCGGGGTCTGCACCATGGGCTTCATTTTTGGTGCCTACCTATCGGAAACCTTTCGCGGCGCCTTCATGGCGATCCCCAAGGGCCAGGCCGAGGCCGGGCTGGCCTATGGCATGGGCGGTGCCCAGGTGTTCTGGCGAATCATGGTGCCGCAGATGGTGCGGTTCGCCATTCCCGGGTTCACCAACAATTGGCTGGTGTTGACCAAGTCCACCGCGCTGATCTCGGTGATCGGCCTGCAAGACATGATGTTCAAGGCCAAGAACGCAGCGGATGCCACCCACCAGCCCTTTACCTTTTTTCTCGCGGTGGCGGCGCTGTACCTGATGCTCACCAGCCTGTCCTTGCTGGTGCTGCGCTGCCTGGAAAAACACTACTCGGTCGGCCTCAAAGCCGCCGAACTGTAAGGGGAGCCACCCATGATGCTTGACTACCACCTGATCTGGGACAACCTGCCGCTGTACCTCAACGGCGCCCTGGTGACCCTCAAGGTCCTGCTGATTTCCCTGGCCCTGGGTCTGGCCCTGGCAGTGCCCCTGGCGCTGATGCGGGTGTCGCGCTCGCCGCTGATCAACGCACCGGCGTGGCTCTATACCTATGTGATTCGCGGCACGCCGATGCTGGTGCAACTGTTCCTGATCTACTACGGCCTGGCGCAGTTCGAAGCGGTGCGCCAGAGCCTGCTCTGGCCGTATCTGTCCAGCGCGACCTTCTGCGCCTGCCTGGCCTTTGCGATCAACACCAGTGCCTACAGCGCCGAGCTGCTGGCCGGCAGTTTGCGCACCACCCCCGCAGGCGAGATCGAAGCCGCCAGGGCCATGGGCATGTCGCGCCTGACCCTGTACCGGCGCATTTTGCTGCCGTCGGCCTTGCGCCGAGCCTTGCCGCAGTACAGCAACGAAGTGCTGATGATGCTGCAAACCACCAGCCTGGCTTCCATCGTCACCCTGGTGGATATCACCGGGGCCGCGCGCACCGTCAGCTCGCGGTTCTACCTGCCCTTCGAGGCGTTTATCACTGCCGCTCTCTTCTACCTGGTTCTGACCTTCATTCTGGTGCGTCTGTTCAAGCTGGCCGAGCGCCATTGGCTGGCGTATCTGGCACCACGCAAGCACTAAGGAGCTGCTATGGAGCACATTCAATACCCGTTGCCATGGAGTGCGTCGGGCACCGTACGCACACTGACGCTGTTTCGCTTTGGCAGTGGAACACGCAAGGCCTATATCCAGGCGTCCTTGCATGCCGACGAGTTGCCGGGGATGCGCGTCGCCGTCGAGCTCAAGCGCCGTCTCCTGGAGCTGGAGACACAGGGCCGGCTGACGGGGGTGATCGAACTGGTGCCCCTGGCCAACCCGATCGGTATCGCCCAGATGTTCCAGGCCACCCACCAGGGACGCTTCGAGTTCTCCAGCGGCAAGAACTTCAATCGCGACTTCCCGGAACTGTTCGAGCCGGTTGCAGCAGAGCTGCAAGGGCAATTGGGCTCTGACGCCGAGGCCAACGTCACGCTGATTCGCCGCGCCATGGCCGAGACCCTCGCGGCCATGCCGGCCCCCGCCTCGGAACTCGACGGCCTGCGCCGCCTGCTGCTGCAGCACGCGCATGACGCCGACCTGGTGCTGGACCTGCACTGCGATTTCGAATCGATCATGTTGCTGTACGCCATGCCGCAACACTGGCCGCGCCTGCACTCACTGGCCGCGCGCCTCGGCGCCGGGGTCACCCTGCTGGCCGAGGATGCGGGCGGCAGCGCCTTCGACGAAGCCTGCGCGATTGTCTGGCTGCGCCTGGCAGAGCACTTTCCCGAGGCCAATATTCCCCTGGCGTGCGCCGCCACCACCATCGAATTGCGCGGCATGGCAGACACCGGACGCGAGCAATGCCTCGACAGCGCCGAAGCCATTCTTGGCTATCTGGCCGAGCAGGGCCTGATCAGCGGCGACTGGCCGGCGACGCCGCCGAGCCATTGCCAGGCACTGCCTTTTTCCGGCGCGCAGTATGCCTGCGCGCCCCATCCCGGCGTGGTGAGTTTCCTGCAACCGCTGGGTGCACAGGTCAAGGTCGGCGACCCGCTGTTCGAAGTCATCGATCCCTTGACCGACCGCCACAGCCTGGTCCGCGCCAGCATCGACGGCATTCTCTATGCCCGCGAACGGCTGCGCTTCGCCCAGCCGGGATTGTGGTTGGCCAAAGTGGCAGGTGCTACCCCCATTCGCCAGGGTCGCTTGCTCAGCGACTGATTCCAGAGAGTTCACAACATGTACAAACTTGAAGTTCAGGACCTGCACAAAAGCTACGGCGCGCACCAGGTGCTCAAGGGCGTCTCCCTGCAGGCACAGGCCGGTGACGTGATCAGCCTGATCGGCTCCAGCGGCTCGGGCAAAAGTACCTTCCTGCGTTGCATCAATCTGCTGGAGCAACCCAATGCGGGCACTATCCGGCTCAATGGCGAAGCACTGAAGCTGGTGGCCACTCCCCTGGGCGGGCTCAAGGCTGCCGAGCCCAGGCAGTTGCAACGCATGCGCTCACAGCTGTCGATGGTGTTTCAACACTTCAACCTCTGGTCACACATGAGCGCTCTGGAAAATGTCATGGAAGCCCCGGTGCAAGTGCTCGGCCTGAGCAAGCAGGAAGCGCGGGAGCGGGCCGAGCACTACCTGGACAAAGTCGGGGTGGCGCGGCGCATGAGCGCCTGGCCGGGACATATGTCCGGTGGCGAACAGCAGCGCGTGGCCATTGCCCGCGCACTGGCGATGGAACCGCAGGTCATGCTATTTGACGAACCGACCTCGGCGCTCGACCCCGAACTGGTCGGTGAAGTACTGAAAGTCATGCAGGATCTGGCGCAGGAAGGCCGCACCATGGTGGTGGTCACTCACGAAATGGGCTTTGCCCGCGAGGTGTCCAACCAGCTGGTGTTCCTTCACCTGGGCCGCGTGGAAGAACGCGGCGCCCCACGCGAGGTACTGGCCAACCCGCAATCCGAGCGCCTGCAGCAGTTTCTCGCGGGAAGTTTGAAATAAGATCGCCACGCCGCGGTGCAGCACTGCCCTGACGAGCCCGGCCTCGGATACACTCCAGCCCACCTCGCCAGGGCACCAGGCACAGCCCTTCTTTCACCCTCAGGAACTGTCGAGCCGGACATGCCAAGTTCATCGAAAGACACCACGATCTATGCCGCACCGGTCATGCGCAAACTGACGGAAATCGTTGCCGAGCTGCCGCCGTCGCTGCGCAAGGTGGCGGACTTCATCCTGCGCCACCCGCTCAAGGCTGCGACGCTGACCATCGAGGAGATGGCTCACGAAACCTTGACCTCCCCCGCCGCCGTCAACCGCCTGGCCAAGGCACTGGACCTGGGTGGATACAGCGGCATGAAGGCCGAGCTGGTCGCCACCTTGCAGCAGATGGTGTCGCCGGTGGACAAGCTGCGCAACGAACTGGCGCTGCGCCCGGGCGGTGCGTTCGGCCTGCACGAGCAGTTGCAGAGCGCCAGCAGCAACCTGGCCACAGCCACGACCAGCAACCACGCTGACAGCTTCGATGCCTTCATCAGCCGCCTGACCACGGCACGCAAGATCTACATTCTGGGGTTTGGCAACAGCGTCTACCTGGCCGGCCTCGCCGCTGCGACCCTGATGCCCTTCTGCGCCGACGCCACGGCCATCAGCATGGAGGGTGGCAACGAAAACGCCGCGTACCGGCTCGCCGCGATCACGGATCAGGATGTGCTGCTGGCCATCTCCCTGCCCCGCTATTCCCTCGACACCCTGCAACTGGCGCGCTTTGCCAACGAACGCGGGGCAACGGTCCTGGCCATTACCGACTCCCCCGCCTCGCCACTCACCGCGATTGCCGAGCACACACTGTTTGCGCCGTGCGACCACCCGGTACTGACCAGTTCCAATATTGCCGTGCTGGCCTTGATCGAAGGCCTGGTCGCCGGTGTCATGGCGCGCAACGAAAAAGCGGTGAAACTGGCCACCGAGCTGACGGAAAGCGTGATGTCGTACCTGCACATTCCCAGCCACGGCAAATCGCTGAAAAAGTGAGGGCGGTGCGGTTTTGCCAGAAAGCCCGGTGCTGCACCCGACAGGCCCGAGCCAAGGTGCACGGCGCCAACCCCCATCCAGGGTTGCGCCCCACGCGGCCTGCAGCGGCTCCCGCCCGCTCAAGCGGGGCAAGCGCCCTCAGCCCTCCTGCTGCAACCGCGCAATCAAGGTCTCGATAAAGAACGCCAGGCTCTGCGGCAGCACCCGCTTGGGCATGGTCAGCACCTGAATGTCCCGATCGCCCAAGCGCGGGTTGGACAGCGGCACCGATACCAGCCCATCCATCCCCCGTCCCTCGCCACTGATGGCGCTGGCAAAGGCCACCGTATCGGACTGGCGCACAAACTCATGCAGGGCCCCGGAAAAGTTGCAGGTCATCACCTGATCGAAGCTCAGGCCGTCCATCTGGCACACCAGATCCAGCAGTTGCCGCTGGGTGGTGCCCTTGGGCGTCAAGGCCACGGGAAACGCCTGCACCTGCTCCAGTGACAGCACCCCGGCGCTGGCCAGCGGATGCCCGGCGCGCATCAGGGCGCGAATCGGCGAGCGGATCGAGTAGCACACGTTGACCCCCTCCACCGGCTCGGTGCTGAAGGTCAGCCCCACGTCCGCCTCTCCCCGGCGAATGCGCTGCACGCACTCGTGGGGCGAGATCACGTCCAGGCGGTACTCGGCTCCGGGCCGCAGGCGGTAATGCTCCAGCAGCACCCGGGGCAGGAAATACCGCGACAGGCCCTCGGTGGATACCAGGCGGATCACCTTGGCCCCCGGGTAACCCTCGCCCCGCAGTTCGGCGAGGATGTTCTCCTGTTCCAGCCAGGTGCGCCGGGCGTGTTCGGCCAGGGCTTCGCCAGCGGCGGTGAGTTGCATGCCCCGCGGGCGCCGCTCGAACAGCGCCACGCCAACGCTCTCTTCCAGCAGGGCGATCTGCCGGCTCACCGCGCTGGGGGCGATGTGCAAACGCTCCCCCGCCGCGGCCAGGGAGCCCGCATCGATCACCGCCAGAAAATACCGATAGTCCATCTGCATCCCCTTGCCAGGCATCCAATTTTTAGAATCATGCCTTCAAAAAACAGCAATATACAGATGCCTTTGCCAACTCCACCATGGGCCCGTTCCCCTTGCCCGACCGGAGTTGCAATGACCAAGCAAGCTGCCCTCGCCGGCGTTCGCCAGTACCTGGACGCCGGCCATTTTGAACAGGACCTGCGACGCCGGGTGGCGTTTCGCAGTGACAGCCAGGACCCGGCCCATGCCGATGAACTGCCGCGCTACCTGCTGGAGGAAATCCAGCCGCTGCTGCAACGCCTGGGCTTCGACTGCCACATGTTGGCCAACCCCGAGGCCGGTGGGCCGTTCCTGATTGCCACGCGCCTGGAAGACCCAGCCCTGCACACAGTGCTCAGCTACGGCCACGGCGACGTGGTGCCGGGTTACGCCGAGCAGTGGCGCGCGGGCCTGAATCCCTGGCAACTGACCCTGGAGGGCGAACGCTGGTACGGCCGTGGCACCGCCGACAACAAGGGCCAGCACAGCATTAACCTGACCGCCCTGGAGCAAGTGCTAAAGGCCCGCGACGGGCGCCTGGGCTTCAACCTCAAGCTGCTGTTCGAGATGGGCGAGGAAGCCGGTTCCCCGGGGCTGCGCCAGCTGTGCCAGGAGCAGCGCGAACTGTTGCGGGCCGATGTGTTCATCGCCTCCGACGGCCCACGGCTGAATCAAGCCCGACCGACGCTGTTCCTCGGCTCCCGCGGCTCGGCGCAGTTCCGCCTGGAGGTCAACACCCGGGACAAGGGCCTGCACTCGGGCAACTGGGGCGGGGTGATGAGCAACCCCGGCGTGGTACTGGCCAACGCCCTGGCCAGCCTGGTGGACCAGAACGGCCGCATCCGCTGCCGCGAACTGCTGCCGGCGAACATTCCCGACAACGTGCGCGCCGCCATCGCCGACCTGGAGATCCAGCGCGAGTCCCTGGGCCGCCCTCTGGACGAACACTGGGGCGAACCGGGGCTGACCCTGGGCGAGCGCCTGTTCGCCTGGAACACTCTGGAAATCCTCGCCTTCAGCACCGGCAACCCGCAAAAACCGGTGAACGCGATTCCGCCCCGGGCCGTGGCCTTCTGCCAATTGCGCTTTGTCCTCGGCACGCCCTGGCAGCAGCTGGAAAGCCTGCTGCGGGCGCACCTGGATCGCGAAGGTTTCAGCCAGGTGGAGATCGTCATGGAGCGCTGCTCCCCGGCCACCCGCCTGGACCCGGACAACCCCTGGGTCAGGTTCGCCAAGACCTCGATTGCAGGTAGCAGTGCGCAGCGCCTGGCGCTGTTGCCGAACCTGGCGGGCACCCTGCCCAACGACATCTTCGCCGAAGTGCTGGGGCTGCCGACCCTGTGGATTCCCCACTCCTACCCCGGCTGCTCGCAGCACGCCCCGGACGAACACCTGCTGCTGCCGGTGATTCGTGAAGGCCTGGAGATCATGACGGCCCTGTTCTGGGACCTGGGGGACCTGCCCCGGACCTGAGGCCATCGCTTACCCCGCCCGGCCCTGGCCGGGCACCTGTCGCTCAAAATCCAACAATAAGCAGGAGCGTCCTGTATGACAGCGTTAGCCACCACCTCGACCGCGACCCGGGTCGAACCCAAGGCCCTGTGGAAACCCATAGGCGCCGCCCTGATCGGCAACACCCTGGAGTGGTTCGACCTGTCGATCTACGCCTACTTCGCCCTGACCATCAGCCAGGTGTTCTTTCCCACCACCGACCCGACCTTCTCCCTGCTGCTGGCCTTCGCCACCTTCGGCATCTCGTTCCTGATCCGCCCCCTGGGCGCGGCGGTACTGGGCTCCTACGCCGACCGCCGGGGCCGCAAGAAGGCCCTGACCCTGTCGATCCTGATCATGCTGACGGGCACCCTGCTGATCGCCATCATGCCCAGCTACGCCACCCTGGGCCTCGCCGCGCCGATCGGCATCCTCCTGGCCCGGCTGCTGCAAGGCTTCTCCGCCGGTGGCGAGTTCGGCACCTCCACCGCCTTCATGCTGGAACACGCGCCGCCGCGCACCCGGCACTTTGTCGCCAGCCTGCAATTCGCCAGCCAGGGCTTTGGCGTGGTCATCGCCTCGACCTTCGGCTACTTCCTGACCAAGCACCTCGATGCCCAGCAAATGCTCGACTGGGGCTGGCGCGTGCCGTTCTTCTTCGGCCTGCTGCTGGGCCCGGTGGGCCTGTACATCCGCCGTACGGTGGACGAGTCGCCGGACTTCAAGGCCAGCGAACCAGGGGAACGCCCATTGCGCGAAGTGCTGATCAGCCAAAAGACCCTGCTGCTGATCGCCATGGGCACCCTGGTGGTGTCCACCGCCTCGAACTACATGATCCAGTACATGCCCTCCTACGCCGCCACCCGCCTGGACATTTCCCAGTCCTCGGGCTTTTTGGCGACCCTCACCGGCGGCCTGATCCTGACCTTCGTCACGCCCATTGTCGGCTACCTGTCCGGCCATATCGGACGCCTGAAAATCATGCTGACAGCGGCGGTGCTCTACGCCGTGGCGATCCTGCCGGCGTTCTTCTGGCTCAACAGCCGCCCCAGTGCCAGTTCGCTGCTGCTGGTGGTGGCGCTGATGGCCCTGATCAAGGCGGTGTACTTCGCCCCGCTGCCGTCGCTGATGGCGGACATCTTCCCGGTGCGCACCCGGGTCACCGGCATGTCCCTGAGCTACAACCTGGGGGTCACGATCTTCGGCGGTTTTGCCCCGGTGATCGCCACCGGATTGATTGCCCTGACCGGCTCGCCACTGGCACCGAGTTTCTACCTGATGCTGGCGGCAGCGTTGAGCGTCGTAGCCCTGTTGATGGCCCGCAAGAAACTCGGCATGACCTGAAATGCGGCCGTTTTTTTTGCACGGGGCAAAAGCGCCGCGTAGGAGCCGGCTTGCCGGCGAAGAGGCCCGCGAGACATGCAGCGCCTGGACGGGCGCCTTCGCTGGCAAGCCAGCTCCTACTGCACCGGCAAGAAATTCATCAGCAGCAGGCTCTGCGCGTAATTGAACCCCACCCGCCGGTAGCGCTCATCGAGAATCTGCGTGAGCAAATCCAGGCGCGCGACGATCTTGCCGAACTCCACGGCAAAACTCAGGTTGCTGCCCTCCTCGGAAATCTCGTTGGAGAACAGCAACAGCACCCCATTGGCATCCTGGCGCTGGCTCAGCAGCCAGGTGGCCTTCTCGATATTGCGCGCGGCGTTGCTGATGAACTGCGGGTCGATGGTATCGGTCATGTAGAACTCGGTGCGCCCGCCATGGGCGGTCACCAGCATGCTGCCAATGGCATAGATGAAGGCCCCCACCCGATCGCCCTGGAACTCCGGGCTCAGGGAATAGCTCAGGGCCGCCAGGTCGCGACGATCCCCCAGGGCCGGCAGCGGCTGGCGCTTTTCGATGGCATTGCGGATCTCGCGCTGGGCCGTGGTGCCATCGGGGAACCCCGACTTGCGCCACTGGCTGGGGTTGCGCAGGTAGAGCTTGCCCATCAGCAGGTACAGGCTCTGCAGGTTGTCGCGCATGCCGATGGTGGCCATGCGGTCAACGCTGGTCTGGAAGAATTCGTCAGGCTTGCCTTCACGAAACTGTTTGGCGATATCGCGCCCTTGCTGCTGGGTACAGGCTGTGGCGCCAAGCATCAGCAGCGCCACCAGGAACAGGCGCTGAAATCGGGTTTGCATCATGCAAGAAGAGGGAGCGTAGGCCATCGGCACCGGGTCGGAATTCACGGGCTGCGGCGGGGATCGGCGCGGCCAGGCCTGGTGATAGAACGCAAAACTGTAAAAAAGTGCGATGGCCGCGGCCGGCCATCGCCAAATCGCTCGTTTACGAGCGTCGCAACTGACCGGGGGACACGATGATCTTGACGTTGTGCTCCTTGTTGTTGACCAGCTCCTCAAAGCCCTGGCCAACGATCTCTTCCAGCTGGATGCGCCCGGTCACCAGGGGAGAAATATCCAGCCGGCCATCGGCGATGAAGGCGATCACATCGGCGAACTCACCGTTGTAGGCCAGGGCCCCCAGCACCGTTTTCTCGGTGGCCACCAGCTCGAAGAAGTTGAACTCGCTGGGCTCTTCGAATATCCCCACCATCACGCACTTGCCGGCCTTGCGGATCAGGTCGATGGCCTGCTTGGCGGTGTGCTTGTTGCCGATGCACTCAAAGCTGACATCGGCCCCCAGCCCGCCGGTCAGGCGCTTGACCTCGGCCAGGGCATCGCACTCCTTGGGGTCGAGCACGTGGGTCGCGCCCACCTCCAGGGCCTTGGCCTTGCGCGCGCCGGACATTTCCAGGGCGATCACCTGGGCCGCGCCGGCGGCCTTGGCGCACATGATGGTGCACAGGCCGATGGTGCCGGCGCCGACCACCACCACGTTCTGCCCCAGCAGGCTGCCGGCTTTTTTCACCGCGTGCATGCCCACCGCCAGCGGCTCGATCAGCGCTCCGGCCTCGGCGGGAAAGTTGGCCGGCAAGGCGTACAGCAGGTTGGCCGGCACGTTGACCAATTCGGCGAAGGCGCCGTTGTTCATCAGCCCGGTAAAGGCCAGGTTTTCGCAGATGTTGTACAACCCGTGGGTGCAGTAATAGCAGGTGCCGCAGTGCTGGCAGGCGTCGGCGGCCACCGGCTGGCCAACGCTGAAACCCTGGACCCCTTCGCCCAGGGCGACGATTTCGCCGCAGAACTCGTGGCCGAGGATGCACTGGCCCTTGATCCCGGTCAGCGGGTGCGGTGCGTCCACCGGAATGAACACCGGTCCGGCCACGTATTCGTGCAGGTCGGAACCGCAGATCCCGCACCAATCGACGCGGATCTGCACCCAGCCGGCAGGCGGCGCGTCGGGCAGCGGTACGTCTTCGACGCGGATATCGTGGCGGCCGTGCCAGACCGCGGCACGCATGCTGGGAACAGGCTTGAGGGAAACACTCATCTTGGCTTCTCCTTATTCTTGTAGAGCTGCGACGGCCCCCTGGCCGCCGCAGAACACCTCAGTGCTGCTGGATAAAGTCGAGGATCAGGCGGTTGACCTGCTCCGCCACTTCCATCTGCAGCATGTGCCCCTGCCCCGGCAGCACCTCGATCTGCGCCTTGAGATCGGCGCTGTGGCTCACCGGAATGATCCGGTCGTCGCTGCCCCAGATCACCAGCACCGGCTGCGGGCCGTCCTGCACCACCGGGCGCAGGTCGGCCTGCTGGCGGCCGTCGGCGAACAGCTGTTGCGCAAGCTGCCCGAGGGCCGCTTGCACCCCTTCCAGGCGCTTGTACTTGAGCATGTCGTCGAGCATCTGCCGGTTCACCAGCTCGGCGTTGGAGAACAACTGCACCAGCTGCGGCTTGAGGGCATTGCGGTTGCTGGCCTCGACAAAACCTTGCAGGTAGTCGCCGTTGATCTCGCGGCCCAGCCCGGCGCTGCCGATCAGGGTCAGGGTGCGCACGCGGTCCGGCGCCAGCCGCGCGGTGTTGAGGGACACCGCGCCGCCCATGGAGTGGCCCACCAGATGGGCCACGGGAATCTCCAGGTGATCCAGCAGCGCCAGCAGCACTTCGCTCAATTCATCCAGGTCGCCCCGTTGCAGGGCCTTGGCCGACTCACCATGGCCCGGCAGGTCGAGGGCGATCACTCGGCGCCCGGCGGCCAGGGTTTCGTGGTTGAACAGCCAGTTGTTGAGGTCGCCGCCAAAGCCGTGCACCAGCAACAGGGGCGTGCCGCCTTCACCGCGCTCGAAATAGCGGATCAGGCGGCCGCCCAGTTCGACCTTCTGCGGCGCCGGGCCGCTGTCTTCATCGGCGCTGTCGCCGGACACGAAGCTGGCCTGGAACTGCTCGATCACCGCGTCGATCTCGGCGTCACTGGCCTCGCCTTCGACCACGATGCCCAGCAGCGCGCCCACCGCCAGGGTCTCGTCCTGGCGGGCGATCTGCCGACGCAGGATGCCGGAGAACGGCGCCTCGACGCTGCTGGATATCTTGTCGGTCTCCACGTCCAGCACTTCATCGCCCTTGCTGATGCTCTGGCCTTCTTCCTTGAGCCAGGCATCGACCCGGCCCTCGGTCATCGACAGGCCCCACTTGGGCATGGTCAGGGTATGGATCTGGCTCATCAGCGGCTCCACTCGATCACAGTGAGCACGGCTTGCTCGATCTTCGCCGCGTCGGGGATGTACAGGTCTTCCAGGGCGTCGGAGAACGGCACTGGGGTGTGGGGCGCGGTGACCATTTCGATCGGCGCCTTGAGGGAAGCGAAGGCTTTCTGCGCCACCAGCGCCGAAATGTCGGTGGCCATGGAGCAGCGCGGGTTGGCTTCGTCGATCACCACCAGGCGCCCGGTCTTCTCTACGCTTTCCAGGATGCTGTCTTCATCCAGCGGGCTGGTGGTGCGCAGGTCGATCACCTCGCAGTCGATGCCGCGCCCGGCCAAGCTGCGGGCCGCGTCCAGGGCGGTGTTCACCGTGCGCCCGTAGGACACCAGGGTCACGTCCTTGCCGTCACGCAGGAAGTTGGCCTCGCCGAAGGGAATCGCGTAGGACTCCTCCGGCACCTCGCCCTGCAGGCTGTAGAGCAGCTTGTGCTCGCAGAAGATCACCGGGTCGTTGTCGCGGATCGCCTGGATCAGCAGGCCCTTGGCGTCGTAGGGCGACGAGGGGCAGACCACTTTCAGCCCGGGGATGTGGGTCCACAGCGAGGTCAGCATTTGCGAGTGCTGGGCCGCGGCGCGCAGGCCGGCGCCGACCATGGTGCGGATCACCAGCGGGGTCTGGGCCTTGCCGCCGAACATGTAGCGAAACTTCGCCGCCTGATTGAGGATCTGGTCCAGGCAGCAGCCGGCGAAGTCGACGAACATCAGCTCGCACACCGGGCGCACGCCACGGGTGGCGGCGCCGACTGCGGCGCCGACGTAGCCGATCTCCGACAGCGGGGTGTCCAGCACCCGCCCGGGGAATTGATGGTAGAGGCCCTTGGTCACCCCGAGCACGCCGCCCCAGGCGTCGTTGTCGCCGGGGGCGCCGGCGCCGCCCGCCACGTCTTCGCCCATGATGAACACGCTGGGGTCGCGCCGCATTTCCTGGGCCAGGGCTTCGTTGATGGCCTGCTGGTAACTGATTTTTCTCGCCATGATGGTGGTCTCTTGTTGTTCTGTGGGGCGTTATGGATAAGCGACGTACACGTCGCTGAGCAGGTCGGCGGGGCTCGGCTTGGGGTCGGTCTTGGCCTTGCGCACCGCGTCTTCGATCAGCGCTTGCACATCCGCATCGATCTGGTCCAGCTGGCTGGCCTGCACCAGGCCCGAACGGGTGGTGCGCTCGCGGAACTGCATCAGGCAGTCGTTGTGCTCGCGGTAATGCTTGACCTCATCCGGCGCGCGGTAGGTCTGGGCGTCGCCCTCGAAGTGGCCGTAGTAGCGGGTCAGCTTGACCTCGATCAGCGACGGCCCCTCCCCGGCCCGGGCCCGCTCCACGGCGGCGCCGGCAGCTTCGTGCACGGCGAAGAAATCAAAGCCGTCCACCGTCACCCCGGGCATGCCGAAACCGGCGGCGCGGTCGGCGATGTGGTCGCAGGCCACCGACCAGTTGGAGGCCGTGGCTTCGGCGTAGCCGTTGTTCTCGGCGATGAACAGGCACGGCAGGTTCCACACCGAGGCCATGTTCATGGCCTCGAACACCGCGCCTTCGTTGGAGCCGCCGTCGCCGAAGAACACCACCGACACACCGTCGGTGCCTTGCAGCCGCGCGGCCAGGGCCGCGCCCACCACCAGCGGCGCACCGGCACCGACGATGCCGTTGGCGCCGAGCATGCCCTTCTCGAAATCGGCGATGTGCATGGAGCCGCCCTTGCCCTGGCAGACCCCGGTCTTCTTGCCGTAGATCTCCGCCATCATCCCGTAGACGTCCACGCCCTTGGCGATGCAATGGCCGTGGCCACGGTGGTTGGAGGCGATGCAGTCGTCGTCGCGCAGGTGGGCCATGACCCCGGCGGCCGAGGCTTCTTCCCCGGCATAGAGGTGGACGAAACCGGGGATCTCGCCGGTAGCGAATTCCACGTGCAGGCGTTCTTCGAATGCGCGGATGGTGCGCATCACCCGGTAGGCGTGGAGCAACTGGTCAGTGGTCAGGGGTGTCGACATTTTTATTCTCCAGGGTGTCTTCGGACTGAAGGTTCACGGGGTGTTGCCGGTGATCGCGGTCGATGGCCAGCAGGCGCTGGCGCGCCGCGTGTTCCAGGACCGCGTTGACGTCGATGCTCAGCGGGCCGCCGGCATCCAGGGTGACCGTGGGCCGGTCGTGGGGGTTGAATTCGATCTCGCGCTCGCCATCCAGGGCCAGGGTGCCGGCGTTCAGGCACAGGGGCTGGGGCACATCGGGTTGCAGGTAGCCGGCCTCCAGCACCCCGCAGCCCTGCAGCAGGCCGGGGGCCAGGGGCACCAGCAGCGCCTCGGGGGATTGCGGGTCCAGGCGCATCCAGGCGCCGTGGGGTTCCTGGCGAGTCACCGGCAGCCACAGCCCGCAGAGCGCGGAAATGCCGATGGACTGCGGTTCGGCGAAGGTCACGAAGACCTCGGCCAGATCGCTGGCGCGGCTGATGGCCCGGGCGCCGACAAAGGCCAGGGGCGACACCGCCACATCCACCAGGGCCACCTCGCACAGGCCTCGGGTCGGTTCGCGCACCAGCAGGCGCTTGTTGCGCCGCAGGGCGATCTCGGCGGGCACCCGGCCGCTGGCGTAGAGACCACCGGCCAGCCCGGCGCTGGTGGCTTCGCGCAGCTCCGGAAAGGCGTTGTTGGTGCCGGTGGACAGGGTCAGCAGCGGAATGTCGCCAACCTCGGCGGCCACCGCCTTGTGGGTGCCGTCGCCACCGAGCACGGCGATCAGCGACACCTCGCGCTCGGCCATCCAGCGCGCCGCCCGGCGGGTGTCCTCGACGCTCTGGCGCAGGGTCAGGTCGAGAAACTCCAGGGCCGGCCAGTGCTGCTCCCGGGCCTGGCGGCTGCGGCTGTTCTTCTGCACCGCGGCGGCGATGCCGGTCATGTCGGTGGGCATCAGCACCTGGGTGATGCCGGTGGCGCCGAAGGCCGCCAGCAGGCGCTGGATCACCGAGACCTTGTCGGTACTGGAGAACAACCCGGCGTTGGCGGTGAGGCGGCGCACATCACGGCCCGAAGCCGGGTTGGCGATGATGCCGACAGTGAGGGGGCGGCGGCTCATGGACTCACCGCGGGCGGAGCACAGGCAGGAGAAAACATCGGGCACCTCGTTCTTATTCTTCGATGGGCCAGTCGGCGCGGGTTACCGAGAACTGGTTGCCAAGAGCCAGAGCAAGGCCGGTGCCAGTTATGGAAAAACCGCTGCAAAGGCCCGTGGCAGAGCGGCTGTTGCCCTCGCCTGCAGGTATCGGGAAGCCCTGCGCCTGAGACGTTGCATGTCAGGCTGCACGGGGCCTTGGCGAGACCCTGAGACGTTGCGTCTCAGCGCCCCCAAGGCGCCGCCCGGTGCTTGTCGGGAGCCGCGGATCGGCGCTTAATGCGCCCACAACGATAAGAAGCTGCAACCGGAGGCCTTCATGCTTTCCGCACATTCAAAAGCCCATGTGGACTGCGTCAGCCGGGTCCTGAAAAACGCCGATCACCTGCCCCAGGCGCCGGTGCCGAGCCTGATCCTCGATTCCTGGCGCCGCTCCATGGAGCAGCACCAACTGGACCCCGGCTCGCTGCAGGGGCCGCGCATCCTGTCCGAAAACGTGCTCAAGGAATGCCGCGAGCGTTCCGAGCTGTTCCTGCGCATCGCCAGCGAAGAAGTGGCCCGCCTGCATGGCCGGGTGCGCGACGCCGACTACTGCGTGCTGCTCACCGACGCCCAGGGCCAGACCATCGACTACCGGGTGGAGTCCACCCTGCGCAACGACTGCCGCAAGGCCGGGCTGTACCTGGGCACCTGCTGGTCGGAGGGTGAAGAAGGCACCTGCGGCGTGGCGGCGGTGCTCACCGCGCGCACGCCGATCACCGTGCACAAGCGCGACCACTTTCGCGCCGCGTTCATCGGCCTGACCTGTTCCGCCGCCCCGGTGTTCGACCCCCAGGGCGAGTTGCTGGGGGTGCTGGACGTGTCGGCGGTGCGTTCCCCGGACGACCGCCGTTCCCAGCACCTGATCCGGCAGATGGTGGTGCAGAGCGCGCGGGAGATCGAACAGGCGTTCTTCATGAACAGCGCCCAGGGCTACTGGGTGCTGCGGGCCCATGCCAGCCCGGGCTATGTCGACAGCCAGCCGGATTACCTGCTGGCCTGGGACGACGACGGTTGCCTGCGCGCGCTGAACCCGGCGGCGCGCCATTACCTGCTGCGCCGCTATGGCCGCTTGCCGCAGCACATCGCCCAGGTGTTCGACCCGCAGCTGTTGCAGCGCGCCCGCGACGAAGCCCTGTGCCCCCTTTCCGACAACCTCCACGGCCGCCTGCAAGCGCCAAGGCGCCCGGCACAGCGCCCACGCCTGAGCCTGGCCGGTGAACCGCTGGACCCGCGGGTGGAACAGAGCCTGCGCCTGGCGGTGCGGGTCAAGGACCGCCACCTGCCGGTGCTGATCCAGGGCGAGACCGGTTCCGGCAAGGAAGTCTTCGCCCGCCAGCTGCACCAGGCCAGCCAGCGTCGGGACCGGCCCTTTGTCGCGGTGAACTGCGCGGCGATTCCCGAGAACCTGATCGAAAGCGAACTGTTCGGCTACGTTGCCGGGGCCTTTACCGGCGCTTCGAACAAGGGCATGCAGGGCCTGCTGCAACAGGCCGATGGCGGCACCCTGTTCCTCGATGAGATCGGCGACATGCCCCTGGCCTTGCAGACCCGCCTGCTGCGGGTGCTGGCCGAGGGTGAAGTGGCGCCCCTGGGGGCCGCGCAACGCAAGGCGGTGGATATCCAGGTGATCTGCGCCACCCACCGCGATCTGGAGGCGCTGGTGGCCGAGGGCAGCTTTCGCGAGGACCTGTATTTCCGCCTCGGCGGCGCGCGCTTTCAGTTGCCACCGCTGCGCGAGCGCAGCGACCGGCTGGCGCTGATCACCCGGATTGTCGAAGAGGAATCCAAGCGCTGCGGTGCGCCGGTGCAACTGGGCAATGCGGCGCTGGAATGCCTGCTGGGCTACCGCTGGCCGGGCAACGTGCGGCAATTGCGCCATGTGCTGCGCTACGCCTGCGCGGTGTGCGAAGGGCCGCTGATCCAACTGCATGACTTGCCCGAACAACTGCGCGGCGCCGAGGCCGAAGGCGCCCTGCCCGCCCTGGAAACCGCCACCAGCCCCGAGCGCCAGGCCCTGCTGGATGCCCTGGTGCGCCACCGCTGGAAACCCGTGGCGGCGGCCAAGGCCCTGGGCATTTCCCGCGCCACCCTGTACCGCCGCGTGCAACAGCACGGCATCCAGATGCCCGGCCGCAGCCCCCCAACCCCGAATGGATACCCCCTGTAGCCGCTGCTGAGCCCGCGAAGCTGCGCAAAGGCCCGCAGGGCCTTGCTTGGCGATCTCCCGCCGAATCTTCAGCGCCTTAGCAGGCCCCGCGTCTCCTGCGGAGCCGTTCGCAGCCTGCGGCAGCGGCTACAAGAACCGGCCCTGCGCACCCTGCCGTCTGTGTAGCCGCTGCTGAGCCTTGGCGAAGCTGCGCAAAGGCCCGCAGGGCCTTGCTTGGCGGTCTCCCGCCGAATCTTCAGCGCCTTGGAAGTCCCCACGTCTCCTGCGCAGCCTGCGGCAGCGGCTACAGGGGTAGGTTGAGGCGGGCGCGGTAGCGCCCGGGACTTTCGCCGGTCCATTTCTTGAACGCGCGGTGGAAGGCGCTGGGCTCCTGGAAGCCGGTGAGTTCGGCAATCTCGCTGATGCTGGCCGCCGAGCGGCGTAGCAGCTCGACGGCGACGCCGCGGCGCACTTCATCCTTGATTTCCTGGTACGAGCCGCCCTCGCGCTCCAGGCGTCGGCGCAGGGTGCTGGCGCTCATCTGCACTTCGCGGGCGAAGGCTTCCAGGGTCGGCCACTGGCTGTAGTGGCTGCCCCGCAGGCGCTGGTGCACCTGGGTGGTCAGGCCATGCTGGTTGCGAAAGCGGATCACCAGCCACTGCGGCGCGCTGCGCAGGAACACCTTGAGCGAGGCCAGGTCCTGGACCACCGGCAGGCGCAAGAAGCGGCTGGCGAATTCGATCTCGGTGCGCCCGGCGTTCCAGCTCAGGTTGCTGCCCCACAGCAGCGGGTCATCGCTGAGGCTCAGGCGTGAATGACGAAAGTCGGCGCGGTCGATGGGAATCCGTCGCCCGCCGAGCCAGCACAACAGGCTGATGACCAGCACCAGCAGGGTTTCCTCGGCGTAGTGGCTGCGCAGCGGGTCGGCGCAGCGGCTGTCGAGGCTGATCACCGCACGCTTGCCCCGCAGGCTGAGGCTGGCGCGGACGTCCCGCAGGAACAGGCCGAAGTTGTTAAGGCATTGGCGCAGGGCCTTTTCCAGATTGGGCTCCTGGATCAGCCCGCGGCAGATCAGGGCAAAGGCCCCCGGCGGCATCCCCCGGGAGTCGAGCTGGAAGAATTCGTCCTGCAATTCGCGGATCTGGATCAGCCACAGGGCGGCAAAGGCACTGCCGGGCACCCGCGCCCGGGGCTGGTCGAGCAACGCCGGATCGATACCGGCCTCGCGCAGCACGGCCGCCAGCCGCGCCGGCTGCTGGCGCAGGGCGTGGGTCATCACCCGGACAAAATAGACCGCGACCGAATCCGATTCACGCATGTAGAGGCTGTGCTCCCGTAGCTGGACCTATGGCAAAAAACGCCAGCACGCTTGACCGCTTTCGGCATAGGCCGGCCACCGCGCCGGGCTCTAGACTCGCGCTGGATAACGCGCTGTGCAAGGCAACCGCGCCATGCTCCGCGAAGGCAATGAACAAAGGAAGAGCTGAAGATGAATCTTGCGAATATCGGGGTGATCGGCGCCGGCACCATGGGCAACGGCATCGCCCAGGTCTGCGCCCAGGCGGGCTTTGACGTGACCCTGCTGGACATCGCCCAGGGCGCCCTGGAAAAGGCCCTGGCCACCATCGGCAAGAACCTCGACCGCCAGGTGAGCAAGGGCACCCTCGGCGAAGACGACAAGCTCGCCGCCCTGGGCCGGATCCGCATCAGCACCGACTACGGCGTGCTCAAGGATGCGCAACTGGTGATCGAAGCCGCCACCGAGAACCTCGACCTCAAGCTCAAGGTGCTGCAGCAGATCGCCGCCCAGGTCAGCGCCGAGTGCGTGATCGCCTCCAACACCTCGTCGCTGTCGATCACCCAACTGGCCGCCAGCGTCAGCGCGCCCGAGCGGTTCATCGGCCTGCACTTCTTCAACCCGGTGCCGGTGATGGGCCTGATCGAAGTGATCCGCGGCCTGCAGACCAGCGACGCGACCCACGCCCTGGCCATGGACATGGCCCAGCGCCTGGGCAAGACCGCGATCACCGCCGGCAACCGCCCGGGTTTTGTGGTCAACCGCATCCTGGTGCCGATGATCAACGAGGCGATCCTGGTGTTCCAGGAAGGCCTGGCCAGCGCCGAGGACATCGACGCGGGCATGCGCCTGGGCTGCAACCAGCCGATCGGCCCGCTGGCCCTGGCCGACCTGATCGGCCTGGACACCCTGCTGGCGATCCTTGAAGCCTTCTACGACGGCTTCAACGACAGCAAGTACCGCCCCGCGCCGCTGCTCAAGGAAATGGTTGCCGCCGGCTACCTGGGGCGCAAGACCGGTCGGGGTTTCCATCACTATGGCTGAGCGTTGCTCACGCTTTGCCGAAAGCCGCGACAAGGCCCTGGAGCTGTTCGCCAGCAAGGGCTTCGGCCAGGTCGGCATGCGTGAGCTGGCGAGCCATCTGGGGCTGACCCCGGGCTCGCTGTACCACCATTACCCGAGCAAGCAGCACCTGTTGCTGGACCTGATCGAGGAGTTCTTCGATGAGCTGCACAGCACCCTCAAGCGCCTGCAACGGCGCAAGTTGCAGGGCGACTGCCTGCCGGCGCTGATCCGCGCCCACCTGAAGCTGCATCGGGAATTGCCGCGGCATTTCCGCCTGGTGGAGCGCGACAGCGGCTGCCTCAATCCCGACCAGCAACTGCGGGTCGGGCAATTGCGCGAACGCTACGAACAACAGCTGGTGCAGTTGCTGGGCACCCCGACCGGCCTTGGCCCACAGGCGCAGCGCGCCGCTGCCCATGCCCTGGCCAACCTGCTCAACAGCGCCCCTAGCTGGTTCAGCGAACAACCCCTGGCCGAGCGTGAACGCGAAGCCCTGTTGGAAAACCTGCTGAGCGGCGCCATCGAGCGGCTGCTGGGCGGCGTGCCCGTGCGCAGCGCGGTGGCCTGAGCCTCAGCGCAGCTGCAGCGGGTCTACCAGCCCGGCGGCAATGGCCATGCCCACCAGTTCCGGCAGGTGTTCGGCCTGCATGCGTTTCATCACCCGTGAGCGATACAGGTCGATGGTCTTGATGCTGACCCCCAGTTGCTCGGCAATTTCCCGGTTGGTGTAGCCCTGCACCAGCGGCAGCAACACGTCTTTCTCCCGTGGCGTCAGGCTCTCCAGCAACCCTTGCACCCGGGCCTGCCCGGCACTCTGGTTCTGATGGCGGTCGGCGCGGCTCAGGGCCTGCTGCACACTGTCCAGCAACAGCTGTTCGTTGTAGGGCTTTTCGATGAAGTCCACCGCCCCGGCCTTGAACGCGCGGACCACGATGGGCACGTCGGCGTGGCCGCTGACAAAGATCAGCGGCAGGCGGATATCGCGCTGGCGCAGCTCTTCCTGGACGTTCAGCCCGCCCATGCCGGGCATGCGCACATCCAGCAGCACGCAGGCGTTCAGGCTCGGGTCGCAGTGCTCGAGAAACTCGCGGCCACTGGTGAAGGGCAGCGCCTTGAGCCCCACCGACTCCAGGAGCCAGACGGTGGAGTCGAGCATGCCCGGGTCGTCGTCGACCACGTACACCAGTTGCTGCGCCTCACTTGTCATTGCCTTGCTCCTGTCATTGCGGGGGAAGTTGCCTGGGACGTTGCCGAGGGGTCGGCCGGGGCACTGGCCGGCAGCCGGCAGCACATGCGCAGGCCGACGGCCTGGGGCTGGGCCTGCAAGTCGCCGCCAAAGCCCTCGACGATGCTGCGGCTCATGGACAGCCCGAGCCCCAGGCCATTGGCCTTGCTGGTGTAGAACGGGGTGAACAGCTGCGGCAGTTGCTCGGCGCAGACACCGGGGCCCTGGTCGCTGACGCTGATCTGCACCCCGCCTTCGGCCGTCGCCTCGGCGGCCAGCACAATGTGCGAGCCCTGCTGCCCATGCACTTCGCGGTTGGCCTCGATGGCGTTGCGCAGCAGGTTCAGCAGCACCTGCTCCAGCAGCACCCGGTCGGCGTACACCGGCGGCAGATTATCCGCCAGCTGCAAGTCGATCGTCACCTGGCTGGCCTGGGCTTCCCAGGCACACAGGCGCACGGTTTCCCGGGCCACTTCGGCGATGTCCAGGGCCTGCACCCGGCGCCCGCCCTTGCGCAAAAAGGCCCGCAGGCGCTTGATCACTTCGGCGGCGTGGGTCGCCTGCTCGGCAATCCGCTCCAGGCCCTGGGCCACCTTGCGGGCGGCCTCGGGCTGGGTGCCCAGGGCCTGCAAGTAGCGCTGGCTGGCATTGGCGTAGTTGACCACTGCGGCCAGCGGCTGGTTGATCTCGTGGGCGATACCCGAGGCCAGTTCGCCCAGGGTCACCAGGCGCGCGGTGTGGGCCAGTTCGTCCTGGTGATGGCGCTGCTGGGCTTCGCGCAGTTCGCGCTCGCTCTGGTCGTGGGCCACCAGGGAATAGAAACGCTCGCCACTGGCCGCGCGGTGGGCCAGGAGCATCAGCGAGACCGGCACCGAGGCGCCGCCGGCCGGCGGTTGCAGGCGCGCCTCGATGTTCCAGCGGCCGCTGTGTTCAGCGCGGTCCCAGCCTTCGCGTTGCAGGCTGTCGAGTACCGCAGCGCTGAGGATGGCCGCCAGTGGCGGCATTGCCTGCCCGTCGCCGAGCCCCAGGGTGCGCCGCGCCGCCGGGTTGAGGTAGGTCACCGCGCCGCCGGGCTGGATGAACAGCACCGGGTCGGGGTTGGCCTCCACCACTTCCGCCAGGCGCCGCTTGTTCTCTTCGGCCTGGACCCGGGCGGTGATGTCCCGGGACACCGCCACCACTTCCACCACGGTGCCGGTGTAGGTGTCGCGAATGCCGCGGCAGGCGGTTTCGAACCACAGGTAGTGGCCGTCGCGATGGCGGATGCGATAGGTCATGGTGTGGTAGCCGTCCTGCTCCAGGGCATCGCGGGTGCGCTGCATCAGCCCGGCCAGGTCCTGGCTGTGGAACAGGCTGCGGGCCAGGCGCCCGCGCAGTTGCTCGGGCCAGTAGCCGAGCAGGGTCCAGGAGGCCGGCGAGGCGTCGAGGAAGCTGCCGTCCGGGGTGTGCCGGGAAATCAGGTCAGTGGTGTTTTCGGTGATCAGGCGGTACAGGCGCCGGGCCTTGGCCGACTCGCGCTCGGCCCGGACCTGGGCCGTGGCTTCCTGGCAGCGCGCCAGCACCCGCTGGCGATGCGGATCGGGGATAAAGCTCCAGAGCAGGATGCGCTCGCCCCACTGGGCTTCCACCTGCTCGATGGCCCGCTGCTGTTCCAGGCAGGCCCGCACCAGGGCCGGGTGGTTGACCGGCAGCAGGGCCGCGAGATCGCCAGTGGCAGCATCGTCCAACCACTGGCGCAGTGCCGGGTTGAGGTCCAGCGGCTGCGCCTGGGCGTCCAGCAGCAGGCTGGGTTGCGGGTCGTGGCCGAGCCAGGGCGAGTCCGGCAACTGGCCTTCACGCTGCAGGCGCAGCCAGTGACGCAGGTGGGTAGAGTCGGGCATGGTCGATCAGTCTCGCGGCCGGAAGGATAGGTTCTTTTTATAGTATAACTACTATACAACTCAGGTAGTACTTCCATATCAATCGACAAACAGTATATAAAAGACCCCGGATAAGTCACCGAGCTTTCGCTGGGTGTGCTGCGTACCTGTAAGCAACGCCGAACGTAGGAGCTGGCTTGCCAGCGAAGAGGCCCGTGGGATCGCTTTCGCCGGCAAGCCGGCTTCTACAGTCAGTGCCCCCAGGTACACAGCACGCGCCACCCAAGCCTCGGCCAATAGAGCTAATAATCAGCCACCGGGTACCCGAACCATGTCCATCTACGAGCAAGGCCTGGCGCCGACTGCCGTCAACCATATCGCCCTCTCCCCCTTGAGCTTCATCGAGCGTACCGCTGCGGTTTACCCCGATTACCCGGCGGTGATCCACGGTTCGATCCGTCGCACCTGGGCCCAGACCTACAGCCGCTGCCGGCGCCTGGCCTCGGCCCTGGCCGGGCGCGGCATCGGCAAGAACGACACGGTGGCGGTGATGCTGCCCAACATCCCGGCGATGCTCGAAGCACACTTCGGCGTGCCGATGATCGGCGCCGTGCTCAATGCCCTCAATGTGCGCCTGGACGCCGAGGCCATCGCCTTCATGCTGGCCCACGGCGAAGCCAAGGTGCTGATCGCCGACCGCGAGTTCCATGAGGTGATCCACGCCGCCGTGGCCATGCTCGATCACCCGCCCCTGGTGATCGACCTCGACGACCCGGAGTACGGCGAGGGCCAGCCGGTCAGCGAGCTGGACTACGAAGCGTTCCTGGCCGAGGGCGATCCCGAGTTTGCCTGGCAGTGGCCCGATGACGAGTGGCAGGCCATCGCCCTGAACTACACCTCGGGCACCACCGGCAACCCCAAGGGCGTGGTCTATCACCACCGCGGCGCCTACCTCAATGCGCTGGGCAACCAGATGACCTGGGCCATGGGCAACCACCCGGTGTACCTGTGGACCCTGCCGATGTTCCACTGCAACGGCTGGTGCTACCCCTGGACCGTCACCGCCCTCGCCGGGGTGCATGTGTTTTTGCGCCGGGTCGACCCGCAGAAGATCCTCGACCTGATCCGCGAGCACCAGGTCACGCACCTGTGCGGCGCGCCCATCGTGCTCAATGCCCTGGTGAACATGCCCGACACCGCCAAGGCGGCCATCGACCACCCGGTCAACGCCATGGTGGCCGGGGCCGCGCCGCCGGCCAAGGTGATCGGCGCGGTGGAGGAAATGGGCATCAAGGTGACCCACGTCTACGGCCTGACCGAGGTCTATGGCCCGGTGACCCTGTGCGCCTGGCACGCCGCCTGGGATGAACTGCCCCTGGAACAGCGGGCGCAGATCAAGTCGCGCCAGGGCGTGCGCTACCCGACCCTGGAAGGGGTGATGGTGGCCGACCCGAAAACCCTCGAACCCACGCCCCGGGACGGCCAGACCATCGGCGAGATCTTCATGCGCGGCAACACCGTGATGAAGGGCTACCTGAAGAACCCCACGGCCACCGCCGAAGCCTTCGAGGGCGGCTGGTTCCACACCGGCGACCTGGGGGTGACCCACCCGGACGGCTACGTGGAGATCCGCGACCGGCTCAAGGACATCATCATTTCCGGGGGCGAGAACATTTCCACCATCGAACTGGAAGGCGTGCTCTATCGCCACCCGGCGGTGCTGGAAGCGGCGGTGGTGGCCCGGCCCGATGAAAAATGGGGTGAGACGCCCTGTGCCTTCATCACCCTCAAGGCCGACCACCAGCAGGTGCGCGAAGCCGAGATCATCGCCTTCTGTCGCGAGCACCTGGCAGGCTTCAAGGTGCCGCGTACCGTGGTATTCAGCCCGTTGCCCAAGACCTCCACCGGCAAGATCCAGAAGTTCGTCCTGCGCGACATGGCGAAAAACCTCTAGCCTGAATACACCGACCCAGCCCTTGTAGGAGCTGGCCGGGCGACGCTTCGCTTGCCAGCGAAGGCGTCAGCCAGGGCGATGCATGGCTTGCGGGCCTCTTCGCCGGCAAGCCGGCTCCTACATGGTGGCGGGGTTTTCGTTGTCGATTCATGCGGCCGAGGCCGCTCAACCTCCACTTTTGCCCGAGGTTCCTGCAATGCCCGAATTCAACGCTCCGCTGCGCGACATGCGCTTTGTCCTGCATGAAGTGTTCAACGCACCCAAGCTCTGGGCCCGCCTGCCGGCCCTGGCCGATACCGTGGACGGCGACACCGCCGACGCCATTCTCGAAGAAGCGGCCAAGGTCACCGGCAACCTGATCGCCCCGCTCAACCGCAGCGGCGACGAGGAAGGCGCCAGCTGGCACGCCGGGCAGGTGCGCACCCCGGCCGGTTTCAAGGAGGCCTACAGCACCTATATCCAGGGCGGCTGGGTCGGCCTGAGCGGCAACCCGGCCTACGGCGGCATGGGCATGCCGAAGATGCTCGCGGTGCAGTTCGAGGAAATGCTCTACGCCGCCAATTCCAGTTTCGCCCTGTACTCGGCCCTGAGTTCCGGGGCCTGCCTGGCCATCGATGCCCACGCCAGCGAAGCGCTGAAACAGCTGTACCTGCCGCCGATGTACGAAGGCCGCTGGGCCGGTTCCATGTGCCTCACCGAGGCCCACGCCGGCACCGACCTGGGGATCATCCGCACCCGCGCCGAGCCCCAGGCCGACGGCAGCTACCGCATCAGCGGCAGCAAGATCTTCATCACCGGCGGCGAGCAGGACCTGACCGAGAACATCATCCACCTGGTGCTGGCCAAGCTGCCGGACGCCCCGGCCGGGCCCAAGGGCATCTCGCTGTTCCTGGTGCCGAAGATCCATGTGGACGCCAACGGCAATCTCGGTGCGGCCAACGCGGTGAGCTGTGGTTCCATCGAGCACAAGATGGGCATCAAGGCCTCGGCCACCTGCGTGCTGAACTTCGACGGCGCCAGCGGCTGGCTGATCGGCGAGGCCAACAAGGGCCTGGCGGCGATGTTCACCATGATGAACTACGAGCGCCTGTCCATCGGCATCCAGGGTATCGGCTGCGCCGAGAACTCCTACCAGAACGCCCGCACCTACGCCCGCGAGCGCATCCAGAGCCGCTCCCCCGCAGGCCCGGTGGCCAAGGACAAGATCGCCGACCCGATCATCGTCCACCCCGATGTGCGGCGCATGCTGCTGTCGATGAAATCCATGACCGAGGGCGGCCGGGCCTTCGCCAGCTATGTCGGCCAGCAACTGGACCTGGCCAAGTTCGCCGACCAGCCCCATGAGCGGCACAACGCCGAGGCCCTGGTGGCGCTGCTGACCCCCGTGGCCAAGGCGTTCTTCACCGACACCGGCCTGGACAGTTGCGTGCTGGGCCAGCAGATCTTCGGCGGCCACGGCTACATCCGCGAATGGGGCCAGGAGCAACTGGTGCGGGATGTGCGCATCGCCCAGATCTACGAGGGCACCAACGGCATCCAGGCCCTGGACCTGTTGGGGCGCAAGGTGGTGGGCAACGGCGGCGTGGCCCTGCGCCTGTTCACCGGCGAGATCCGCGACTACGCCTACCTGCCCGGCGCCGCCTACGCCGCCGAGCTGCTGGATGCGGTGCAGCGCCTGGAAGACCTCAGCGACTGGCTGCGTGAACAGGCGGCGCAGAACCCCAACGCGGTGGGCAGCGCCTGCGTCGAATACCTGCAACTGTTCGGCTACGTGGCCTATGCCTATCTGTGGGCGCGCATGGCCCAGGTGGCCGAGCACAAGCGTTCCGAGGACGACGGTTTCTACGGTGCCAAGCTGGCCACCGCGCGCTTCTACTTCAGCCGCATGCTGCCGCGCATCCTCAGCCTGGAGCAGAGCATCCGCGCCGGCAGCGCCTCCTTGTTCGGCCTCGACGCCGAGCACTTCTGAGCCCCTGGGCAGGGCGCCCGGCGCCCTGCCCCGTGCCGGTAAAAAAACCGCCGCCCGCAGGTGCAAAACCCCGGGCGGCCCGGCATACTCCGCGCACCCGAGCACCGCCCAAGGAAGAAACGTGTTGGCCCCCGCCCTGATCATCGCCAGCTCAGCCATCGTGCTGCTGCTCGGCACCCTGCACCTGATCTACACCTTCGCCACCGACAAATTCCAGCCCCGTGACCCGGCCCTGGCCGAACGCATGCGCCAGGTGTCACCGATGATCACCCGCCAGACCAGCCTGTGGCGGGCCTGGGTCGGCTTCAACGCCAGCCACAGCCTGGGCGCCATGCTGTTCGGCCTGGTCTATGGCTACCTCGCCTGGCTGCACTCGGCCCTGCTGCTGGAGGCCCGTGGCTTGCTGCTGATCGGCCTGGGGTTTCTCGCCAGCCTGTGGGTGCTGGCCATCCGTTACTGGTTTCGCATTCCCCTGGCGGGCATCAGCATCGCCCTGGCGCTGTTCGCGGTTGCCTGCGGTTTGCCGTTGGTTTGAACCCAGCCCACCACACACTCTCATCGGCCCTGTTTTTTTCGAGTCTCTGCATGTCGCCCCTGCACACCTTCTGGTCCCGGCTCTACTACCTCCTGTGCTGGATCGCCGTGGCCGCACAATTGGCCACCATGATCCGTTGCAACCTGCACCTGATCGTCCCCCGGGAAGTCGGCGGCACGCTGTTCGGCGGCTCCATGGGTTTCATGCTGTACCTGGGCGGCTGGGCCTTCAGCGTCATCGGCCTGGGCCTGGCCGTGCTGACCCGGGTGCCCGGTGCCCGCCTGGCCTGGATCATCGGTGGGCTGGTGCAGTTGCTGCTGGGCCTGTGGTGGCGGATCCACTACCCGGATGATTTCGACGGCAACCTGATCTTCAGCATCCAGGCCCGGGAGCTGGACTATGTGATGGTCTTCGGTTTCGCCCTGGTCTACAGCGGCATCTACCTGATGCACCAGCAGCGGCTCAAGCCGAGAGCCCCCGCCACCCTCCGTGAGCTGTCGTTGCGGATTGCATGGGCGGTGTTGCTGGGGGGCTTCTTCATCCCCCCCTTGGTCAATGCCAGCAAGGCGCCCCTGCCGTACTGCGCCTTCAACCGGGCCGGCGAACAGTTGAGCCTATGCCTGGGCCCTGGCACCCGGGTCATTGTCGACTGACCGTCAACCCCGCCTCTTTCTTGCTTCACCAAACCTCGATGAGTGTGCCCATGTCTCGCCTGTTTACCCTGTGGTTGTGGCTCTACCGCCCTCTGTGCTGGATCGTCGTTGCCGCGCCCTTGTCGCTGATGCTGCTGTGCGACGTGCAGATGATGCAGCCGCGGGATGTCAGCAGCACGCTGTTCGGTGGAGCCATGGGCTTTCAGCTGTACCTTTTTGTCTGGGTGCTGTGCCTGATCGGCCTGGCCGTGACCCTGCTGACCCGGATGCCCGGCGCGCGCCTGGCCTGGCTCCTGGCCGGGCTGGTGCCGCTGCTGCTGGGCGCCTGGTGGCGGCTCGACTACCCGGATGACCAGGACGGCAGCCTGGCCATCAGCCCCCAGAAGTGGGAGCTGGAGTACATGATGGGCATCACCTGTGTGTTCGTGGTCAGCGGCCTGTACTTCTACTGGCGCCGCCGCCTCGCCCCGCGGCCCGCCGCCGACAACGCCGATGAGCTGTTTCTGCAGACCCTGTGGGCACTGGCCCTGGCTGCAGCCTTCATCCTCCCGCTGCTGAGTTTCATGCAGCCGTAATTGCGCCCCGCTGCGCCCTCGCCCCGTCCGGCCATGCCCCCGGCCGGGCATAAAAAAGCCCCGAACCGGTCGGGGCTTTTTTCCTGCCTGGGCGCTAGCCACCGGTGGCGGCCGGTCGTTGCCTGCGCGCCGGCAGGGCGGCGGCAAAGGCCATGGCCTCTTCCCGGGTGCCGAAGGTAGCAAGCCGGTCACCCGGCGTGCAGACCTTCCAGGGCCCGTGGTTGACGCTCAAGACCTGATAGCCGTTGATCTGCAGTTTGTTCAGCAGCGGCGTGCTCATGGACACCTCCTTTTTCCTCGGCGAGCCTGGGGCTTGGGCGTTTTACCTTACACCCGCCACACCGCCCGGCGACTGCCGCATGTCGGCGCGCCGGGTCATTTCTTCAGGTTGGCCAGGGGATCGTAGGCCCGCGAGCGCTTGCGCCGGTGCTCGGGTTCAGGGCGGTCCAGGGGTGCCCTGGCCGGGCCTACCGGGTCTACCTGGGGGTCGGCCAGGTCTGGCGAATCGGGGTCGAAACCCGGGTCATGATGATTCGAGGCATGCTCGGACGAGCGCGGCCCCGTGGGGTTCTTGGCAGTCATGGGCAGCTCCTGTGCCAGCCTGGAAAAGACCGGATACAGGGGTTGGATCACGATTCGTGGCCAGGGTGCCGCCGAGCGGACCAGCGGCCAGCGGCAAATTGCATTGTGCTGCCGGGCGTCGCAGGATGGCGCCTGGCCCATAACCGCTCAAAAGGACGTGTTCATGACGATTCGTGCCGTGGTTTTCGATTTTGGTGGCGTGCTGTTCGACTGGAGCCCGCACCACCTGTACCGCCAGCTGATCCCCGACGATGAGCGTCGCCAGTGGTTCCTCGACACCATCTGCACCCAGGCCTGGAATACCCGGCAGGACGCCGGCCGCAGCCTGGCCGAGGCGACCCGCAGCCTGGTGGCCGAGTACCCCGACCATGCCCCCTTGATCGAGGCCTATTACGGGCGCTGGCCGGAAATGCTCAAGGGTCCACTGGATCAGGGCGTGGCCCTGCTAGAAGAACTGCACCAGGCGCAGGTGCCCCTGTTCGGGCTGACCAACTGGTCCCGGGAAACCTTTCCCTATGCCTGGGACAATTACCCGTTTCTGCAGCGCTTTCGCGACATCGTCGTGTCGGGGCAAGAGCGCCAGATCAAGCCGGATGCCGAGATCTATCACACGACCCTGGGGCGCATTCGTGCGCATTTGCCGGGGGTGGCCCCCGAGGAACTGGTGTTCATTGACGACCATGCGCCCAATATCGTCGCCGCAACGGCGCTGGGGTGGCATGCGATTCATCATGTGACGGCGGCTGAGACGCGGCGCCGGCTGGAGGAGTTGGGGGTGGTCCGAGCGCACTGACACCCCGTAGGGGCTGGCTTGCCAGCGAAGGCGCCGGCCAGGGCGATGCATGGCTGTCGAGGGCCTCTTCGCCGGCAGCCGGTGCCTACGCTCGCCCCCCTTTCTCACCCTCTCCTATCGCCATCCGCAATCACCTCCCGCCTGCATATCGCCCTTTGGAATGTCTCCAAAATCAACCCTTTACCGACCGTGAATCCACCGGTCGGAAACCCACAAAATCAATGTGCCATTACCCTGCCAATTCCACCCGCGCTGCTTAACTGCAAAAGCTGCCGAGTAGCGCAGCACCCCATCCACACCCACGGAAGGCAAACGCCATGAGCAATGCATCCCAACATGTGATCCCCCCCTACGGAGTCGCAATCCAGTCGGCCATCAGCGAAGGCAAGCTGCCGGAGATGAAAGCCCTGCTGGCCAAGCGCGATCCGGCCAGGAACGAACCCAAGGATCTGCACAACGCCTACGAACAGCTGGCCAAGGAAGTCGCCCGCCTGGAACGCCGCTGATCGCGGTTCCCCTGTCATTGAATGGAGGCAAAGCAAATGTCCGGCAACTACTCGCAAGCCGAAGGCCTGTTCCCCCTGAGCTACCGCATCGGCACCTCGCAACCCGGCGCACCCACCCTGATCCTCAACCTGCTGGTCTATACCCCGGAACACAGTGTGCGCGGCACTTCCAGCATCACCCAGGCGGTCAACCCGCCCCTGGACCTGCACAGCGATGTCTGGGGCCAGTACACCTACCTCACCGTCATGCCGCCCAGCACCAGCAAGATCCTCATCACGGCCCAGGGCAACCAGGGCGGCCCGGGGTCGAACTCGGTGATCAACTTCAAGCTGCACCTGGTGGTCAGCGACGACTGGAAGGAAGGCGTGGCCAACTATCAGTACTACAACGGCCACAGCTGGGTGACGGTCAACCAGGTGCCCGCCCACCTGCAGGAAACCGTGCAGTCCAGCACCCTGTCGGCCCCTCTGCACCGCGGCCAGCCCAACCACCCGCTGCCGCCGATCTCGGCGCTGTACGGGGCGCCGATCCACGGTGCCATCGCCAGCGGTGACCTGGCGCAGATGAAGAGCCTGCACAAGGTCGCCACCCAGCAACTGGAACAGCTGCCGCTGATCCGCACCGCACTGGTGGCCGCCAAGGCCGAGATCAGCCAGCAGGAGCGGCGCTGAGCCCGGCCGTCCATCGAACCTGATGTCTTCAAGAAGATAAGGAGTTGCAGCATGACAATCGGACTGTTCCATACCCGCCTCATCGTCGCCAACCCCGTGATCGGTGGGCCGGTGCTGACCCTCGACCTGCTGGTCGATACCCCGAAGAAACGCGTCAGCGGCGTTGCCCGCGTGACCCAGAGCACCTCGCCACCGGTGCAGTTCCATGCCGACGTGTGGGGCGACTACTCCCAGGTCAAGCTCGACCCCTCCAGCGAGGGGCACATCATCCTCAGCCTGGCCGGCAACCCCAGCGGCCCCACCAGCCAGATCGCCGAGACCTTCCATCTGCAGGGCATCCTCGGCCTGGACTGGGCCAGCGGTTTCGCCAGCTACAAGTACCAGTTCCAGGGGCACTGGCACGTGGTGCAACACGCCGCCGTGAGCCCGGCCCCGGTGGAGCAGGCACAGACGGCGGACTACGCCAGCCAGGCCGGCCCGGCCGCCGAAGTGCGCCACCCGCTGTATGCCGTGGCGCTGCAGCAGGCCCAGGCCAGCGGCGACCTGGCGCGGCTCAAGGCACTGGTGGCCCAGGGCGAGCAGCAACTGGCCAACGCTGACAGCCTGACCCAGGCGGTGCAGCAGTTGCAGGCAGAAATCAGCCGCCTGGAACAGCGCTGACCACCAGCCCCCGGGGCCGCCCGCCGCGGCCCCGGGGGCTGCCACAAAACGACCGCGCCATTGCGACACAAGGAAGGCGCGCCTATTTCGATGGGTTGGTGCCGCGCACCGCCGGGTGCGCAAGGAACTCTCATGTCAGACCGTCTCCCCGCCCGCTACCTCAGCGAAACCGACCTCAAGCGCTTTGTCCCGGTGCATGTGGTCTGGGAAATCACCCTCGCCTGCGACCTCAAGTGCCTGCATTGCGGCTCCCGCGCCGGGCATCGGCGCCCGGGCGAACTCAATACCCAGGAATGCCTGTCGGTGATCGATTCGATCGCCGCCCTGGGCACCCGGGAAGTCACCCTGATCGGTGGCGAAGCCTATCTGCGCAAGGACTGGACGCGGCTGATCCAGGCCATCCACGTCCACGGCATGTACGTGGCGATCCAGACCGGCGGGCGCAACCTGACCCCGGCCAAGATGCAGGCCGCGGTGGACGCCGGGCTCAATGGCGTCGGCGTCTCCCTGGATGGCCTGGCGCCGCTGCATGACGCGGTGCGCAATGTCCCCGGCTCCTTCGACAAGGCCCTGGATACCCTGCGCCGGGCCAAGCAGGCCGGGCTCAAGGTCAGCGTCAACACGCAGATCGGCGCCGCCACCCTGCCCGACCTGCCGGCCCTGATGGAGCTGATCATCGATGCCGGCGCCAGCCACTGGCAGATCCAGCTGACCGTGGCCATGGGCAACGCCGTGGATCACCCCGAGCTGCTGCTGCAGCCCTACCAGTTGCTGGAGGTGATGCCGCTGCTGGCGCGCCTGTACCGCGAAGGCGCCGAGCGCGGGCTACTGATGAATGTGGGCAACAACATCGGCTACTACGGCCCCTACGAGCACATGTGGCGCGGCTTCGGCGACGACCGCGTGCACTGGAGCGGCTGCGCCGCCGGGCAGACGGTCCTGGCCCTGGAGGCCGACGGCACGGTCAAGGGCTGCCCGTCCCTGGCCACCGTGGGTTTCTCCGGTGGCAACGTGCGCAGCATGAGCCTGCACGACATCTGGCACTACAGCGAAGGCATCCACTTCGGCCGCCTGCGCTCGGTGGACGACCTGTGGGGCTACTGCCGCACCTGTTACTACAACGATGTCTGCCGCGGCGGCTGCACCTGGACCTCGCACTCGCTGCTGGGCAAGCCGGGGAACAATCCCTACTGCCACTACCGGACCCTGGACCTGGCGAAAAAGGGCCTGCGCGAACGCATCGTCAAGCTCGAAGACGCCGGCCCGGCGTCGTTCTCGGTGGGCCGTTTCGACCTGATCACCGAACGCATCGACACCGGCGAGGCGGTATCGAGCGTCAACGACAGCGGCCAGGTGATCAAGCTGGCCTGGGTCAACCAGGGCCAGGCGTCGCCCGAGGAAGGCCGCATACCGCCGCGCCTGGCCCTGTGTCGCAGTTGCCTGGAGTACATCCACGCCCATGAAAGCACCTGCCCGCACTGCAACGCCGATGTCGCCGCCGCCGAAGCCCGGCACCAGGAAGACCGGCTGCGCCAGCAGGCGCTGATCAACACCCTGCACCAGTTGCTCGGCACGCCCCAGGAGCAGCCACGCCTGTAACCCCCGCCCGCACCGCCGCCGCGCCCCCAATGGCGCGGCGACGGTTATATCGCCACGGGCGAGCATGGAAAAACCATCTATAAAAAAACCTCCGCGCAGGGCCGATAGCGGCTTTGCTATGGAAGTTCGTCCACAGGCCCGCGTGCCTGCCCGTTACCTGCGACCGGAGCACAGCATGAAAATCAACCCCTACCTGGTGTTCAACGGCACCTGCAAGGCCGCCTTCACCTTCTATGCCCAATGCCTGAACGGCACCCTGGAAATGATGATGACCTTCGGTGAAAGCCCGGCCCGTGATCACATCTCTGCCGACTGTCACGAACGCATCATGCACACCCGCCTGAGCGTCGGCGACCAGGTGCTGATGGGCTCGGACACCACCCCTGAGCTGCCCTACCTGGGCATCCACGGCTGCTCGATCTCGCTGAACATCGACAACGCCGCCGAAGCCGAACGGGTATTCGCCGCCCTGGCCGAACAGGGCAACGTGCAGATGCCCCTGGAAGCCACCTTCTGGGCCGAGCGCTTCGGCATGCTGGTGGACCGCTTTGGTGTGCCATGGATGGTCAATTGCGAGAAGCGCCAGTAACCCGGCCCACCTGCAAGCCCGGCCCCGGTGCTGTGCAACGCAGCACCGCACCGCTGCGCCCGCTGTGAAAGATTTTGCGCACTTCATCAAACAGCCACCGCCACCCTGTACTAGGATACGAGGCGACCCTTTGTCGCCCAGAGCAAACAGGAGGTAAATCAACCCTGACCCAAACTCGTTGCTATAAGGCAGCCCCCTCCACACCTTCACATTCATGGATGAAATGATGAACTCACAAATACTGTTTCCACACATTGGTAAGGTCATCGCCAGCACCGGCAGCCGCAACTTTCCGCGCATGCTGCACGACCTGATACTCACCCAGCTGGCTGTGGACGCCACCCATATCACCCAACTGCGGGCCGACCCGGAACAGGCCGTCGGCAGAACCGGCAACACCCTGATGCAGACCCGCCACCCGCTGTACAGCGATGCCCATGCCAGCAATGACCCGCTGCTGCTCACCGGCTTTCCCGAACAACCCGGCGAACCGGCCCCGGGCCCGTCGCTGCAACGCCAGCGCGGCCACGCGGACCCGGCACAACTGCACCTGACCGGGCGCAAGGACTCCTACCACTACGTGCTCTCGGTGTACCGCAGCAGCCAGGACCGGAGCTTTTCCCCCCAGGAACGCCTGCTGCTGGAGGACATCTCGCCGTTGCTGCTGCCCATGGTGGAAAAACACATCAGCGCCCTGCAGCCCCGGGGCGATGCCGCCGAGCAGGACAGTGCCGCCATCGAGGGCCTGGCAAGCCTGCGCCTGCGCTTTGCCGCGCGCCTGGAACAGTCCGGGCTGCGCCTGTCCAACCGCGAGCTGGAGGTCTGTGTCGGGCTGCTGGCCGGGCGCACCGCGCCGCAGCTGGCCGAGCAGCTCAAGCTCAAGGTCAATACCGTCGAAAGCTACTTGAAGCGCGCCGCCATCAAGCTCGGCATCAGTGGCCGGCACTCGCTGCTGCGCTGGATGTACTCGCCCGAGGAACAAGCGCCGCACAGCAGCGAAACCCCGACGGCCTGATCCGGCCTTGGCCCTGTAACCTCCGCCGGCCCCAGCGCCGGCGGTTCGGCCTACGGCCTGTCAATCCCGGGCCAGGGCCTCGATGGGATCCAGGCGCGCGGCGTTGCGCGCCGGAACGAAGCCGAAGACGATGCCGATCAGGGTCGAACAGGCGAACGCGGTAATGATCGACCCCATGGAAAACACCATCTCCCACTCCTTGATGAACAGGGTGAACAGGTAGCCGATGGCGAACGACAGGCTGATGCCGATGGCCCCGCCGATCAGGCAGACCATCACCGCCTCCACCAGGAACTGCTGGCGGATATCCGACTGCCGGGCCCCCACCGCCATGCGGATGCCGATCTCCCGGGTCCGCTCGGTGACCGACACCAGCATGATGTTCATCACCCCGATTCCCCCCACCACCAGGGAAATCACCGCGATCAGCGACAGCAGCAGGGCCAGGGAGCGGCTGGTGCGCTGCACCGTCTGCATGATGCTGTCGAGGTTGTTGGTGAAAAAATCCTTGGTGCCGTGGCGCTGCTCCATCAGCTTCTTCACATGCTCCTCCACCACCTTGCTCGGCTGGCCGTCCTTGATCCGCACGCTGATGCTGTCCAGGTGGCGCTGGCCGAGCACCCGCCCGGCGGCGGTCTCGTAGGGCAGCCAGACGTTCAGCAGGTTGCTGGCGGCGAACATGTTCTTGTTCTCCCGGGTCACGCCGATCACCGTGCACGGCAGGTTGCCCACCAGGATCACCTGCCCCAGCGGGTCGACATCCGGGCCGAACAGGCGGTTGCGGGTGTTGTGGTCGATCACCACCACCTGGGCCTGGCGCCGCGCGTCGTTCTCGCTGAAGGAAATACCGCTGGCCAGCTTGATGTCGCGAACCTGGAAATACAGGTGGCTGACGCCGTTGACCGTGGCGTTGAGATCGATGTTGCCGTAGCGCAGCAACAGGCTGCGGCCGACCATGGGCGTGGCACTGTCGACGTAGTACAGCTGGTTCAGGGCCGTCACGTCGGCGGGCATCAGGGTCTGGATCGCCGCCGCCCGGCTGTCGCCGAAACTGGCCCCGGGGAAGATGTCGATGGTGTTGCTGCCGATGGCCTGGATGTCCTTGAGCACGTAGCGCTTGGCGCCCTCGCCGATGGCCACGATGGACACCACCGAGGTGATGCCGATGACGATCCCGAGCATGGTCAGCAGGGTGCGCATGCGGTGCGAGACCAGCGCCACCCAGGCCATCACGAAGGCCTCCTTGAACAGCCCCAGACTGGCCACCAGGCGCCGCGCACCGGCGGGCCGCACGCTGACCGGTGGCTCGCTCGGCGCCTCGTCCGCCGGGCGCGGGTTGGCCCGGTCGCTGACGATCTCGCCGTCGCGCACTTCGATGATGCGCTGGGCGTTGGCCGCCACCTTGGGGTCGTGGGTGACGATGATCACCGTGTGCCCCAGGCCGTGCAGTTCCTGGAGGATGTTCATCACCTCCTTGCCGCTGGCGGTGTCCAGGGCACCGGTGGGTTCGTCGGCGAGTATCACTTCGCCGCCGTTCATCAGCGCCCGGGCGATGCTCACTCGCTGCTGCTGGCCGCCGGAGAGCTGGTTGGGCCGGTGGCCCAGGTGCCCGGACAAACCCAGGCGCGCCAGCAGTTCCCGGGCCCGGCCATGGCGCCTGACTTGCGGGGTGCCGGCGTAGATCGCCGGCATCTCGACGTTGTGCATGGCGCTCAGGTGCGGCAGCAAGTGGTAGCGCTGGAAGATGAAGCCGAAGTAGTCGCGGCGCAGTTCCGCCAGGGCCTGGTCGTCGAGGTCGCGGGTTTCCCGGCCGTTGACCTTGTAGCTGCCGGCGGTGGCGTAGTCCAGGCAGCCGAGGATGTTCATCAGGGTCGACTTGCCCGACCCCGAGGCCCCGGTGATCGCCACCATTTCCCCGGCCTGGATGCTCAGGTCGATGTGCTTGAGGGCCAGGAACTCCCGATCCCCGGCGGTGAAGCTGCGGCTGATGCCGGTGAGGTGCAGCAGGGGCTCGCTCATGCTCAGGCCCCTGCCGTGCCGGGCAGCGGATCACCGATCACCACCCGGTCACCCTCCGCCAGGCCGTCCTTGATCTGCACCTTGACGTTGTTGTTGATCCCGGTGCTGACGTTGCGCGCCTGGGCATGGCCCTTGGCGTCCAGCACCCGCACCGCGAAGCTGCCGTCGGCATTGCGCGGGCCCAGGGCCGCCACCGGTACCATCAGCACGTCCTTGGCGGTATCCAGCACGATACGCACCTGGGCAGTCATGGAAATGCGCAGCCGATGGTCCGGGTTGGGCACGTCGAACAGCGCGTTGTAGAACACCGCGGTGTTCTGCTTGGGGGTGCCGGCGGTCTGGGTTTCGAGAAAGTTCTGCGGCGCCGGCTCAGTGCCCCGCAGTTTGGCGTAGTAGCGTTTTTCCGCCTCGCCGAGGATGGTGAAGTACACCTGTTGGCCGGGGGCGATATGGATCACATCGGCCTCCGAGACCTGGGCCTTGACGGTCATGGTGTCCAGGTCCGCCAGTTTGAGCAGCACCGGCGCCAGCTGGTTGGCGATCACCGTCTGGCCTTCCTGGGTCACCACCCCCACCACATCGCCATCGATCGGCGCGACGATGCGGGTGTAGGCCAGGTTGACCTTGGCGGTGTCGATCTGGATGTGCGCGCTCTTGATCTGCGCGTCCAGGGACAGCAGGTTGGCCCGCTGCACCTCGTAGTTGGATTCGGCTGTCTCGTAATCCTGCTGGGAAATCGAGGCGTCGGACTGCAAGTCACGGTAGCGCTCGTAGATGGCCTTGGTTTCCTTGAGCTGGGCCGCGGTGGCGCGGCGCTTGGCCTGCAGGTTCTCCTCGTCCACCTGGGCCTGGCGCAGGGTGTTCTGCAGCACCAGCGGGTCGATTTCCGCCAGCCACTGGCCCTTTTTCACCTTGTCCCCGACCTTGACCTTGAGCGACTTCAACTGCCCGGAGACCTGGGCCCCGACATCCACCTGCTTGATGCCTTCGAGCAGGCCCGAGGCCAGGACCGCGTTCTCGATATCCCCCCGTTCGACCTTGGCGGTCAGGTACTGCGGCGGCTCCGCCGGCGCCTGCACCGTATAGAAAATCAACCCGGCCACAACCACCAGCAACAGCCCCATACCGATTTTGCGAAACTTCGACTTTTCCATAGATGACCACAAGTCCGTTGAGGGCGGGCTGCACCGGCCAGCGGCGAGCCCCCTTACAGAACACCGTGCTGCCGTAGTGAGCGGTGTTCCAGATGAATGAAACCGGGTGTCCAGGCGCCGGCAGGGCCAGCGCCTGTGTTGCCCCGCGCCCTATGACATGACCTCCCCCTGGGGCAGCGCCAGGCCGTCATGCCACCAGGCCGCCAGGTGGTAGACGTTGGGCGCCTTGAGCAGGCTGAAGTGGTTGCCCGGGCCGTACCACACCTGCAGGTGCGCAGCCTGCCGGCGCCAGCCCTGGACCATCCCCTGCTGCTCCCGGCGGTTGCCGGCGGCGTCCAGGCTCGGGTCATCCGCCAGCACCAGGCGCACCTTGCCCTGGTACGGGCGCAGAGGCTGGTAGCGGGTGCGCAGGGCGCTGGCGAAGGTTCGCGCCGGGCCGTGCATGGCCCGCGGGTCGGCGCGCGGGGACAACAGCCCGACCCGTACCATGCCGGCATGCAGCAGGTGCATCTGCATGCCGTCGTCCTCGGCGGCGAAGCGCTCGGGGTCGATGCCCATGTCCTGGCCTGCTGCCAGTTGCATGGATTCGATCAAGCGCCACAGCGCCGCGGTGGTGGTATAGGGCCGCCCTAGCGCGCCATTGCCTCCGGGAGCCTCACTGTCGATCAGGGTCAGCGACACCACTTCGCGACCGGCGGCCTGCAGGGCCCCTGCCATCTCGAATGCCACCCAGCCGCCGAAGGAATGGCCGATCAGGTGCAGCGGCCCGTCGGGGTACTCGGCGGTGATCGCCTCCAGGTAATGCCGGGCCGCCACTTCGACCTGGCCATGGGGCACCCCGCAGCCGTCCAGGCCCCGGGCCTGCAGGCCGAGGATCGGCCATTCGGCCCCCAGGGCCTCGCTCAGGCCGATAAAGCCGGTGATGCTGTCGCCGGCCCCGGGCACGCAGAAGATCGGCGTGTGCCCGGGGCGCCCGCTCTGGATCCGCAGCAAGGGCTGGTGCGGCACAGCGCTCACCGCGCCCTTGGCCCTGACCGCCGCCAGGGCCTGGCCCAGGGCGTGCCCCAGGGCCTGGATATGCGGCGCCTTCATCATGCTCAGGTGGTCCCCGGGTACGCTGGTGCAGTGCAGTTCGCCCGCCGGCAGGATCTCGCCCCAGCCCAGGGTCGGGCTGCGCCGGGACAGCTCGGTGGGCCGTTCGGCGGCGCAGAACAGATGCACCGGCATGCCCAGGGGATGGACCCGGTAATGGGCCAGGGCATGGCCGTGGGCGACCTCGCGGTCCAGGTAATGGCCGAGCGCTTGCGGCGGCGCCGTAGCCAGTTGCTCGAACAGCAGCCCCCGGTCGCGGCAGCGTTGCAGCAGGTCGGCAAAGTCCAGTGGCTCCAGCAGCGCCTCCAGTTGTTCCAGGTGCGCCAGGGGCTGCACCCCGGCCGCGCCCTGGGCGCTCCAGTAGGCGCGGCACTGCAATAGCAGGTGGCACTTGTGCGCGTGCTCGCCAGACCAGCGAGCCTTGCCCTGGTCGGTCAGGCGCGGCACGTAGCTGTCGATCAGGCCGAGGAACTCCACCTCCTGGTCCAGGCCCAGCAACTGCTGGGCGATCTCATAGGCCAGGACCCCACCGAAGGACCAGCCGGCCAGGCGATACGGCCCCTGCGGCTGGGCCTTGCGCATCACGTCAAGCAAGCGTGTGGCCAGGCATTCCAGGGTGCGCAACTGCGGCTCGCCGACCGCCACGCCGGGCAGGCCGTAGATCGGGAAATCGCCGTCCAGGTGCTGGCCCAGGGCCGGGAAATACACGTCCAGCCCGGTGAACTCATGGACCAGGAACAGCGCCGGGCCACTGCCGCCGGTGCGCACCGGGATCAGCTCGGTGGAGCGCGGCGCGGCCGTGCGCTCGCTCAACAGGCGCGCCATGGCCGCCACCGTGGCGTGCTGGAACAGCTCCGCCAGGGTCACGTCGAACGCCGCCTGTTGCAGGCGGTTGAGCAACTGGATGGCCGAGAGCGAATGCCCGCCCTGTTCGAAGAAGTGGTCGTGGCGCCCTACTTGCTCGAGCTTCAGCACCGCCGCCCAATGCCCGGCCAGGGCCTGCTCCAGCGCGCCCTGGGGCGCGGCATAGGCCTGGGCGAGCTGGGCCGCGCTGCCGGGCGCCGGCAGCGCACGGCGGTCCAGCTTGCCGTTGCGGGTCAGGGGCAAGGCCTGCAAGTGCACATAGGCCAGGGGCACCATGTAGTCCGGCAACTGCTGTTGCAGGTGGCTGCGCAGTTGCTCCGCGTCCGGCGCCGGGGTGTGCTCGTGCAGGGTGTAGTAGGCCACCAGGCGCTTGTCCCCGGGGCTGTCTTCACGCACCACGACCACGCCGTCCCGCAGGCCGGGGAAGCGGGCCAACTGCGCCTGGATTTCCCCGGGTTCGATGCGCAGGCCGCGGATCTTCACTTGCTCGTCATTGCGCCCGATGCATTCCAGAAGACCATTTTCCAGCCAGCGGCCCAGGTCGCCGGTGCGGTACATCAGGGCCGGCGCAGCGGTGCCCTGGGTTTGCTGGTGAAACGGGTCGATGAGGAACTTCTGCGCCGACAGGTCCGGACGGTTGAGGTAGCCCAGGGCCACGCCATCACCCCCGATGTACAGCTCCCCCACCACCCCCACCGGCAGCGGCTGGCCCAGGGCATCGAGCACGTACACCCGGGTGTTGGACAGCGGCCGGCCAATGGGCACGCTGTCGGCATCCGCCGCCAGCTCACCGGGCTCATGGGTCACGGCAAAGGTGGTGGTCTCGGTGGGCCCGTAGCCGTTGACCAGGCGCAAGTGCGGCAGCTCGGCCTGGATCCGCCGGAAGGCCGTGGCATCCGCCCGTTCGCCGCCACAGAGCAGCATGCGCAGCCCCTTGAAGGCCTGGGGAATCAGTTGCACGTACTGGTTGAACAGGCTGGTGGTGAGGAACAGCAGGCTGACCCCGGTGCGTTCCAGCAGCGAGCCGAAGGCGTGCGGGTCCAGCAATGTCGCGTGGTCCACCACCACGACCCGGCCACCGTTGAGCAGCGGCCCCCAGACCTCCAGGGTGCTGGCGTCGAAGGCCGGGTTGGAGGCGAAGGCCACCCGGTCCTCGGGGTTGAAATCGGCATAGCCGTTGTTGATCACCAGCCGGGTGATGGCCCGGTGCGGCACCCGCACGCCCTTGGGCGCTCCAGTGGAACCGGAGGTGTACATGACGTAGGCCACCGCCTCGGACGACAGCGCCAGGTTCGGGTTGTGCCCGGCCAGCCGGTCGAAGCGCAGGCGGTCCAGGTCGACCCGTTGCACCGCGGCTTCCAGCACCCGCTCGCTGTGGCTGAGCAGCACCGGCGCCCCGCTGTCGGCCAGCATGAACCCCAGGCGCTCGGCCGGGGCGTTGACGTCCAGCGGTACATAGGCGGCGCCGCACTTGCTCACCGCCAGTTGGCTCACCAGCAGGTCCAGGGAGCGCGGCAGCAGCAGCGCCACGTGATCCCCGGGCTGCACCCCCAGTTGCAGCAGATGCTGGGCCAGTTGGTTGGCCCGGGTGTTGAGCTGGATATAGCTGAGCTGTTCGGCGCCCTGCACCGCTGCCACCTGCTGCGGCCGGGCCAGCACCTGCTCCTCGAAACACTGGTGCAGGACCTGCTCGCGCGGGTAGTCGCGCACCGTGTCGTTGAAGCCCTCCAGTACCTGTCGGCGCTCGGCCTGCGGCAGCACCGGCACCTGGCCGATAGCCTGTTCCGGTTGCTGCTCCAGGGCCAGCAGCAGCTGTTCCAGGGTGCCGTGCAGGTAGTCGCAAATGCGCCGGGCATCGATCCCGGCGGCCACGGCGGTGAGCATGAAGCCGTCCCCCAGGTCGTCGATGCTCAGGGTCAGCGGGTAGTTGCTGCGCTCCTGGGCATTGAGCAACTGCATGCCCTCCCAGGCACTGCCGGCCTGCCCCGCCTGGTTTGCCGCCGGGGCACTGTGGCGGTAGTTGAGCAGGCTGCTGAACAACGGTGTACCCGGCTCCACCCCACTGCAACGCTGGACCAGGGCCAGCGGCGCCTGTTCGTGGCCAAGCAGCTGCGCCAGCCGCTCATGGGTGGCCAGCAGGGCGTCGCGCACCGGCAACTCGCCCAGATCGACCCGCAGCGGCAAGGTGTTGATGAACACTCCCAGGGCCCGTTCGGCGCCCTCGCCGCCCTGCATCCGCCCCAGCAGCACGGTGCCGAACACCACCTGCTGCTGCCCCGCCAGGCTGCCCAGCACCCGGCCCCAGGCCAGGTGCATCAGGCTTGCGGCACTGACCCCCAGTTGCCGCGCCTGCAAGCGCAGGCGCCGGCTCAGCAGGCGGTCCAGGGGCTGGCGCGCTTCGCTGAGTTCGGCGCTGCCTCCCGGTACTTCCTGCAGGCCCAGCGGCAGGGTCGGCTGGTCGATATCGCCGAGCATCTGGCGGAAGAACGCCTCATGCTCGGCCTCGCCGATGCCCAGGCGCGCCTGGGCCACGTAGTTGCGGTACGGCACCGCTTCCCCCAGGCGCTGCTGCTGGCCCAGGAGGAAGGCTTGCAGTTCGTGCTGCAGCACCTCCAGGGCCACGTGGTCCATCACCAGGTGATGGAACAGCAGCAGGGCCACCACTCGCTGGTTCACCGGGTCGGCGGCATGCACCAGGCGCAGCAGCGGCGCCTGGGCGATGTCCAGGCGGTAGCGACGGCTGTCGAAGCGCGCCTGCAACTGGCCCAGCACCTCGCCGTCGCCAGGCTCCAGGGCGATCTCTTCGCAGCACAGCGGCGCCTGGCGCCAGACCACTTGCAGCGGCTGCTCCAGGCCTTCCCAGAGCACCGCGCTGCGCAGGATGTCATTGCGTTCGATCACCCCCTGCAAGGCCTGGGCGAAGGCCTGCAGGCGCTCGGTGCTGGCAAAGGCGAACTGCGCCTGCAACACGTAGGGGTCACCCGCTCCAGCCGCCAGATGGTGGAACAGGATGCCGGCCTGCAACGGCGCCAGCGGGTAGATGTCCTGCACATTGGCGGTACCGCCGGGCACCGTGGCCACCACCCGGTCGATGGCGGCCTGGTCCAGTGCCAGCAGCGGCAGCAGGTCCGGGGTGATGCGCGGGCAGTCGCGGTAGATCAGGTTGGCCGGTACCTGCACCTCGCGACCGCGGCCCACGGCAGCGGCCAGGGCCGCCAGGGTCGGCTGGCCGAACAGCACCCGCACATCCGCCGAGAGCCCGGCCCGGCGCATGCGGCCGATCAGGCTCACCGCCAGCAGCGAATGGCCGCCCAGCTCGAAGAAGTGGTCGTGGCGCCCCACCCGCTCGACCTTGAGCAGTTCGGCCCAGAGTTGCGCCAGGAGGATCTCGGTGTCGCCCACCGGGGCCTCGTATTCGCGCACCTGGGCCGCCTCCAGCCCCGGGGCCGGCAGGGCCTTGCGTTCCAGCTTGCCATTGGGGCTCAGGGGCAGCGCCGCCAGGTGCACGAACAGCGCCGGCACCATGAACTCCGGCAGGTGTTCCAGCAGCGCCCGGCGCAGTTGTTCCACCGCCAGGGCCGGCTGCCCGGCAACGGTGGTGTAGTAGGCCACCAGGCGCTGGTCGCCCGGCGCATCTTCCCGGGCCAGCACCACCGCTTCCTTGACCCCTTCGAGCTGGGTCAGGCGCGCCTGGATTTCCCCCAGCTCGATGCGCAGGCCGCGGATCTTCACCTGGTCGTCGTTGCGCCCCAGGTACTCGATAGTGCCGTCGGCCAGATAGCGGGCCAGGTCGCCGGTGCGGTACAGGCGCGCGCCCGGTTCCTGGCTGAACGGGTCCTTGAGGAAGCGTTCGGCGCTCAGTTGTTCGCGGTTCAGGTAACCCCGGGCCACCTGCACCCCACCGATGTACAGCTCGCCCACCACGCCCCGGGGCACCGGCTGCATCTGCCCGTCCAGCAGGTAGATGCGGGTATTGGCGATGGGCTTGCCGATGGGGGTGTTGTCCGGGGTCTGTGCCAGCGGGCCGGCGCAATCCCAGGCGGTGACGTCCACCGCCGCTTCCGTGGGGCCGTAGAGGTTGAGCAGCGCCACCTGCGGCAACTGCTGCTTGAAGCGCCGCACCAGGCTGCCCGGCAGCGCCTCGCCGCTGCACATCACCTGGCGCAGGCCGGCGCATTCGCGGGTGTCGCCATAGGCCAGGAATACATCGAGCATCGAGGGCACGAAGTGCAAGGTGCTGATGCGTTCATCACGGATCACCTGGCGCAGGTAGGCCGGGTCCTTGTGCCCATCGGGGCGCGCCATCACCAGCCGTGCGCCGGTGAACAACGGCCAGAAGAACTCCCAGACCGAGACGTCGAAACTGAACGGGGTCTTCTGCAATACCGCGTCCTCGGCAGTGAGACGGTACTGCTCCTGCATCCACAGCAGGCGGTTGACCACGGCCCGGTGCTCGTTCATCGCGCCCTTGGGCCGGCCGGTGGAACCGGAGGTGTAGATCACATAGGCCAGGTGGCTCGGGGTCAGGCCGTTGAGCCGCGGGTTGACCCGGGGCTGGCGGTGCCATTGCGGCTGGTCGAGATCCACCAGGGGCAGCGCCAGGTTGCCCAGCAGCGGCCGAGTCGCGCTATCGGCCAGCAGCGCCTGGGGCGCGCTGTCGTCGAGCATGAAGGCAATGCGTTCGGCGGGGTAGCCCGGGTCGATGGGCACGTAGGCGCCGCCGGCCTTGAGGATGCCCAGCAGGCCCACCACCATGGGCAGCCCGCGCTCGACGCAGATCGCCACCCGGCTGTCGGGGCCGACGCCCAGGTGCAGCAGGTGCCCGGCCAGCTGGTTGGCCTGCTGGTTGAGCTCGCGGTAGCTCAGCTGCTGCTCGCCGGCCTGCACGGCGATGGCCTCGGGGCTGCGCAGCACCTGGGTCTCGAACAGCCCGTGCAGGGTCTGTTCCAGGGGGTAGTCGCGGGCGGTGGCATTGAAGCCGTGCAGCAGCTGTTCGCGCTCGGCGGCATCCAGCAGCGGCACCTGTGCCAGCAGCATCTGTTCATCGGCCACCATGGCCTGCAGCACCCGCTGCAGGTAGCCGGCATACCGCAGCATGGTGGTTTCATCGAACAGCGCCGTGGCGTATTCCAGGCTGCCTTCGATGCGGTCCTGCACCTCCCCCAGGCTCAGGGACAGGTCGAACTTGGCGAAGTGGCTGGCCTCGTGGATGCCCTCCAGTTGCAGGTCCCCCAGCTCCAGCTGCGGGCCGTCGCCGTTCTGCCAGGTGAACAGGGTCTGGAACAGCGGGCTGTGGGACAGGCTGCGCAACGGCCGCAGGATCTCCACCACCTGCTCGAACGGCAGGTGCTGATGAGCCTGGGCCTCCAGGGTGCGGGCGCGGACCTGGGCCAGCAGCGCCTGGACCCGGGGCGCCGCCTCCAGGTCCAGGCGCAGGGCCAGGGTGTTGACGAACAGCCCGATCAACCCTTCCACCTCGGCGCGCATGCGGTTGGCCACCGGGGTGCCGATCACCACCTCGGCCTGCCCCGAGAGCCGCCCCAGCAGCAGCGCCCAGGCGCCCATCAGGGTCATGTACAAGGTGGTGCCATGGCGCTGGCTCAGGGCTCGCAGGCCGGCGGTCAATTGCGCATCCAGGCGCACCTCGACGCTGCTGCCGGCGTAGTCCTGCTGGGCCGGCCGTGGCCGGTCGGTGGGCAGCATGAGCAACGGCGGCGCCCCCTCCAGGGCCTGGCGCCAGTACTGCGCCTGCTGCTCCAGCACCGCGCCACTGAGCCAGTGCCGCTGCCAGTGGGCAAAGTCGCTGTACTGCACCGCCAGCGGCGCCAGGGGGTCGGGCAGGCCACGACTGAAGGCCTGGTACAGCGCCACCAGTTCCCGGGTCAGCACGCCCATGGACCAGCCGTCGCTGACGATATGGTGCAGGGTCAGCAACAGCACATGGTGGTCGTCCGCCAGGCTGACCAGGCGCCCGCGGATCAGCGGCCCGCGTTGCAGGTCGAACGGCGCCGAGGCCTCGCCCTGCACCAGGGCCTGCAAGGCGTCGCTGGCCTGGGGGTGGCCCCGCAGGTTTTCCAGCAGCAGCTCCAGCCCGGATTCGGCCGGGGCGATCAGCACCTGGGCTTCGTCACCGTACTGGGCAAAGCGGCTGCGCAGGGTTTCATGGCGCGCGACGATGCGCTCCAGGGCCTGCTGCAGGGCCGCGCCGTCCAGTGGCCCGCGCAGGCGCAGGCCGATGGGAATGTTGTAGGCGGTGTTGGCCCCTTCCATCTGCGCCAGGAACCACAGGCGCTGCTGGGCGAAGGACAGCGCCAGCGGCTGGTTGCGCGGCGCCGGCAGCAGGTCCGGCAGGCTGCTGCGCTCGGCCCGGGCCAGGGCCGCGGCCACGGCGCACAGTTCGGCATTGGCGAACAGCTCGCCCAGGGCCAGCTCCACCCCCAGGCGCTGCCGCACCTGGGACAGCATGCGCATGGCCAGCAGCGAATGGCCGCCCAGTTCGAAGAAGTGATCGTGGCGCCCTACCCGCTCGACCTGCAGCAGCTCGCTCCAGATCTGCGCCAGGGCGATCTCGCTGTCGCCCTCGGGGGCCACATAGTCCCGGCTCAGCAGCGCCTCCAGCGGCGGTTGCGGCAACGCCCGGCGGTCGAGCTTGCCGTTGGCGGTCAGGGGCAAGGCAGCGAGGTGCACATAGGCCGCCGGCACCATGTACTCCGGCAGTTGCTCCAGCAGGCGCCTGCGCAGCTCGGCCGGGCTCGGCTCGGCGCCGGGGATTGCACTGAAATAGGCCACCAGCCGGGTCTGCCCCGGCTGGTCTTCCCGGGCCAGCAGCACCGCCTCGCGGATGCCCGGAAGGCGGTTGAGGCAGGTCTCGATCTCCCCCAGCTCGATGCGTACGCCACGCACCTTCACCTGGTCGTCGTTGCGCCCCAGGTAGTCGATGCGCCCGTCCGCCCGCCAGCGCGCCAGGTCGCCGCTGCGGTACATGCGTGCGCCCGGCACGGTGCTGAAGGGGTCTTCAAGAAAGCGTTCGGCCGTCAGCTCCGGGCGGTTGAGGTAGCCCCGGGCCACCCCGGCGCCGCCCACATACAGCTCACCGGCGACGCCGATGGGCACCGGCCGCTGCTGCGGGTCCAGCAGGTAGATCCGTGCATTGGCGATGGGCCGGCCGATGTCCAGGGGCCCGCCGGCCAGCAGCCGCCCGGAGCTGGCCACCACCGTGGTTTCGGTGGGGCCGTAGTTGTTGACCACGGCAAAGCTCGGCTCCTGGCTGAACTGGCGCAGGCGGTCGCCGCCGATCAGCAGGGTGCGCAAGGTCGGGTGGCCCTGGCCCTGGCTGAAGGCGTATTCGGCCACCGGGGTCGGCAGAAAGCTCAGGTCCAGGGGCTGGGCCTGCCACCAGTGCAGCAGTTGGTCGAGGTCCTGGTGGCCGATACCGGCCGGCGGCAGGTGCAGGGTGGCGCCGCCGCAGAGCGTCGGCCAGAGCTCCCAGGCCATGGCGTCGAAGCCGAAACCGGCGACGCTGGAGGCATGTCGCCCCGGCCCCAGGTCGAAAGCCTGGCAATGCCAGTCCAGCAGGTTTTCCAGGCTGGCATGCTCCACCATCACGCCCTTGGGCAGGCCGGTGGAACCGGAGGTGTAGATCACATAGGCCAGGTGCGCGCAGCTCATGCCCGGCACCTGCAGGTTGCCCTCGGGGCGGGCCTGCCACTCGGGCTGGTCGAGGTCCACCCGGGCCATGGCCGGTTGGCCCACCAGGGCCCGGGTGCTGCCCTGCACCAGCAGCGCCAGCGGCGCGCTGTCCTGCAGCAGGTAAGCGATGCGTTCCGCGGGGTGACCCGGGTCGATGGGCACATAGGCGCCACCGGCCTTGAGAATCCCCAGCAGGCCGATCACCATCCCCGGCCCGCGCTCGACGCAGATCGCCACCCGCTGATCCGGGCCCACCCCCAGCTCCCGCAAGTGCCAGGCCAGTTGGTTGGCCCGGGCATTCAACTGGCCATAGCTCAGGCGCTGCGCTCCCACCTGCAGGGCCGTGGCCTCGGGCTGCCGAGCGGCAAAGGCCTCGAAGCGCTGGGCCAGGGTCCGGCCCCGTGGGTAGTCCACGGCGCTGGCGTTGAAATCCTCCAGCAGTTGCCGGCGCTCGGTCTCATCCAGCCACTGCACCTGGGCCAGGCATTGCTGATCGTCGGCCACCATGGCCCGCAGCACCTGCACCAGGTAGGCGGCATAGCGCTGCACCGTGGCCTCATCGAACAGCGCGGTGGCGTAGTCCAGGGTTCCGCGGATCTGCCCCTGGCTTTCTCCCAGGCTCAGGGTCAGGTCGAACTTGGCCACCGCGCTGGCCCCGGCCACACCTTCGAGTTTCAGGTCCCCCAGTTGCAGGTCCTGGGCGAAGTTGTCGACCCAGGTCAGCACCACCTGGAACAGCGGGCTGTAGGACAGGCTGCGCTGGGGCCGGACGATTTCCACCACCTGCTCGAACGGCAGGTCCTGGTGCGCCTGGGCCTCCAGGCTGCGGGCCCGGACCTGGGCCAGCAGCCCGCTCACGCTCTGCCCCGGGTCCAGGTCCAGGCGCAGGGCCAGGGTGTTGACGAAGAGCCCGATCAGCCCTTCCACCTCGGCGCGCATGCGGTTGGCCACCGGGCTGCCGATCAGCAGATCGTCCTGCCCCGAAAGGCGGCTCAGCAGCAGCCCCCAGCCGGCCAGCAGGGTCATGTAGAGGGTGCAGCCATGGCGCTGGCTCAGGGCCTTGAGCTGGTCGCTCAGGGCCCGGTCCAGCAGCAGCTCGATGCTGCCACCGCTGAAATCCTGCTGCTGCGGCCGCGGCCGGTCGGTGGGCAGCATCAGCAGGCTGGGCGCGCCGGCCAGGGCCTGGCGCCAGTAGTCGCTCTGCTGCTGCAGCACCTCGCCGCTGAGCCAGCGCCGTTGCCACAGGGCAAAGTCGCTGTACTGCACCGCCAGCGGCGCCAAGGGATCGGGCCGGCCCTGGCTGAAGGCCTCGTACAGGGCCACCAGCTCCCGGGTCAGCACGCCCATGGACCAACCATCGGCAACGATGTGGTGCAGGGTCAGGAGCAGCACATGGTGATCGTCCGCCAGGGCCAGCAGGCGCGCGCGGATCACCGGCCCCTGCTCCAGGTCGAAGGCCTGGGCGGCTTCGGCACGCACCCGCCCGGCCAGGGTCAGCGGCGCCTGGCGCAGGTCTTCCTCGTGCAGTTCCAGAGCGCTGTCCAGGGGCCCGATCAGCACCTGGGGCTGATCCTCGACGCGCACGAAACGGCTGCGCAAGGTGGCGTGGCGGCTGACGATGGCCTGCAGCGCCTGGCGCAGCGCCGAGCGATCGAGCTGCCCGCGCAGGCCCAGGCCGATGGGAATGTTGTAGGCGCTGGCGGCACCGTCCATCTGCGCCAGGAACCACAGGCGCTGCTGGGCGAAGGACAGCGGCAGGTCGTGATCCTGCACCGCCGGGAAGATCTCCGGCAGATGGCTGCGCCCGGCGCGCTCCAGCACCGCGGCCACCGCGCTCAGCTCGGCATTGGCGAACAGCTCGCCCAGGGCCAGTTCCACCCCCAGGCGCTGGCGTACCTGGGACACCATGCGCATGGCCAGCAGCGAATGGCCGCCCAGCTCGAAAAAGTGATCCTGGCGCCCGACCCGCGGCAGGTGCAGCACCTCCTGCCAGATCGCGGCCAGGGTGGTTTCGGTAGCGCCTTGCGGGGCCTGGTATTCACGGCCAAACAGCGCCGCCTGATCCGGCGCCGGCAGGGCCTTGCGGTCGAGCTTGCCATTAGCGGTCAGGGGCAAGGCGTCGAGCCGTACATAAGCCACCGGCACCATGTAGTCAGGCAACTGCGCCAGCAGGTGGGCGCGCAACTGCGCCACGTCCAGGGCGACGTCCTGCTGCTGGGTGAAATAGGCCACCAGCCGCGGGTTGCCCGGCTGGTCCTCGCGGGCCAGCAGCACCGCTTCCTGGATACCGGGGAACTGGCAGAGGCGGGTCTCGATTTCCCCCAGCTCGATGCGCACGCCGCGGATCTTCACCTGATCGTCGTTGCGCCCCAGGTAGTCGATGCGCCCGTCCGCCAGCCAGCGCGCCAGGTCGCCGCTGCGGTACATGCGCGCCCCAGGCTGGTCGCTGAAGGGATCGTCGAGAAAGCGTTCGGCGGTCAATTGCGGGCGGTTGAGGTAACCCCGGGCCACCCCGGCGCCGCCCACATACAGCTCACCGGCGACGCCGATGGGCACCGGGCGCTGCTGGGAATCCAGCAGGTAAATGCGCGCGTTGGCCACCGGCCGGCCGATGTCCAACTCGCCACCAGCGTGGATCGGCCCGGAACTGGCCACCACCGTGGCTTCGGTGGGGCCGTAGTTGTTGATCAGGGCAAAGCCCTGGTCGTGGCTGAACTGGCGCAGGCGGTCGCCGCCGATCAGCAGGGTGCGCAGACTCGGGTGGCCCTGCTCCTGGCTGAAGGCGTACTCGGCCACCGGGGTCGGCAGGAAGCTCACGTCCAGGGGCTGGGCACGCCACCAGGCGAGCAAGGCATCCAGGTCCTCGCTGCCGTCCTGGGCCGGTGCCAGGTGCAGGGTCGCGCCCACACACAGCGCCGGCCAGACCTCCCAGGCCATGGCATCGAAACCGAAGCCGGCCAGGCACGAGGCCTGGCTGCCGGGACGCAGGTCGAAGGCCTGGCAGTGCCAGTCCACCAGGTTGCCCAGGGTCCGGTGCTCCACCATCACCCCCTTGGGCAGGCCGGTGGAGCCGGAGGTGTAGATCACATAGGCCAGGTTGGCCGCGCTCAGCCCCGGCACCTGGGCATTGTCCGCCGTCTGATCGAGCCACAACCGCTGGTTGAGTTCGATCACCGGCACCGCCAGGGCCGGCAGGCGCCCCAGCAGCTCGGCCTGGGTCAGCACCGCCCGCGGGCCGCTGTCCTGAAGCAGGTAGTTCAGACGCTCGGCCGGGTGGGCCGGGTCGATGGGCACATAGCAGGCCCCGGCCTTGAGAATCGCCAATAGGCCCACCACCGTTTCCAGGCTGCGCCGGGCAACGATGGCCACCCGGTCATCGGGCTGCACCCCCAGCCCGCGCAGTTGCCGGGCCAGGACATTGGCCTGTCGGTTGAGCTCGGCATAGCTCAGCGAGCGGCCCTGGTAGCAGGCCGCCAGGGCGTCTGGGGTGCGCTGCGCCTGGGCCTCGATGCGGCCATGGATAGCCTGCCCCGGGGGGTAGTCCACCGCGCTGCGGTTGAAGCCTTCCAGCACTTGCTCGCGCTCCGCCACCGGCAGGATCGGCAACTGCTCCAGGGCCAGTTGCGGCGTCTGCTCCAGGGCCTGGGCCAGGTTCTCCAGGGTGCACAGCAGGTAGCCGAGGATGCGCCGCGGGTCGACCTGGGTGCTGGCCAGCAGGGTCAGGCTGAAATCCTGCCCGAGGTCGTCGACGCTCAGGGTCAGGGGGTAGTTGGTGCGCTCCTCTGAGCTCAGGGTGCTGATCCCGGCCCAGGCGGCCTGGGCCGCGGCACTGGCCCCGGCAGCACTGTGCCGGTAGTTGAGCAAGGCGCTGAACAGCGGGGTCGGTGCGCTCACGCCGCTGCAACGCTGGGCCAGGGCCAGGGCCGCGTGTTCGTGGCGCAGCAAGGTGGTGAGCCGGGCATGGGTGGCCTTGAGGGCCTCGCCCAGGCCCTGGCTGTCCACATCCAGGCGAAACGGCAAGGTGTTGATGAAGATCCCCAGGGCCCGCTCGGTGGCTTCGGCGCCTTGCAGGCGGCCCATCAGCACAGTGCCGAACACCACCTTGTGCTTGCCCGCCAGGGTGCCCAGCACCCGGCCCCAGGCCAGGTGGAACAGGCTGGCCGCGCTGACCCCGGCCAGCCGGGCCCGGGTCCGCAGGCGCTGGCTCAACTCGATTGGCAGGGCCTGGGTGCATTCCTCGATGGCCCGGCCATCGCCCTGCACATCCTGCAGGCCGTAAGGCAGGGTCGGCTCGTCGATATCGCCGAGCATCTGGCGGAAGAACGCTTCGTGCTCCTGCTCGCTGATGCCCAGCCGCGCCTGGGCCACGTAGTTGCGAAACGGCATGGCCGGCCCCAGGCGCTCGGCCTGCCCGGTGAGGAAGGCCTGCATCTCGTGGCGCACCACATCCAGGGCGCTGTGGTCCAGGGCCATGTGGTGGAACAGCAGCATGGCGACGATGCGCTGCCCGGCTTCATCCCGGGCATGCACCAGGCGCAGCAGCGGCGCCTGGCTGACGTCCAGGCGATAGTGGCGGGCGTCGAAACGCGCATGCAACTGGGCCAGAACCTCACCGGCCGCAGGGTCGGTCTCGACCTCTTGCAGCTCCAGCCCGGCCTCGCGCCAGACCACCTGCATCGGCTGCTCCAGGCCATCCCAGAGCACCGCGGTGCGCAGGATGTCGTGCCGCGCAATGACCCCGCGCAGGGCTGCGGCAAAGGCTTCCAGGCGTTCCTCGCTGGCGAAGGCGAACTGCGCCTGCATCACATAGGGGTCGCCCTGCTGCGCACTGACGTGGTGGTAGAGAATGCCTTCCTGCAGGGGCGCCAGGGGGTAGATGTCCTGCACGTTGGCGACCCCGCCCGGGACGCTGGCGACAATGCGCTCGATGGCCTCCTGGTCGAGGTTGGCCAGGGGCAGCATCGCCGGGGTGATGCGGCTGATGCCCGGGGTGATGCCATTGGCCGGCACCTGCACCTGCCCGGCCTTGCTCGGCGAATACTGGCCGGCGCGGATCAGCTCGATCAGCTCCGGCTTGTGCTCGCGCAAGCGGGCCAGCAGCTGCGGCTCGCTCAGAGCCTGCTTGTTGCCCTGGACCACCAGCTGGTCGTCCTTGAGCACCAGTTGCACATCCTTTTCCTTCAGTGTCGCCAACAGTTCGATCACGCTCACAGGACGATCTCCATTCGTTCGGTCATGGCCGCGTAGGCCGCCAGGGTCGGCTGTTCGAACAACGCCCGGACATCGGCTTCCATGCCTAGCTCACGCATGCGGCTGATCAGGCTGACCGCCAGCAGTGAGTGCCCACCCAGTTCAAAGAAATGATCGTGACGCCCCACCCGCTCGACATTGAGCAGTTCGGCCCACAGCCGCGCCAGGGCGATTTCGGTGTCGCCCACCGGGGCCTCGTACTCGCGCACCTGGGCCGCCTCCAGCCCCGGGGCCGGCAGTTCCTTGCGCGCCAGCTTGCCGTTGGCGCTCAGGGGCAGCGCCGCCAGGTGCACGAACAGCGCCGGCACCATGAACTCCGGCAGGTGTTCCAGCAGCGCCCGGCGCAGTTGTTCCACCGCCAGGGCCGGCTGCCCGGCAACGGTGGTGTAGTAGGCCACCAGGCGCTGGTCGCCGGGCACATCCTCGCGGGCCAGTACCACCGCCTCCTTGACCTCCTCCAGCTGGGTCAGGCGCGCCTGGATCTCCCCCAGTTCGATGCGCAGGCCGCGGATCTTCACCTGGTCGTCGTTGCGCCCCAGGTACTCGATAGTGCCGTCGGCCTGATAGCGCCCGAGGTCGCCGGTGCGGTACAGGCGCGCCCCCGGTTCCTGGCTGAACGGGTCCTTGAGGAAACGTTCGGCGCTCAACTGCTCGCGGTTCAGGTAACCCCGGGCCACCTGCACCCCGCCGATGTACAGCTCGCCCACCACCCCCAGGGGCACCGGCTGCATCTGCGCGTCCAGCAGGTAGATGCAGGTATTGGCGATGGGCTTGCCGATGGGCGTGTGGTCCGGGGTATCGGCCAGCGGGCCGCTGCAATCCCAGGCAGTGACGTCCACCGCGGCCTCCGTGGGGCCGTAGAGGTTGTGCAATGCCACCTGTGGCAGTTGCTGCTTGAAGCGCCGCACCAGGCTGCCCGGCAGTGCCTCGCCGCTGCACATCACCTGGCGCAGGCCCAGGTCCTCGGCGCCCTCGCCCTGGGCCAGGAACACATCGAGCATCGAGGGCACGAAGTGCAAGGTGCTGATGCCCTGCTCGCGGATCACCTGGCGCAGGTAGGCCGGGTCCTTGTGCCCGTCGGGGCGCGCCATCACCAGGCGCGCGCCGGTGAACAGCGGCCAGAAGAACTCCCAGACCGAGACGTCGAAACTGAACGGGGTCTTCTGCAACACCGCGTCCTCGGTGCCAAGGCGGTACTGCGCCTGCATCCACAACAGGCGGTTGACCACGGCCCGGTGCTCGTTCATCGCGCCCTTGGGCTGGCCGGTGGAACCGGAGGTGTAGATCACATAGGCCAGGTGCCCCGGGGTCAGCCCCTCTACTTGCGGGTTGCCCGGCGCCGGCCCGCTCCAGGCCAGCTGGTCGAGGTCCACCAGGGGCCGCGCCAGTTCGCCGAGCAAAGCCCGGGTCGCGCCCTGGGCCAGCACCGCCAGGGGCGCGCTGTCGTCGAGCATGTAGGCGATGCGTTCGGCGGGGTAGCCCGGGTCGATGGGCACATAGGCGCCGCCGGCCTTGAGGATCGCCAGCAGGCCGACCACCATTTCCAGCCCGCGCTCGACACAGATCGCCACTCGGCTGTCGGGGCCGACGCCCAGTTGCAGCAGGTGCCCGGCCAGCTGGTTGGCGCGCCGGTTGAGTTCGCCGTAGCTCAGCTGCTGCTCGCCGGCCTGCACCGCAGTGGCCTCGGGGCTGCGCCGTACCTGAGCCTCGAACAGCCCGTGCAGGGTCTGCTCCAGGGGGTAATCCACGGCCGTGGCGTTGAACCCTTGCAGCAGGTGCTGACGCTCCTGCGGCGGCAGGATCGGCACCTCGCGCAGGGGCCGCTGCGGCGCCGTCTCCAGGTTCTCCACCAGGGCCAGCAGGGCCTGCTGCATGTAGCCGCAGATACGCTCGGCACCGATCCGCGCCAGGGTCATGGCGGTGAGACGGAACCCCTGGCCCAGGTCGTCGACGTTGAGGCTCAGGGGGTAGTTGGTGCGCTCCTCGCTGTGCAGGGTCTCGATGCCCTGCCAGGCCTGTTGCACGGCCTGGTTCGGCACCCCGTCGCTGCCGTGGCGGTAGTTGAGCATGGCACTGAACAGCGGCAGCGGCGCGGCCACCCCGCTGCAACGCTGGGCCAGGGCCAGGGAGGCGTGTTCATGACCCAGCAGGGCACTGAGCCGGGCGTGGGTGTCCTTGACCGCGGCACGGCTGCCACGCGCATCCAGGTCGACCCGCAGCGGCAAGGTGTTGATGAACATGCCCAGGGCCCGGTCGGCGCCCTGCCCGGCGCTCAGGCGCCCCAGCAGCACGGTGCCGAACACCACCCGGTCCTGGCCCGAGGTGACGCTCAGGACCCGGGCCCAGGCCAGGTGGAACAGGCTCGCCGCACTCACCCCCAGCAACCGGGCCTGGGTCCGCAGGCGCGCACTCAGTGACGGCTCCAGGGCCTGCTGGCGCTCTTCGATGGCATCGCCATCGCCCTGCACGTCCTGCAGGCCGAACGGCAGGGTCGGCTCATCGATATCGCCGAGCATCTCGCGAAAGAATGCCTCGTGCTCTTCACGGCTCACACCCAGGCGCGCCTGGGCCACGTAGTTGCGATAGGGAATCGCCGTGCCCGCGGGCGACTGCCCCAGCAGGCAGGCCTGGATTTCCTCGCGCACCACCTCCAGGGCGGTGTGGTCCAGGGCCATGTGATGGAACAGCAGGATGGCGACGATGCGCTGGCGGGCCGGGTCCTGGGCATACACCAGGCGCATCAGCGGCGCCCGGGTCAGGTCCAGGCGCAGGTGCCGGGCGTCGAAGCGCGCCTGCAGTTGCTCCAGGACCTCGCCCTGGGCGGGGTTCGCTTGCACCTCTTGCACCTGCACACCTGCCTGGCGCCAGACCACTTGCAGCGGCTGCTTCAGGCCTTCCCAGAGCACCGCGGTGCGCAGGATGTCGTGGCGCTCGACCACCCGCTGCAGGGCTGCGGCGAAATCATCCAGGCGTTGCCGGCTGGCGAAGGCCAGCTGCGATTGCAGCAGGTAGGGGTCGCCCTGCCGGGCACTCAGGTGGTGATAGAGGATGCCCTCCTGCAACGGCGCCAGGGGGTAGATGTCCTGCACGTTGGCCACGCCGCCGGGCACGCTGGCCACCACTCGGTCGATGGCTTCCTGCTCCAGTTCCACCAGCGGCAGCAGGTCCGGGGTGATGCGCGGGCAATCCGCGGTGATCCGGTTGGCCGGGACCGCGACCTCGCGGCCACTGCCCACCGCAGCCGCCAGCGCAGCCAGGGTCGGCTGGCCGAACAGCACCCGCACGTCGGCGTCCAGGCCGATCTGGCGCATGCGTTCGATCAGGTTCACCGCCAGCAGCGAATGCCCGCCCAGTTCGAAGAAGTGATCATGGCGCCCCACCGCCTCCACCTGCAGCACCTCGCTCCAGATCCGCGCCAGGGCCTGTTCCACCTCGCCTTCGGGGGCCACGAATTCCCGGTTCAGCCAGGCCTCTTCCCCCGGCGGTGGCAGGGCCTTGCGGTCGAGCTTGCCGTTGGCGGTCAGGGGCATGGCCGGCAGGCGCACATAGGCCACCGGCAGCATGTAGTCCGGCAGCCGGCCTTGCAGGTGGTCGCGCAGGTCTTCGGCGGCGGCTTGCACACCCTCGGTACGGGAAGTGAAATAGGCCAGCAGGCGCCCCTCGCGGACCAGCACCAGGGCTTCCTTGAGGGCCGGATGGGTGAGCAGCGCCGCCTCGATTTCCCCAGGTTCGATGCGCATGCCGCGCACCTTCACCTGGTCGTCGTTGCGCCCCAGGTAGTCGAGGTTGCCGTCGGCGCGCCAGCGGGCCAGGTCACCGGTGCGGTACATGCGTGCCTCGGGCTCGGCGCTGAAGGGGTCGTTGAGAAAGCGTTCAGCGGTCATTTGCGGGCGGTTGAGGTAACCCCGGGCCACCCCGGCGCCGGCCACATACAGCTCGCCACTGACCCCCTGGGGCACCGGGCGCTGCAGTTCGTCCAGCAGGTAGAGCCGCGCATTGGCCACGGGCCGGCCGATATGCAGGGCGCTACCGGCCTCGATCCGCCCGGAGCTGGCCACCACCGTGGCTTCGGTGGGGCCGTAGTTGTTGATCACTGCAAAACCCGGGTCGGCGGCGAACTGGCGCAGGCGGTCGCCACCGATCAGCAAGGTGTCCAGTGTGGGGTGGCCGAGCCCCTGGCTGAAGGCGTATTCGGCCACCGGGGTCGGCAGGAAGCTGACATCCAGGGGCTGGGCGCGCCACCAGTGCAGCAGCGCTTCGATATCCTGGCTGCCCACTTCGGCGGGCGGCAGGTGCAGGGTCGCGCCGCTGCACAGGGTCGGCCAGACCTCCCAGGCCATGGCGTCGAAGCCCAGGCCGGCGACGCTGGAGCTGTGCCGCCCCGGGCCCAGGTCGAAACTCGCGCAGTGCCAGTGCACCAGGTTTTCCAGGCTCTGGTGCTCCACCATCACGCCCTTGGGCAGGCCAGTGGAACCGGAGGTGTAGATCACATAGGCCAGGTGCGCCGGGGTCAGGTGCGACAGCAGCGGGTTGCCCTGCTCGGCCTCCTGCCAGGCAACCCCATCGAGATCGATCGACACCACCGCAAGGCTGCCCGGCAGCTCGCGGGTGGCGCTTTGCACCAGCACCGCCAGCGGCGCGCTGTCCTGCAGCAGATAGGCGATGCGTTCGGCCGGCAGTCTCGGGTCGATGGGCACATAGGCCGCCCCGGCCTTGAGGACCGCCAGCATGCCCCGCAGCAAGTGCGGCCCGCGTTGCAGGCACAGGGCCACGCGATCGTCTGGGTGCACGCCCAACTCCAGCAGTTGCCGGGCCAACTGATTGGCCTGCTGGTTGAGCTGGCGGTAGCTCAGGCGCAACGGCCCCTGCACCAGCGCCACGGCGTCGGGAGCCTGTGCCGCTCGCGCCTCGAACAGCCCGTGCAGGGTCTGCCCGCGGGGGTAGTCGGCGGTGCTGGCATTGCAGCCCTCCAGCAGTTGCTCGCGCTCTTGTGGCGGCAGCACCGAGCACTGTTCGAGGGCCGCCTGCGGGTTGTGTTCCAGGGCCTGGGCCAGTTGCTCCAGGGCACTTTGCATATAAGCGCCGACACGCTGCGCACCGATTCCGGCCTGGGCCAGCAGCGCCAGGCTGAAGCCTTCGCCCAGGTCATCGACGCTGAGGCTCAGCGGGTAGTTGCTGCGCTCCTCGCCCCCCAGCAGTTCGACGCCCTGCCAGATATCCAGGCCGTCCGGCGCCGCCGTGTTCGGCACGCTGTGACGGTAGTTGAGCAAGGTGTTGAACAGCGGCGCGCCGGCCGCCACCGCGCTGCAGCGCTGGGCCAGGGCCAGGGAGGCGTGCTCATGGCCGAGCAAGGCGCTGAGCCGGGCGTGGGTGGCCTTGACCGCGGCACGCACGCTGCCCTGCACATCGACCCGCAGCGGCAGGGTATTGATGAACACCCCCAGGGCGCGGTCGGCGCCCGCGCCGCCCTGCATGCGGCCCATCAGCACGGTGCCGAACACCACCTGGCGACGGTTGGCCAACTGCCCCAGCACCAGGCCCCAGGCCAGGTGCATCAGGGCCGCGGCGCTCACCCCCAGGTGCCGCGCCTGTTGCCGCAGGCGCTGGCTCAGGGCCTCGGGCAGCACCAGCTCGGCCTCTTCGATACCCAGGCCGTCACCCTGTACATCCTCTACGCCGAAGGCCAGGGTCGGCTCGTCGATGTCCCCGAGCATGTCGCGAAAGAACGCCTCGTGTTCCGCCTGCCCGGCACCCAGGCGTGCCTGGGCCACATAGTTGCGGTACGGCACCGGTGTGCCCAGGTGCTGCGCGCGGTCGAACAGCAGGTCGCGCATTTCCTCGCCGATCACCTCCATGGCGGTGTGATCCAGGGCCAGGTGGTGGAACAGCAGGATCGCCGGCACCCGCTGCTGCCCGGGCTCTCGCGCATAGACCAGGCGGATCAGCGGCGCCTGGGCCAGGTCCAGGCGCCAGTGACGGGCGTCGAAGCGCTGCTGCAACTGCGCCAGCAGGTCACCCTCGGCCGGGTCCAGGTGCTGTTCCTCGACCCGGAGCTCGGCATGGCGCCAGACCACTTGCAGCGGTTGCGGCAGGCCTTCCCAGAGCACCGCGGTGCGCAGGATGTCATGGCGCGTGATGACCTGCTGCAGGGCCCCGGCGAAACGCTGCAGGCGCTCCAGGCTGTCGAAGGCCAGGCGCGATTGCAGCAGGTAGGGGTCGCCCTGCCCGGCGCTCAGGTGGTGATAGAGAATGCCCTCCTGCAACGGCGCCAGGGGGTAGATGTCCTGCACATTGGCCACACCGCCCGGCACGCTGGCCAGCACCCGGTCGATGGCCTCCTGGTCCAGTTCCACCAGGGGCAGCAGGTCCGGGGTGATGCGCGGGCAATCAGCGCTGATGAGGTTGGCCGGCACCTGCACTTCCCGGCCGCTGCCCACGGCATCGGCCAGGGCGGCCAGGGTCGGCTGGCTGAACAGCACCCGCACATCGGCGCTCAGGCCGATCTGGCGCATGCGCTCGATCAGGCTCACCGCCAGCAGCGAGTGCCCGCCCAGTTCGAAGAAGTGGTCGTGGCGCCCCACCTGCTCCACCTTGAGCAGCTCGCTCCAGATCCGCGCCAGGGCGATTTCCACCTCGCCCCGGGGGGCGACGAATTCACGGCTGAGCAGGGCCGACGGGGCCGGCGCCGGCAGCGCCTTGCGGTCCAGCTTGCCGTTGTTGGTCAGGGGCAAGGCCTGCAACTGCACGTAGGCCAGGGGCACCATATAGTCCGGCAGTTGCTGCTGCAGGGCCGCGCGCAGGGCTTCGGCCGGCAGCGGCGCGGCGTCCGCCTGCAGGGTGTAGTAGGCCACCAGGCGCTTGTCCCCGGGCTCGTCTTCCCGGGCCAGGACCACGGCCTCCTTGACCCCGGCGCAGGCAGTGAGGCGCGCCTCGATTTCCCCCAGTTCGATGCGCAGGCCACGGATCTTCACCTGATCGTCGTTGCGCCCCAGGCATTCGAGCAGGCCGTTGCCCAGCCAGCGGCCAATGTCCCCGGTGCGGTACAGCAAGGCCCCGGGCTGTTCGCTGAAAGGGTCGCGGATAAATTTCTCGGCATTGAGTTCGGGGCGGTTGAGATAACCCAGGGCCACTCCGTCGCCGCCGATCACGATCTCCCCCGGGGCACCGATGGGCAGCGGCCGCTGTTGGGCGTCCAGGACATACACCCGGGTGTTGCCGATCGGCCGGCCGATGGGCACGTGCTCGGCGTCATCGGCCAGGGCAGTGACTTCATGGGTGGTGGCGTAGGTGGTGGTTTCGGTGGGGCCGTAGCAGTGCACCAGGCGCAGCCGCGGCGCCAGCGCCAGCAGGCGGCGAAAGGCCGCCGGGTCGGCACGCTCGCCGCCGCAGAGGAGAATCCGCAGGCCCTTGAGGGCCTCGGGAATCAGTTGCACGTACTGGTTGAACAGCGCCGTGGTGACAAACAGCACCGTGGCCCCGGCCGTGCTCAGGGCCTGGCCGAAACGCGCAGGCTCCAACAGGGTGTAGTGATCGATCACCAGCACCCGGCCGCCATTGAGCAAGGCGCCCCAGACATCCATGGTGCTGGCGTCGAAGGCCGGGTTGGAGGCGAAGGCCACCCGGTCCTCGGGGTTGAAATCGGCATAGCCGTTGTTGAGCACCAGGCGGCTGATGGCCCGGTGCGGCACCCGCACGCCCTTGGGCACGCCGGTGGAGCCGGAGGTGTACATGATGTAGGCCACGGTCTCGGACGACTGCGCCAGGTCCGGGTTGTGCCCGGGCAATGGCGCCAGTTGCAGGCGGTCCAGGTCGACCCTTCTGGCCGGGCACGCAAGCACCTGGTCGCTGCGGCTGAGCAGCAGCACGCTGGCGCTGTCTTCCACCATGAAGGCCTGGCGCTGGGCCGGGGCGTTGATATCCAGGGGCACATAGGCCGCGGCGCATTTGCAGACGGCCAGTTGGCTCACCAGCAGGTCCAGGGACCGGGGCAACAGGATCGCCACCCGGTCGCCGGGCTGCAACCCGAGCTCCAGCAGGTGCCGGGCCAACTGGTTGGCCCGGGTATTGAGCTCGCCGTAGCTGAGCTGCGCCTGGCCTTCGACCGCCGCCACCCGCTGCGGGTGGGCCTGGGCCTGGGCCTCGAACAGCCGGTGCACGGTGTGCTGGCGCGGGTAGTCGCGGGTGCTGGCATTGAACTCCAGCAATACCTGGCGGCGCTCGGCCGCCGGCAGTACCGGGATGTCCTCCAGGGCCAGGGCCGGGGTCTGCTCCAAGGCCTGGGCGAGGTGTTCCAGCACGCACTGCAGGTAGCCACAGACCCGATCGCCGTCCACCTGCGCCACGGCCTGCACGGTCAGGCGCAGGCCCTGGGCGTCATCGTCGATATTCAGCGCCAGGGGATAATTGCTTCGCTCCCGGGACTCGAGCACGCGGATCCCCTCCCAGCTCGCCGGCCCCTGCTGCGCGGTGTCGGCAGCGCTGTGGCGGTAGTTGAGCAGGCTGTTGAACAGGGGCAGCGATGCCGGCACGCCGCTGCAGCGCTGGGCCAGGGCCAGGGAGGCGTGCTCGTGGCCCAGCAATCGGGCCAGCCGGGCATGGGTGGCGCGCAAGGCCTCGGCCACGCCCTGTTCCCCGACACTGACCCGCAACGGCAAGGTGTTGATGAACATGCCCAGGGCCCGGTCGGCACCGGCGCCGCCCTGCATCCTTCCCAGCAGCACGGTGCCGAACACCACGTCATCGCGGCCCGCCAGTTGCCCCAGCACCCGGCCCCAGGCCAGGTGCAGCAGGCTGGCCAGGCTCACTCCCAGGTGCCGCGCCTGCTCCCGCAGGCGCCGGCACAGCGCCGGGTCTAGGCGCAGTTGACGCTCCCGGATGCCGCTGCCGTCGCGCTGCACGTCCTGCAGGCCGAAGGCCAGGGTCGGCTCGTCGATGTCCGCCAGCATCTCGCGAAAGAACGCCTGGTGCTGCTCCTCGCCATGGCCCAGGCGCGCCTGGGCCACATAGTTGCGGTACGGTGCCGGCGCCGGCAACTGCGCGGCAGCGCCCTGCAGCACCGCGCTGATCTCCTCCACCAACACCTCCAGGGAGCTGTGGTCCAGGGCCAGGTGGTGGAACAACAGCAGGCCCAGCCAGCGCTGCTGCCCCGGGTCCGCGGCGCAGGCCAGTTGCAGCAGCGGCGCCCGGCTCAGGTCCAGGCGGTAGCGACGGGGGTCGAAACGCGCCTGCAGCTGCTCCAGCACCGGGCCCTGGGCCGGGTCCGCCTCGACCACCTGAATGTCCAGGGGCGCCTGGCGCCAGACCACCTGCACCGGCTGTTCCAGGCCTTCCCAGGCCATGCTGCTGCGCAGGATGTCGTGGCGCGCGATAACCTGCTGCAAGGCCAGGGTGAAGGTTTGCAGGGCGTCTTCGCCGGCAAATTCGAACTGCACCTGGAGCACATAGGGATCGCCCTCGGCGCTGCTCAGGTGGTGATAGAGGATCCCCGCCTGCAAGGGCGCCAAGGCATAGATATCCTGGACGTTGGCGGCGCCGCCGGGCACCCGCGCCAGCAGCCGGTCGATGGCGGCCTGATCGAGGTCCGCCAGGGGCAGCAGGTCCGGGGTGATGTGGCGGCAATCGGCGGCGATGCGGTTGGCTGGCACCTGCACCTCGCGCTGCCCGCCCACGGTCGCCGCCAGCGCGGCCAGGGTCGGCTGGCCGAACAGCACCCGCACATCGGCGCACAGGTCCACCTGGCGCATGCGCTCCATCAGCTTGACCGCCAGCAGCGAGTGCCCGCCCAGCTCGAAGAAGTTGTCCTGGCGCCCGACCTGCGGCAAGCCCAGCAGCTCTTGCCAGATCGTCGCGATGGCCTGTTCCACCTCGCCCTGGGGCGCTGCATATTCACGCCGCGCCAGGGCCTGGCCGTCCGGCGCCGGCAGGGCCTTGCGGTCGAGCTTGCCGTTGGGGGTCAGGGGCCAGGCCTGCAACGTCACAAAGGCGCTGGGCAGCATGTGCTCGGCCAGGCTCTGTTGCAGTTGCTCGCGCAGTTGCGCAGCGCTGGCAGCGGCCCCCGGCCGGGGGATCACATAGGCCACCAGGCGCTTGTCCCCCGGGGTGTCTTCCCGGGCGATCACTACCGCTTCGCGCACGCCGTCGCAAGCCGCCAGGCGGGCCTCGATCTCCCCCAGCTCGATGCGAAAGCCGCGGATCTTCACCTGGTCATCGTTGCGCCCCAGGTACTCCAGGCTGCCGTCGCTGCGCCAGCGCGCCAGGTCGCCGGTCTTGTACAGCCGCGCCCCCGGCTCGTGGCTGAAGGGGTCGGCGATAAAGCGCTCGGCGGTCAGCTGATCGCGGTTGAGGTAGCCCCGGGCAACCCCGGCGCCGCCCACATACAACTCACCCACCACGCCGCTGGGCAGCGGCTCGCGGTGAGCATCGAGCACATACAGTTGCAGGTCGGGAATGCGCCGGCCGATGGGGCTGCTGCCCACCAGTTGGGCGTCCGCCGCCTGCAACGGGCGATAGGTCACGTGCACCGTGGTTTCGGTGATGCCGTACATGTTCACCAGCTGGGTGCCGACGTTTTCCAGGTGGGCATACCAGGGCTTGAGCATCCCCGGTTCCAGGGCCTCGCCGCCGAAGATCACCTGGCGCAGGGAGTGCTTGAGGGGGCTCTGGTCCTGGGCCGCGATCAGCGAACGGAAGGCGCTGGGGGTCTGGTTGAGGATGCTCACCCGGGCTTCGCAGAGCAGCCGGTAGCAGTCATCCGGCGAACGGCTGACGGCCTGGGGCACCACCAGCAACTGGCCGCCATGCACCAGCGCCCCCCAGATCTCCCACACCGAGAAATCGAAGGCGAAGGAATGGAACAGCGCCCACACGTCCCGCCAGTTGAAGTCGAACCAGTCACGGGTGGCGCTGAACAGCCGGGCCACGTTGCGGTGCTCCACCATCACCCCCTTGGGCAGGCCGGTGGAGCCCGAGGTGTAGATCACATAGGCCAGGTGGGCCGGGGTCAGCCCCGGCACTTCGGGGTCGTCCTGGGCTTCATGGGCCAGGGTGCGGCTGTCGAGGTCGATCAGCGGCACCCGCAGGTCGGCCACCAGGGACTGGGTGCCGGCCTGCACCAGCAGCGCCACCGGGTCGCTGTCCTGCAGGGTGTAGGCGATGCGCTCGCGGGGGTAGGCCGGGTCGATGGGCACGTAGGCGCCGCCGGCCTTGAGGATGCCCAGCAGGCCGACGATCATTTCCACGCCGCGCTCGACACAGATCGCCACCCGCTGGTCCGGGCGTACGCCCAGCGCCAGCAAACGGTGGGCCACCTGGTTGGCGCGCCGGTTGAGCTCGCCGTAGCTCAGCCGCAGCTCGCCGAACAGCAGCGCCGGGGCCTCGGGCTGGACCCGGGCCTGGGCTTCCACCTGCTGGTGGATCAGCGGGCTGTCCGGGTAGTGCCCCAGCGGCGTGTTCAGGCCCTGCAACAGGTAGCGGCGCTCGCTGGCCGGGAGCATCTCCAGGCTGTACAGCGGTGCCTGCGGAGTGCTCTGCAAGGCCAGGGCCAGGCTCTCCAGGGCGGTCAGCAGGTAGCCGGCGATGCGCTCGGCGCCCAGTTGCCGATCCACCAGGGCGGTGATGCAAAAATCCTCTCCCAGGTCATCGATGTTGATGGTCAGCGGGTAGTTGGTGCGTTCTTCGGCGCCCAGCACCTGGATGCCCGGGGCCACCTCCTGCACCTGGGCGCCATCGGCGGCGTGGCTGTGGCGGTAGTTGAGCATGGCGCTGAACAGCGGCGTCGGCGCACTGACCCCGCTGCAGCGCTGGGCCAGGGCCAGGGACGCATGCTCATGGGCGAGCAAGGCACTGAGCCGCTGATGGGTGGCCAGGACCCCGGCGCGCACGCCCTGGGCGCCGACATCCACCCGCAGCGGCAAGGTGTTGATGAACATGCCCAGGGCCCGCTCGCCGCCTTCGCCGGCCTCCATGCGGCCCAGCAGCACGGTGCCGAACACCACCGCTTCGCGCCCCGACAGCTGGCCCAGCACCCGGGCCAGGGCCAGGTGCATCAGGCTGGCGCTGCTCACCCCCAACTGCCGGGCCTGGGCCCGCAGGCGCTGGCTGAGCTCGCGGTCCAGGGTCAGCCGGGCCTCTTCGATCACCCGTCCGGCGCCCTGCACATCCCCCAGGCCGCACGGCAGGGTCGGCTCGTCGATATCGCCGAGCATCTCGCGAAAGAAGCGTTCGTGGGCCGCCTCGCTGCGGCTTGCCAGGGCCTGGGCCAGATGGTTGCGAAACGGTACCGGGGCCGGCAGGCGCTCGCTGTGCCCTTGCAGGCGGGCGTGGATTTCCTGGCGTACCAGGTCCAGCGCGGAGTGATCCAGGGCCAGGTGATGGAACAGCAGCAGCGCCACCTGGCGCTGGTTGGCCGGGTCCTCGGCGTGCACCAGGCGCAGCAGCGGCGCCTGACGCAGGTCCAGGCGAAAGTGCCGGGAGTCGTAGCGGGCCTGCAGCTGGCCGAGCACATCGCCGTCGGCCGGGGCCAGCGCCACGGCCTCGATCACCAGCGGCGCCTGGCGCCAGACCACCTGCAACGGCTCATCCAGGCTTTCCCAGGCTATGGCGGTACGCAGGATGTCGTGGCGGTCGATGACCCATTGCAAGGCTTCGGCGAAGGCTTGCCGTCGCTCGGCACTGGCAAAGGCGAAGCGCGCCTGCAGCACATAGGGGTCGCCCTGGGCGGCGGACAAATGGTGATAGAGCATGCCCTCCTGCAGCGGCGCCAGGGGGTAGATGTCCTGCACGTTGGCGGCGCCACCGGGCACTGCGGCGACGATGCGCTCGATGGCGGGCGGGTCCAGCTGCACCAGGGGCAGCATGTCCGGGGTGATCCTGAAGGCCGGGCTCAGCCAGCTGCCGCCCTGGCCGTCGAGCAGTTCCAGGAGCCGGGCCTTGTGCTGCACCAGACTGTCCCAGAGCCCGTCGTCCAGCGCCTCGTCATCGCCCTGGACGAGCAGGTCTTCCTGTTCCCGTTGAAGACGGATCGCCAGGGTCGAAAGCACTGCCATCAATTCGCTGAACTGCATCTTGTAACCTGCCTGAGAATTCGGAAACGGTTGAAGAGAACGTCCTTGTTTCAGATGCAACCTTTCACCGGCGCCCCGCTGCCCGGACGGGCGACAAGCGCCGCTGCCAGGCACCGCGCGGGGCTGTCGCGCCGTTGCGCAAAAAGCACCAGGGACAGTGAGCCCGCCAGGCTTGCTGGCAGCTCGCAGACGCTAAAACATCCGCCGCAGCGGGGCTGACATGGGAAGCCGGGACATGGCGCGGGGCCTGTCCCGCTGAGGCACCACGGCCCGCGCCGGCCCTGGGGCCGGCGCGGGGAAAAGCACTTGCAGCGGCCTCAGAGACGCCGCTGGCGCTTGAGCTGGGGGATGGTGGTGGCGGGGATTTCCAGGCGCTGCAACTGGCCCAGGGTATGGGCCGCCAGCGCCGCCAGGGTCGGCTGGCTGAACAACAGGCGGGCATCGGCGTGCAGGCCTTCCTGGCGCATCCGCGCCACCAGGCTGACCGCCAGCAGGGAATGCCCGCCCAGTTCGAAGAAGTGGTCGTGGCGCCCTACCCGCTCCACTTGCAGCACCTCGGCCCAGAGCCGCGCCAGGGTGGTTTCAAGCGGCCCCTGGGGCGGCTCGAAATCGCGGCTCAGCACCGCTTCCAGGCCCGGCTCCGGCAGTGCATCGCGCGCCAGCTTGCCGTTGGCGCTCAGGGGCAGCGCCGCCAGTTGCACATAGGCTGCCGGCACCATGTACTCCGGCAGACGCTCCAGGACATGGGCCCGCAGCGCCTCGATCCCCGGCGCCGCCACCCCGGGGTGCAGGCTGAAATAGGCCACCAGGCGCTCGCCACGCATCAGCACCGCCACCTCGCGCAGGGCCGGGTGGCTGGCCAGCCGCGCCTCGATTTCCCCCAGCTCCAGGCGCAGCCCCCGCAGCTTGACCTGGAAGTCGTTGCGCCCGAGGAACTCCAGGTCGCCGTCAGCGTTGTAGCGCACCCGGTCACCGCTGCGGTACAGCCGGTCGCCGACGACGAAGGGGCTGTCGATAAAGCGCTCGGCCTGCAACTGCGGCAAGCCCAGGTAACCCCGGGCAACCCCGACCCCGCCAATGTGCAGCTGGCCGCTGACGCCCTGGGGCACCGGCTGGTCATGGGCATCCAGCACATACAGCCGGGTGTTGGTGATGGCCTTGCCGATCGGCAGTTGTACCGGCGGCACCGCCGCCCCTGGCTCCAGGGTCCAGGCGCTGCTGTCCACGGTGGCCTCGGTGGGGCCGTAGACGTTGTGCAAACGGGCTCCGGGCAGGCGCTGGCGGAACAGCCGGGCAATCGCCTCGGTCAGCTCGCCGCCGCCGCAGAACACATCGGTCAGGCTGTGGCACTGGCCGGCCTCTTCCAGCTGCAGAAATTGCAGGAGCATGGCCGGCACGAACTTGATCATGCTCACCTGCTCCTCGCGCACCAATTGCGCCAGATACAGCGGATCGCGCTGGCCGTCGGGCCGCGCCAGCAACAGGCGCATGCCCGTGACCAGGGGCCAGAACAGCTCCCAGACCGAGCCGTCGAAACTGAACGGCGCCTTTTGCAGCAGGGTGCCCCGGGCCCGCTCGCCACACAGCTGCGAACTCCAGTGCATCAGGTTGCCCAGGCCGCGGTGCTCCACCATCACCCCCTTGGGGGTACCGGTGGAACCCGAGGTGTAGATCACGTAGGCCAGGTGCGAAACCGTCAGCCCTGCCACCACGGGATCATGCTGCGGCGCCTGCTCCCAGGTACTGCGGTCGAAGTCGATCAGCGACAGGGGCAGCGGGCCCAGCAGCTCGCGGGTCGGCTGGTGCACCAGCACCGCCAGTGGCTGGCTGTCCTGCACCAGGTAGCGCAGGCGCTCCAGCGGGTAGTCCGGGTCCAGGGGCACATAGGCACCGCCGGCCTTGAGGATGCCCAACAGGCCGATCAGCAGTTCCGGGCTGCGCTGCACGCAGAGCCCGACTCGCACATCCGGCCCCACACCCTGCTCGCGCAGGTAATGGGCCAGCTGGTTGGCGCGCTGGTTGAGCTGCCGGTAGCTCAGTTGCCGCGCGCCGGCCTGCAGTGCAATGGCCTCGGGCGTGCGCCGCACCTGGGCCTCGAACAGGGCATGCAGGGTCAGCTCCCGCGGGTATTGCGAACGGGTGGCATTGAGCGTTTGCAGCAGGTAGCGCGATTCCACCGGCGGCAGGATCGACAGGCTGTGCAACGGCGTCTGCGGCGCCTGCTCCAGGGCCAGCACCAGTGCTTCGAGAGCGGTGCTCAGGTAGCCCAGCAGGCGTTGCGCGCCGATCCGCCGCGGGGCCCGGCAGCCCAGGCGGAAATCCGGTTCCAGGTCGTCCACCGCCAGCATCAGCGGGTAGCTGAGCACCTCTTCGCTGCTCAGCAACTCGACCCCAGGCAAACCCTGCAACAGGTCGCCGCCGAGGCTGTGGCGATAGTTGAGCAAGGCATTGAACAGCGGGGTCGGCGCCGCCACCGCGCTGCAGCGCTGGGCCAGGGACAGCGGCGCCTGCTCGTGGGCGAGCAAGGCACTGAGGCGCTGCTGGGCCTGGCCCAGCCCCTCGGCCACCGTCAGCCCCGCCAGCTCCAGGCGCAGTGGCAAGGTGTTGATGAACATGCCCAGGGCCCGGTCGGCCCCCGCCCCGGCTTGCAGGCGGCCCAGCAATACGCTGCCGAAGAGCACGTCCTCACGGCCGCTGGTACGCCCCAGTACCAGGGCCCAGGCCAGGTGAAACAGGCTGGCGGCGCTGACCCCGAGCTGGCGCACCTGGGTCCGCAGGCGCTGGCCAAGCTCGGCTTCCAGCAGGCCGCTGGCGTGCTGCAGGTCCAGTTGTTCCCCGGGCCGTTCCTGCAGTTCGAAGGCCAGGGTCGGCTCGTCCACCGTGCCCAGGCCGGCCTCGAAGAACGCCTTGTGGGCGGCCTGCCCCTGGCGCGTGCGGGCCACGTAGTCACGGTAGGCATAGGCCGGCGCCAGGCTGGCTTGCCGGCCTTGCACATGGGCGGCGATTTCCGCCAGCAGCACCGCGGTGCTGGTGGCGTCGTTGACCAGGTGATGGAAGCGCAGCAGGCCGATCCAGCGCCCATTGGCCCGGTCCTCGGCCCAGGCCAGGGCCAGCATCGGCGCCTGGCGGATATCCAGCGGGTTGTGCTGCGGGTCGAAGTGCTCGCGCAGTCGCTCCGCTACATGGCCGCCGGGCCCGGCCTGCCACTCTTGCACCGTCAGCCGGGCCTGGCGCCAGACCACCTGCAGCGGCTGCTCCAGCACGTCCCAGACCAGGCTGGTGCGCAGGATGTCGTGGCGCTCGATCACTGCCTGCAGCGCCAGGGCGAAGGCGTCCAGGTCCTCGCGCCGGGCGAAGGCGAACAGCGCGTGCTGCTGGTAGGGATCGCGGTCGGCGGTCATGTGGTGATAGAGCAGGCCCTCCTGCAACGGCGCCAGGAGGTAGATGTCCTGCACATTGGCAGCGCCGCCGGGGATGCAGGCCACCACCCGGTCGATGCTGCCCTGGTCCAGCTCCACCAAGGGCAGCATCGCCGGGGTGATGCGCTGGCAGTCGGGCGGAACGCGGTTGGCCGGGACCTCGACGACCTGCCCGGTGCTCACCGCCGCAGCGAGACTGGCCAGGGTCGGCTGGCCGAACAGCACCCGCACATCGGCCTGCAGGCCGGCCTGGGCCATGCGCTGGATCAGTTGCAGGGCCAGCAGCGAATGCCCGCCCAGTTCGAAGAAGTGATCGTGGCGGCCCACCTGCTCCACCTGCAGCAGCTCGCTCCAGAGCCCGGCCAGGGTGATTTCCAGCGGGCCCCGGGGCGCCTCGTAGGCGCGGCTGATCAGGTCCTCGGGCCCCGGCGCCGGCAGCGCCCGGCGGTCCAGCTTGCCGTTGCCGGTCAGCGGCCAGGCGTCGAGCGGTACGTAGGCCATGGGCAACATGTACTCCGGCAACTGCTGGCGCAGAAATTCCCGCAGTTGCAGGGCCGTGACCGCCTGGCGCGGAATGAACCAGGCCAGCAACTGACCGTCCCGGGCCTGGACCAGCGCCTCGCGCACTGCCGGGTGATCCCCCAGGCGGGTCTCGATTTCCCCCAGCTCGATGCGCAGGCCGCGGACCTTCACCTGATCGTCGTTGCGCCCCAGGTATTCCAGGCTGCCGTCCTCCCGCCAGCGAGCCAGGTCGCCGCTGCGGTACATGCGCGCGCCGGGACGGTCGCTGAAGGGGTCCGCAAGGAAGCGTCCGGCATTCATCCCATCGCGGTTGAGGTAACCCCGGGCCACCCCGCCACCGCCCACATAGAGCTCGCCGGGCACGCCGATGGGCAGCAGTTGCTGCTGTTCATCCAGCAGGTAGATCCGGGTATTGGCGATGGGCCGGCCGATATGCAGGGCCTGCCCGGCCTCGATGGCACCGGAAGTGGCGACCACCGTGGCCTCGGTGGGGCCGTAGTTGTTGATCACGGCAAACCCGGGGTCAGCAGGCAACTGGCGCAGGCGGTCGCCGCCGATCAGCAAGGTGCGCAGGGTCGGGTGGCCCAGTTGCTGGCTGAGGGCGTACTCGGCCACCGGGGTCGGCAGAAAGCTCACCTCCAGCGGCTGGGCGCGCCACCAGGCCAGCAGGCGGTCCAGCTCCTCGGGGCCGTCGCTGACCGGCGCCAGGTGCAGGGTCGCCCCGGCGCACAGGGCCGGCCAGACTTCCCAGGCCATGGCATCGAAGCCGAAACCGGCAAGGCATGAGGTGTGGCTGCCAGCCTGGAGGTCGAAAGCCCGGCCATGCCAGTCCACCAGGTTCGACAGGCTCTGGTGCTCCACCATCACGCCCTTGGGTTGGCCGGTGGAGCCGGAGGTGTAGATCACGTAGGCCAGGTGCTCGGCGGTCAGCCCGGCGGCCTCGGCAATCTCGCCAGGGCCGTCCAGCCACTGGCCGTTGTCGAGGTCGATCAGCGGCACGTTCAGCGTCGGCAGGCACTGGCGCAGGGCGCCCTGGGTCAACACCGCCCGCGGCGCGCTGTCATGCAGCAGGAAGGCCAGGCGCTCAGTCGGATGGGCCGGGTCCAGGGGCACATAGCCCGCGCCGGCCTTGAGAATCGCCAGCAGCCCCACCAGGGTTTCCGGGCTGCGCCGGGCGACGATGGCCACCCGCGCATCCGGCCCCACTCCCAGCTCGCGCAGGTGCAGGGCCAGGGCGTTGGCCCGGCGGTCGAGCTGTTCATAGCTGAGGGCCTGGCCCTGGGCGACCAGGGCAATGGCCTGGGGCGTGCGCCGGGCCCAGGCTGCGACCCGGGCGTGAATCCGCTGTTCGGCGGCGGCTGGCTGTTCGTTGGCGTTCCAGGCCTGCAAGCGGCGCAGCTCGGCGGCAGGCAGCAGGGAGAAGCGGGCCACCGGCAGTTGCACATTGTCCAGCCCCTGCTCCAGCACATGCAGCAGGCGCGCGGCCAGGGCCTCGATTTCCTCGGGCTGGAAATACGCCGAGTCGTAGACGTAGTGCATCCAGGCGCTGTCATCGAAGCTGTTGCTGCGCAGGTGGATGGCCAGGGGCGTGGGCTCGTGGCGGTTGGAGACTTTCACCGACGAGGCCGCCGCCTCGCCGTAGCGGTAGTCCAGGTCTTCCAGTTCGTAGGACAGCGACAGCTCGAACAGCTGCGCGCGGTCTTCGCGCAGCAGGCCGAGGGCGCGGTTGAGTTCGCTCAGGGGAAAGCGCTGGTGGCGGAAGTCCTGTTTCAGTACATCGCGCACCGCCCCCACCAGGGCCTCGAAGCTCAGTTCGCGGCCGAAGTCCATGCGCACCGCGCTGACTTGGGTGAAGGAACCCAGGGTCACCTTGAAGGCCGCATTGGGGCGGTTCAGCACCGGCATGCCCAGGACCCATTCGTCCCGTTGCAGGGTGCGGGTGAAGTACACATGCAGCGCCGCCAGCAGCACATGAAAGGCCGAGGCCCCGGTGCTCTTGCCCAGGGCCTTCATGCGTTCGTGCAAGGCCGCGGGGAACGCCTGGACCAGGGTCGCCCCCGGGGTCGCGGCGTCGGCGGCGGGCCGGTAGCGCGGGCGCAGCACCGGCTCCGGCAGGCTCTGGTACTTGTCCAGCCAGTAGTCGCGGTCCCGGGCATAGCGGCTGGACTGGTGGTAGCGGGCGTCGTCCTCGATGAAGTCGACAAAGGACGGCGCCGTGGCCTGGGGTTCCTCGCCGCTGGCCAGGGCGCTGTAGAGCCCGCCCAGGGACTGGGACAGCTGGGCAAACCCCCAGCCGTCGAGGATCAGGTGATGGGCCTCGACTTCCATCAGGTGATGCTCGGGGCCCACCCGGAACAGCGAGAAGCGGCACAGCCGTTCGCCGTCGAGCTTGAACGCCTGCTGCATCTGCCGGCGGATCTGCGCCTGGGCCGCCGCCAGCGGATCGGCCGCCGCGGACAGGTCATGGAACACCAGCTCCACCGGCCACTGCCGGTCGAAGTGCTGCAAGGGCAGACCGTCGACGCTGCCCTCCAGGGACAGCACCGTGCGCAGCACGTCGTGCTTGTCCACCAGCAGCTCCACGGTGCGCTGCATCAGCTCGGGCCGGAACGGCCCCTTGAGCACGGCATAGCCGCCGATGTTGTACAGCGGCGAGTCGCCCCGGCTCAGTTGGTCGAGCCAGATATCGCGCTGCCCGGCGGTCAGCGGCAGGCCCCGGGCCTGTACCGGACCGGCGTTCATGCGCGCCCCCGGGCGGGGTGCCCGGCCCATGGCGGGCAGTGGCTGGCTGGGGTGACTGGCGCGACGAAAGCGCCCACGGCTGCGGCGGAAAAATGCGTCATAAGATCCTTCTCATGTGATGGGCCCGGGCACCGGCGTCCGCGGATTTAAGCATCGGCCCCAGGGCCTGTATGTCACCCGAAACCCGGACAGTTCCGGCCCCGGTCGGGCACCTCGGGCAGCACCGCGCCGGGCTGTTGCAGCAGCTCTGCTGATCAGCTGAATCGGCTGTAGGAAATTGGCTACGCGTGAACGACGCTCATGGCCTGCGGAGGGCTTTTGCGTTCCACCGCAGGCTTGCCCCTCGGGCAACCTTGACGCCGGGAAACACCCCGCCGGCGGGGGCGACGGGGCCGTCGCAAGGGCTTGACCCAGAGCCTTGGCGAGGCCCTGGCAGGGCCATGATGTCCCGGTTTCCCCCTACAGACGCCAGGCAAAGCCATAGGCTTAAATCAACGCCCGGGAACTGGATCAGGTTCATCGGGAATCTGCCACGGCATGCCGCGGCAAGCGCGCGTCGATCAGCGATTTGTCTCGATCAAGGATGATAAGGATATGAGTCTGACCAGCAGTATTGCGAACCTGGAAACCCCGCACTTCTACTTCGAACTGGGGCAGTTGATTTCCTGCTCCGGCCACCCGCAGTTCGCCAGCGAAATGCTGCAACTGGTGGACAAGCTGGTGCCACTGACCCAACTGGTGCTCAGCGAATGGACCCTGGACGAACGCCAGGCCAGCCCCCTGGCCATTACCCTGCTGGGGCGCGCCGGGCTGCACAAGGACCTGCCACTGCCGGAGCCGCCGCGACGCCATGACCCACTGCTGCAGCAGATGCTGGAAATGGACGACTCACTGCTGATTCAAATGAATGCCCAGGCCCGCAGCGGCCCTTCCCGCACCACCGCGCACCAATGCCACCTGGTCTCGCGCAAAGCCAATCGCCGCTGTGTCATCGCCCTCTACCGGGCTCCCGACCAGGGCGGCTTTTCCCTGTCCGAACTGTCGTTTCTCAAGAGCCTGTCGCAGACCCTGCTGCCGTTGCTGGAACGCCACGCCCAGCTGCACCGGCAACAGGCCCTGAAGAACCTGCGCAGCTGGAGTGCCAAGCCCGCCGATGCCTTGCAGCAGACACCGCTGCAACGGGAGTTCGATGAGCGCCTGTCCCTGGGCGACATCACCCTCTCGGCGCGGGAAAAGGAAGTCTGCCTGGGGTTGCTGACCGGCGGCACCGTGCCGGAAATGGCCCAGCGCCTGAGCGTCAAGAACAGCTCGGTGGAAACCTACCTCAAGCGCGCCGCCGCCAAGCTCGGGGTCAGCGGCCGTCACGGGCTGGCCAAGTGGATGGTCGGCGCCTGAAACCGCCCGCACGCCCCTGGCTGTCCGCCATCAGGATGTCCTTGTCACGAGGCTGATCAATGCGTAATTCCCCACTGACCCTGGCGGCCCTGGCCCTGGCCCTCGGCGGCTGCTCCCTGGCCCCGGACTACCAGCGCCCGACCGCTCCCGTGGCGCCCCAGTACCCACAGGGCGCAGCCTTCGCCCCCGCTGCCGGCAACCCGGGGGCCGACTGGCAGGGACTGTTCCAGGACCCGTTGCTGCAGCAATTGATTCACAGCGCCCTGCAGAACAACCGCGACCTGCGAGTGGCGGCGCTGAATGTCGCGGCCTACCAGGCCCAGTACCGCATCCAGCGTGCCGACCTGTTCCCGGCGGTGAGCGCCGGCGCCTCGGGCAAGCGCCAGCGCCTGCCGGAACGGATGACCGGCAGCAAGGCACTGATCAGCTCCAGCTACTCCGCCAACCTGGGCATCAGTGCCTATGAGCTGGACTTCTTCGGGCGCATCCGCAGCCTCAGCCAGCAGGCGCTGATGACCTACCTGTCCAGCGAAGAGGCACGGCGCAGCGCGCAGTTGAGCCTGGTGGCCAATGTCGCCACGGCCTACCTGAGCTGGTGTGCCGACCAGGAGCTGCTGGAGCTGACCCGCAAGACCCTGGCCGCGGACGAACAGAGCCTGCGCCTGACCGCCCGCAATGGCAGCGCCGGCAAGATCTCGGCCCTGGATGTGGCCCAGGCCCGCACCAGCGTCGACAGTGCCCGCGCCAGCCTGGCCCGTTACCAGCGCCAGGTGGCCCAGGACCTGAACAACCTGGCGCTGCTGGTGGGGGCGCCGCTGCCCGACGCCCTGCCCCGGCGCGGGCTGGCCGAGGGCATGCTGGCCCAGGTGCCTGCGGGCCTGCCCTCGGACCTGTTGCAGCGGCGCCCGGACATTCTCCAGGCCGAGTACCAGTTGCAGGCCGCCAACGCCAATATAGGCGCGGCCCGTGCAGCGTTCTTCCCCAGCGTCAGCCTGACCGCCAACGCCGGCAGCGCCAGCAAGGAGCTGTCCGGGCTGTTCAAGGGTGGTGCCGGGGCCTGGACCTTCCAGCCGCAGATCAACCTGCCGATCTTCAATGCCGGCAGCCTGCGGGCCAGCCTGGATTACGCCCGGCTGCAGAAGGACATCAGCGTCGCCCAGTATGAAAAGGCCATCCAGACTGCCTTCCAGGAAGTCGCCGACGGCCTGGCCGCGCGCCAGACCTTCCAGCAGCAACTGAGTGCCCAGCACAGCCTGGTGCAGGCCAGCCAGGACTACTACAACCTGGCCGAGCACCGCTACCGCATCGGCGTCGACAGCAACCTGGTGTTCCTCGATGCCCAGCGCTCGCTGTTCAGCGCCCAGCAAGGGCTGATCAACGACCGCCTGGCGCAGTTGCTGGCCGAGGTAAATCTGTTCCGGGCCCTGGGTGGTGCCTGGGAGGATGACGCGCAGGCACCGGGCCTGGCCCGCGCCCAGACCTTGCCCTGAGCCACTGGCGACGGCCGGGTATCAGGGGGCTGGGGCGATGAGATGTTGGGGGGATGCGGGGACCGGGGCCCTGAGTGCCCCACGCTGTAGAACCAACCCGGTCAGCCAGGGCAGTAGGCGAAACATGGACCGGGCAGGCAGGTACAGCCGTGTTGCAGCCCGCCCTGACCAACCACCGCCATTCAGCGTGTTGCCTGTGGTAGCTGGCCGGGCGAACGGGGAGCGAGTCTAGACAGCGCCCCCCACAGCGTCTGTAGGAAAATTCTGAATTCAGAACGTTCCGAATCTCGGAGTGGAATCGGATAAAGCACGCCCGTTCCACGGCCCTGCGAAGGGGGTTGGCCGCGAGTGCCTAACGGGTGCCCGGCACCAGGTCGAGGATCTCGTCGATGCCCAGGCATCGCGGCTCCACCTCCAGGGTCCGGCCATGCTCGAGAATCCCCACCGCCACATCACGCATGGCCATGTAGGCACTGCGCAGCATGTGGTTGGCGTAGATCACCGCGTTGAAGCCGGCCCCCTCAAGCTCGTCGAAACTCAAGTGAGCGTAGCTGGTGGGCACACAGATCAGCGGCACCCGCGGGCAGTGGCGGCGGAACAACCGGGCGAACTCGAGGATCTCCAGGCCGTCCTTCTTGCGGCTGTGGATCATGATCCCGTCGGCGCCGGCCGCGACATAGGCCAGGCAGCGCTCGATGGCATCGTCCATGCCCTTGTCGAGGATCAGGCTTTCACAACGGGCGATGATCAGCAGATCCTCGTGGCTGCGGTTGGCGCAGCCCACGCGGATCTTTTCGCAGAACTCCTCGATGGAGTCCTGGAGCTGGCTCACCGCGTTGCCGAACAGCGAGTTCTTCTTCAGCCCGCACTTGTCCTCGATCACCACCGCCGAGACCCCGGCCCGGTCCAGCATCTTCACGTGGATGGCGAAGTGCTCGGCCTTGCCCCCGGTATCACCGTCGAAAATCATCGGCAACGAACACACATCGAAGATCTCGCGGATGCCGTGCAAGCGGTTGCTCGGCGAGAGGATCTCGATGTCCGGCAGGCCCTTGTGGGTCGAGTCGGTAAGGGAGCTGGACCAGATGGCGTCGTAGACCAGGCTCGGTCCGCTGCCCCGCTCCAGCCTGGATTGCTCCGCCAGCAGGGCGGAGATCGGGCTGTGGGCTTCGAGCACGCGAAGGCAGCGCTTGCGGCGCAGCAACTGGCTCAGGTTGGTTCGGCGAATATCAGCTTCCTGCATGGGATTCACACGCCTCTTGTGGTTGGGGAACACCGGGTTCGCTCAGGGGTGGGTCATGTCCAGGGCCACCACGTAGCGGTCGAAATCCGCCGCCGAGACATAGCCCAGCTGCTGGGCCACTTCCCGCAGCGACTTGCCCTCGTGGTGGGCGGTCTTGGCGATGATCGCGGCCTTGTCATAGCCGATGTGGCGGTTGAGGGCGGTCACCAGCATCAGGTTCTTCTCGATATTGGCCTCGATGCGCGCCCGGTTCGGCTCGATGCCCACCGCGCAGTGGTCGTTGAAGGCCCGGCAGGACTCGGCCAGCAAGGTGATGCTTTCCAGCACGTTGTGCACCATCACCGGCTTGTAGACGTTGAGCTGGAAATTGCCCTGGCTGCCAGCGAAGGCCACGGTGGCGTCGTTGCCGAAGACCTGGGTACAGACCATGGTCAGCGCCTCGCACTGGGTCGGGTTGACCTTGCCCGGCATGATCGAGGAGCCCGGCTCGTTCTCTGGAATGTCGATCTCGCCGATGCCGCAGCGCGGCCCGCTGGCCAGCCAGCGCACGTCGTTGGCGATCTTCATCAGGGCCATGGCCAGGGTGCGGATCGCCGCCGAGGTGTTGATCAGCGCGTCATGGGCCGACAGGGCGAAGAACTTGTTGGCGCAGGACTTGAACGGGTAGCCGGTGAGCTCGGCGATGATTCGTGCGCACTCGTCGCCGAACTGCGGGTGGGAGTTGAGCCCGGTGCCCACCGCCGTGCCGCCGATGGCCAGGTCGTAGAGGCCGGTGAGGTTGTGCTGGATGGCCGCCAGGGCGTAGTCGATCTGCTCGACCCAGCCACCGATCTCCTGGCCCAGGGTGATGGGGGTGGCGTCCTGCAAGTGGGTGCGTCCGACCTTGACCACATCGCGGTACTGCTCGGCCTTCTCGAACAGCGTGTCGCGCAGCACCGAGACGCCCGGCAGCAGGGTTTCGAAGATCTCCGTCACCACCACCATGTACATCGCCGTGGGGAAGGTGTCGTTGGACGACTGGCCACGGTTGACGTGGTCGTTGGGGTGGATCGGCTTCTTGCTGCCCAGCTCGCCGCCGAGCATCTCGATGGCCCGGTTGGCGATCACTTCGTTGGCGTTCATGTTGGACTGGGTGCCGGAACCGGTCTGGAACACCACCAGCGGGAAATGCTCGTCCAGTTGCCCGCTGATCACCTCATCCGCCGCCTTGACGATGGGCAGCGCAATGGCTTCCGGCAGCTCGCCGAGCTTGAGGTTGGCCAGGGCCGCGGCCTTCTTCAGGATGCCCATGCTGCGGATCATCGGCGCCCCCCACTGGAAGCGTGCACGGCCGATGGGGAAGTTGTGGATGGAGCGTTCGGTCTGGGCTCCCCAGTACTTGTTGGACGGTACCGAAATGGAACCCATCGAGTCGGATTCAAGACGCATGTGGGTAGTTCTCCAATAAATGAATGAGGGTCCGGCCTGCGGTGCCGGGCAGGCGCCCTGCCCGGCCTGGTTGGCAGGCGCTTATTCCTTGAGTACGGAGGCCATCTTCTCCAGGTGCTGGCAGGCGCGCAGCACGTACTCATCGGACAGCGCTGCGATGCGCCGGTAGTTGACCTGCTGGCCGGTGGCCTGGGTGTAGAGCTTCAGGGCGTCGGTGGCGTGGCGGAAATGCCGGGCCTCGACGGCGCCGCAGTGAACGCTGAGGAAGCCGGCGATGCGGTTGGCTTCCCCGGCGGGGTAACCGCAGGATTCGCGCAGCCAGTTCTTCCACAGCGGTGTCATCAGGTTGTACTCGCCGGTGTTGAACAGCTCGGTCAGGGCCATCATCTCCAGGGCTTCCACCAGGTTCGGGGCCAGCGGGCGCTTCTCGCCGACCCAGGTGGAGAACTCCTTGGTGATGGGGTTCAGGTACTTGTCCTGCAGGCGCCAGTTGTCCGAGCCGCAGATGGCCGAGGCCATGCGGTGGTAGAGCTTGGAATGGTGGGGATGGCCGTGCATCTCACCCAGGCCGACGTCCTCGACGATGATCTCGCCGCAGTGCCGGGCCGCCTCCAGCAGCTTGAGCTTGTTGTCATCACCGGGCAGGTCCTCGGACTCCTGCAGCAGCCGCACGATGATGCTGGACACCGCATGGGCCGCGCCATCCGGGCTGCGCCAGCCGCAGAAAAAGGTGCACAGCGAGTCCTCGGACCACTTGCGCGAGGTCATGCGCTGGTAGGTCAGGCAGTAGCCGTCCAGCTTGTCGGGGTGGTTTTCAAAGCCCGTCAGCAGGGCCTCCACCAGGTTGCGGTCCTCGACATCCACCAGGGCCTGGTGCACGTAGCCGATGAACTCCTTGCGGGAACTCTCCATGTTTTTCTCCTGTAATTGTTCTTCACTTCACGGACAACAAGATGAACGACGCCGGCCCGGGCCACGGCGGGCTCGGGAACGGGCTTGATTCCCCTGGGGGCTGGGCTGCCGGGAGCCGCTTCAGTCGATGACGATCGCCGAGATGAACTGGGCGAAACGGCCCAGGCCCTCGATCAGTTCCTCATATTCCACGGCGTAGGAAATGCGGATGCAGTGGGGGTCGCCACAACCGGAGCCGGGCACCACCGCGATGTGCGCCTCGGTCAGCAGCAGGTCGGCCAGGTGATCCACATCGCGCACCGCTTCGCCGTGGTAGGAGCCGCCGAGCCGGGAAGAGACATCGATATACAGGTAGAAGGCGCCTTCCGGCGGCGCATAGCTCACCCCTTCCAGGCGGTCGAGGTAGGTGCGTGCGGCGTGCAGCTGGCGTTGCAGGAACGGGTTGACCAGGTCGGCAAAGTGCGACGAATCGGCGTTCAGGGTATTGAGCGCGGCGTACTGGGACAGGCTGCTGGGGTTTGAGGTGGTGTGCCCCTGCAGGTTGTGCATGGCCGCGATCACCGGCGCCGGGGCGCAGGCGTAGCCGACCCGCCAGCCGGTCACCGCCTGGCTCTTGGAGAAGGAATCGATCAGCACCGTCTGCCCTTTCAATGCCGGGCACAGCGCCAGGATGTTGTGGTGCTCGTGGCCTTCGCGCACCAGGCCGCGATAGCACTCGTCGAACATCACCCACAGTTGCCGCTCCTGGGCCAACTGGGCGATGGCCAGCAGTTGCTCGCGTTCATAGACGGTGCCGGTGGGGTTGTTGGGGGTGTTGATGACGATCATCCGGGTGCGCTCGGTGAGCGCGCCACGCACCGCGTCCACCGTCAGCCGGTAGTGGTCGGCGCGGGTCTGGACGCACACCGGGGTGGCGCCGGCCAGGCGGATCTGGGTGGGAAAGGTTTCCCAGTACGGGGTCGGCACTATCACCTCGTCCCCGGGGTTGAGCAGCACCATGCAGGCGTTGTAGAGCGCCTGCTTGGCCCCGGCGGTGACCGCCACTTCATTGGCGGCGAACTCCACCCCGGTGCGCTGGCTGACCCGTTGCGCGAGCTTCTCGCGCAGGGCCGGCAGGCCGATGGGCGGGGTGTAGCGGTTGCGCGCATTGGCGATGGCTTCGATGGCCCCGGCGCGCATGTCCTCGCAGGCATCGAAGGACAATTCGCCGGCGGCGAAATTGATCACCTTGATCCCGCTTTCCTTCAGGGCGTTGGCTTTGCTACGCATGCTCGAGGTGCCTGGAGCACTGAGGCCCAGCGCACGCTGGGACAAAGAAAAACGGACGGCCGTGGCTTCGCTGCTTGTCATTTTTGTACCTGCGAAAACAATCGGAAAACAGAGTGAACCGAGCCTGTACCCATGCGCCTCCGGCAACCTGGAAAGCTGGTCTAGGCTGGTCGTCTTACATTCTGATGACAGTCGCAAATAGCGGCCAATACTGTTTGCGTCGTGATTGATACTGGAAAAACAAGAAATGCTAGAGCTCCGTCGTCTGCGTTATTTCGTCACCGTTGCCGATGAATTGCACTTCGGCCGCGCCGCCCTGCGCCTGCGGATCGCCCAACCGCCGCTGACCCGGCATATCGCCGCCCTGGAGGCGCGCCTGGGCATCCGCCTGTTCGAACGCTCGACCCGCACCGTGTGCCTGACCCCGGAGGGCGAACTGTTCCTGCAGCAGGCCCGGGGGGTGATCAGTGCCGTCGGCGAGGCCGAGGCCACCGCGCGCAAGATCGCCCATGGCGCCATCGGCCGTATCGTCATCGGCTATGCCAGCTCGATTCCCCTGTCCAACGCTTTCTCCGAGATGATCCGCAACACCAGCCGCAGCCTGCCGGAGGTGGAGCTGGCGTTTCGCGAGGTGTCCACCGCCAGCCAGCGCCAGCAGTTGATCGATGGCAGCCTGGATATCGGCTTTGGCTGGGGGGCGCCCAACTTGCCGGCCCACGGTTTGCAGTCGCTGGTGAGTTCGCGCGATTCCCTGGTGGTGGCGGTGCCGTCGCGCAGCGCTTTCGCCGGCAGGAGCAGCCTGGGGTTTTGCGAACTGGCGGGGGAATCCTTCGTGACCTTTCCGAGCGCCTACGGATCGGCCCTGAACACCGCCCTGGAGGACCTCTGCGCCCACAGCGGGATCATCCCGCGCCTGGGGCCCACGGCGTCACAGATGACCACCCTGGTGTCCCTGGTGGCGGCGGAGCGCGGGGTGGCCGTGGTGCCCGACTACACCGCGACCCTGCAGCGTCCCGGGGTGGTCTATGTGCCGCTGGCCGAGCCCTATGTGCTGGAACAGACGGTCAGTTGGCGCACGCCCCTGGGGTCGCGCTGCCTGGAGCGCTTCGTCGAACTGGCCAGGACCCTGGCAGCGCCGCTGCCGGCCCCTGCCGCGGGGCCCGAATGGCGCCTGCGCGGCTAGCGCTCCACCAGCAAGCAGCAGGCCCGGACAATCCCGCTCCGGGCCTGCGCTTTCAGGGCATTGGCGGGACCTCAGCCGGGGCTGGGTAAGGACCGGGCGTCGGCGTCCAGGCCACGCTGCACGTACCAGGACAGCGGCAGGGTCAGCAGCAGGGTCGCGGCCAGGGCCATCACCGCCAGGGGAATCCCGGTGACGTCGCCGAGGCTGCCGAACAGCACCGGCGCCAGCGCCCCGCCGCCGATGGTGCCGGTGTAGAACAGCGAGAACGCCTGCTCGCGCTTGCCCGCCCCCGCCAGGTCCGGCACCGCGCCATAGAGCACCGACGAGGTGCCGTTCAGCGCCAGCCCCAGCAGCGGCAACATCACCATCAACCCCACATAGGGCAGGAACACCGCCAGCACGATCAGGCTGGCGGTGGTGAACTCGGTGATCCACACGGTCTTCATCATGCCGATGCGCGCCCCGAGGTAACCGCACAGCAGCTTGCCGAAAGCGCCACCGACGAACAGCAGGGTCAGGGCCAGGCCGATACCGGCGGTGCCGGCGCCCTTGGCCTTGAGCAGGAACGGCAGAAAGGTCAGGAAACCCATGCGTACCGCACTGTCCAGGGTGCCGGTGAGGATCAGTGCCCGCAGGCCGCCGACCGAGCCCTGGCCCTTGACCGTCTTCGGCGCCTTTTCCTGCATGGCCAGGGTCGCCGCCCGGGACGGGATCAGCCACCACAGCGCCAGCGCAGCGGCCAGCCCCAGGAGGCCGATCAGGGTCACGCTGGCACGCCAGCTGATCACGGTCAGCAGCAGCCCCACCAACCCGGGAATCAGGGTCTTGCCGATGTCCCCGGCGAAGTTGTACTGGGACAGCGCTTCCTTGACCCCGCCGCCAGCCTCGTGGGTGTCGGTGATGATCGAGGACGCCAGCGGGTGCTGGGTACTGGCCCCCAGGCCGCCCAGCAGCAGCGCCAGAAGCAGCACCCCCAGCCCCCCGGCCTGCCCCGCCAGCAGGTAGGCCAGCCCGGCCAGGGCAGTGCCACCCACCAGCAGGCGCTCGCGCCCCCAGCGCTTGGCTCCACGGCTGGCCAGCAACTGGAAGCCGGCCATCATCCCGGAATAGGCGCCGCGCAGCAGGCCGATCTGGGCGTAGCTCATGGCGAACTGCGCCTGCCAGATCGGCAGCAGTACATAGATCACGTCAGTCAGGCCGTCATGCACCGCGTGGGCGCCGCAACCGGCCACCAGGGAACGGCGGCGCACCGACACATCGGACGCCGGCAATGCCTCCGGGGAGGCGTGATGTTTCAGGTCATTCATTGTCGAGACAGGCTGCAAAATGAAAAGGAAGGGTCAATCAGCAACAGGATAGGCGAGCCTGGGTCAGCCACAAGCCCCGTTGCCGGGGCCGGGCCGGAGCCATCAACGCAACAGCTGGGCACAGTCGCGCATTACCCGAGCCTTGCGCTGCAGGTATTCGGCGAAGATTTCCCGCGCGGCCTGCGGGTCGACCCGCACCTGCATGGCATCGACGAACTCGTTGACCGCCGCCACCGCATGGGCGAAGTGATTGCTCTCGGTGCCGCCGGTGTGCACCGTGACCCAGGCCACGGTGGTGCGCGCCTTCTCTGCCGGCACCCCCATGTCGCGGACGAACCACTGCTTGTACAGCGGGTGGATAAACTCCACTTCACCGTGGGTGTAGACCTCGTGGATCAGGGTGGTCAGCAGGCCCTGCAGCAGGTCGCGGTCACGCAGGCGGCGAAAATCCGTCCAGTCCTTGAAGCCCTGGGCCGAGGGCAGGCAGTTTTCCTTGAGCAGCCACTGGTCATCGCCGCAGATCGGCGTGGCCATGTTGTAGAACAGGTCCGAATGCAGGGTATTGCCCAGGGCGCCCAGGTCTTCATCGGTGATCCGCTGCAGGCTGCCGCAGGCCCGGTACAGGCCGTCGGCGGCTTCCGAGCCCTGCCCGGAGCGGGCCAGCAAGGTGATGCGGTTGGCCAGCCCGGACACACTGGTGGCGGAGTTGTTGGTCTTCGACCAGCTGGCGAAGAACTTGCGCAGCACCGCCGGCTCGTGGCGACGGGAGGTGAGCTTCTCGAAGGCATGCTCGATGTCCACCAGGGCGCCCTCTTCGCTCCAGAACGCCTCGAACAGCGCATGCTTCAAGACACTGGCCGGCATGTCGTTCAACACAGGTTCGACAATCTTCAGCAACTGGCTCTGCCGGGTCAGTACGTTATTCATGGTCACCTCACGTATTCCTTGTTGGATGATGAATCTATCGGGTTGGACGGTTCGCGAGCCGCGACCGGGGTTTGGGGTTCGAGGGGCTTCCAGCCGCCCCAGGCAATCAGCAGCGACAGCAGTTGGAACAGCACAATCAGCGCCACGCAGCCCTGCCAGCCCCAGTGGCTCCAGAGCAGGGCCGGGACCACGGCGCCAAAGCTGCCGCCCAGGTAGTAGCAGGTCAGGTACAGGCCCACGGCGCCGGCCTTGTTGTGGCGGGCGGTGGCGGTGGTAAAGGAGTTGGCGGCGGCCTGGGCCAGGAACACTCCGGTGGAACTCAGGGCCAGGCCCAGCACGATCAGCCACAGCGACGGCAGCAGGGTCAGGGCCGAACCGCAGACCCCGAGCAACGCCGCGGCCACCAGCAGCTCGGCCTGGGGCCGCGACTTGCTCAGGCGCCCGGCGATGGGGATCACCACCAGGGCCAGCAGGAACACGCTGTAGATCGCGCCCAGGGCTGCGGCCCCCAGGTCGAACGGCGCCTGGCTCAGGTAGAGCCCGGCGTAGGTAAAGGTGGCCACTTGCGAGAACAGCACGCAGAAGCCCACGCCGTAGGCCGCCAGCAAGGGCCGCCGGCACAGCTCGCGCAGGGCACCGAGGCCGCCGGATGCCCGGGGCGCGGTCAGGGGCGGGTTGGTCGGCAGCAGCAAATGAATGGCCACGCCGATCAGCAGGCTCAGGCCCGCGAGCAAGGCAAAGGCTTCGCGCCAGCCCACGTATTCGGTCATGAAACCGGTGACAAAACGCCCGGCAAAGCCGCCCAGCACGGTGCCGGCGACATACAGGCTGGTGACTTCGGTCACGGTGCCGCCGCTCCAGCGGTCGCCGATGTAGGCCACGCTGGTGGCGAACACCACCGGGATCAGCATGCCCTCCACCAGGCGCCAGACCAGCAGCTGGGTAAAACTGCCGGCACAGGCCGCCAGCCCCGCCGGCACCGCCAGCAACAGCGCGGCCACCACAATCACCCGGCGCTGATCGAAACGCCCGGTAAAGCGGCTGACAAAGGGCGCAGTGAAGGCCACCGCCAGGGTGGTGACGGTGATGCTCCAGCCGGCTTCCCGGATGCTCACCTGAAAGCTCTGGGCAAATTCCTGGAGAATGCCCTGGGTCGCATACAGGTTGAGAAATGCCGCACAACCACACAGAAACAGGGCGATGCGCGCACAATGCTGACGCGAATTCATGAAACCTCTCGTTTTATGACCAAAGGCCTTTATAAAATACGTCGCCAAGCCAAGACCAATACCGAATTTCGACCGATCAATACCCAGGGAACAGGATGCTCGATCTACGCAAGTTGCGTTATTTTCTGACGGTCGCCGAAGAGCTGCATTTTGGTCGCGCCGCCCTGCGCCTGCACCTGGCGCAACCGCCGCTGACCCGGCAGATTTCGGCCCTGGAAACCGAACTGGGGTTTCGCCTGTTCGACCGCACCAGCCGCACCGTGACCCTCACTGCCCAGGGCCGGCATTTCCTGCCGTACGCCCGGGCCGTGCTGGAACAGGTGGACCTGGCCCAGGTCATGGCCGGCAAGCTGGCTGCAGGTTGCGCCGGGCAACTGGCCCTGGGCTACGCCAGTTCCATCGCCCTCTCGGACCTGTTCAGCCAGGCGATCCAGGCCTTCGCCCAGCGCTTCCCGGACGTGCAATTGACCCTGGTGGAAGGTGCTTCGGTCAGCCAGTGGTCGCAGATTGTCGACGGGCGCATCGACATCGGCATGAGCCGCATGCAACCGCCGAGCGAGCAGAGCGATATCCAGTCCCTGTCCCTGGGGGACGAACCGCTGGTGGCGGCGATCTCCAGCGACAGCCCCCTGGCCGCGCAGGCGCAAGTGACTCTGGCCGAGCTTAGCGAGCATCCGCTGATCCTGTTTCCCGCCGACTACGGCTCGGGGCTCAACGAAGCCATCGAACAACTCTACCGACGCAACGGCCTGCCATTGCGCCCGGGCCCCAGCGGCCGGCAGATCACCTCGATCATCGCCCTGGTCGCCGCCGGCCAGGGCATTGCCCTGGTGCCCCGCTGCACCCAGACCCTGGCGAAAAAAGGCGTGACTTACCGCCCCCTCGCCGACCCCAGCGCCACCGCCCAGTTGCTGGTACTGACCCGCAAGCAGGGCCGCAGCCAGTTGGTGGAAGCGTTCATGGGGGTGCTCGACGAATTGCTGCAGGCCCAACCTGCAGCGGCCGGGCTCTAGTCAGAGCACGGTCAGGCCCAGCCCGGCCAGGAGCATGCCGGCCTGGCCGCGGGAAATGATCGCCCCCTTGAACAGCTTGGCATCCACCAGGCGCAGCCCATGCAGGCTGGCTTCGCGCAGGTCGGCGTCATCGAAGCGGGCATTGTTGACCCGGGCCATGGACAGGCTGCCGCCGTCGACAAACACCGCCTTGCGAAAGTCGCAGTAGGTCAGGTCGGCTTCGCTGAAATCGATGTTGTGCAACTGCGACTTGTAGAACGAGATGCCCGAGAGCATGGCGCTGTTGAGCAGGCAGTCGGAAAAGCTCAGGCCCAGGGCCGACACGTCGCCGAAGTGGGCGCCGGTGAGCTTGCAGCCATCGAAGCTTGCATGGGCCACCTTGCTGCGCTGCCATTGCGTGTTGTTCAGGTCACAGCGTTCGAAACGGGCATCGGTAAGCACTGCAGAACGCAGGTTGGCCTGGCCGCCGCGGCAGCTGGTCCAGCGGGTATTGATCAGGTTGGCCGCGGTGAGATCGGCGCCGGTCAGCAGGCAGCGTTCGAACCAGGCCCCGGGCAGGCTGATGCGGGACAGGTCCTGGCCACTCAGGTCCAGCCCTGCGCAGCGCAGCGGCAGCGGCTGCCCGGCGGCCAGCTCGGCCAGCTCGGCCAGGGAGCGGTCCTGCAGCGCCACGGCGTCGATAGTGAAGTAAGCGTCATGAGCCTGCATGCCCTCTCCCGAGACTGGATACGAAGGGCCGCATCTTCTGGGCGTCGGCCAGGGAGGTCAATCTTGATCTTTGCCGCGCGCTGTGAGCAATGCGCGCCCCTAGCGGCACGCGACCTTGGCCAGTGCTCCGGCCTGGGCGATGGCCAGGTCATTGCCGTTGGCATCGATACCGACAAAGGTGCTGATGTAGGAATACACCTGCTGATAGGCCTTGCCGTCGTACCGGTAGAAGGTGTCGTTGTGCTCTCCGGCACTGACCCGTGCACTGGTCATCAGGTCGGGCATGCCGTTGCAGGAAGTCGCCAGTACGCCCAGGGGGCCATCCTCGACGGCGAACAGCGGCTCGGCGTGTGCCTTGCCGGCACGATAAAGCCATTGGCTTGAGTTGACCTGATTGCCGCTCATGCCACAGCTCAAGAACAGCAATTGGCCATGGGGGCCGCGGCAGGTTGTGGCAATCACCCCCTCCTGCGCGCATTGCGCATTGATCTGCTGACGGGTGTCGGCCCTCAGAACCGCCAGGGCCTGGTTCGCCGGGCTGTCCACCGGCTCGCTGGCGCACAGCCCCTTGCCCCTGGGCCAGGCCCGGCGGGCGCCGAGATACACCGGCGCCAGCGCGGCAATCACTGCATCCAGCTCGCGGCCCAGGCATCGGGTATCCGGGCAACGGCTGATGGCGCGGTTCTGCCTATCGACCTGCCGTGCCAATTGCCACGGGGTGAACACCTGCGTGATCGAGCCGTACTGCACAAAGCGCGCCTTGAACAGTTTCTCCACCAGCGCTGCGTCGTTGCAGGTTCCCGCAGGCAAGGCCTGGCGCGCGGCGGCGGCATCGTGCAGGGCGCTGTCGTCCGCGCTGAAGCCCAGCGTCGTCACGTCCGTACAGGGCTTCAGCAACAATTGCGACGAGAGATAACCCGCCTCGACCTGCTCGCTACCCGGAATCACCCGCTTGCCCTGCGCCCACGCGGGCGAGGCCAGTAAGAGCGTGCATGCCAACAGGCTAATGGGGTATTTCATCGTCGCGTTGCCATCCATTGATGTGCTCAGAGCGCTTGCGCGCTTGTTGAGTATTGCGCGGAGTTGACCAGGTGTGCGCCACAGGCCGATCAGGGATGCTCGCGGCCAACAGCAGCCGTGCCGCGCTATTCAGGCCTGCCAGAGCCTTGTTAAGGTTCCGGCTCCCGCGTAGCCGTGATGCAACCGGAGCATATTGCTCATCCAGCAAGCCTCGCGCAACGAAACAGATGCATTCGCCCTTTGGAGACCACTGATGCAATCGCTGCCCCTCTCGCCCCTGCTCGTTGGTGAGTCACTTGAACTGCGCCCACTTGAGGCCGTGGACTTCGCGGCGCTGTATGGCGTCGCCTGCGATCCCTTGATCTGGGCTCAGCACCAAAGCTCGACCCGCTATCAGGAGCCGGAATTTCGCCAATGGTTCGACGACGCACTGGCGGCCAAGAGCACCCTGATCGTGATCGACCGCGACAGCGGCAAGGTTGCAGGCAGCTCCCGCTACTACGAGTTCAACGAGGACCAGCGTGAAGTTGCCATCGGCTACACCTTTCTGGCGCGCGAAAAATGGGGAGGCCGTGCCAACAAGGAACTCAAGTACCTGATGCTCGGGCACGCCTTTCAGTGGGTCGACACCGTCTGGTTCCATGTTGCGGGTTCGAATATCCGCTCACAGCGAGCCATGGAGAAAATCGGCGGGCAGTTGTCGCACACCGTCCTGAAGCAGGTGAATGGCGGAACCCAGGAGAATCTGTTTTTCAAGGTTGAGCGCCCGGCCTTTGAAAGCCAGCTGTCGCTTGCCCGTTCGTGACCCCGTTCAATCCGCGCCACCAATGGGCCGAGCCCGGCAGAACAAGCCTGCCGGGCCCTTGAGTGAAGCCTGTAGAAGCCCCGCATCGTCGCGGGGCCTCTTGCAGGCCGTTAGAACACGTTGTCCCAGGTGTAGCTACCGGTTTTCCATTTGTGGTCGGGGTAGAACACCCGCGGCGGCTTGATGGTCGGGGTATAGCCGAAGCGGGCCCAGATCGGCCGCTCGGTCACTATCGTGAAACTGCCGTTGGCCTGCAGGCGGATGGTTGCGCCGGGGTGACCAGCCGTGCCGCTCTGCCAGACGACCGCATTGTTCGCGGCGTAGATCACCAGGTTGCCGTCTGCCTGCATGACGCAGCGCACACCACCTTTGTTCTGGGTATAGGTCGCCCAGACCACGCTCCAGTTCGGCCCGTACACCACCAGGTTGCCATCGCCCTGGAAGACCAGAGCGTGATCGCCAGCGCTGTAGAACTGGCCCGGTACCAGCTCGGCCGGACCGCTGATGATCATTGCCGTACCCACCGCCGGGGTGAATACACGACCATTGGGCGCATACCAGTGCGGGATGGTGTCGACAGTAACGATGTTCCCGTCGTCCTGAAGCTGGGTGAACGCACGCAGCGAGGCATCTTCGCGCGACCCCATGGTGGGGTCACTCGGAGTGGTCGACCAGATACGGCCGCGCAGCGGGTCATCCAGGACAAAGCCGTAGTTCATGAAGACCATCATCGGATCTTTCTTGTTGCCCTTGCTCACGTTGGTGAACGGCGTGTTCTGGTCAGCCACCCATGCCAACTGGGCGCCGTCATACAGTGCCAGGTTGCCATCGGGCTGGAAGAGCAGCTTGAAGCGCTTGTTGGGGGATTGAAGATACTGGTTCGGCGCCATGTAGTAGCGAGCCGGCAGCACAGAAGAGCCGTTATCGGTAAAGTCGTATCGAATCCAAGCCATGTTGTTACCTATTGAGTCGAATGATGGATGCGGAGGATTCCGCCTGCATGTCGCTCAAAGGCGAGGAAATCGAAGCTCTTGGCTTTCACGAAGGGGGCGATAGCTTCAACGCGCAGTTATGACCGCCACGGCGTGAGAGCTCCACCCATTCCAATAATGACTGCGACAGCGCTACGCGCGGCCTGGAACCGTCATGCCACAGGAGTTCGGGCCTCTGTCCCGGACGAGCCGTTGCATCACAGGCTCAATGACCGACGCCGCTGTCACACCTGGCCGCTCCTGGCGATAGCTCGAGACTCGCGGCCTTTACATGATTCAAGGTTCCACAGCGGGAACATTTGATCTGGAGCTCAGTAAACTCGCCCACTCGAGCGAGAAGTCGATTGCAACTTCCACATCTGCATTCTTTTAACATCTGCAAATCCATTTGATTATCTGCCTGACGCCCTTACGGGAACACCCATATAGTACGATATAGGAATACCCATTTGCAAGCTTATGGGAAGCCCCGTAATACTGGGCGGATGGAATTTAAAGATCGACTCAAAACAGCTCGTCGCCACGCCCAGCTCAATCAAACAGAGCTCGCTGAACGTGCCGGCCTGACCCAAACCTCAATCTCCGACCTGGAACGTGGCAAATCGAAGGCCACGGCCTTTGTCGCCCAGATTGCCTCGGTATGCGGCGTTTCCTCCATGTGGCTCGCTGAAGGCGTTGGAGAAATGCTCAAGGCGGCGGATACCGCATCGGCACGCACCCAGCCAAGCGTGCATTTGGACGATATCGAGACCTGGGACGATGCGACCCCGCTCGATGACAACGAGGTCTACGTCCCCTTTCTTCACGAGGTGGAGCTGGCTGCAGGCTCGGGCCGGTTTGTCATCGAAGAAAGCGATACCGCCCGGCTGCGCTTCTTCAAGAAAGATCTGCGTCAGAACGGCGTGCAGTTCAACAACGCCAAGTGCGTGTCGGTCAGCGGCAACAGCATGGTCCCGGTGCTGCGCGACGGCGCAACCGTTGGCGTGAACGTCGGCAGGAATGCCCTGAAGGATGTAGTCGACGGGGAGATGTATGCACTCAACCACAATGGCCAGTTGCGCGTGAAGCAGGTTTACCGTTTGCCGATCGGGCTGCGCCTGCGCAGCTTCAACCGGGATGAACATCCGGACGAAGACTATAGCTTCGCCGAAATCCAGGAACAGCAGATCTCGATCCTGGGCCATGTGTTCTGGTGGGCGATGTACTCGCGATGATTGCCCGGGGCTGGCTGGCCGGGATAGGGCGGCAACCTCGTCGACAGGAGTGTTCAGTGATGCGTAATCTGCGTGGCCTTGTCTTGCTTGTCGTCGCTGCGGCTTCGGTCTCGGCTTGCACCACACAACTGACGGAAGCAGGAAGGCAGGTCGATCTGGTGACGGCCTCCTCGGCACAGGCCTGCAAGGTTCTGACGGCATTTACCGTGAAGGGCTCCTCCAATGGGGACGCGCTGAATATGGCCTTCAATAAAGCAGCCGAACTTGGCGCCGACAGCATGAGCGTCGTCAACGTCGGTAGCGCCTCCGACATACAAGCCGCGGCCTTGAAATGTCGTCAGTGACAGGCCTTCCATGAATCTCGCCAGACCGAACCGGAAACAGCCCTCCATCGAACACTGGCAAACCCGTCATCCAGTTCGCCAGCAAACCACAATCGAGGCCTCAGCCCATGCCTAGAAAAGAGCCGGAGGATGCCAAGGCAGTCACTGCCGCCGATATCGAGCGCTCCATCCAGGCCTTGAACAAGATGGCCGAGCGCCTCTGGGGTCAGGGTCGGGAAACCGAGGCACAAGCCTTGCTCAATGCCCTGGACGCACTCAACCGAGCGCTGGACCGAATCAGGATTGGCGAAAACCGGCGCATTGCCACCCTCCACTAGTCTGCGTGATCGAGCCGTAACAAGTGCCAAGTCATGGACGTGGCAGGAGTAGTTGCCACCCGTGCGCCCTCCCCCCCATCGAGCCGATAACCTAGCAAGCCAGGCCGAACCCGCTCATCAATCCGGGCACCAAGCCCCAGATTGGAACCCGGTCACAGCTACCCCTTGGGAACCCAATCAACCGCGCAGGAAAATTGAATTCCACGAGCGCGGATTCAGTCCACAACTATGAACACAGTAAATCTGACGAGGTAACAGCAATGACTATCGAAGCAGAGACACTTGTTGAATTGACTGAAGCCCTGCAGGACAAAGGCATGATCCTGCTTACGGATGTGACCTTCATTCGTGCGCCATACCGGAATAATCATCGTTGGGTGTGCAGCGTGAAATGACGGCCACTACAACAGCCATGACCACACCGAACATCCAATGAATGCCAGCCTGGTATAGGAATGGGAGGAGAAAGGGGGTACCGACCTGTGACAGAGAGCTGTTTGCGTCTCTATCTAAATGCTTAACGGAACGATGAGAAAACCACTGGGGCACGAAATTCAACTACCGCCAGCGCGATCAGTTTGCGCCGCCTCTAAACGAAAAAAGAGATCAAGCCGCTAAGTGCTTGATCTCTTTTAGGAATATGGTCGGGACGGAGTGATTCGAACATTCGACCCCTAGCACCCCATGCGCGCAGTACTCTCTGCGAGCCACGGAAAAAGCCTTGTAACCTCTGCGCTCGCTGCAATCGAATGCACAGGAACGTCTACAAGTGCGTGAGAGAGTCACGCAAAAGTCACGCAAGGCATCCCCTCCTCCGGCGTCCTGCCGAACGATCACATCCCCTACGCCAATTTTTCGATAGAACGAAAAGGCGTCCTTCCCGGAAACCGGGGTTGAGCGCCGGAACAACGAAAGCTATATAGCTCACAAAAAACTTTCGTAGAAAAATGACATACAGCTAATATCAAGCTCGCGCTAACTTATTCAATCCCACAAGCTTAGATGATGAAATGATTGGCTTCTCGATAAACCGATAACTTAAATAGCCGTACACAATACAGGCCACCACCATAACCGGAAGAACTACCACGCTACTTATATCCACATAACCATGAATCTTAAACCACACATGACCCATCGCTGACATAACCAGCACATGAGAAAGGTAGATGGAATACGATGAATCACCAACAACAGTGAGGAGCTTAGGTATTTTAAGACCGGCTAACTCAGCACTGCACATAAAAAACACAATGAATACGGCAGGAACACCAGAAACCAAAACCCTCCACCACCCGCTAGGTGTAGTTCCTGTGGCTTCAAGATACCACCCACCAGCAAATATCAAGACGATAAGTGATGCAGCAAGGCCTGATATGGCAATCAACATTGGCATTAATGGTTTTCTAAGCAGAATCAACTGCCCCAACATAGCACCACCTATAAACTCTATAGTAAGCGGGCTTAATACCACCTTAAGTACCGGTGAATCCCCATCATAAAGTCCGCCAACTAAGAAAATTACTACAGCCCAAGCCACAAGGAATAAGCTCAGATATCTATCCGATATAAAAAATAGTAGACAGAAGATAATATAGAAATACATCTCATGAGCAAGCGTCCACCCTACTGCCACGAGAAATGGATTTTCTGTCGGCCACAGCGCATAGGATGCCAAAATATCAGCAGGCGCACCACTATTAACCATACTTGGCGCAACGATATATAACACTAAAACCAGCGAAGTATACACCCAATATATTGGGTAAATCCGAACAGCTCTACGATACAAGAACTCGATTGCCCTCAATAGTCCATCACGCTTTCCGTCTGTTACGTAGACCATGATGAACCCACTAATCACGAAGAAAATATCCACTCCGGACACGCCGATAAGGGTAGCGTTCGGCAGAATAGTCTCTGCAGCATATTTCCCCTCAACTCTGAAAAGATGTGAAAAAAGAACAAACACTACAGCGACCGCTCGAAGCGCTTGAATCCATTCAATGTTGCGAACATTAGCCCGTCCTAAAGTAAATATTCTCATTCGCAGGAGTGCTTCCCACAGGCTCGCATAGTAACGGATTCCGGCCACGGGTTGTGCGAAGCGAAATGATCTGACCAAGCCCTGAGGGATTCCAGTTCTTGATGAGCAGTTCGCCAGTGACATCGCAAGCGGCACACCGTCGAAGGTCTGAAAGCCATCCGGGAGAAGTCGCCGCTCTGGCTACAGAACGCGACCGACCTTGCTCTGATTACCGCACAACGCCGGACGGACATCTTGAGCATGCGATTCGATCGTGTTCAGGAAGGGTATTTGTATGTGGTGCAACAGAAGACGGCCAAGGCCAGCGACGCGGCATGGATCCGGTTCAAGGTGACCGAAGAACTACAGGCCGTGATCAGTCGGTTCCGGGATGACATCGTCTCGCCTTACTTGATCCTCCGCCGGCCTGAACGCAAGAAGCAGAAACAGGCACAGACGAAGGACCACTGGACGCAAGTCGAAGAGCGATATTTGTCGCGAGCCTTCAAAGAAGCCCGGGAAGCGGCGGGTTGCTACAAGGGATGGAAAGAGGAGGAAATACCGGGCTTCCACGAAGTGCGGGCGCTGTCGCTGCACCTGTATCAGAAAGCCGGAAAGGATGGTCAGAAGATCACCGGGCACTCCAGCGAGACGATGACCAAAAAACTACCAGCGAGACCACGCCGAGATCGTATGGTCAGAAGCAATTCCAGACCTAAATATCAGCGAAATTACCGAATAGTTTTGCGCGATTATTGCGCGGGTTTTGCGCAGGCACAAAAAAGCCGATCTAGATGATCGGCTTAAGTGTCTGATTTAAATCAGAAAATATGGTCGGGACGGAGTGATTCGAACACTCGACCCCTAGCACCCCATGCTAGTGCGCTACCGGACTGCGCTACGCCCCGACTAGGCGTGAAACCTGTTTCACTTCTCAGGAAACGTTGAGGAATATACCGCAAGCTTTTGAAAAGTGGAAGTATTTAAAACAGAGAATTACTTTTTCAGCACCACAAGCACATCTTCCAGCTCAGAGATCATCTGACGGATCAGTTGCTTGTACTGGGTCGTATCGTCTTTGGCCTCATCACCGGAAAGACGCAGACGCGCCCCGCCGATGGTGAACCCCTGGTCATAAAGCAACGCGCGGATCTGCCGGATCATCAGCACATCCTGGCGCTGGTAATACCGGCGATTTCCGCGGCGCTTGACGGGGTTGAGTTGAGGAAACTCCTGCTCCCAATAACGCAGCACATGCGGCTTGACCGCACAGAGCTCACTGACCTCACCAATGGTGAAGTAGCGCTTGCCCGGAATGACCGGGAGCTCGTCGTTATGACTTGGTTCCAGCATAAGCCTCAACTCGGGCCTTCAACTTCTGCCCTGGACGAAAGGTGACCACACGGCGCGCCGTGATCGGGATTTCTTCACCCGTTTTCGGGTTGCGGCCAGGACGCTGGCGTTTATCCCGAAGGTCGAAGTTACCGAAACCGGACAATTTGACCTGTTCGTTATCTTCGAGAGCGTGCCTGATTTCTTCAAAGAATAGCTCGACCAATTCCTTGGCCTCGCGTTTATTCAGGCCTAGCTCTTCGTAGAGACGTTCGGCCATTTCAGCTTTCGTCAGAGCCCCCATACGTCACTTCCTTAACGTGGCGTTCAACCTTTGTTCGAGCGAGGTGAGGATATTTTGCGTCGTAGAGTTCACCTCATCGTCGTTAAGAGTGCGCGATGGATGCTGCCAGGTCAAGCCGACGGCAAGGCTTTTTCTATGAGGATCAATGCCTTTACCCTGATAGACGTCAAACAGCCTGAGGTCTGTCAGCCACTCACCTGCATTTTCACGGATTACGTCCAGAACGGCGCTGGCCGCCACGTCACGATCCGCCAGCAATGCCAGGTCGCGACGCACTTCCGGGAAGCGCGACAGCTCATGGAATTTCGGCAAACGCCCTTGAGCCACTTCACTCAGGACCAGTTCAAACACATAGACAGGGCGGTCCAGGCCGAGATTCTTCGCCAGCTCTGGGTGAATGGCCCCCAGGAAACCGACTTCACGACCGTCACGCTCGATGCGAGCCGTCTGACCAGGATGAAGCGCTGGATGCTTGCCCGGCACAAAGGTGAATGCATCAAGAGCACCGGCAAAACCCAGTACCGCCTCGACATCCGCCTTGACGTCGAAGAAGTCCACGCCATCGCGACCTTGCGCCCAGCCTTCAGGGAGGCGGCTGCCACATACAACACCTGCCAGCATCGGCTGCTGCTTCAGACCTTCCAGCTGACCAACAAAACGCAGGCCGCTTTCAAACATGCGGACACGATCCTGCTGACGATTCAGGTTGTGCTGAAGCGCCTTGACCAGGCCCGGCCACAGAGAGGAACGCATGGCTGCCATGTCGGCCGAGATCGGATTGGCCAGCAACAGCGGTTCGACGCCTGGGTTGAACAGTTCGAACAGCTTCGGATCGATGAAGCTGTAGGTGATCGCTTCCTGATAGCCACGAGCAACCAGCAAACGACGCAGAGCAGGCAGGTCACCCTCGGCCTCGGCCTTGGCCTGAGGCGCCAGACGAGCCTGCGGATAGCGAACCGGAAGACGGTTGTAACCATAAAGACGTGCCAGCTCTTCGATCAGGTCAACCTCAAGACTGATATCGAAGCGATGGCTCGGCACCTCAACACGCCACTGCCCTGCCCCATCGGCAGTTACAGTCAGGCCCAGGGCGGTGAGCAAACGCTCTACCTCAAGGCCGTCGATTTCCATGCCCAGCATCTGAGTGATGCGTTCAGCGCGCAAGGTGACAGGCGCAACGGATGGCAGATGCTGCTCGCTGAGCGTTTCAATGATCGGCCCCGCGTCGCCGCCCGTGATTTCCAGCAGCAAGCCAGTAGCCCGCTCCATGGCTTCGCGAGCAAGCTGCCAGTCCACACCACGCTCGTAGCGATGGGAAGCATCGGTATGCAGGCCATAGGAACGCGCCTTGCCAGCAACCGCGATCTGGTCGAAGAAGGCACTTTCCAGAAATACGTCACGGGTATTGGCAGTGACACCACTGTGCTCCCCACCCATCACGCCGGCAATCGCCAGGGCTCGGGTATGGTCGGCAATCACCAGGGTATCGCTGCGCAGGGACACTTCCTGACCGTCGAGCAATACCAGCTTCTCGCCCTCTTCAGCCATTCGTACACGGATGCCGCCATTGATCTCGGCGAGATCGAAGGCATGCAGCGGCTGGCCCAGTTCGAGCATCACGTAGTTGGTGATGTCCACTGCAGCATCGATACTGCGCACATCGGCGCGACGCAAGCGCTCGACCATCCACAGCGGAGTAGGCTTGGACAGGTCGACATTGCGGACGACACGCCCCAGGTAACGTGGGCAGGCAGACGGAGCCAGCACTTCCACTGGACGCACTTCGTCATGCGCCGCAGGAATCGCCGGCACTTCCGGACGCAGCACCTTGGCCGCGTACAAGGCACCCACTTCACGGGCCATGCCGGCCAGGGACAGGCAGTCGCCGCGGTTAGGGGTCAGGTCGACCTCGATGCTGGCATCGTCCAGGCTCAGGTAGGTGCGAACGTCCTCACCCACCGGCGCATCGGCCGGCAACTCCATGAGGCCGTCATTGCCCTCGCCGATTTGCAGCTCAGCCTGGGAGCACAGCATGCCGTTGGATTCCACTCCACGCAGCTTGGCCTTCTTGATCTTGAAGTCGCCCGGCAACTGGGCACCGATCATGGCGAACGGGACCTTCAGGCCCGGGCGCACGTTCGGCGCGCCGCAGACAACCTGGAAGGTCTCCGAACCATTGCTGACCTGGCAAACGCGCAGCTTGTCGGCATCCGGGTGCTGCTCGGTGCTCAACACCTCGCCCACTACCACGCCACTGAAATCACCGGCGGCCGGCGTTACGCTGTCGACCTCAAGACCGGCCATCGATAGACGGGCTACCAGCTCGTCACGACTTACCTGCGGGCTAACCCAGCCGCGCAGCCATTGTTCACTGAATTTCATCCTGCTCTCCTAATAGATTCGTTACGGACGCGCGACTAGCGAAATTGCGCAAGGAACCGCAAGTCGTTGTCGAAGAACAGGCGCAAGTCATTGACACCGTAACGCAGCATGGCCAGACGCTCGGCGCCCATGCCGAAGGCAAAGCCCTGGAACTCTTCCGGATCGATCCCGGACATACGCAGCACGTTCGGATGAACCATGCCGCATCCCATGACTTCCAGCCAGCCAGTCTGCTTGCAGACCCGGCAGCCTTTACCGCTGCACATCACGCATTCCATATCGACTTCGGCGGAAGGCTCGGTGAACGGGAAGTACGAAGGACGGAAACGCACCGCCAGTTCCTTCTCGAAGAACACCCGCAGGAACTCTTCGATCGTGCCCTTCAGGTCGGCGAAATTGATGTCACGATCGACCAGCAGGCCTTCGACCTGGTGAAACATCGGCGAGTGAGTGATATCGGAGTCGCTACGGTACACACGGCCTGGGCAGACAATGCGAATCGGCGGCTGCTGCGACTCCATGGTGCGGACCTGTACCGGCGAGGTGTGGGTGCGCAACAACATGTTCGCGTTGAAATAGAAGGTGTCGTGCATCGACCGGGCCGGGTGGTGGCCTGGGATGTTGAGCGCTTCAAAGTTGTGATAGTCGTCTTCAACCTCAGGGCCTTCGGCGATGCCGTAGCCAATATGAGTGAAGAACTGTTCGATACGCTCCAGGGTCCGCGTAATCGGGTGCAGACCACCCGAGGTCTGGCCACGGCCCGGCAGAGTGACGTCAATGCACTCGGCGGCGAGCTTGGCGCTGAGTTCCGCCTCCTCGAAAGCCGCTTTGCGAGCATTGAGAACCTCTGTTACACGCTCCTTGGCAACGTTGATCAGCGCACCGACTTGCGGACGCTCTTCGGCAGGCAGGTTACCCAGGGTCTTCATCACCTGAGTCAGCTCGCCCTTCTTGCCAAGGAAGTGAACCCGGATCTGTTCCAGGGCATTGATGTCTTCAGCGTGTTGCACGGCCTCAAGTGCTTGAGAAACCAGCGCATCCAGGTTTTCCATGTACAGACTCCAGATACAAAATAGGGGAAGAGCTTGAAGGCTCTTCCCCTATTTATGACGTTTAACATCTGAGCTCACGAAAGGTGAGCCCGGATGACTGTCGGGGGTACTTAAGCCAAGGTGGCTTTAGCTTTCTCGACAATCGCAGCAAACGCCGCTTTTTCGTTCACTGCCAGATCAGCCAGAACCTTACGGTCGATCTCGATGGACGCCTTTTTCAGGCCAGCGATCAGACGGCTGTACGACAGGCCGTTATTACGAGCACCAGCGTTGATACGAGCAATCCACAGAGCGCGGAACTGACGTTTTTTCTGACGACGGTCACGGTAGGCGTATTGGCCTGCCTTGATTACCGCTTGCTTGGCAACACGGAATACGCGCGAGCGAGCGCCGTAGTAGCCTTTAGCAAGTTTCAGAATTTTTTTGTGACGTTTACGGGCAATGACGCCACGCTTTACACGAGCCATGAGTTACTTCCTCTATTCTTGATCCAAAAATTAACGAAGGCGCAGCATGCGCTCGACTTTTGCCACGTCAGACGGATGCAGCAAGCTGCTACCGCGCAGTTGACGCTTACGCTTGGTCGACATTTTGGTCAGGATGTGGCTCTTGAAAGCGTGCTTGTGCTTGATACCGTTAGCAGTTTTCAGAAACCGCTTAGCAGCACCACTTTTGGTTTTCATCTTTGGCATGTTCGGATACTCCGCATTCAGTTGATAAACATAATCAGAAGGCCTGCCGTGCCCTGTTGATTACTTCTTCTTTTTCGGGGCGATGACCATGATCAGCTGGCGTCCTTCCATCTTAGGATGCTGTTCGACCGAACCGTACTCTTGCAGGTCAGCTTCAACCCGCTTGAGGAGTTCCATCCCCAGCTCCTGGTGGGCCATCTCACGGCCGCGGAATCGCAAGGATACCTTGGCCCTGTCCCCGTCACTCAGGAAACGTACCAGGTTGCGCAGTTTTACCTGGTAATCCCCTTCCTCCGTCCCTGGACGAAACTTGATTTCTTTAACCTGAATCTGCTTCTGGTTCTTCTTCGCAGCAGCAATCTGCTTCTTCTTTTCGAAGATCGACTTGCCGTAATCCATCACCCGGCAAACAGGTGGGACTGCGTCGGCGGAAATTTCCACCAGATCCAGCTTGGCTTCTTCAGCTATACGAAGCGCTTCATCAATCGAGACGATGCCAATCTGCTCGCCGTCAGCGCCAATTAACCGAACCTCGCGTGCCGAGATATTCTCGTTGATCGGGGCTTTCGGTGCAGCTCGTTTATCTTGTCTCATATCACGCTTAATAATAATTACTCCGAATCTTGGCGACCACGCCGGGAAACCGCTTGTGCGAGGAACGCCGAGAATTGGGCGACAGGCATCGAGCCCAGGTCTTCACCTTCACGGGTACGCACAGCGACAGTCTGCATCTCGACCTCCCGATCTCCAATAACCAAGAGATAGGGAACCTTGAGCAAAGTATGCTCGCGGATTTTAAAGCCGATCTTTTCATTTCTCAAGTCGGACTTGGCACGAAATCCGCTTTGATTGAGTGTTTTTTCCACTTCGAGGGCAAAATCTGCCTGTTTATCAGTGATATTCATCACCACGGCCTGAGTCGGAGCCAGCCACGCAGGGAATGCGCCCTCGTAATGCTCGATCAGAATCCCGACAAAACGCTCGAAGGAACCGAGGATCGCCCGGTGCAACATCACCGGATGCTTACGGCTGTTATCTTCGGAAACGTACTCGGCACCCAGACGGATCGGCAGGTTGAAATCCAACTGCAAGGTACCGCACTGCCAGACACGACCCAGGCAGTCCTTCAGCGAGAACTCGATCTTCGGACCGTAGAATGCGCCCTCGCCCGGCTGCAGGTCGTATGGCAGGCCGGCGCTATCCAGAGCCGCTGCCAGTGCGCTTTCCGCACGGTCCCACAGATCATCGGAGCCCACGCGCTTTTCAGGGCGAGTGGACAGCTTCATCTCGATGTCCTTGAAGCCGAAGTCGGCATAGACATCCATGGTCAGCTTGATGAACGCCGCAGACTCGGCCTGCATCTGGTCTTCAGTACAGAAGATGTGAGCATCATCCTGAGTGAAGCCACGCACACGCATGATGCCGTGCAGAGCGCCCGAGGGTTCATTACGGTGGCAGGCACCGAACTCGGCCAGGCGCATCGGCAGCTCGCGGTAGCTCTTCAGGCCCTGATTGAACACCTGCACGTGGCAAGGGCAGTTCATCGGCTTGATTGCGTAGTCGCGGCTTTCCGACTCGGTGGTGAACATATTCTCGGCGTAGTTGGCCCAGTGCCCGGATTTTTCCCAGAGACTGCGGTCAACCACCTGCGGAGTCTTGATCTCCAGGTAACCGTTGTCACGCTGCACCTTGCGCATGTACTGCTCGAGCACCTGGTACAGGGTCCAGCCATTAGGGTGCCAGAACACCATGCCCGGCGCTTCTTCCTGGGTATGGAACAGGCCCAGGCGCTTGCCGATCTTGCGATGATCGCGCTTCTCGGCCTCTTCGATACGCTGGATGTAGGCAGCAAGCTGCTTCTTGTCCGCCCAGGCAGTACCGTAGATCCGCTGCAACTGCTCGTTCTTGGCATCACCGCGCCAGTAGGCACCGGACAACTTGGTCAGCTTGAAGGACTTCAGGAAACGCGTGTTCGGCACGTGCGGACCGCGGCACATGTCGACATATTCTTCGTGGTAGTACAGGCCCATCGCTTGCTCGTTCGGCATGTCTTCGACCAAACGCAGCTTGTAGTCCTCGCCACGGGCCTTGAACACCTCGATCACTTCGGCGCGCGGCGTGACCTTCTTGATCACGTCGTAGTCCTTCTCGATCAGCTGCTGCATGCGCTGCTCGATGGCGGCCATATCCTCAGGCGTGAAAGGACGCTCATAGGCGATGTCGTAATAGAAGCCTTCATCGATGACCGGACCGATGACCATTTTCGCGGTCGGATACAACTGCTTGACCGCATGCCCCACCAAGTGAGCGCAAGAGTGGCGAATGATCTCCAGCCCCTCTTCGTCCTTTGGCGTGATGATTTGCAGGGTTGCATCGCCGTCGATCACGTCGCAGGCGTCGACCAGCTTGCCGTTGACCTTGCCAGCCAATGTGGCCTTGGCCAGGCCCGCGCCAATGGAAGCGGCGACCTCGGCTACGGATACTGCGTGATCGAATGAACGTTGACTGCCGTCGGGAAGAGTAATAGTGGGCATGGCGCCTCCTCTCCTAGTGGTGACCCCTACCAAAGGTCACGTGGGTTGGGATGAGCCAGTACGCGATTCAGTCCGGCCGTTCTGCTACGAACGCCTGCCTCACAGTGGCAAGAGCCTTGCGGCCAACCGAAAAACCGAACCAGAGTGACTGGGGTTCACATCAAGATTAATGAGGCATAGACGGCAAGGGCTAGAAAAGGCCCAAAGCTTGAAAACACCGAAGCCGGGCATGCTAGCACAGATACATCGCAATCGCCGTGCAGCAAATTATCGCGAGCCTGGTTTACAGTCTTTTATTGTTGAAAGTGAACTTGAGATGTACGTCGAGCCTCAAATAACCGGAGAATCGTCGTCCTTGCTACCGACTTCAGGAGAACCCGACTCATGCGCCTTATCAAACTGCTCGCCCTTGCCGCACCGCTCACCCTGCTACTGCCTTTGAGTGCACAGGCGGCATGGCCTGCCGGAGCACGCGCCGACTACATGAAGGACTGCACCGCGGCGGCCAGCCAGAACATCGACGCCAAGAGCGCCGAAAAGCACTGTGCCTGCGGCGCCGACAAGCTAAATGAAAAATTCACCACCGAGGAGATCAAGGAGCTGATGAGCAAAACCAAGCAACCCAGCGCAGATCTGCGAACCCGAGCACTGGACGCCATCGCTGCTTGCCGGGTGGTCAAATAAGCTGCTGATGCCCGGAACAGGCTGCGCCAGTGCTCGCCACAGAGCCTGAAACGCGGTCTTTTTCACAATTTACGCAGCTTTTACGGGTTTTTTTATTACCCTCTGTTTTACGCCAAAGCCCCTTAAACCGGGGCCTGCAGCCAACTCAGATGGCAAAATACACAGGTACATCGGGCAAAGAGCGCCTCTGGGGGGCTCCCAAGCCGAACATTTCGACTATGATAGCTCGGTGTGCCCAGTTGGCCTGAGCAGCACAGCACTACTGAAAATATATGTTTCTTGGAGATACACCATGTCTAATCGCCAAACCGGCACCGTAAAATGGTTCAACGATGAAAAAGGCTTCGGCTTCATCACTCCTCAAGGTGGCGGTGACGACCTGTTCGTACACTTCAAAGCTATTGAAAGCGACGGTTTCAAAAGCCTGAAAGAAGGCCAGACCGTTTCCTTCGTGGCTGAGAAAGGCCAAAAGGGTATGCAAGCTGCACAAGTTCGCCCTGAGTAATTTCTCAGCGAGCTAAAAAAACCCCGTCCATGTGACGGGGTTTTTTATGCGTGATCCAAAGGCCTCAGCCCTCAACCACAGTTGACCCGGGTCACCACCAGGCCGGCATCAGTGTTCAGGTTCAGGCGATCCGAGCGGTACTCCAGGGTGATCATGTCGCTGGGCTTGAGGAACCGTGCGTACTGCGCGCCTGCGCGTGTACGGGCCTGCTCGAGCAACTCGGGAGAAGCCTTTTTGCCGACAGCGAATTCGGCGGCCGATGCTTCACAACGAGTGTGCCCGGACTCAGCGGCCACAGACTCCTTTGTCGACCCGGCAGTGCTGCACCCACCAAGGACGACAGCGGCCAACAAGGTTCCGAATGAAGCGAGCTTCCAAGGCATGAAGCCTCCTTTTCAAAATTAAGCAGAGATCGTGCGACAGCCGATTTGGCTTTTGGTTTCAAAACAAATGGCTATTTGCCGTATCAGGTGAACAGCGGGCAAGTCTGCCTCAGCCGGTGCCACTCTTTCACGGGACAATCGTCACCGGATATGAGCGACGCTCAATAGATGTCGATGTAGTCGAACGCCGGCTTGGGCCAGTTCTGCTTGAGCGCATTGAAGATCTGCATCACCCAGACCTCGTCGGCGGCAGCCACCTTGCCGACATACCCGGATCCGGCCGCCCAGGTTTCCAGGCGAAACAGCAAACCTTCTATCTCGGCGCCGCCCACTACCCCCGAAGAGATATAGGCAATTCCGGTTTTGCTCACGCGCAACTGGGTATGCACGTTGTCGCTGGCAGACGCCAGCAGCTGACGCACCGCCTCCAGGGTCAGGGCATCAGGCTGGTTCAAATCGATTTGCACGGAGGCTTCCTTGAGCACAGGAAAAGCCGCAGTGTCGCACAGCACTCGCGTGATGCCTAAGTCGGAGTGCCAAACGCCCGGCAACATGGTTAACTCTGCAACGCAGCAAATACCCGCCCAGAGCCCTGCCCTGGCGCCCGCCTTATCCGAATTCGTGAGACTTTCATGGCCACCGTGAGTATCGACGCCGACATCAAAGCCAAATGGCCCCAGGGCCAATGCTCCTACAGCCCGGGGAGCCCGGAGGAGCTGGCGATCATTGGCATAGACCTGCTGGTCAAGGAACTGGGCACCCAGTCCGCCCGAGCCTTCATTGAACAAGTCTTCGAGAAATACCCGGCCGACCACCTGGGCGTACAGGACCCGGAACGGGAATAGAACCCCGCAGGCAGGTACCTGCGGGGGCAAGGTTTACTTGAGACGCGCCAGGCGCTCGGTGAGCAAGTCGAAGAAGCCCTGGGCATCGCCGTTCTCAACCCAGAACACGTTCTTTTCCTGCTTCAGGCCGTCGTACCAATCGACGATGGTCTGGCCGAAGGTCGGCCCCTCGCGGCTGTCGATGACCATATTGGCTTGCCGGCCGGTGAACAGCTCGGGCTTGAGCAGGTAGGCAATCACTGTAGCGTCATGCACCGGGCCGCCGGGAATACCGTAGTGCTCCATGTCGCCCTTGACGTACTCGTTGAGGATGTCCCCCACCACCTTGCTGGCGTTGTTGTTCAACGCCGCGATCTTCTGCAGCCGCGCATCGCTGGTCAGCACCTTGTGGGTCACGTCCAGCGGCAGATAGGTCAGTTTGACGCCGCTCTTGAGCACCACTTCGGCCGCCTGGGGGTCGGCGAACAGGTTGAACTCGGCCACCGGCGTGATGTTGCCACCGTTGAAGTGCGCACCGCCCATGACCACCACTTCCTTGATGCCCTGGGTGATGTCCGGTGCCTGGATCAGCGCCAGCGCCAGGTTGGTCTGCGGGCCGAGCATGGCGATGGTGATGCTGTGGGGCTTGGCCGCCCGCAGCGTATCGATCAGGTAGTTGATCGCATTGCCCTTGGCCAGAGGCGCCTTGGGCTCGTGCACCGTCACCCCGGAAATGCCTTCCTTGCCATGGATATTCTCGGCATAGATGGGGGTACGCAGCAGCGGCTTGGGCGCTCCGGCGTATACCGGCACCTCCTCGCGGCCCGCCCACTCACGGGCCAGACGCGCATTGCGCGAGGTCTTGTCCAACCGCACGTTGCCCGCCACCGTGGTCAGGGCGCGGATCTGCAGCTCCTCGGGGGAAGCCAGGGCGAACAGCAGGGCTACCACATCGTCAGCCCCCGGATCGGTGTCGATGATCAGATCGATTTTTTCCGCCGCCTGAGCGCCGGTAGCAGTGAGCAGAGACAAAAGCAGCAGACTCCGGAACCAGTGGTGAAACAACTGAGCATAGCGGCGCATGGCGCACTCCTTGTGCAAGATGGAAAAGGCCCGACAGCGGCCTAGAAGGTCACCCCGGCAATCAGGGCGATATTGCAATACGGCTGGCACTCCCCGGTGCGGATCACCGCACGGGCCTGGCGGCTGAGCACCTTGAAACCCTCGTGGTTCATGAGCTGCCGCTGCCCCAGCTCACCACCGGCGGTCATGCCTTCAAGCGCCGCCAGCGGCGTAGGCTGCTTGAGCAGAATTTCTTCGGCCAGCACATGACGCTCCACCTGCATCTCGCTGAGCAACACCTTCAAGGTAGTGAGAAAGTCGGGAACGCCGTGGGTCAGCGCCAGGTCGATCAACTCCACGCCCGGGGGCACCGGCAGGCCGGCATCGCCGATCACCACGATATCGCCGTGGCCCAGGGACGCGATCAAGCGTGACAGGGCAATGTTGAGCAAAGGTGTCTTTTTCATGAAGGGATAAACGCCTGAACGTCGGACAGCGTGGGAATGGAAGGTTGCGCACCGGCGCGCGTCACCGACAGCGCCGCAGCCACCTGGCCAAAGCGGATGGCCTCGGCTTCGCTCTTGCCGGCAGCCAGGGCCGCGGCAAATCCGCCGACAAAGGTGTCCCCGGCCGCCGTGGTATCGATTGCCTTGACCCTGGGCGCCGGGAAATGCTCGAAACGCTGGCCATCGGCAAACAGCGAGCCCTGTGCACCGAGGGTGATGATCACCTTGCCAGCACCCGCAGCGATCAAGCGACCGGCAGCCACTTCAGCGCTCTCCAGGGAGTCCACCGCTACCCCGCTCAAAGCCGAAGCCTCGCTCTCGTTGGGAATCAGGTAGTCGATCGCGCCATACCACTGCGCCGGCAGCGGGCCACTGGCCGGCGCCGGATTGAGGATCACCGTCTTGCCCAGTTCGCGCCCGCGCTTGAGGGTGTAGCCCACAGTCGCCAGCGGCACTTCAAGCTGGCAGATGATGACTTGCCCATCCTGCAGCACCCCATCGAACCCGGCGACCTTCTCGGGAGTGAGCTGGCCATTGCCGCCGGCGACGATGACAATCGCATTCTGGCTACTGTCATCCACCACGATCAGCGCCACCCCACTGGAGCCTTCGACCACACTCACCGCCTGGCAATCGATCTGCTCGGCCAGCAAGGCACCTCGCAGTTGCTCGCCATAGGCATCGTCGCCGACACAGCCGACCATCGACACCTGCGCTCCCAGCCTGGCCGCAGCCACCGCCTGATTGGCGCCCTTGCCACCGGATACCGTGGCGAAGGATTTGCCAATCAGCGTCTCGCCCCCTCGGGGCAGGCGCTCGGCCCGAGTCACCAGGTCCATGTTGAGGCTACCCACTACCACTACTTTTGCTGACATACATCGGTACTCAATCAGTTGGGTTCAGCGGTATTCGGCGAAAGCGCCACCGAGCGGCGCCGTCGACTCCCGCAAGACGATATTCGGCGTAACGATGCGCTGGTCGACCGGCAGCTCCCGGCAGGCGATCCGCCGCAGCAGCAACTCTGCCGCGGTTTCCCCCAGTTGCAGGATCGACTGGCCGACCGTGGTCAGCGCCGGGTAGACGTAGCGGCTCATGAGGATGTCGTCGAAGCCGATCACCGAAAGTTCGCTGGGCACGCGGATATTGCGCTCCGCTGCCGCGCGCAGCACCCCGATGCCCATCATGTCGTTGCCAGCGAAAATCGCGCTCGGCGGCTGTCCGCCATCGAGCAACTGCGCGGCTGCGCGATAACCACCAGTGCTACTGAAATCACTTTCCAGGATGCGCTCGGCAGGCGCCTCGACACCGGCCTCACGCAGCGCCTGCTGGAATCCCGCCAGGCGCATCTGCGCCACACTGGTATTGCCCGGGCCGCCGATGCAGGCAATGTCCCGATGCCCCAGCTCCAGCAGGTGTCGGGTGGCCAGGTAGGCACCGTGCTGGTGGTCGATACGCACCAGGTCGGCGTTCACCCCTTCCAGCCCACGGTCGACAATCACCATCGGCGTGCGCACGCCGGCCAGCCCTTGGGCCAGGCCGCTATCGCCACCGGCCGAGGTGACAATCAACCCGTCGATACGTTTTTCCAGTAATACCCGCAGGTAGTTGCGCTGCTTCTGCGGGTTGTCGTCGGAGTTGCAGAGGATCACGCAGTAGCCGTTGCGTTCGCAATAATCCTCGATCCCCCGAGCCAACTCGGCGAAGTACGGGTTGAGGCTGTTGGGTACCAGCAAGCCGATGGTCGCCGTGGTCTTGGCCTTCAGCGAACGCGCCACCGCGCTGGGCACATAGTCCAGGCGCGCGATAGCGGCCTCGACCTTGACCCGAACTTCCTCACTGACTGGCCGCGTCTTGTTCAGCACATGGGACACCGTGGTGTAGGAAATCCCCGCCAGCGCCGCCACATCCTTGATTGTTGCCATGAATCAAACCCGCCGATTGGCGCGCTGGCTGCGATAAGTGTCCAGCACCACGGCAATCACGATGACCGCACCAGTGATGATGCGCTTGGTCGGTTCGGATGCGCCGATTTGCGCCAGGCCCGCAGCCAGCACGGAAATAATCAAGACACCGAAGAAGGTACTGATCACCGAACCGCGCCCGCCCATCAGGCTGGTGCCGCCGATCACCACCGCAGCGATGACTTGCAACTCCAGACCGGAGCCCGCGTTCGGGTCTGCCGCTTCCAGGCGAGAAATCTGAAACAGTGCAGCGATACCTGCCAGCAACCCCATCAGGCTAAAGACCAGGATCTTGTAGGGTTTGGGGTTGATCCCCGCCAGACGCACCGCCTCTTCGTTGGTACCGATGCCGATCAGGTAGCGACCGAACACGGTGCGAGTCAGCACCGCCTGGGCCAGGAAAATAATCAGCAGGGCAATGATAAACGACGGCGAAATGCCGAAGGCAATCGGATTCGACAACCAGGCGAAGGCGTCACCGATGTAGGCGGTGCGTGAGCCCGTCATCTGGTAGGCCACGCCGCGGGCCATTTCCAGTACACCCAGGGACACGATGAACGAAGGAATGCGCCAGGCCACGGTGATCGAACCGGTCACCGTTCCCGCCAGCGCCGCGCAAGCCATGCCCAGCAACGCCGCGGGCACCACGCTCCAGCCCCAGCCGAGAATCGCCACGCTGACGGTCGACGCCGCCAGGGCCAGTACCGAGCCCACGGACAGGTCGATGCCACCGATGATCAGGACGAAGGTCATGCCCACCGCCAGCACCATCAGGTCGGGAATCTGGTTGGCCAGGGTACTGAAGGTGTCATAGGACAGAAAATGACTACTGAGTAGGGAGAACAGCACGATCATCCCCAGCAGCGCCCCCGCCAACCCCAGGTAAGTGCCGAGGCCGTAGTAGTGGCCGCCTCGCTTGCCGCTTGCTGCAGTTTTCATGATGCATTCCTAGGCGCCGCTCCATCGATCAGCGCATCTCGTTTTTGATAGCCGGCAAATGCCGCGGCAAGCAGTTCATCCTGGGTCCAGTTGTCGCGCTCGAAGGTATCGATCAGCCGCCCGGCCGAGAGCACGCCGATGCGATCGCAAATCAGCATCAGCTCGCGCAGGTCGCTGGACACCACCACAAGGGCCTTGCCCTGCCGGGTCAACTCCCCCAACAGGCCGTAGATATCGAACTTGGCACCGACATCGATGCCACGGGTCGGCTCATCGAACAGCAGCACCGAACAGTCGCGCTCCAGCCAGCGGCCGATCACCACCTTCTGCTGGTTGCCACCGGACAGCTCGCTGACCAGTTGCGCCGGGCTGGAACTGCGGATACGCATGGCGTCGATCTGGCGTCGCGCCAGATGCTCCTCGTCCTGACCATTGACCAGGCCGCTGCTGGAAATCGCCGGCATGTTGCCCAGGGCGATATTGGCGCTGATGGACTGGGTCAACAGCAGCCCCTCACCCTTGCGGTCCTCGGTGATCAGGGCGATGCCGTTGGCCACCGCATCCACTGGCGAGCGGATGCTTACCGGGCGTGCCGGGGTGCCCAGGGCGATGGTGCCGCTGTCGGCGACATCGGCACCGAAGATCAGGCGCAGCAGCTCGGTGCGCCCTGCCCCGATCAACCCGGAAATCCCGAAGATCTCGCCACTGCGGACCTCGAAGGACACATCGCGGACTTTGTCCGAGCGGCTGAGGTTGCTCACCGTCAAGGCCGGCGCGCCGATCCGGCGCTCGCCCAGGTCGATGTGCTCGCCCAACTCGCGGCCCACCATCAGGTTCACCAGTTGCTCGCTGTTGTAGTTGGCCATCGGCTCGACACAGACCAGGCAGCCGTCACGCAATACCGCGATGCGCTGGGCAACCCGGGCCAGCTCTTCCAGGCGATGGGAGATATAGATGATCGACACGCCGCAGGCCTGCAGGCGGGTGATCTGCTCGAAGAGCATTTCTACCTCGCGGGACGTGAGCATGGCGGTGGGCTCATCGAGAATCAGCACATGGCAGTCGCCGATCAGGTTACGGGCGATCTCCACCATCTGCTGGTGGCCGATGCCCAGCTCGCCCACCAGGGTGTCGGGGTCGATGGCATCCAGACCGACCTGGGCCATGGCCTCGATCGCCGCCTTGCGCAATTGCCGGCGGCTGATCCAGCCACCACTGCTGGGCAGGTCGTCGAGGAACAGGTTCTCGGCCACCGACAGGGTCGGCAGCAGGTTGAGCTCCTGCATCACCATGCGAATGCCCAGATCCTCGGCCTGGGCGCGACTGCCCGGACGATAATCCTGACCATTGAACTGCATGTGCCCAGTGGTGGGGCTGACCAGGCCACCGATGATCTTCGACAGGGTGCTCTTGCCGGCGCCGTTCTCGCCGGTGAGCGCCAGCACTTCACCGCGCAACAGCGTCAGGTCGATGCCGGTCAACACCGGTTGCGCATAAGTCTTGCCGATACCACTGACCGATAGGACAGCGTTGGCAGCAGAAACTGACATAGGAAGCTCTCCATGCGCCCGCCCAACCGGGCGAGCGCCGTTGTACCGCCGCAATGACTACTGAGTGACCAGTTCAACCGGAGTTTCGATCACGCCATTGGTGCCGCTGTCGACTTTCTCGCCCTTGAGGACCTTCAGCGCGGTCTCGATACCGAACACCGCCTGCTTGGCAGCGAACTGATCGGCAGTGGCCAGGACCCGGCCATCCTTGAGCATCGGCTTGATGGCGTTGATGTTGTCGTAGCCCACGACCTGCACCTTGCCTGCCTTGCCGGCAGCCCGGACTGCCGAAACCGCGCCTACCGCCATGCTGTCGTTACCGGCCAGCAATGCCTTGAGGTTCGGGTATTCGCTGAGCATGGCCGAGGCCACACGATTGCCGGCGTCGATTTCCCAGTCGCCCGACTGCAGCGACACCACCTTGATCTGCGCGGCTTCCATTGCATCCTTGAAGCCGGCGGTGCGCTGCTGCGCGTTGGTGGTGGTGGAAACCCCTTCGATGATTCCCACTTCGTCACCGGCCTTGAGCTGCTTGGCCAGGTACTCACCCACCAGACGCGCGCCCTTGCGGTTGTCCGGGCCAACGAAAGGCACGCTGATGTTCTTGCTCTTCAGCACGCCGGGGTCGAGCTGGTTGTCGATGTTGATCACTGTGATCCCGGCGTCCACGGCCTTCTTGATCACCGGAACCATGGCCTTGGAGTCAGCCGGGGCAATCACCAGGGCGTTGACCTTGGAGACGATCATCTGCTCGACGATGCGGATCTGGTTGGCGGTATCGGTTTCATCCTTGATGCCGTTGGACACCAGGTCGAAATCGGCGGAATGCTCTTTCTGATAGGCCTTGGCACCATCTTCCATCGTCAGGAAGAACTCGTTGGCCAAGGATTTCATGACCAGGGCGACCTTGGGTTTCTGCGGGGTATCGGCTTGAGCCGAGGAGAAAGGAAGGGCCGCGGATGCAGCGGCGAGAACGGCGACAGCGAGGAGACGTCCAGCAAAGGGCAGCTTCATGGGTTCACTCCGATCTTATGATTATTGTGAGCAGCGTTCGTCAGACGGAACCGCCTGATTGGCAGCACCATTGGCCGACGGCGAACCTTGCAAAGATAGACGATTATCCTTGTCCGAAGGCCGCGCAAACGTTTGCGTAAAACAAACTATGCGAACCTCGCCAGCGTTTGTCAACGCTGTTCAAAGTGCGATCAGAGAGAGTGGGTAGCCATCCGCAGCCGGCCACGAGGAGAAAAACCTGCCCGAAAAATGCTCCCGGACAGGCTGATGATTCAGGCAGTGGTGTTCACCAGGCCACCGGAAGACGACTCCTTGGCCAACTCCCGGACCAGGTTGCCAGAGACTTCCGCCAGCGCGCCGTTGGTATCGGCGACTTGCCCTTGAATGGCCATCACTGCCGTCTGCTTGGCCTCAGGGGTTGGGTAGTTGGCGGCCTGGGCGGCAGCCAGTTGCTGTTGCAGCTCGCGAAGTTGCTGCTGCAGCTCCTGCATGCGCTTGAGCAGCATCTTTACCACGATGCCGTGCTTGTCTTCGCTTGGGCTTTCGCTTTCAGACTGTTCGGCCTGCTTGCTGGAACCGACCCGCAAAGTGCCCGACTCGTCGGTACCCAACGCCGCAGACGCCTGTTCGGCGGCGGCATTACTCAACGCATCGATGGTCGCGGGCGACTTGCCATTGATCAGAATGGCTCCTGCCCCTGGAAATCCTACTGACAGTGACATGGGAACTCCTGGTGAAAAATCCTAGAAGGATCATCGACCGCTGCAGAACAATCTTTAATGGATGAGCGAGAAGTCATCACGAGACTTGTGACGAGCATTTTCGGATTGCCGAACGCGCCACCGTGAAAACGTTCGGAAACCCGGACGCCACATGACTTCTTACGCATAAAAACAGAAATAAAATTGATATAAATCAGTAACTTAAAATAACCTCCCAGCCAAGGTAGCGCTGGTACAGATCCTGCTCCACCCTCGCTGCCCCGGCGCATACAGATCTGCCGCCGGGGTGTTTCTAGATGAACCTGCATCAGCACCGTCTCACTACTAGAGAGAAAATAATGAAATCTGCCTTCAAATCCTTCGCCCCGGGCGCTTTGGCCCTCCTCCTGCTTCTACCGGCAGCCCTGCAAGCCAAAGAAGCTGAAACCCAACAGAAACTGTCCAACGTCGTGGTTCTCGCCACCGGCGGCACCATCGCCGGCGCCGGCGCCAGCGCGGCCAACAGCGCCACCTACCAGGCGGCCAAGGTCGGCATCGAACAATTGATCGCCGGCATTCCCGAGTTGAGCCAACTGGCCAACGTGCGTGGCGAGCAAGTCATGCAAATCGCCTCGGAAAGCATCACCAACGAAAACCTGCTGCAACTGGGCCGCCGCGTTGCCGAACTGGCCGACAGCAAGGACGTCGATGGCATCGTCATCACCCACGGTACCGATACCCTGGAAGAAACCGCCTACTTCCTCAACCTGGTGGAAAAGACCGACAAACCAATCGTTGTGGTCGGCTCCATGCGCCCGGGTACCGCAATGTCGGCTGACGGCATGCTCAACCTGTACAACGCTGTGGCTGTGGCCGGCAGCAAGAACGCCCGCGGCAAAGGCGTACTGGTGACCATGAACGACGAAATCCAGTCCGGCCGCGATGTCAGCAAGATGATCAACATCAAGACCGAAGCCTTCAAGAGCCCATGGGGCCCGCTGGGCATGGTGGTGGAAGGCAAATCCTACTGGTTCCGCCTGCCAGCCAAGCGCCACACCATGGATTCGGAATTCGACATCAAGAACATCAAGAGCCTGCCTGACGTAGAAATCGCCTACGGCTACGGCAACGTCAGCGACACCGCCTACAAGGCCCTGGCCCAAGGTGGCGCCAAAGCCATCATCCACGCCGGTACCGGCAACGGCTCGGTGTCTTCCCGTGTGGTCCCTGCCCTGCAGGAACTGCGCAAGAATGGCGTACAGATCATTCGTTCTTCCCACGTCAATGCCGGCGGTTTCGTACTGCGCAACGCCGAACAGCCTGACGACAAGTACGACTGGGTCGTGGCTCATGACCTGAACCCGCAGAAAGCCCGCATCCTGGCCATGGTCGCCCTGACCAAGACCCAGGACAGCAAGGAACTGCAACGCATGTTCTGGGAATACTGACAGCCCCTCTGCTCGACCGGCCCCGGTCGAGCATGCTTGCAACCACTCGCCCGCCCGGGCGGGTGGTTCCCCCCTTTCCCCCATGCAAAAAAATCTGCTCTCCTCGTGAGACAAATGCATAAAGCGTTGTCAGAGGAACTTCTTGAATTTTAAGCAGTTGCGAAATGCCCTACAGTTAAATACTGTATGCACGTACAGCTTAATAAGGAATGTTCCGTGGCCACGACCCAAACGCCCCTCAGCTCCTACGAACGCCTGGGTGTGCGCATCCAGAAAATCATCAACTCTCCCACCGCACAAAAGGCCAAGGCAGCGCTGATCTTCCGCCTCGCCGATGAGCCACAGGATGAGTGGGAACGCCTGCTGGAGGAGATCGCCGAAAACGACAACGTCACCCTCGCCTACCGCGACGATGGCGGTGTGCAGATTTTCTGGGTCGTGCCGAAGGAAGATTGAGTCGATGAGTGTCCGTTGTTTTGCCTTGCTGTTGCTGTTTCTCGCCTGTTCCGCCCAAGCCGATGCGCCCCGCACCTTCAGCGAAGCCAAGAAAGTCGCCTGGAAGCTCTACGCTCCCCAATCCACCGAGTTCTATTGCGGCTGCAAATACAACGGCAACCGGGTGAACCTGGCGGCCTGCGGCTATGTTCCGCGCAAGAACGCCAAACGCGCCGAACGCATTGAATGGGAGCATATAGTGCCGGCCTGGCAGATCGGCCATCAGCGCCAGTGCTGGCAACAAGGCGGTCGCAAGAACTGCACACGCACCGATTCGGTCTATCAGCGCGCCGAGGCCGACCTGCACAATCTGGTACCGAGCATTGGCGAAGTGAATGGTGATCGCAGCAATTTCAGCTTCGGCTGGCTGCCGGAACAATCGGGCCAGTACGGTTCGTGCCTGACCCAGGTCGACTTCAAGGCCAAGAAGGTCATGCCTCGCCCTTCGATTCGCGGGATGATCGCCCGCACCTACTTCTACATGAGCAAGCAGTACGGCCTGCGCCTTTCCAAACAGGATCGGCAGCTCTTCGAAGCCTGGAACAAAACCTATCCAGTACAGGCCTGGGAGCGCCAGCGCAATCAGAGCGTGGCTTGCGTGATGGGGCGCGGCAATGAATTCGTCGGCGCAGTCAACCTCAAGGCTTGTGGCTGAACGCAGATCGCCCGCGAGTGGCGGGCGATCATTGAGCCTATGGAAACGGGCTTACTGCGCGGCTTGATGCTCGATGACCGTGACTTCGATGTCACGCTTCTTGGCCTTGACCAACTTTTCGGTCACTTCATTCTTCTTCGCCTCGGCCTCGGCCTGGGAAGCAAACGGACCGACCACGACCAGACGCTTGCCGTCCACGGTCACCACATTGGAAATCACCCCGTGCTCGATCAGCCAGCCGGTCAGGTCACTCACCGCCAGGGGGAGCGGGCTGCCCACCAGCACATCCCATTGCGGCTCGGTCGAGGCCGGCTGGGTCTGTACTGCCACCGCCGTGCTCTTATTCGCTTCGACCCGCTTGCCTTCCCCACAACCGGCCAACGCCAATACCGCCATCATCATCGCTACTGTGCGCACAACCTAACCCCTAGAAAGTCTGAGGTGGCGATTTTAGCACTCATGACCCGAGAGACCTCGTCACAAAATCGGACCGAAACAGGAAGAATGATATTTATTGCCTATGTATAGTTGCGCCTTGGGAATTAATAGATCTTCTGCGCGTCAGAAAGAGGCACCCACTCAGTGGAACTTCGCACTAATCTATACCTAAGACCGACCTCTGCACTGTTTGAATCTGGTGCCCTACAAAGCTATCAAGGAGAAGATCATGCTGATACTCACCCGCAAAGTCGGTGAAAGCATAAACATCGGTGACGACATTACGATCACCATTCTCGGCGTCAGCGGCCAGCAAGTGCGCATTGGTATCAACGCGCCAAAAGACGTCGCGGTACACCGTGAAGAAATCTATCAACGCATTCAGGCAGGCCTGACCGCTCCGGACAAACGCGAAACCCCTTGAATAGCATGAGCACCAGCCTTTTGCCCGCGCACAACGGCTGGCGCAGCGCCTGTCTTGTTTGCCTTGAGCTTTTCCCCGCAGACGGCCCGCACACCCTCGCCCGGTTGCAGCCACAGCAGATTCCCGCCCATCAGACTGTCGTCAACCACTGATTATCGCCCTTTCGCGATAGCGAGCCCGACCGTTGATTCCCGACACACGCCGCCGCTGCATTGCAGGCGGCGCACCGGTTCGGCGGTCAGGCGCCCGCTGCAGGCTCCACAGGCTTGAAGCCCAGGTCCTGGGTAAAGCGCAGCAGGTAACCATCCGGATCGAGTACCAGCAGGTTCAACTCGCCGTGCAGCAATTCGTCGTGACGGTACCAGCACTCCTGAATCTCTCGACGCAAGGCAATGCCCGCCCGGGCCAGGGCGGATGCCAACTGGCGAATATCCGGGCACTCGATGGACAGGTTCATGCCGCGGCCAAATGGAGCCTGCAAGGGCCCCACGCGCCACTCCGATTCCTGCTGGTCATCCTGCTCCAGCATCAGTTGGGCACCATTGAGGGAGAGGAAGGCAAAGAAGTGTTCCGGCCGCTGATACTCCACCTTGAAGCCCAGAAGATCGCAGTAGAAGGCCAGACTGCGCTGCAGGTCGGTGACCAGCATCTCCGGCACCAGGTCATTCATTTGAAACATCGAAGGCTTCCATTGCTCATTGATAGAGCCGCGAGCCTACTCTCAAGCAGCCACTCAGTGCAGCCCCGCTTACCAATGATTACAACTGAGCCCAGGTCACCCCACGCGCCATGCCGCTGGCGGCGATGACCATCAACACCATGAGCAGGGCCTGCACATCGCTGATACGGGCGAACAGCAGCGCCCGCCCGATCTGTGGCGCCACCCCTCGCCCCAGGGCCATGCGCCAGCGGATCAAGGTCAGCATCGGCATGATCTCCAGCAACAGGATGATCACGAACAGCGTCATCTTCAGATGGAACAGCGGCTGGTGCAGGTAATACTCCGTACCCTTGCCATAACCGCCAAAAGCCCGCAACAACCCGGTGATCAACAACACCGCGGCCATCAGCCCCCAGACATTGTCGGCCCGCAACACCTGCCCGGGCGCCGCAGCGCCGCCGCTCAGGCGACGCAATGCCGAAGCGCGCGCCAGTACCCCGGCAAAGGCACTGGCAAACGCCAGCAAATGCACAGCCGCCAGCAACCATTGCTGCAACATCGAGCTCATCTCCGCTTGATTGATCGACACATCCGGGCAGCTCAGTAATAGCTCATAACCCGGGCTGTTGCCGGCCAGCGGAAACGAAAAAGGCGGCTCGCACGGATCGACAACTTCCGCGAGAACCGCCTGGCCACTCAACTTCAACAATGGCCGTCACAACTCAGCCATGACGCTCCTGCAGCACCTTGCTCCACAGGGTGAACGCTACGGGCGGCGTCCAGCCCGGGTTGGAGGTGTGCTCCTGAAGGCACAGGTAACGATTGCCTTCGTAAGTCACTCCATCCTCCCTGAGGTAGTGCTGGCTGGTGCGCCACTCGGGAAAGCTCGGATCGACCGCACCGCCTGCGGTCCTGGCACTCACACTGCGGCTGGGGAGCGACTCCTGGCCCTGAGTGTCGGTAGCGGTCACAAAATAGCTGTATTGGGTGTCCGCACTCAGCCCCTGATCCTCGAAGCCCGGAGAGGGAGTGCGAGCGACCGCATTGCCGTCGCGGTACAAGGTGTAGAACTCCACCGGCCGCACACTACCGGAAACGCCCCAGCTCAGGTTGACGCTGCTGCGACTGGTGCCCAGCACCATCAGGTTTCCAGGAGCACCTGGGCGCTCCGGCTCACCGCCATCGCCATGGATCAGCGGCGCATAGCGATGACGAAACTCCCAGTTGTAGGGCACGCCCTGCCGACTGACGCCGGCATCCCAGTTCACCGACCAGGTCATCAACCCCTTGATGGCGTGACCGGCGCCCTGCAAGCGCTTGAACGCATTGCTCACCGCCGACGGGTCGATCACATAGCCAGTGGCCGCGGCATCGACGTTGCTTGGCAGGCCTATCACCAGCTTGTCCGCGGCAATGCGAGTGAAACCGCGGGTACCGGAGGCCAGGCTTTCGCTCAGGTAGTAGAGGAAATCCTCTTTCATCGCGTCATTGTTCTGGGCGATCCAGGCGCCCTGCCCGCCATTGGCCTCCTGCACCCAGAGCCCGTCGCCTCCCTGGTTATAGAACTGCGGCGCGACAAAGTCGTAGTAGCCTTCCAGGGCCTGCAGGTAGGCCACGTACTTGCCATTGCTGGTCAGGTAGGGAAACTCAGGCGCCATGCTGATGATGAAGTGCTTGCCCTGGCCGGCGTAATGATCCTTCACCAGCTTCAAGGCGGCAGGCAGCACACTCTTGTTGTCGGCAAAGTCGATGGCGCTCTGCTCCAGGTCGATATCCAGGCCATCGAAGCCGTAGGTTTCCACCAGACGGATGATTTCGTTGGCCAAGGGCTGTTCGTTGCCCTTGTGCAATTCGATATGGGCATCGGCGCCGCCCAGGGAGATCAATACCGCCCGGCCCTGGCTGTTGAGCACGCCCACCTGGCGCCGGAACTCGGCGTCCGAAAGGTTGTAGGGCTTGAAGGTGGGAATACCGTTGCCCTTCATGAAGGCTACTGCAACCACGTTGTATTCCTTGGGCACGTCCACCAGATCCAGGTTGGCGAATTGCCCCTGCTGGTAGCCGTCGCTGTGACCGGCGGCCCAGTTGTGCCAGAAGCCCATGAGCACCTTTTTGCCGGCAATGCTCGGCATCAGGGAAGCAGCATCTGCGGCCTGACTCTTGATTAATGCAAAATCGATCTTATCCACGTTCTAATCCTTCAGAACTGTCAGAAAATGTTAACTACCTGAAACTTATTTAAAGTCCAGGTCGAAAGCCTGATAAAAGCCATTGCCGGTATTGGCAACAATCCACACCAGTACTACAACATGGTGGCCCTTTTTATTTTTGGGCAGCACAACCTCATGATGAGTCTTGGCTTTCAATACCGAACCAAACTTGTCGAAAGGCACTTCGGTATAGAAGTCCTGATAAAAAGCCTGGGGTTCCAGCTGGGCGCGACTAATGCGCTGTTTCGGGTCCCAGCCGTCCTTGGTGATGAACCAGTTGTAGCCCCGGGTAACGTGAGGGGCGGTGTATTCCCACTGCACCTGGAACACCTGGCCCGGGTTCACGTTCACCAGCGGCCAAGTGAAGGGCCGGTTGATCTTTTTCGACATTTCCTCGTTGGTGAAGTTGATGCAATCGCGATCATCAACCTTGCCGCCACTGAGAATATGACCGTCGGCGGGTGGCGCAACACTGGCCACATCGCTGTCGTAAGGCTTTGGGAAAGGACCGGCGGCGAGGGCCGGAAAGTTTTTCCCGCCTTCCATCTCGTTGACCTGCCAGGTTCCCAGCAGCCCCAGTTCCACCGCTACCGCACCGCGGCTGGACGGAGAAACAACGCGACCATGTTTTAGTTGAGCCTGTGGCTTATTCATATCTTTCACTCCATTGATTAATTAACTACTGCTCCTTATTGAGCACCCTCAACTTAGCGCACTTTTCCCTGCTTTTTTCATCACCACAAAAACTAACCATTCAGGACAATTTACAAAAGTCCGCCCTAGCCCCCTTAATCCCTGGACTTCCTTATTTCAACTGACAGTTTGAAGAGGCAATGTATTACACGCTTTGCTACAGGCTTATTGGGTGTTTCCACAGATCGCCAATAACAGCTGGCCTGACCAGCTGGAAACCCTTCCCCAGAAATGACAAAACCCGGCCGATGCCGGGTTTGTACCTGATAGCGTCAAATGCCAACGCCAGTGACTATCCGCTGCGTTACAGACAGGTCGCTAGCGCCGCCAGGCGGCGCTTCGAGACATAGCCGTCTGCAACCGCATAAAAGTGGACGGTGGTCGTCGCGGCCTCGGCCTTGATATCGACAAAAGTCTCGGCGGAACGGGTATACACGGTGTACCCCCCAGCCTTGCCCGGTTGCAGATAGGCAGCGGCATCGACACCAAAGACCGACTCGTCCTGCCAGGCGAACTGCACACATTGCGCTACCAGTTGATCAGCCTTGGCCGAGGCCAGGGTTTTGTTGGGCGTTCGGGCCCGAGCTTCATCCATGGTAGAGCTCGCACAGCCAGCCAATAGCGCCGCCACCATTACCGCCATCAAAACCCGCATGCTGCCTCCTCGTCCTGAAAACGCGAGAGTATCGCTCAGGCCGCGTTAAAAAGGCGCGCGAACAGCAGAAAAACTCCCCCGCGCCCACTCAGCACTCCGCCAGGGAGGACGCCAGCTGGGCGATCGCCTCCTGGTCCTCATCTCCGAGGTGGCGGTAGTTCTGAATAATGGTGCTTTCATCCAGGCTTAGGCTGCCCTCGGACAAGCGCGAGCGCTCGCCGGTCAACACATAAAGCAGGTCAACGCCGTGGCGCCCGATGGCCATCAGGTAATCCGATTTGGGCACCCGCTCACCGCTCTCGTAACGGCCCTGGGCGTTGGCTTCAACACCGCCAATGGCACCGAATTCCTGCTGGGAGAGCCCCAACGCCTTGCGCTGTTCTTTCAAGCGCTCACCAAAGGTCTGCATAACCATCCTCATTCAACAAGGTGATGGTTTTACGACCGTAACGGTCGCAGAAGGTGCACTTTGTTTGCCCACACCATTGCCAGTCCCCGGGCAAAAGATTAACCTGCGCGCCCTTTCCACACTTTTGCCAAGGAGATCCACCATGCAACAGCTGATCACCCCTTGCAGGACGTGCCTGGTTTAAACGCTGCAACCGCTACCCGCTAGCGCCTTCGCTTAACCCCCGCTTCGTCCTGCCACTACCTGAATATTTTTTTCCAATCAGGAATTGGACATGGACACTTGCATCCGTCATTTGTCGAACGGCGTCTCTCTAATCGCCTCCGACACCACCTGGATCGAAGACAAAGCGCTCCAGCAACTGCACACCACCGCACAACTGCCCGGCATGCGCCAGGTCGTCGGCATGCCCGACCTGCATCCAGGCCGGGGCTATCCGGTGGGCGCGGCATTTTTTTCCACCGAAGTGGCCTACCCGGCACTGGTGGGCAACGACATCGGCTGCGGCATGGCGCTGTGGCAAACCGACCTCTCCAGCACTCGCCTCAACCTCGACAAGCTGGAAAAGAAAATCGGCAATATCGACCTGCCTCTGGATGAGCAGTGGGATGAACAACGCGCGCAACTGGCATTGCCCGTCAGCGGTCATGAGCACTCCCTGGGTACCATCGGCGGCGGCAACCACTTCGCCGAACTGCAACAACTCGATCAGGTCCATGACGCCGACGCCCTGCAAGCGCTGGCACTGGCCCCGAAAGCCTTGCTGCTGCTGGTGCACAGCGGCTCCCGAGGCCTGGGAGAGGCCATTTTGCGCAGCCACGTCGACCAACACGGCCACAACGGCCTGTTGATGACCAGCACCGCCGGCGCCCAGTACCTGGAGCAGCACGACCAGGCCTTGCGCTTTGCCGAGGCCAATCGACGGCTGATCGCCGAGCGCCTGTTGCACAATCTGCGGGCCAAGGGCCATCCGCTGCTGGATATCAATCACAACCTGGTGTCTGCGGCGCAGGTCGACGGCGTATCGGGCTGGCTGCATCGCAAGGGCGCCACACCATCGGACCAGGGTCCGGTGGTGATTCCCGGCTCTCGTGGCGACTACAGCTACCTGGTGCAACCGCTCCCCCAATCGTTCAGCCTCTACTCCCTGGCGCACGGCGCCGGGCGCAAGTGGCTGCGCAGCGACTGCAAGGGCCGGCTGGCAACGCGCTTGAGCTTCGATCAACTCAAGCGCACCCGGCTGGGCAGCCGAGTGATCTGCGAGGACCGCGGCCTGATGTACGAAGAGGCTCCCGAAGCCTACAAGAGCATCGACAGCGTGGTGGGCAGCCTGCGCGACGCCGGCCTGGTGAAGATCATCGCCCGACTCAAACCGGTACTGACCTACAAACGCCGGGGGTGCTGCTGATGATGATGTTGCTACAGCTGTCCTCCGCCCAAGGGCCTGCCGAATGCGAATTGGCAGTAACCCACGCATTACGCCGCCTGCATCACGAAGCCGAAGCGCAGAACGTGCGCCTCGGCATCATCGAGCAGGTTGCCAGCCAGGCTCGCGACGCCCATCGCTCGGTACTGGTCAGCCTGGATGGCGAGCACGCCGCAAACCTGGCTCGACGCTGGACAGGCACCCTGCTGTGGATCTGCAAAAGCCCTCTGCGGCCCGCACATCGACGCAAGAACTGGTATTTCGCCGGCCAACCATTCTGCGCCCTGGAAGAAGCCGAGGGCGGCGAGATCCGCTTCGAGGCCATGCGCGCTTCCGGCCCCGGCGGGCAGCACGTGAACAAGACCGACTCCGCGGTACGTGCCACCCATGTAGCGACCGGCATCAGCGTCAAGGTGCAGTCCGAACGCAGCCAGCACGATAACAAGCGCCTGGCTCGTCTACTGATCCAGCAACGGCTTGCCGATCGGCAAGAGCAATCCGTACAGGAACTGCGCTTGCAGCGTCGTGACGCCCATCACCGGGTTGAACGGGGCAATGCCGTGCGCACCTTCAGTGGCAGCGCCTTCACCCCTCTGGACTGACCCGCCCTGGTACGGGAAGCCGCTCGTCACGACGGCTCCCCGAACCAGGTTGGTGGCTACAGAGGGCAATACGTAAAAGATCTTGAACCGGTGACCGATGCGGCAAATGCAGAGGACGCTGAAGACATGGAGCAGAGTCCCGATGAACAACTACTTCGAAAGCCCCTTCAAGGGCATCACGCTTGATCGGCAAGTCACCCACCCGAATATTCGAGTAGGTCGTTTCAGCTACTACTCAGGCTACTACCACGGCCATAGTTTCGATGAGTGTGCGCGTTACCTGCCCCACGAGGAAGGCGCGGACAAGCTGATAATCGGCTCCTTCTGCTCAATCGGCTCGGGAGCCGCATTCATCATGGCTGGCAACCAGGGGCATAGAAGCGAGTGGATCAGCACCTTTCCGCTCTACTGGATGCCCGAGGAGCCGGTCTTCGCGGGCGCGCAGAATGGATATCAAGCCGCAGGCGACACGGTGATCGGCAATGACGTCTGGATCGGTTCCGAAGCCATTGTCATGCCGGGCATCAGGATTGGCGATGGCGCCGTGATAGGCACTCGAGCCCTGGTGACACGGGACGTGGAGCCCTACGCAATCATCGGCGGTAACCCCGCCAAGACGATTCGCAAGCGCTTCGATGATCGGCGTATCGAAATGCTTGTGGAAATGCAGTGGTGGAACTGGAGCAGCGAGCAGTTGAAAGCAGTGATGCCACTGATGACCAGTGCCAATGTCGAGGCGCTGTTTGAACATTGGCAGGAGCACATCCGCCCCGACTGATCACTGGCCAAGATCGCAGTGAGCGCTGCAATGCCAGTGGGCTTCTTGGCGGATCGTGCAAAGCCATCAAAATGGCCAGAAACAAAAAAGGGGCTCACCTTTCGGTGAACCCCTTCTAGACCGCCCAGCAGAGCGGATTTTGTTTGGTAGGCGCGATTGGACTCGAACCAACGACCCCCACCATGTCAAGGTGGTGCTCTAACCAACTGAGCTACGTGCCTGCTGTGAGGCGGCATTCTACGGAATTCCAAAGGGGTGTCAACACCTTTTTTGCAGCTAAGCCTATGAATATGCGAATTTTTTAATTTTCGCGGGATGAAGAAGTTTTTTCTTCTGTCTGGCAGCTCATTTGCAACTCAGGTAGCATCGGCGCACTCGTAAAATATATTAAACACATGAGGTCGCAGGATGGCGAACATTCCCTACCCACAGTCCTATTACGCGGCATCGGCCAATGCGGCTCCGGAACGTCCGATGCTCCAAAGCGAGATTGAAACCGATGTCTGCGTGATCGGTGCGGGTTATACCGGCCTGTCCAGCGCCCTGTTCCTCCTGGAAAACGGCTTTCGTGTGACCGTACTGGAGGCCGCCAAGGTCGGCTTTGGCGCTTCAGGGCGCAATGGCGGGCAGATCGTCAACAGCTACAGCCGCGATATCGACGTGATTGAACGCAGCGTCGGCCCCAAGCAGGCACAATTGCTGGGGCAGATGGCCTTTGAGGGTGGCCGGATCATTCGTGAACGGGTGGCCAAATACAAGATCCAGTGCGATCTGAAGGACGGCGGTGTATTCGCAGCGCTGACCAGCAAGCAGATGGGTCATCTGGAGTCGCAGAAGCGCCTGTGGGAGCGCTATGGCCACACCCAGCTGGAATTGCTGGATGAGCGGCGTATCCGCGAAATCGTGGCCTGCGATCAATACAAGGGCGGCATGCTCGACATGAGCGGCGGCCACATCCATCCACTGAACCTGGCACTGGGTGAAGCGGCTGCCGTGGAGTCGCTGGGCGGCACCCTCTATGAGCAGTCCCCGGCAATCCGCATCGAGCGCGGCGCCAATCCGGTGGTCCACACGCCCCAAGGAAAAGTCCGCGCCAAATTCATCATCATTGCTGGCAATGCCTACCTGGGCAATCTGGTTCCGGAGCTGGCAGCCAAGTCCATGCCTTGCGGAACCCAGGTCATCACCACAGAACCCCTGAGCGATGAGCTGGCAGCCAGCCTGTTGCCCCAGGATTACTGCGTCGAAGACTGCAACTACCTGCTGGACTACTACCGTCTCTCCGGCGACAAGCGCCTGATTTTCGGTGGCGGCGTGGTGTATGGCGCCCGCGACCCGGCGAACATCGAGGCCATCATCCGACCGAAGATGCTCAAGGCCTTTCCGCAACTGCAGAACGTGAAGATCGATTACGCCTGGACCGGCAACTTCCTGCTGACGCTGTCGCGCCTGCCCCAGGTTGGGCGCCTGGGGGACAATATCTACTACTCCCAAGGCTGCAGCGGCCACGGCGTGACCTACACCCACCTGGCCGGGAAAGTCCTGGCAGAGGCCCTGCGCGGCCAGGCTGAGCGCTTTGACGCCTTTGCCGACCTGCCTCACTACCCCTTCCCCGGCGGCCAGTTGCTGCGCACGCCATTCACCGCCCTGGGCGCTTGGTACTACAGCCTTCGGGACAAGCTCGGCTTCTGAAAGCCAAACCTCACAAGCACAAAAAAACCGCCGAGCAGGCGGTTTTTTTGTGTTCGATCAGCAGCAAGCAAAAGACGCTGCCAAAGAGCGAATCCCGAAAACAAAAAACCCCGGTCTTGCGACCAGGGTCTTCGCTATCGATGCGAAACAAGCTTTTGGCTTGTTTCGTTGCTTCAAGGCGTTCAGTGATCCTTGAGGCTGATATGGCGCAGCGGACGGGACTCGAACCCGCGACCCCCGGCGTGACAGGCCGGTATTCTAACCGACTGAACTACCGCTGCGTATCGCTTGGACTTGCGTCCATGTGAACCGTTTAAATCATCTGATTGAAGAGCTTCGAGGCTTCCTCAATCTCAAGCCAGGCGAACCCGACTTGGAAAATATGGCGCAGCGGACGGGACTCGAACCCGCGACCCCCGGCGTGACAGGCCGGTATTCTAACCGACTGAACTACCGCTGCGCGTCGGTTGGAGGCTTCCTTGGAAGCTTCCCTCTTTCTTGCGAAAGAGACTCAGGGAATGGTGGGTGATGACGGGATCGAACCGCCGACATTCTGCTTGTAAGGCAGACGCTCTCCCGGCTGAGCTAATCACCCTTTGCTTCGCTGAGGCCGCGAAATTTACGCAGGTAACGAAGCTAAGTCAATAGCAGGCTTGAAGTTTTTTTCAAAAACAGCAGCAAGCAGAAACTTCGCACCAAGAGCCAGAGGCGCTCCTCTTGGGCTTGCAGCCACAAACTCGCTACCACCCTTATTCCTGATAAATCATTTTCTTGGTCATGCCACCGTCCACCACGAATTCCTGGCCGGTGACAAAGCCCGAATTGCGGGACAGCAGCCAGGCCACCATGGAGGCCACATCTTCCACCGTCCCTACCCTGCCTGCCGGATGCTGGGCATGATCGGCATCGGATAATGGCTCTGCGCGACGCGCCGCAGGATCCCGGGCATCGATCCAGCCGGGGCTTACCGCATTGACCCGAATCTCCGGCCCCAGGCTGATCGCCAGGGCATGAGTCAAGGCCAGCAGCCCCCCCTTGCTCGCCGCGTAGGCTTCGCTGTCAGGCTCCGATTGCCTGGCGCGGGTAGAGGCCAGATTGACGATAGCGCCGCCATGGGCGCGCAAATACGGCGCACAGTGCTTGGCCAGCAGCATCGGCCCGCCCAGGTTCACCGCCATGACCCGATTCCAGTAGGCCAGATCCAGGCTTTCCAGGGTGATGTTGTGCGGGTCAGCCACAGCGGCATTGCAGACCAGGGCGTCGAGGCGCCCGAACTGCCCCAGCACCTCAGCCACCCCCTGGGCCACTTGCACTTCATCGGCCACGTCCATGGTGATGAACCAGGCACTTTCACCCAGCACCTTGGCCACCTTGGAGCCGCGCTCACGATCGAGGTCGGTCAACACCACCTGCCAGCCTTCGCTGATCAGCCAGGCAGCAATACCCAGGCCGATACCCCGGGCCGCGCCGGTCACCAGCGCGACACGCCCGTTGCCGCCGCCCTGGGGCGTGGACAACTCGATCACAAGGCTGCCAGGCCGCGAGCCAGGTCGGCTTGCAGGTCGACCACGTCCTCCAGCCCCACCGCAATGCGGATCAGGCTGTCGCGAATGCCCGCCGCTTCACGCTCCTGAGGCGCCAGGCGCCCGTGGGACGTGGTGCTCGGATGGGTGATGGTGGTTTTGCTGTCGCCGAGGTTGGCGGTAATGGAGATCAGTCGCGTGGCATCGATAAAGCGCCAGGCGCCCTCTTTGCCGCCCTTGACCTCAAAACTCACCACCGCGCCAAAACCACGCTGCTGACGCTTGGCCAGTTCGTGCTGCGGATGGCTGGCAAGGCCTGCGTAGTGCACCTTCTCGACGCCATCCTGCTGCTCCAGCCACTCAGCCAGGGCCAGGGCATTGGCACAATGAGCACGCATCCGCAGGTTGAGGGTTTCCAGGCCCTTGAGGAAGATCCAGGCGTTGAACGGGCTCAGGGTCGGCCCCGCGGTACGCAGGAAACCCACCACTTCTTTCATCTGCTCGCTGCGCCCGGCCACCACGCCGCCCATGCAACGACCCTGGCCGTCGATGAACTTGGTCGCCGAATGCACCACCACGTCCGCCCCCAGCTTCAACGGCTGCTGCAAGGCCGGAGTGCAGAAACAGTTATCCACCACCAGCATTGCGCCCTTGGCATGGGCCACCTCCGCCAACGCGGCGATATCCACCAGCTCGGCCAGCGGATTGGAGGGCGACTCGACGAACAGCAGCCTGGTATTGCTCTTGATCGCCGCATCCCAGCCGGACAGGTCCGCCAGGGGCACGTAATCGACTTCAACACCAAAGCGCTTGAAGTACTTCTCGAACAGGCTGATGGTGGAGCCGAACACACTGCGCGACACCAGCACATGATCGCCGGCGCTGCACAGGCTCATGACCACCGAGAGAATGGCCGCCATGCCAGTGGCGGTCGCCACAGCCTGCTCAGCCCCTTCCAGCGCCGCGATGCGCTCTTCGAAGGAACGCACCGTGGGGTTGGTGTAACGCGAATAGACGTTGCCCGGCACTTCGCCAGCAAACCGCGCCGCCGCATCGGCGGCCGTACGGAACACATAGCTGGAGGTGAAGAACATCGGGTCACCGTGCTCGCCTTCCGGCGAGCGGTGTTGGCCGGCGCGCACCGCCAGGGTATCGAACGCTACGCCTTCAAGGTCGCTGTCCAGCCGACCGGCATCCCAATCCTGACTCATGCCGCCTACTCCTAATGTCTTCTTAAAATGCTCGGATCAGTTGTTGTACAGATCGATGATGGCGCTGACCGCCTGGGTCTTGGCCTTGGACGCATCGTTACGAGCGTTCTCGATCTTGTTCAGGTAGGCCTCGTCGACGTCGCCGGTAACGTACTTGCCGTCGAACACCGCGCAGTCGAAGTTCTCGATCTTGATCTTGCCACCACCGACCGCCTCGATCAGGTCCGGCAAGTCCTGGTAGATCAGCCAGTCGGCGCCGATCAGGTCTGCCACGTCCTGGGTCGAACGATTGTGGGCGATCAACTCGTGGGCGCTCGGCATGTCGATGCCATACACGTTCGGGTAACGCACGGCAGGTGCAGCCGAGCAGAAGTAGACGTTCTTCGCGCCCGCTTCACGGGCCATCTGGATAATCTGCTTGCAGGTGGTGCCACGGACGATGGAGTCGTCCACCAGCATCACGTTCTTGCCGCGAAATTCCAGTTCGATCGCATTGAGCTTCTGGCGTACGGATTTCTTCCGCGCCGCCTGGCCCGGCATGATGAAGGTACGACCGATGTAGCGGTTCTTGACGAAACCTTCGCGGAACTTGACCCCCAGATGGTTCGCCAGCTCCAGCGCCGCAGTGCGGCTGGTATCCGGAATCGGGATCACCACGTCGATATCGTGCTCAGGGCGCTCGCGCAGGATCTTCTCTGCCAGCTTCTCGCCCATGCGCAGGCGCGCCTTGTACACCGAGACGCCATCAATGATCGAATCCGGGCGGGCCAGATATACGTGCTCGAAGATGCACGGCGTGAGTTGCGGGTTGGTGGCGCACTGGCGGGTGTAGAGCTTGCCCTCTTCAGTGATGTAGACCGCTTCGCCCGGAGCCAGGTCGCGAATCAGGGTGAAGCCCAGCACATCCAGGGAAACGCTTTCCGAGGCGATCATGTATTCCACGCCTTCGTCGGTATGACGCTGGCCGAAGACGATCGGACGGATACCGTGGGGGTCACGGAAACCGACAATGCCGTAGCCGGTGATCATGGCCACCACCGCGTAGCCACCCACGCAACGGTTGTGCACGTCGGTGACGGCGGCAAACACGTCTTCCTCGGTAGGCTGCAACTTGCCGCGCTGGGCCAGCTCGTGGGCGAACACGTTGAGCAGCACTTCAGAGTCGGAGTTGGTGTTGACGTGGCGCAGGTCGGACTCGTAGATCTCCTTGGCCAACTGCTCGACATTGGTCAGGTTGCCGTTGTGCGCCAGGGTGATTCCGTAAGGCGAGTTGACGTAGAACGGCTGAGCCTCGGCCGAGGTCGAGCTGCCCGCGGTTGGATAGCGGACATGGCCGATGCCCATGTGGCCTACCAGGCGCTGCATGTGCCGCTGCTGGAACACATCACGCACCAGGCCGTTGTCCTTGCGCAGGAATAACCGGCCATCATGGCTGGTCACGATACCGGCAGCGTCCTGGCCGCGGTGCTGGAGGACGGTTAGCGCGTCATACAGCGCCTGATTGACGTTCGACTTACCGACGATACCGACGATGCCACACATGCGACGCAACCCCTACTTAATGAAACTGAACTGAACCCATCTTACTGAGGCGTTTTGGCCGGTAAGAGGTGCTCCTTGAACGGTATTTCAGCGGGTACGCTGATACCGCTGGCCAGCCACTGACTGCTCCACCCCAATATGAGGTTCTTGGACCAGTCTGCAACCAATAGAAATTGTGGCACCAGTCGCGACTGTTGCCACCAGGAATCCTGCTGTACCGGCCCCAGGCTCAGGAGCCCGATCGCCACGACCACCAGCAGCGCGCCACGCGCAGCGCCGAAAGCCATGCCGAGGAATCGATCGGTCCCGGAGAGGCCGGTGACGCGAATCAACTCGCCGATGAGATAGTTGACCATTGCCCCCACCAGCAAGGTGGCGACAAACATGATTGCGCAGCCCGCGATCACGCGAGCCGAGGGAGTTTCGATATAACCGCCGAGGTACTCGGACAGTGAGCCACCAAACATCCAGGCAACGACTCCTGCGATGATCCAGGTAAGCAACGACAAGGCTTCTTTGACGAAACCGCGGCTCAAGCTGATCAAAGCGGAGATGGCGATTATTGCAACGATCGCCCAGTCAACCCAGGTAAATGGCACAGTGCAGCCTACAGACGGATAAGGCGGCGCATTTTAACAGAGCGCTTGGCTGTCGGTAAGCTGCGATTCACTGTGCTTTTAAAATCAAGCGGATAGCCTCAGCCACGCTCTGGCTGGAAGCGCACCACGAAGCCCTTGAGATTATGCTGACGCCCCAGCAGATCACGCAGGCGATCAGCTTCGGCGCGCTCGATCAGCGGCCCGACAAATACCCGGTTCTTGCCTTCGGCGGAACGGATATAGGCGTTATAACCCTGGCTGCGCAGGGTTTTCTGCAGGTTTTCCGCGCTTTCACGGCTCGACAGACTGGCCAGTTGCACCGACCAACTGACGGACAGGCCATTGGCATCGACCCGGCTCTGGCTGGTATCGGGCTTGGCACTGGCCACGGGCTGCGGCGGAACCGGAGCCGGTGTCGGCGCAGGCTTGGCCACAGGCGCAGGCTTGCTGGCCACGGTCGGAGCAGGAGCCACCACCGGGGCCGGCGCGATCGGGGTCGATGGCGCTTGTTGCACCACAGGTTCGTGCTCGTCGGCTGGCACAGAGCCCTCGGGCAGCTCCTGAGGCTCAGGCACAACCACCGGCTCGACCTGGACCTGCGGCATGGCCGCGGCTTGCGGCGCCGACGGCACATCCACCGTCACATGACGCTGCTCATCCTCGCGCGAGAACAGCATTGGCAGAAAGATCACCGCCAAGGCCACCAACACCAGTGCTCCGACCATTCGCTGCTTGTAGACGTTATCCAGCATTGCCATGTGCAGCTTCCTCCGTGGAGCGCCGGGCGAGCCACTCAAGCGCCTCGGCAACACAATAAAAAGAACCGAACAGCAGAATTTCGTCATCTGCAGTGGCTTGCGCGCATTGCGCTTCCAGCGCGGCAGCCACACTGGAATAGGACGCTACCGGAGCACCAAGGTTCTCCAGAGCCTGCTGCAAATCCTCCACCGGGCGCGCCCGCGGCGTGTCCAGAGGCGCTACCGCCCAGTGCCGGACCGCCCCTTTCAGGCAGCCAATCACGCCCTCCAGATCCTTGTCCGCCAGCAGCCCGAACACCGCCAGACGCTTGCCCGGCACAGGCCGGCGCGCCAGGCGCTCAGCCAGGTACTGGGCGGCATGGGGGTTGTGACCGACGTCCAGCAGCAGGTTCAGGCGCTTGCCCTGCCAGTCGACCTGCCGGCGATCCAGACGCCCGGTAACCCGGGTCTGGCGCAAGGCTGCGCTGATCCGCTCCGGCTGCCATGGCAAACCGGTGAGCAGATAGACCTGCAACGCCAGAGCGGCATTTTCCATAGGCAGATCCAGCAATGGCAGGTCTTGCAGCTCGACCGGCTTGCCCTGGGCATCCAGGCCACGCCACTGCCAATGCTGGTCAGTGACCCCAAGATCAAAGTCCCGCCCCCGCAGGAAAAACGGGCAGCCCAGCTCCCGCGCCTTGTCCAGCAAGGGTTGCGGCGGATCCAGGTCGCCACATAGCGCCGGAGCGCCAGGACGAAAGATCCCGGCCTTCTCGAAGGCCACGGATTCGCGGGAATCGCCCAGGTATTCGATGTGATCGACACCAATACTGGTCACCAGCGCCAGGTCGGCATCCACCAGATTGACCGTATCCAGGCGGCCACCCAACCCCACCTCCAGGACCACGGCATCCAGCGCCGCCTGCTGAAACAGCCAGAACGCTGCCAGAGTGCCCATCTCGAAGTAAGTCAGGGTGACTTCGCCGCGCCCCGCCTCTACCGCAGCAAAGGCTTCGCACAACTGCTCGTCAGTGGCCTCGACGCCATTGATCTGCACCCGCTCGTTATAACGCAGCAGGTGCGGCGAACTGTAGACCCCCACCTGCAGGCCCTGGGCCCGCAGCAGGGAAGCGACAAAAGCGCAGGTAGAGCCCTTGCCATTGGTACCGGTGACCGTGACCACCCGGGGCGCCGGCTTGCCCAGCCCCATCTGGGACGCTACCTGCTGCGAGCGCGCCAGCCCCATGTCGATGGCCGAGGGGTGCAACTGCTCGAGGTAGGCGAGCCATTCGCCCAGGGTACGTTGGGTCATAGGTTTGCTGGAGCCGGCGGCACCACGATCGGCTCGACCGGTGCCGCGACGAATTCCGGCGTCGGCAGGCCCATCAGCTGGGCCAGCAGGTTGCCCAGGCGCGGACGCAGCTCCTGACGGGAAATGATCATGTCGATCGCACCATGCTCCAGCAGGAACTCACTGCGTTGGAAACCTTCAGGCAGTTTTTCCCGCACGGTCTGCTCGATCACTCGAGGACCGGCGAAGCCCACCAGGGCTTTTGGCTCGGCGACAATCACGTCGCCCAGCATCGCCAGGCTGGCGGAAACGCCGCCGTAGACCGGGTCGGTCAACACGGAGATGAACGGGATGCCTTCTTCACGCAGACGCGCCAGTACCGCGGAGGTCTTGGCCATCTGCATCAGAGAGATCAGGGCTTCCTGCATCCGCGCACCACCGGAGGCGGAGAAGCAGATCATCGGGCAGCGATTTTCCAGAGCATAGTTGGCGGCACGCACGAAACGCTCGCCAACGATGGCGCCCATGGAGCCCCCCATGAAGGAAAATTCGAAAGCCGAGACCACCACCGGCATGCCCAGCAGGGTGCCACTCATGGAGATCAGCGCATCTTTCTCGCCGGTCTGCTTCTGCGCAGCGGTCAGGCGGTCCTTGTACTTCTTGCCGTCGCGGAACTTCAGACGGTCCACTGGCTCCAGGTCAGCGCCCAGTTCGGCACGGCCTTCGGCGTCGAGGAAGATATCGATACGGGCACGCGCACCGATGCGCATGTGGTGGTTGCACTTGGGGCAAACATCCAGGGTCTTTTCCAGCTCCGGACGATAGAGCACCGCCTCGCAGGATGGGCACTTGTGCCAAAGACCTTCAGGCACCGAGCTTTTCTTCACCTCGGAACGCATGATCGAAGGGATCAGTTTGTCTACTAACCAGTTGCTCATGCTTTCTTTCTCCAGTACCGGCGGCCCGAACGCTCTGGTTCGCAGCCCCGCGTATGCCCTTGAGCTAAATTCATGTGTGCGGCGATGATCAGTTCGCTGCCGCGGTCAGCACCGGGCTCGACCTGCCTGCAACGAACCTTTCCTCAGCCATCCCGACAACCCGCTCCAGAGCGGTTGCCACTCGATTCCGACCCCGCCTGAAGGCGACGCCTGCCTGTTTTGTACAGTGGTGTTATGGACGGCGGCAGACTGCCAGCCGTCACATCGACTCGTTGCTGCGACGCACTGCCTGCATAAATGCCTGAATCTTTGCCGGGTCCTTGATGCCCCTGCCCTGCTCCACCCCGCCGCTGACATCCACCGCATACGGGCGCACCCGGGCGATGGCTGCCGCCACGTTATCTGGCGTGAGGCCACCGGCAAGAATGATCGGCTTGCTCAGCCCCTGAGGAACCAGGGACCAGTCGAACGCCTCGCCGGTTCCACCCGGCACGCCTTCGACATAGGTATCCAGCAGAATCCCGCTGGCCCGCGGATAGGCCAGGCAGGCCGCCGCGATGTCATCCCCGGCCTTGACCCGCAACGCCTTGATATAGGGCCGGTGATAGCCCTCGCAATCAGCCGCCGACTCATCGCCATGAAACTGCAGCAAGTCCAGCGGTACGGCGTCGAGGATCTCCCCCAGCTCGCAACGACTGGCATTGACGAAGAGGCCGACGCTGGTCACGAACGGCGGCAAGGCGGCGATGATTGCCCGCGCCTGCTGCACATTCACCGCCCGCGGGCTCTTGGCATAGAACACCAGGCCGATGGCATCGGCCCCCGCCGCCACTGCTGCCAGCGCATCTTCTATGCGGGTAATCCCGCAGATCTTGCTGCGAACAGCTGGCATGTCATGAACCTCGGGGGCAAATCCGGAAAGTCCCGGATGGTAGCAAATGCTTTTCCGGGCGTCAGCCGTCAAGTTCCGAGAATCCGCTGAGGAAATGTGGCCCGATGTATCGCTCGGGCAACTGGAACTCGTCCTTGTATTCGACCTGCACCAGGTACAGACCAAAAGGATGGGCGGTGACGCCGCCGGTACGCCGGATCCGGCTTTCCAGCACTTCTCGCGCCCACTCCACCGGCCGCTCGCCGGCACCGATGGTCATCAGCACCCCGGCGATGTTGCGCACCATGTGATGCAGGAAGGCGCTGGCACGAATATCCAGGACGATCATCTTGCCGTGCCGGGTGACCCGAAGGTGATGGATCTCCTTGATCGGCGACTTGGCCTGGCACTGCCCGGCCCGGAACGCGCTGAAATCATGGGTGCCCACCAGGAACGCGGCGCCCTGGGCCATGCGCTCGATATCCAGCGGCCGGTGGTTCCAGGTGATTTCTTCGTTGAGATGGGCTGGACGGATCTGATCGTTGTAGATCACATAACGGTAACGTCGGGCGATCGCCTTGAACCGTGCGTGAAAATGCGCGGGCATCTCCTTGGCCCAGCTGACGCTGATGTCATGGGGCAAATTGATATTGGCCCCCATCACCCAGGCCTTCATCGAACGCACGGCCTGAGTATCGAAATGCACCACCTGCCCGCAGGCATGCACCCCGGCATCGGTGCGTCCGGCACAGGACACCACCACCGGAGAATCCGCGACCCGGGACAGGGCCTTCTCCAGGGTTTCCTGGACACTGGGCACACCGGAGGCCTGACGCTGCCAGCCGCGGTAGCGCGAGCCCTTGTATTCCACACCCAGGGCGATTCGGGAAAAGCCTTCGGCTGCCATTTCGGCGGCCGGGTTATCTATATTTGCCAAGAACTTACAGCCTGCTGATATGCGCAAAGGCGCTCATTATAGGGCCGCAGACAATAGACGCCACGGGCTGTCGGGCTTTGTTTGCAGATTGATCAGCCATACAGCCGCCCACAGGGCGATTGCATCCGCCCCCAGGCAAACGCTATATAGTTTTTTATATATCGAAAACAACAAAGCCCCCTGATCGAGAACCGATGAATGATCGCAACCAGCAAAGAAGCCGTAGGCCTGGCCTACAGCCTGGAGGGCATGCTCCATGCCAAGCGCATGACCTGGGAGGCCATCGGGCAGATCGCCCGGCAGGTCAAGCCGGGCATGCAGGAATCCGCCGCCAGGGAAATGGGCCTGCAAGTCCTGCGGGAGATGGGTATGGAGCGAATCTGGCATCCGCTGCTGATCCGCTTTGGAGCCAATACCCTGAAAACCTTCAAGCAACGCTCCGATGGCGATCCGCTACTCCAGGAAAACGATCTGTTCTTCATCGACCTGGGCGTAGTCTGGGATCGCCATGAAGGTGATTGCGGGGCGACGTTCGTGGTCGGCGACGACGCTGAAATGCATGCCTGTGCCGCCGCGGCGAAAAGCCTGTTCGACCAGGTCCACGACCACTGGCAGAGCCACCAGGTGGCTGGCCCTGAACTCTATCGCTACGCACAGGAACAGGCCCGAGCCATGGGCTGGGTACTCAATCTGGATATCAAGGGCCATCGGGTCAGCGACTTTCCCCACGCCATCTACCGCGCCGGGGACCTGGGAGATTTCGCCGCCTGCCCGCAAGTGGGTCTGTGGATCCTGGAAATCCAGATCGCCCACCCTACCCGGCCCTTCGGCGCCTTTTACGAAGACCTGCTGGCCTGAGCCTCACCGCCACCGCAGCGCCACCAACAAAAACGGCAGCCTCATCGGCTGCCGTTCTGTTCAAGCATCAGGTTGCTTCAGGCCAGTCGCCCCAACATCTCCTGGGCTTCGCTCTTCTGCCCTTCGTTACCTTCGTTCAGCACCTCACCGAGGATGTCCCGCGCACCGTCGTTATCCCCCATATCGATATAGGCCTGGGCCAGATCGAGCTTGGTGGCCACCTCGTCGCTGCCGGAGAGGAAGTCGAAGTCCGCCTCATCAGGCGCTGCTGCGGCATCCTCGGCAGTGAAGCTGGGGATCGCCGGCTCCGGCTGATCAAGGCTCTGGCTCAGACGGTCCAGTTCAGCGTTGACATCATCCAGCTCGGAAGTGAAGGCGTCCTTGGAGTCCACGCCAGCATCCAGCTCATCGGCCAGGGACAGATCGAAGTCCGCCGACAGGTCCAGGTCGTCCAGGGCCGGGTCGGTGACGGTAGGCACGTCGCCTGCCGGCAGGTCCTTGAGGTCGTCGTCCAGGCTCAGCAGGAAATCTTCATCGCTCGGCTTCGCCGCCGGTAGATCAGCCCCCAGGTCCAGATCGAAATCACCCAGGTCGTCCAGGTTTTCCTCGGGAGCAAGCTGCTGCTCGAGCACCGAGCCAAAGCTCAGGTCGTCATCCAGCGGGAAGTCTTCCAGCTCGGTTTCAGGTTCAGGGGTGAGCACTGCCGGCGAAGCCGCCTCCAGGTCATCCAGGCTCAGGTCAAAATCCGCATCCAGGCCTTCTACCGGAGCAGCCGGCTCAGGCGCCGGTGGCTCGTCCTGCAGCAGCTCCTTGACGTACTCGGCATCCAGTTCGGCTGCCACGGCCGCAGTGGCCAGGCCAGCTGCCGCCGCTACCGCGACCATTGCCGGGAAGCGACTTTTCAGTTGCTCGACCTGAGCGTGGTTATCGCCATTGGCCACCAACTGCCGTTCCTGGGCGACAAAGGCGCTGCGGTCACCCTGATGCGCGTAGACCTCCATCAGCTTCAGGCGCAGATCACTGCGTTGCGGCTCCAACTTGACCGCTTCTTCGAGAATCGCCGCGGCCTGGTTCAGGCGGCCGGCATCGATGTGATTCTGAGCCTGGCCCAGCACATCGGTGGCCCGCTCGACCGGGACTACCGGAGCGGGCGCCGCCACCGGCGCTGGAGCTGGAGCTGGAGCTGGAGCTGGAGCTGGAGCTGGAGCGAGATTAACGCTTGGGGCTGGAACCTCAAGGCCTTCGAAGCTGCTTTCCGGCAGGTCCATTTCCTCGGTGAAATCGCTTTCCTCCGACAGTGCCCGCGCCATGCGCAAGTGCTTCTCCGCTTCCTGCTGAGCCTTGCGGCGACGAGCCAGCAACAGCAACAGCAGCAACAAGGCCAATACCGCACCGCCACCCACCAGCCCCAGCAGGATCGGGTTGGACAGCAGATCGGAGTATTTATCCTCGTCGCTCTTGGCGGGAACGGCATCCTCAGCAGGCTTGGCAGCCGGCTCACTGGCCGGGGCCGCTGGCGCCACCACTGGGGCTGGCGCTTCGGGCTTGGCCACCAACTCAGCTGGCATTGCCGGAGCTGGCTGGGCATTAGGTACCGCAGTACCTGCGCCCTCGGCCTGCATCTTGGCCAACTGGTTGTTCTTCAATTCGATCAGGCGCTGCAGCTTGTCCAGCTGGCTTTGCAGGTCCGCCATGCGCTCCTTGAGCTCGGCGTTGTCACGACGGGTTGCGTCGAGGCTTTCCTGAGTCACCGCCAGCTTGTTGTTCAGCGCCTTGGCATCGCCGGCCGCGCCCTTGCCCCGGGTCTTGCCGTTCTCAGCGGACACCAGGCTCAGGTTGTCCTTGGTGTTGACCTGCTTGGGCGCCTTGTCGGCACCGGCGCGACGAGTCGCGTCCACCTGCTGCTGGCCACGGGCACCGGCACGGCGGCCCTGGCGCCAGGCAGCATTCTGCGCCGCCACTTCAGCAATTGCCTTGGGCTGCGGCAGCGCGGTGCTCTGCACCACATCGGGCAGGCGCAGCACCTTGCCGGTCTTCAGCCGATTGATGTTGCCATCGATAAAGGCATCCGGGTTCAGCGCCTGGATCGCCAGCATGGTCTGCTGGATCGAGGCACCGTTGCGGTTCTTGGCGGCGATTTCCCACAAGGTGTCACGGGCCGAGGTGGTGTACTGCTCCGGCTTGCCGGACTTGTTGGCGCGGGTGACCGGGGCACTCACCGCCGGGGCGCCCACTGGCGCGCTCTGCGCAGCGGCGGCGGCCTGCGGGGAGAATTTCGAAGGGTCCAGCAGCACACTGTAGTCGCGCAGCAGGCGGCCGTTGGGCCACATCACCTGCACCAGGAACTTGACCATCGGCTCCGACAGCGGCTGGCTCGAGGTCACCCGCAGCACGCTCTTGCCGCCGGGATTGAGAATGGGGGTGAAACGCAGGTCGTTGAGAAAGGCCTGGCGATCAACGCCGGCCTTGGCGAACTCTTCTGCCGGCGCAAGGCTGGGCACTACCTCGGCGGCAGTGAGGTCCTTGACATCGAGCAATTCGATTTCTGCTACCAGAGGCTGGTTCAGACTCGACTTCAGGGTCAGCTCCCCAAGCCCAAGCGCCTGCGCCATACCGGAGGACAGCGCCGAGGCGGCCGCTATTGCTAACACCAGTTTGCGAACTTGAACCATAGCCTCATCCTTTGTTTGAACATTCCTCGGCCAGCGAGAAGGTTTTGTAGCGGCTGCCAACAGGCATTGCGCGGGACCATCAACGACCACGACGCGCGATTATTTCTTGCATGCCCCGGGAGCACCTGACGGCCACTCACCTCCAGCAACTTGCCAAGCATAGCGCCCGGCTAGATTCATTCTGCAAATTGTTGCCAAGTATCTTTTACAGCAGGTCTTTTATCAACAATTCAGCCAGCTGCACAGCGTTCAAGGCCGCACCTTTGCGTACGTTATCCGAGGTCAGCCACAGATTCAGTTCCGTCGGGTCGTCGACCCCGGAACGAACCCGCCCCACATAGACAACATCCTGGCCCACGGCGTCACCCACGGCAGTCGGATAGTCGCCCGCCTCCACCAGCTCCAGGCCGGGGGCCGCTTCCAGCGCCGCATTGACTGCCGCCAGGTCAACGGCGCTGCCTGACTGCAGAGTCACGCTATAGCTATCGCCAAAAAATACCGGCGCTTGAATGCAAGTGACAGAAATCTTTAATAAAGGCTGCCCCAGCACCTCGCGCAACTCCCGGACCAGGCGCTTTTCCAGCAGGGTATGGCCCTGGGCGTCTGGAGTGCCGACCTGGGCCAGCAGGTTGAAGGCCACTTGCCGATCGAAAAAGCGTGGCTCCATGGGGCGCACATTCAACAGTTCGGCCGTCTGCCGGGCCAGCTCGCTGACGGCCTCACGGCCCTGGCTGGAGATCGCCAGGCTGGCGGTCAGGTTGACCCGCTGGATGTCCAGCAAGCCTTGCAACGGCGCCAGCGCCACGGCCAGGGCGGTAGCCGAAGCGCTCGGGCTGCTCAGTTGCAATGGTTTTTTCAAGCCGGCCAGCACCTGGGCATTGGCTTCGGGAACGACATTGGGCGCCTGGGCCGAAGGCAAGGCACCGGAAAGATCGATCACCGCGCAGTTGGCCGCCGTGGCACGCGGGGCAAAACTCAGGGTCACCGCCGGGCCGGCCGCGAAGAACGCCAGCTGGACCTTGCTGAAATCGAACTCGTCGACTTCACGCACCCGCACGTTCTTGCCGCGGAACGGCACCGAATGACCGGCCGACTCGCTACTGGCCAGCAGGTGCAGGTTGGCAACGGGGAAGTCACGTTCTTCCAGAATCTGCACCAGGGTTTCGCCGACAGTACCGGTGGCACCGATCACGGCAATATCAAGGGAAGGAGTCATGGTGCTACCTCAGGCGAAACGGGGGGAGCGGCACTTTACCCGGCACGGGGTGGCGAGGCAATTCGCGGGGGGAGCTGTGGCTGGGACGAAGCACTCTTGGCGGGCAAGCCCACTCCTGCGGTGGGCATGAAAAAGCCCGCGCCTTGTGCAAGGGGCGGGCTATTTCAAGCGCTCAGAGAATCAACGCTCCAGCAGGATCCGCAGCATGCGGCGCAGCGGCTCGGCCGCCCCCCACAGCAACTGGTCGCCGACAGTGAAGGCGCCCAGGAACTGCGAGCCCATGTTCAGCTTGCGCAGGCGGCCCACCGGAATGTTCAGGGTGCCGGTGACCTTGGTCGGGCTCAGCTCCTGCATGCTGATATCACGCTGGTTCGGCACCAGCTTGACCCAAGGGTTGTGCTGGCTGATCAGCCCTTCGATATCGGCGATCGGCACATCCTTGTTGAGCTTGATGGTCAGCGCCTGGCTGTGGCAGCGCATGGCGCCGATGCGCACGCAGATGCCGTCCACCGGGATCGGGCTCTTGAAGCGACCGAGGATCTTGTTGGTCTCGGCCTGGGCCTTCCACTCTTCACGGCTCTGGCCGTTAGGCAGCTCCTTGTCGATCCATGGAATCAGGCTGCCGGCCAGTGGCACGCCGAAGTTCTCGGTCGGGTAGGCATCGCTGCGCATGGCCTCGGCCACCTTGCGATCGATGTCGAGGATGGCACTGGCCGGGTTGGCCAGTTCATCAGCGACGGCAGCGTGGGTGGCGCCCATCTGCTTGATCAGCTCGCGCATGTTCTGCGCGCCGGCGCCGGAGGCGGCCTGATAGGTCATGGCGCTCATCCACTCCACCAGGCCGGCTTCGAACAGGCCGCCCAGGCCCATCAGCATCAGGCTGACGGTGCAGTTGCCGCCGATGTAGTTCTTGGTGCCCGCATCCAGCTGCTGGTCAATGACCTTGCGGTTCACCGGATCGAGGATGATCACCGCGTCATCTTCCATGCGCAGGCTGGATGCGGCATCGATCCAGTAGCCCTGCCAACCCGCTTCGCGCAGCTTGGGGAAGACTTCGCTGGTGTAGTCGCCACCCTGGCAGGTCAGAATCACGTCGAGGGTTTTCAACTCTTCAATGCTGTAGGCGTCCTTCAGCGGAGCAATATCCTTGCCCACCGACGGCCCCTGGCCACCGACATTGGAAGTGGTGAAAAACACCGGTTCAATAAGATCGAAGTCCTGCTCTTCCAGCATCCGCTGCATGAGCACGGAACCGACCATACCGCGCCAACCGATCAGACCTACACGTTTCATCGCAACTACACCTATACAAAAGTGGGCCACTGTCTGTGCAGTGGGCCCGAAAGATTACAGATTCCGCAGCGCGGCGACTACTGCATCGCCCATTTCCTGCGTACCGACTTTGGTGCAACCGGCCGACCAGATGTCGCCGGTGCGCAAACCCTGGTCCAGGACCCGGCTCACGGCCTGCTCGATGGCGTCCGCGGCCTCGGTCAGGTTGAAGCTGTAGCGCAACATCATCGACACCGAGAGGATGGTCGCCAGCGGGTTGGCAATGCCCTGCCCGGCGATGTCCGGCGCCGAACCGTGGCATGGCTCGTACATGCCCTTGTTGTTGGCGTCCAGGGACGCCGACGGCAGCATGCCGATGGAACCGGTGAGCATCGAGGCTTCGTCGGAAAGAATATCGCCGAACATGTTGTCGGTGACGATCACATCGAACTGCTTCGGCGCACGCACCAGTTGCATGGCGGCGTTGTCCACGTACATGTGGCTCAACTCGACATCCGGGTAGTCCTTGGCCACTTGCTCGACCACTTCACGCCACAGTTGGCTGGACGCCAGGACGTTGGCCTTGTCCACCGAGCACAGCTTCTTGCCGCGCACGCGGGCCATGTCGAAGCCGACCCGGGCAATACGGCGAATTTCACTCTCGCTGTACGGCAGGGTGTCGTAGGACTGGCGTTCTCCGTTTTCCAGTTCGCGGGTGCCCCGTGGCGCGCCGAAGTAGATGCCACCGGTCAGCTCCCGAACGATGAGGATGTCCAGGCCGGAGACGATTTCCGGTTTCAGGCTCGAAGCATCGGCCAATTGCGGGTAGAGGATCGCCGGGCGCAGGTTGCCGAACAGGCCCAGTTGCGCACGAATCTTCAGCAGGCCGCGCTCAGGGCGGATGTCACGCTCGATCTTGTCCCACTTCGGGCCGCCCACGGCGCCCAGCAGCACCGCATCGGCGGCCCGGGCACGATCCAGGGTCTCATCGGCCAGGGGCACACCGTGCTTGTCGATGGCCGCACCGCCGATCACGTCGTGGCTCAGCTCGAAGCCCAGGCTGTACTTGTCGTTGGCCAATTCCAGGACCTTGACCGCCTCGGCCATGATTTCCGGGCCAATACCGTCACCGGGGAGAATCAGAATCTGCTTGCTCATGCGTTCCTCGTTTGCTCTGTCGGCACGCCCGCAGGCGCACCCGGAAAAAGTCTATCGCTCGGCCCACAGCACCAGTACATCTGTACTGAACGAACCATCGGCGGCAATCTCAAAATATTCACGCACTTCGTTACCCATTGCCTGCTGCAACTGGCGGATCGCCACCCGCAACGGCTCGGGAGTGCGCATGCGCTCGACCCAGGAGCTGTACTCCAGGCGCAAGCGCTGGCGGCTGGTACTGCGGGTGTGCAGGCCGGCCTCGCTGACCTGGCGCAGCCATTCACCCGCCGAATAATCGCGCACATGGCTGGTATCGCGCAGCACTTCGACGCTTTGCAGGTAAGTGTCCAGCAGCGGACTGCCCGGCGACAAGACATCGATGAACGCCGCCACGCCGCCCGGCTTCAGGACCCGGCGCACTTCCCGCAGGGCTAGGCCCAGATCGCTCCAATGGTGGGCCGAGTAACGGCTGAAGACGAAGTCGAACTCGCCATCGGCGAACGGCAGGCGCTCGGCGGCGCCCAGTACGGTGCGGATGTTACCCAGCCCGCGCTCCTGCGCCGCCCCTGCCACCACATCCAGCATCTGCTGGGAGAGGTCGTAGGCCACCACTTCCCTGACCTGCGGCGCGACATGAAAGCTGACGTGGCCGGCACCGCAACCCAGGTCCAGGAGCCGGGCTGCGCCCTTGCCTGCCACCTCGGCCTGCAGCAAGGCGAATTCGGCACCCTGAGCGTGCACGGTGCTGCTCAGGTAAGCCGAAGCCTGCTCGCCAAATTGCTTCTGTACTACCTGGCTGTGGGCGTTGCTGGTCATGGGGCGATCCTTTTGGGCAAGGGAAACGGCGTTCGCTGGCAAGCCAGCTCCTACAACGCCATCCGTAGGGGCCGGCTTGCCGTCGATCAGGCAATCAGGCGTCGCGGAACAGCCAGGGCTGGCTGGCGCGATGCTTGGCCTCGAAGGCGGCGATGGCGTCGCCGTCCTGCAGGGTCAGGCCGATGTCGTCCAGACCGTTGAGCAGGCAATGCTTGCGGAAGGCATCGATCTCGAACTTCAGCACCTTGCCGTCGGGGCGGGTCACGGTCTGCGCTTGGAGGTCGATGCGCAATTGGTAGCCCGGAGTAGCCTCGACCTGCTGGAACAGCTCGTCGACTTCAGCGTCGCTCAGGATGATCGGCAACAAGCCGTTCTTGAAGCTGTTGTTGAAGAAGATGTCGGCGTAGCTGGGCGCGATGATGCTGCGAAAACCGTACTCCTCCAGGGCCCACGGCGCGTGCTCGCGGCTGGAACCGCAACCGAAGTTCTCCCGGGCCAGCAACACGCTGGCACCCTGGTAACGCTCGGCGTTGAGCACGAAATCCTTGTTCAACGGGCGCTTGGAGTTGTCCTGGTAGGGCTGGCCCACGTCCAGGTAGCGCCATTCGTCGAACAGGTTGGGGCCAAAGCCGGTGCGCTTGATCGACTTGAGAAACTGCTTGGGGATGATCTGGTCGGTGTCGACGTTGGCACGATCCAGAGGCGCGACCAAACCATTGTGCTGAGTGAAAGCTTTCATGCTGCGCTCCTTAGATCAATTCACGGACGTCGACGAAACGACCGCTGACAGCGGCGGCGGCGGCCATGGCCGGGCTGACCAGGTGGGTACGCCCACCGGCACCCTGGCGCCCTTCGAAGTTGCGGTTCGAGGTCGAGGCGCAATGCTCGCCGGACTCCAGGCGGTCCGGGTTCATCGCCAGGCACATCGAGCAGCCCGGCTCACGCCATTCGAAACCGGCTTCGAGGAAGATCTTGTCCAGGCCTTCCGATTCGGCCTGCGCCTTGACCAGGCCCGAGCCCGGCACCACGATCGCCTGCTTGATGGTGGAAGCCACTTTGCGGCCCTTGGCGATGACCGCGGCGGCGCGCAAGTCTTCGATCCGCGAGTTGGTGCAGGAGCCGATGAAGACGCGGTCCAACTGAATGTCGGTGATCGCCTGGTTGGCGCTCAAGCCCATGTACTTCAAGGCGCGGACGATGGAATCGCGCTTGACCAGATCCATTTCCTTGGCCGGGTCCGGTACGTTCTGATCCACCGCCAGGACCATTTCCGGGGACGTACCCCAGCTGACCTGCGGCTTGATCTGTGCGGCATCGAGCTCGACCACGGTATCGAACTCGGCGTCGGCATCGGACACCAGGTCCTTCCAGGCCTCGACGGCCAAGTCCCATTCGGCGCCCTTGGGGGCGAACGGACGTCCCTTGACGTATGCCACGGTCTTTTCGTCCGCCGCCACCAGGCCGACACGGGCACCGGCTTCGATGGACATGTTGCAGATGGTCATGCGGCCTTCGACGGACAGCTCGCGAATCGCGCTACCGGCGAACTCGATGGCATGGCCGTTACCGCCGGCGGTGCCGATCTTGCCGATCACGGCCAGGACGATGTCCTTGGCGGTCACGCCGAAAGGCAAGGTGCCTTCCACGCGCACCAGCATGTTCTTCATTTTCTTGGCCACCAGGCACTGGGTGGCAAGGACGTGCTCTACCTCGGAGGTGCCGATGCCATGGGCCAGGGCGCCGAAAGCACCGTGGGTCGAGGTGTGGGAGTCACCACAGACCACGGTCATGCCCGGCAAGGTGGCGCCCTGCTCCGGGCCGATCACGTGGACGATGCCCTGGCGCACGTCGTTCATCTTGAATTCGACAATGCCGTATTCATCGCAGTTGTCGTCGAGGGTCTGCACCTGGAGGCGGGAAACCTGGTCGGCGATCGCTTCTATCCCGCCCTTGCGCTCCGGCGTGGTCGGTACGTTGTGGTCCGGGGTGGCGATGTTGGCATCGATGCGCCATGGCTTGCGCCCGGCCAGACGCAGGCCTTCGAAGGCTTGCGGCGAGGTCACTTCGTGGATGATGTGACGATCGATATAGATCAGCGCCGAACCATCGTCGCGCTGCTTGACCAAATGCGAATCCCAGAGCTTGTCGTAGAGCGTCTTGCCGGCCATCGGACCATTCCTCATCAGCTTGTTTCTATGCCCCGGGCTCCGATCGTGCGCCGATCAATAACCCTTTGGCTTGTGAGGCCGATCCTATGGCGTTAGATTAAATAACTCAAATTCATATTTTTCATGCTTTGGATAACCAACTGGAATGCAACTATGGACCTGGCCAACCTCAACGCCTTTATAGCCATCGCCGAGACCGGCAGCTTTTCCGGCGCCGGCGAACGCCTGCACCTGACCCAGCCAGCCATCAGCAAACGCATCGCCGGCCTGGAGCAGCAACTCAACGTGCGGCTGTTCGACCGCCTGGGGCGGGAGATCGGCCTGACCGAGGCCGGGCGTGCCCTGCTACCCCGGGCCTACCAGATCATCAATGTGCTGGATGACACCCGCCGCGCCCTGACCAACCTCACCGGCGAAGTCAGTGGGCGCCTGACCCTGGCCACCAGCCATCACATTGGTCTGCACCGCCTGCCGCCATTGCTGCGGGCCTTCACCCGGCGCTACCCGCAAGTGGCCCTGGACATCCAGTTCCTCGACTCCGAAGTGGCCTACGAGGAAATCCTCCATGGCCGCGCCGAACTGGCAGTGATCACCCTGGCCCCCGAGCCCCACTCCCTGGTCAAGGCCACTGCGGTCTGGGACGACCCGCTGGACTTCGTCGCCGCGCCGGAACACCCGCTGGTCAGCAGCGGCCAGGTGAGCCTGGCGGATATTGCCCTGCATCCCGCGGTTTTCCCCGGCGGCAATACCTTTACCCACCATATTGTCCAACGCCTGTTTGAAGCCCAGGGCCTGACGCCGAACATCGCCATGAGTACTAACTATCTGGAAACTATAAAGATGATGGTGTCCATCGGCCTGGCCTGGAGCGTGCTGCCACGCACCATGCTCGACGACCAGGTGGCGCGCATTCCTTTACCGGGCATACAGCTGCACCGCCAGCTAGGCTATATCCTGCATACCGAACGGACACTTTCGAACGCTGCGCGGGCTTTCATGGCCTTACTGGATGCACAAGTCGATTGGCCAGGGAACCCGGCATAACACTCCGGGTATCGCCCGTGCCACGCTGCAGCGCCATGAGTATCCCGCACCCGACGAATGACTCAGCTCAAGGCCTGACCTCCATGCCCAAACCCGCTGACCGTATTCCGCCCTTGCCGCGTATCCATGCTGTCGACCCCCGGGAGTCGGAGCAAAGCTGGGAAAGCGCACCGCAGTTGCTCGCCGCCCTAAATGGTGCGCGCCTGGGGGCCTGGTATTGGGATATTGAAAGCGGGCAGATCAGCTGGTCCCGGGGCACCCAGGCGCTGTTCGGCTTCGATCCGCGCCAGCCCTTGCCGGAAAACCTCGAATACCTCGACCTGCTGCCCATCGAGGACCGGGCCAGGACGATTCGCGCCTTTCATTCAGTGCTGGCCGGCGCGCCGCTGGAACACGCCATGCACCACCGCATTCGCTGGCCCGATGGCAGCCTGCACTGGCTGGAGATCAACGGCAGCGTGTTACCGGACAAGCACGGCAAGCCGCGAATGATCGGGGTAATCCGCGAGATCACCCACCAACGCCAACGCGAAGAAGCCCTCAGCAGTTCGGAAAAGCGCTTTGCCACGCTGTTTCACCTGTGCCCCAACACCGTGCTGCTGACCCGCCTGGAAGATGGCCTGATCAGCGAGGCCAACCAGTACTTCGAAAGCCAGTTCGGCTGGCCCGCCGAGCACGTGATCGGCCGCACCACCCTGGAGATCGGCCTCTGGGTCAACCCCGAACAGCGCCCCCAGCTGATCAAGGCGGTCCAGAAGAAGGGCCAGGCCGCCAGCCTCGAAGTGCAATTTCGCGCCAGCAACGGGCAGGTCCATGACGGCATCCTCAGTGCCCAGAAGGTTGAACTGGAGGGCAAGGCCTACCTGCTCAGCACTTTTCTCGACACCAGCGAGCGCAAACGATCCGAACAGGCGCTCAAGGATAGCCAGGAACGCCTGGACCTAGCCCTGGATTCGGCGCAACTGGGCACCTGGGACTGGCACATTCCCAGCGGCATGCTCTACGGCTCGGCCCGCGCCGCGCAATTGCACGGCCTGGAACCCATCCCTTTCCATGAATCCTTCGACGCCTTCTTCGAAGGCGTACCCACCGAAGAGCGCAACTCCATGCGCGATGCTTACCGCAGCCTGCGCGAAGGGCCGGCGGGCAACTATCAACTGACCTACCGGGTGCAACTGGAGGACGGCAGCTCGCGCTACCTGGAAAGCCGCGCCCGCCTCTACCGCGACGAACAGGGCAGCCCGCTGCGCATGGCCGGCACTCTGCTGGACATCACCGAGCAGGTGGAACGGGAACAGCGCCTGATCACCTCCGAAGAGAAATTCGCCAGCCTGTTCCAGGTCAGCCCCGACCCAATCTGCGTGACCTTGCTGGAAACCGGTCAGTTCATCGAGATCAACTCCAGCTTCACCCAGACCTTCGGCTGGACCCTGGACGAAGTGCTCAACCGCAGCGCCGAACAGATCGGCCTTTGGGAAGACGCCGCGCCGCGCCTGCGGCGCATCGAGCAGGTGATTCGTGAACAGGCGCTGAATAATGTGGCAGTGGTGGTCCACCACAAGAACGGCCAGCCGCTGACCTGCATCATTTCCAGCCGCCTGATCACCGTGGACAAGCAGCCCTGCATCGTCACCAACCTGCGGGACATCACCCAGCAGCAGCGCTCGGAGGCGGCCCTCAAGGCCAGCGAAGAGAAGTTCGCCAAGGCCTTTCACTCCAGCCCCGATGCCATCAGCATCACCGAGCGCGACACGGGCCGCTATCTGGAAGTCAACGATGGTTTCTGCCGCCTGACCGGCCACCGCAACGACGAGGTGATCGGCCGCACCATGTACCAAATCGGCATCTGGGCCGAAGAAGCGCAACTCTCCACCTTGCTGGCGGAGCTCCAGATCAAGGGCCGGGTGCACCACCTGGAAATGCTCGGGCGCAACAAGCGCGGGGACATCCTCACTCTGGAAGTCTCGGTGGAGCCCATCACCCTCAACGAAACGCCCTGCCTGCTAATGACCGCCCGGGACGTCAGCCTGCTGAAGAACGCCCAGGCGCAGATCCGCCACCTGGCTTACCACGACCCCCTGACCAACCTGCCCAACCGCGCCCTGCTGATGGACCGCCTGAGCCAGCAGATTGCCCTGCTCAAGCGTCATAACCTGCGCGGCGCCCTACTGTTTCTCGACCTCGATCACTTCAAGCACATCAACGATTCCCTGGGCCACCCGGTGGGCGACACCGTGTTGAAAATCATCACCGCCCGGCTCGAAGCCAGCGTGCGCATGGAAGACACCGTGGCACGCCTGGGCGGCGATGAGTTCGTGGTCCTGCTGAGTGGCCTTGAGGGCACGCGCAACGAAGTCAGCGAACAGGTCCGCCAGCTGGCCGACACCCTGCGCGAATTGCTGTCCGAACCGATGTTCCTCGATGGTCAGCGCCTGCAGGTCACCCCGAGCATCGGTGTGGCACTGATTCCCGACCACGGCTCGACCCCCACCGACCTGCTCAAGCGCGCCGACATCGCCCTTTATCGGGCCAAGGATTCAGGGCGCAACACCACCCAGATGTTCCACAACACCATGCAAAAAGCCGCCAGCGAACGCCTGCGCATGGAAACCGACCTGCGCCTGGCCCTGTCCCGGGGCGAATTCAGCGTGCACTTCCAGCCCCAGGTGGACGCCCGCGACAACCGCATCGTCGGCGCCGAAGCCTTGGTGCGCTGGCAACACCCGGAGTTGGGCGCACAGTCGCCGACCGAGTTCATCAAGGTGCTGGAGGACAGCGGCCTGATCCTCGAGGTGGGCACCTGGATTCTCGACGAGGCCTGCCTGGCCTTCAGCCAGTTGATCGATCAGAAACTGGTGGATCCCCAGCACTTCAGCCTGTGCGTCAACATCAGCCCGCGGCAGTTCCGCCAGACCGACTTTGTCGAGCGGGTCGAACACAGCCTGCACGCCTACGCACTGCCCTCGAGCCTGCTGAAGCTGGAGATCACCGAAGGCATCGTGATCCAGAACCTGGAAGACACCATCAACAAGATGCGCCGGCTGAAGAAACTCGGAGTGAGCTTTGCCATGGACGATTTCGGCACCGGCTACTCGTCCCTGACCTACCTCAAGCGCTTGCCGGTGGACACCTTGAAGATCGACCAGTCCTTCGTCCGCGATGCGACCCACGACCCCAACGATGCGGAAATCATCCGGGCCATTGTCGCCATGGCCCGCAGCCTGAACCTCAAGGTCATCGCCGAAGGCGTGGAAACCCCGCAGCAGCTCGAGTTCCTCCAGGGCCTGGAGTGCCACCTGTACCAGGGTTTCCTCCATAGCAGGCCGTTGCCGCTGAGCGAATTCAAGAAGCTGCTGGAATGACAGGCACGAAAAAGGGCGCCACCAGGGCGCCCTTTTATTGCAACGGTCTTAGTGTTGCAGAGCCGCTTGCTGCGCACCGTTGATCGGGATGCGCTTGGCTTTGGCCTCTTCCGGCACGACCCGCAGCAGGTCGATATTCAACAGACCGTTGCTCAGGGCCGCGGCCTTGACCTCGATATGGTCGGCCAGGCGGAAGGACAGCTTGAATGCACGCTGGGCAATGCCCTGGTGCAGGTAAGTGACGCTTTCATTGGCATCGCGCTTGCCACCGCTCACGGTCAACACGCCTTTTTCCACTTGCAGTTCCAGGTCTTCTTCCTGGAAACCGGCGGCGGCAACGACGATGCGGTATTGATCGTCAGCGTGTTTCTCAACGTTGTAGGGTGGGTAGCTGCTGCCTGGTTCGTTGCGCAGTGCCGACTCGAACAGATCATTGAAACGGTCGAAGCCGACAGAGGAACGGAACAGTGGAGCCAAGGAAAATGCAGTACTCATGGGTGTTTCTCCTGATTATTCAGCGAGTGGTTATCTCCGCGACCCGAATTCGGCATCGCGTACCCAAGAGATAGGGATGGGCTCCAGCGTTTCAAGACATGCCTTAAAAAATTTTTACGCTGCCTCGCTTCGGGGCATGCCCAACAGGCGCCCGACCTGATCCAGCTCGGTTTCCCGGCGCAGGGCGGTGAACAGCTCGACCGCTTCCGGGTAGTTGCGGGTCAGCATCGCCAGCCATTGCTTCAGGCGCCCCGGCGCCGAACGCGGGGTCAGTTGCACCACTACCTGCGCCCAGAAATCCTGGAGCATCGGCTGCAGGTCGGCCCAGGACATTGCCACCACTTCTTCACCGGCCCGAGCTGCGGCGATCTGCCGGGCCAAATCGGGACGCGAGACCAGCCCGCGACCCAGCATGATGTCCTCGACGCCGCTGATTTCCCGGCAACGGCGCCAGTCCTCGACGCTCCAGATATCCCCGTTGGCGAACACCGGCACCTTGACCACTTCCTGCACCCGCGGGATCCACTCCCAATGGGCCGGCGGCTTGTAGCCGTCGACCTTGGTCCGCGCATGCACCACGATATGTTCGGCGCCACCCTCGGCCAGCGCTGTGGCACAGACCAGCGAGCCATCCGGGCTGTCGAAGCCCAGGCGCATTTTCGCCGTGACCGGAATGTGCGCCGGCACCGCACGCCGCACATGCTCGACGATCTGGTTCAGCAGCTCGGGCTCCTTGAGCAGCACCGCCCCGCCCCGGGACTTGTTGACGGTCTTGGCCGGGCAACCGAAGTTCAGGTCGATGACCTCACTGCCCAGCTCACAGGCCAGGGCCGCGTTCTCTGCCAGGCACACCGGGTCCGAACCCAGCAACTGCACTCGCAGCGGCACGCCGGCCGCGGTGTGCGCACCGTGCAGCAGTTCGGGGGCGAGCTTGTGGAAGTAGGCAGGCGTCAACAGGCGGTCATTGACGCGGATGAACTCGGTGACACACCAGTCGATCCCGCCAACACGAGTCAGTACATCCCGCAGGATGTTGTCGACCAACCCCTCCATGGGCGCCAGGGCAATTTGCATGAAACACACTCGACAAGAAAACGGGCAAAAAAACGTCCGCCAGTTTACTGGGTTTCGACCTTCAGCAGGAGTTTTACAGGGGCAAGCCAGCCGTTGCAGGCGCCTTCGCTGGCAAGCCGGCGCCTGCACGGGCACAGGGAGGTGTCAGGCGCCCTGCAGGGCCGGGCCGTAACCGTCCAGGAACTCGGCGGGCATGCGCTTGGGCTTGCCGGTGGACAGCTCGATGCAGACAAAGGTGGTCTGGGCCCGCAACAGGGTCGTACCGTCGCTCGGGCGCATCAGCTGGAAACGCCGGGTCATCTTCAGGCGCTGGTCCCAATCGACGATCCAGGTGGCCAGTTGCAGCTCATCGCCTTCATAGGCCGCCGCCAGGTAATCGATCTCGTGCCGCACCACGGCCATCGCCCGGTCCAGGCGCCGGTATTCGGCCAGGTCCAGCCCCAGGCGTTGCGAATGTCGCCAGGCGCAACGCTCCAGCCAGGTAACGTAGACCGCATTGTTGGCGTGCCCGAGGCCATCGATATCCTCGGCGGCCACCTGCAGATCGATGACGAATGGCGTTGCCAGATCCCAACTCATGCCCGACTCCCGGTCAGTTTTTTTGACCGGGGCAGTGTAACGGATGCTCAGGCCGATTGGCGCGCTTGCAGATGCCGTCCACTGACCAGCGCCACCACCGCATCCACCACTCGGGAGTCGGCCAATATCCGCTGGTGGCCACCTTCACTCAAGCGCAGGAGACGGCTGTCGAACCAGGCCTGGTGGATCAGCTCCGATTCCTTGACCGGAACGAAGAGGTCATCTTCGGCGTGAATGATCAGGCCGGGCATATCCAACTGATACTGGGCCACGTCCATGGCGGCGGCGCGCATTCCGACCTTCTTCTCCACCTGGCGGATAAAGGCGGAACGCGCCCTGGGCGGCAACCGCATGTAGCTGGCAAAACCGCGCAACACGGCCAGGATACGTGCCGGCGCGGCGATACTGACCAGGGTTTCGGTGCGCAGGCCCAATTGCACCGCGAGCATGGCGCTGGCACCGCCCATGGAGTGGCCGATCACCGCGCGCAGGGGCGGCAATTCGGCTGCTGCCTCCAGCATCGCCCGGGCAAACAGTGCCACGTTTGCCTCATCGCCCGGGGAACGACCATGGGCCGGGCCATCCAGCGCCACGGCGGTATAACCGGCGGCCACCAGGGCCTCGATCAGGCTGGCAAACTGCGTGGGCCGCCCTTCCCAGCCGTGCATCAGCAATACCGTCGGCCCCTGGCCCCAACGCAAGGCTGAAAGCCCGAAACGCAAGGTCAGGCGCTCGGCGCGCGCCAGCAGGGGCAACTCCCACTTTCGTGGCGGCAGCTCGCGAGGGGTCATGAACAAATGACGCATCCGATTCGCCGCCCATTGCGGCGCCACCCACCCCAGAGTGCCATTGACTCCACGAATCCAGCTCAATCTGCTCATCACCTACCTCGCCGTTGCACTTCAGGTCATAGCACCGCCGACTTGGCGGCACGCAGCAAACGATCGGACAACTCGCCGGGCCCCAACGCCCGCGCCAGGGACAGGCCGCCAACCATCAGCGCCATGTCGGCCAAGGCCTTGTCGGTATCTTCGGGGCTGGCAGCCAGTTGCGCGACCATCAGCTCCATGTGTTCGTTCAAGGCCTTGCGAAAGCTCTCGGGCAAGCGCCCCAGTTCGCCGACCGAGGCTGGAATCGGGCACGCCTGCTCGGTGGAGTCGCGGTGTTTGCGCGACAGATAGAACGCCGCTGCCAACGCCCGGCGCTCCTCGCCGCTGAGGCTTGCATCCATTTCATCGAGCAGGCCGCGTCGATGGGAAAGCAGCTGAGTGAAAGCTTCCAGCATCAGCGCATCCTTGCTCTCAAAGTGCGCATAGAAGCCGCCTACAGTCAGGCCGGCAGCCCCCATCACCTCACCCACACTCGGTTCGGCCGGGCCGCGCTGGATCAGTGCAGAACTGGCGGCCTGGAGAATACGTTCGCGGGTTTGAGCTTTTTTGTCGTTCATCGTTACCTCCGAATATTACGGAAAAAATATTATTCTCATAATAATTTTCCGCAAGTCGCCAGCGTGACCGTCGGTCAGAAGCGCAGGCTGAGGAAGAAAGAGAAATTGGCCGAAGGCCAGAAAAACAAAAGGGTCATTCAATGATTGAATGACCCTTAAAAATCCCGCAGAGCGGGTAAACGTGGCGTCCCCTAGGGGACTCGAACCCCTGTTACCGCCGTGAAAGGGCGGTGTCCTAGGCCACTAGACGAAGGGGACACAAACCCTTCTAACAGCTGATCAGTGCTGAGTACTGATCGATTCAAGGCCGGTGTGGCCAAGCCTTGAACTGTAAATTGGTGGAGCTAGACGGGATCGAACCGTCGACCTCTTGCATGCCATGCAAGCGCTCTCCCAGCTGAGCTATAGCCCCGGATTTTCGCCTCGCGGCGCAGCGACATCTTGCAACATCGCTTGTGTGAAACTGGCGTCCCCTAGGGGACTCGAACCCCTGTTACCGCCGTGAAAGGGCGGTGTCCTAGGCCACTAGACGAAGGGGACGCAAACCCTTCTGTACAACTGACCGGTGCTGAGTACCGATCGATCCAAGGCCGGTGTGGCCAGGCCTTGAACTGTAAATTGGTGGAGCTAGACGGGATCGAACCGTCGACCTCTTGCATGCCATGCAAGCGCTCTCCCAGCTGAGCTATAGCCCCGGATTTTCGCCTCGCGGCGCAGCGACATCTTGCAACATCGCTTGTGTGAAACTGGCGTCCCCTAGGGGACTCGAACCCCTGTTACCGCCGTGAAAGGGCGGTGTCCTAGGCCACTAGACGAAGGGGACGCAAACCCTTCTTACAACTGACCGGTGCTGAGTACCGATCGATTCAAGGCCGGTGTGGCCAGGCCTTGAACTGCAAATTTGGTGGAGCTAGACGGGATCGAACCGTCGACCTCTTGCATGCCATGCAAGCGCTCTCCCAGCTGAGCTATAGCCCCTCATCGCTGAGGACGGGGCGAATCTTAAGGGGCGATCGGAAGGCTGTCAATTTTTTTTCCGTTTTTTGAAAAAAAATTTGCCGGGATAACAATCACTTACCGCCCCGCCCGGAAAACCCGGGGTTTTGCGGCCCTCTGCGCCTGCGGCGAGTCGCACAAAACACTCGCCGCAAGCCTCAAAGAACTACCAGAGGCCGCAATCAACCCGCCTGGCGCTTGAGTTTCAAGCGTAGTCGAAAAGCTCCCCGCCCCTGTCGGCTGCCCTTCGGCAAAAACGCCTCAGGCGATGGCGCCGAGGAGTTTTTCCCATTCCTTGTTTTCTTTCTTCGACACACCACCCAGCAGATCGATGGCCTGGCGCAGACGGAAACGGGTCAGGTCCGGACCGAGGATTTCCATGGCATCGAGCACCGACACCGAACTGGCCTGGCCAGTAATGGCGGCAAACATCAGCGGCATGGCATCGCGCAGTTTCAGCTCCAGAGACTCAACCACCGCCTGAATGGTCGCGGTGATGCTGTCTTTCTCCCACTGACGCAGGCTTTCGAGCTTCCACAGGATCAATTGCATCAGCTGACGCACCTGATCGCCGGACAGCTTCTTGGACTCGAACAGCTTGGCATCCGGGTTCACGCCACCGGCGAAGAAGAAGCCGGCCAGCGGTGCGATCTGGCTGAAGGTCTCGACCCGGCCCTGTACGTGCGGCGCGATCTTCATCATGTAATCGGAGTTCAGCGCCCAGGTCTGCACTCGGCTGGCGAACTCCTGCACCGGCAGGTCACGCAGCCACTGGCCGTTGAGCCAGGACAGCTTCTCGATATCGAAGATCGGCCCCCCCAGGGACACCCGCGACAGGTCGAAATTGTCGACCATTTCCTGCAGCGAGAACTTCTCGCGCTCGTCCGGCATCGACCAGCCCATGCGGCCCAGGTAGTTGAGCATGGCTTCCGGCATGAAGCCCATGCGCTCGTAGAAGGTTACCGAGGTGGGGTTCTTGCGCTTGGACAGCTTGCTCTTGTCCGGGTTGCGCAGCAACGGCATGTAGCACAGCTGCGGCTGCTCCCAGCCGAAGTACTCGTAGAGCAGGATCAGCTTGGGCGCCGACGGCAGCCATTCTTCACCGCGCAGCACGTGGGTGATGCCCATCAGGTGGTCGTCGACCACGTTGGCCAGGAAGTAGGTCGGCAGGCCGTCGGTCTTCATCAACACTTGCATGTCCATGCGATCCCACGGGATCTCGACATCGCCGCGCAGCATGTCCGGCACCACGCAGACGCCTTCGGTAGGCACTTTCATGCGGATCACGTGAGGCTCGCCGGCCGCCAGGCGCCGGGCCACTTCTTCCTTGGACAGCAGCAGGGCCCGGCCGTCATAGCGCGGGGTTTCGCCGCGGGCCATCTGTTCGGCACGCATCTGGTCCAGTTCTTCGGCGGTGCAGAAGCACGGGAAGGCGTGGCCCAGGTCCACCAGTTGCTGAGCGTACTTCTGGTAGATGTCGCCACGCTCGCTCTGGCGATACGGGCCGTGAGGGCCGCCAACGTCCGGGCCTTCGCTCCAGTTGATGCCCAACCAGCGCAAGGCGTCGAAAATCTGCTGCTCGGACTCCCGGGTCGAACGCAACTGATCGGTGTCTTCGATACGCAGGATGAACTCACCGCCATGCTGCTTGGCAAAGCAATAGTTGAACAAAGCGATGTAGGCGGTACCTACGTGGGGATCCCCGGTAGGCGATGGCGCGATGCGCGTGCGGACGGTGGTCATGGCATGTCTCGAAAGGAAAGAAAAACGAGGAATAAAACAGGGGGCGAATGGTAACAGGCGACGGCAGCCCCGCTCCAGTGAGGAGGGCATTTAAGCCAAGGTTGCGACTCCAGGCCGCTGCCAGCCTGTTGAAGGGCCAATAATCAGCCCATGGCATTTACCGCCCAGTGGCTATATGCCAGATTCGCCCGCTGATAGATCTCCTTACACTTTTATTGAATACAGCCAGCCCATGCCAGCCCAACTCAAGCGTCGCCTGTTTGTCTTTCTGTCCCTGGTCCTGTTGATTGCCCTGGGTTTTCTTGCCCACTGGTGGTTCCACGGGCGCTTTTACGAGACCACGGACAACGCCTACGTGCAGGGCGAGATCACCCGGGTCTCCAGCCAACTGAGCGCGCGAATCGAAGAAGTGCTGGTGCAGGACAACCAGCATGTGGAACAGGGCCAGTTGCTGGTACGCCTGGAAGGGCAGGACTTCCAACTGGCGGTGGACCGCGCCCAGGCCGCCCTGGATACCCGCGAGGCCGAACGCCTGCAGGCCCAGAGCAAGCTGACCCAGCAAGCCAGCCTGATTGCCGCGGGCCAGGCCCAGGTGGCTTCGAGCCAGGCCAGCCTGGGCCGCTCGCAGATCGACCTGTCTCGGGCCCAGACCCTGCGCAAGCCCGGTTACGTCTCCGAGGAACGGGTCACTACCCTTTCCGCCGACAACCATATCGCCCGCTCCCAGGTGGCCAAGGCCGAAGCCGACTTGCAGGGCCAGCGCCAGCAAGTCAATGCCCTGAACGCCGAGATCAAGCGCCTCGATGCACAGATCGCCAACGCCCGGGCCGACCTGGCGCAAGCACGACTGAACCTGACCCGTAGCGAGATCCACGCCCCCATCAGCGGCCTCATCGGCCAGCGCGCCGCACGCAATGGCCAGGTGGTGCAGGCCGGCGCCTATCTGCTGTCGATCGTTCCGGACCAGGACATCTGGATACAGGCCAACTTCAAGGAAACCCAGATTGGCCACATGCAGCCCGGGCAAAAGGCCGAGCTGACCTTCGACGCCTACGGCGATACACCGATCCAGGCCCGGGTCGACAGCCTGTTCGCCGCCTCCGGCGCGCAATTCAGCCTGCTGCCGCCAGACAATGCCACCGGCAACTTCACCAAGGTGGTACAGCGCATTCCGGTGAAACTGACCTTCCCTGTCGACAATCCCCTGCGGGGCAAGATCCGCCCCGGCATGTCGGTAACCGTAAAGGTCAACGTCAAAGACCCCGTCGATGGCCGGTGATCAACTGCTGCGTCCGGTGGGCGAACCCTCCCGGCGCGACTGGATCGCGGTGATGAGTGCCATGCTCGGCGCCTTCATGGCGGTGCTCGACATCCAGATCACCAACTCCTCGCTCAAGGACATCCAGGGCGCGCTGTCCGCTACCCTGGAGGAAGGCTCGTGGATCTCCACTTCCTACCTGGTGGCGGAGATCATCATGATCCCCCTCACCGCCTGGCTGGTGCAGCTGCTCTCGGCCCGGCGCCTGGCGGTCTGGGTCTCGGTGGGCTTTCTTATTGCCTCCCTGCTCTGCTCCATGGCCTGGAGCCTGGAAAGCATGATCGTGTTCCGCGCCTTGCAGGGCTTTACCGGTGGCGCCCTGATCCCCCTGGCGTTCACCCTGACCCTGATCAAGCTCCCCGAGCATCACCGGGCCAAGGGCATGGCCATGTTCGCCATGACCGCCACTTTCGCCCCCTCCATCGGCCCGACCCTGGGCGGCTGGCTCACGGAAAACTGGGGTTGGGAGTACATCTTCTATATCAACGTGCCGCCGGGCCTGCTGATGATCGCGGGCCTGCTGTATGGCCTGGAAAAGAAGGAAGCTCACTGGGAACTGCTGAAAAGCACCGACTACGCCGGCATTCTCACCCTCGGCCTGGGCCTGGGTTGCCTGCAGGTATTTCTTGAGGAAGGCCACCGCAAGGACTGGCTGGAATCGAGCCTGATCGTCACCCTGGGCAGCATCGCCCTGATCAGCCTGGTCACCTTCGTCATCGTCCAGGTCTCCAGGCCCAACCCGCTGATCAACCTGGGCATCCTGCGCAATCGCAACTTCGGCCTGTCGAGTATCTCCAGCCTGGGCATGGGCGTTGGCCTGTACGGTTCGATCTACCTGCTGCCGCTGTACCTGGCGCAGATCCAGAACTACAACGCGCTGCAGATCGGCGAAGTGATCATGTGGATGGGGGTGCCGCAGTTGTTCCTGATTCCCCTGGTGCCCAAGCTGATGCAGTTCATTTCACCGAAATGGCTGTGCACCCTGGGCTTTGGCCTGTTCGGCCTGGCGAGTTTTTCGTCGGGGGTGCTCAACCCGGACTTTGCCGGGCCGCAGTTCAACCAGATCCAGATCATTCGCGCCCTGGGCCAGCCGCTGATCATGGTCACCATCTCGCTGATCGCCACGGCTTATATACAGCCCCAGGACGCGGGATCGGCCTCCAGCCTGTTCAACATCCTGCGCAACCTCGGTGGCGCCATCGGCATTGCCCTGCTGGCGACCTTGCTGGATGCCCGAACCAAGACCTATTTCGACTACCTGCGCGAAGCCGTTGTGCCCAGCAATCCCCAGGTGGCGGAACGCCTGGCAACTCTCACCGAGAAGTTCGGCAGCGAGACCGCAGCCCTGGGCAAGCTCAGCGAAATCACCCACCAGCAGGCACAGATCATGGCCTACAACGACGCCTTCCATTTCGTCGGCATTGCCCTGGGCATCAGCATGCTGGCGATCCTGCTGACCAAGGCCCTGCCCAAGGGCCTCAAGGCCGGCGAAGCCCACTGACCCACGAATTGCCTGTAGGAGCTGGCTTGCCAGCGAATAGACTCCCAACCCTTGCACAGGATTTGAGGGCCTCTTCGCCGGCAAGCCGGCTCCTACGAGGGATCGAGCGTCGTTAGACGGTGAGCAAGCGCTCGCGCAGCTTGGTGATTTCGTCGCGCATCTGCGCCGCAGCTTCGAACTCCAGGTCGCGGGCCAGTTGGTACATCTTCTCTTCGAGCTGGCGAATGCGCTTGGTAATCTCGCTGGGCGAGCGCAGTTCGTTTTCGTAGCGGGCGTTTTCCTCCGCGGCCTTGGCCATGCCCTTGCGCTTCTTGCTGCGCGAACCGGGCACGGTGGCGCCTTCCATGATGTCGGCAACGTCCTTGACCACACCCTTGGGGGTGATGCCATTGGCCAGGTTGAAGGCGATCTGCTTGTCACGACGGCGCTCGGTCTCGCCAATCGCACGCTCCATGGAGCCGGTGATGCGGTCGGCATAGAGAATCGCCCGGCCATTGAGGTTACGCGCGGCCCGGCCGATGGTCTGGATCAGCGAACGCTCGGAACGCAGGAAGCCTTCCTTGTCGGCATCGAGGATCGCCACCAGGGACACTTCCGGCATGTCCAGGCCCTCACGCAGCAGGTTGATCCCCACCAGCACATCGAAAGTGCCCAGGCGCAGGTCGCGGATGATCTCCACCCGCTCCACGGTGTCGATGTCCGAGTGCAGGTAGCGCACACGCACGCCATGGTCGGCCAGGTAATCGGTAAGGTCCTCGGCCATGCGCTTGGTCAGGGTGGTCACCAGTACCCGCTCTTCCACGGCCACGCGCTTGGTGATTTCCGACAGCAGGTCGTCCACCTGGGTCAGGGCCGGGCGCACTTCCACTTGCGGGTCCACCAGCCCGGTGGGGCGCACCACCTGCTCCACCACGCGGCCGGCGTGCTCGGCCTCATAGTTGCCCGGAGTGGCGGAAACGAAGATGGTCTGCGGGCTCACCCCTTCCCACTCGTCAAAACGCATTGGCCGGTTATCCAGAGCCGATGGCAGGCGGAAGCCGTACTCAACCAGGGTTTCCTTGCGCGAGCGGTCGCCCTTATACATGGCGCCGACCTGGGGCACGCTGACGTGGGATTCGTCGATCACCAGCAAGGCATCCGCCGGCAGGTAGTCGTACAAGGTAGGTGGCGCCGCGCCAGCGGGACGCCCCGAGAGGTAGCGCGAGTAGTTCTCGATGCCGTTGCAGTAGCCCAGTTCGAGGATCATCTCCAGGTCGAAACGGGTGCGCTGCTCCAGGCGCTGGGCTTCCACCAGCTTGTTGTTGGAGCGCAGGTATTCCAGGCGCTCCTGCAACTCCACCTTGATCCCTTCGATGGCGTCCAGCAGGGTTTCCCGCGGGGTCACGTAGTGGCTCTTGGGGTAGAAGGTGAAGCGCGGCAGTTTGCGGATCACTTCACCGGTCAAGGGGTCGAAGGCGCTGATGCTTTCCACTTCGTCATCGAACAGCTCGATGCGGATCGCTTCCAGGTCCGACTCCGCCGGATAGATGTCGATCACATCGCCACGCACGCGGAAGGTGGCGCGGGCGAAATCCATGTCGTTGCGGGTGTACTGCAAGTCCGCCAGGCGGCGCAGCAGGGCGCGCTGATCGAGTTTGTCCCCGCGATCCACGTGCAGGACCATCTTCAGGTAGGTTTCCGGGCTGCCCAGGCCATAGATGCACGACACCGTGGTGACGATGATGGCGTCCTTGCGCTCCAGCAGCGCCTTGGTCGCGGACAGGCGCATCTGCTCGATATGGTCGTTGATCGAGGCGTCCTTCTCGATAAAGGTGTCGGAGGACGGCACATAGGCTTCGGGCTGGTAGTAGTCGTAGTAGGAAACGAAGTACTCCACCGCGTTGTTCGGGAAGAAGGCCTTGAACTCACCATACAGCTGCGCCGCCAGGGTCTTGTTCGGCGCCAGCACCAGGGTCGGGCGCTGCACCTGGGCGATCACGTTGGCGATGCTGAAGGTCTTGCCCGAACCGGTCACACCGAGCAGGGTCTGGTGGGCCAGCCCGGCCTCGATGCCTTCGACCATCAGGCGAATGGCTTCCGGCTGGTCGCCGGCGGGCTGGAAGCGGGTGACTAGCTGGAATTCAGACATAACGTACCTCTGGGATCATTCGTGCGCGGCAATACCGTACAGGAACAGGAAAGACCGCGTACGACCCATGTCGCCGAGGAAAAAAACCGGAATATCCTTGATGTGGAGCCGATTACCACAGCTTTCAAGGCACAGGTCCTACACCCGCTGACACCCTGGTTATTGCAATAAGACTAACGGTCGAAAAATAAAGCGAAAAACTTGGCGCAAAAGGTCAATAGCCTGTCGCCCCACGCGATGATGGCCTCTATACTAGCTCCCCGTTTGTGCACCGCTCTAGTGCATTCGGCTGGAGCGCGACACGTCCCTCCACACTCCATTCAGAGCCGCCGTAAAAATGAGCCTGTTCTCCGCTGTCGAAATGGCACCACGCGATCCTATCCTGGGCCTCAACGAAGCATTCAACACCGATACCCGCACCGATAAGGTCAACCTCGGGGTGGGCGTGTACTGCAACGAGGAGGGACGCATTCCGCTCCTGCGCGCCGTTGTCGAAGCCGAGACGATTCGCGCCGCCCAACATGCTTCCCGTGGCTACCTGCCGATCGACGGCATTGCCGCCTACGACCAGGCGGTACAGAAGCTGCTGTTCGGCAACGACTCGCCACTGCTGGCCGCTGGCCGCGTGGTCACCACCCAGGCCGTTGGCGGCACTGGCGCCCTGAAGATCGGTGCCGACTTCCTCAAGCAGTTGCTGCCCAACGCCGTGGTCGCCATCAGCGACCCGAGCTGGGAAAACCACCGCGCCCTGTTTGAGACCGCCGGCTTCCCGGTGCAGAACTACCGCTACTACGACGCTGCCACCCACGACGTGAACCGTGCTGGTCTGCTGGAAGACCTGAACGCCCTGCCGGCCCAGTCGATCGTGGTACTGCACGCCTGCTGCCACAACCCGACCGGTGTCGACCTGAGCCCACAGGACTGGAAAGACGTCCTGGAGGTGGTCAAGGCGAAAAACCTCGTGCCCTTCCTCGACATGGCCTACCAGGGCTTTGGCGACGGCATCGACGAAGACGCCGCGGCGGTGCGCCTGTTCGCCGAGTCGGGCCTGACCTTCTTCGTATCCAGCTCGTTCTCCAAGTCATTCTCGCTGTACGGCGAGCGCGTTGGCGCCCTGTCCATCGTCAGCAGCTCCAAGGAAGAAAGCGCCCGCGTGCTGTCCCAGGTCAAGCGCGTGATCCGCACCAACTACTCCAACCCGCCGACCCACGGTGCAACCATCGTCGCCGCCGTGCTGAACAGCCCGGAACTGCGCGCCCAGTGGGAGCAGGAACTGGCGCAAATGCGCCTGCGAATTCGCGGCATGCGCACCCAGATGGTCGACTTGCTGGCCAAAGGCGCCCCTGAGCACGACTTCAGCTTCGTCGGTCGCCAGCGCGGCATGTTCTCCTACTCCGGCCTGACCGTTGAGCAAGTGACCCGCCTGCGCAACGAATTCGGCATCTACGCCCTGGACACCGGCCGCATCTGCGTCGCCGCGCTGAACCAGAACAACATCCATGTCGTGACCCAGGCCATCCTGCAAGTGATCTGATTCACGACAGCGGTAACGAAAAAGGGGAAGCCGGCAGGCTTCCCCTTTTTCGTTGGCGACACGTCGTTGCCCTGCCCGCCCCCACAGCCTCTAGACTGTGAGCCTATGCCCCCTTGCTGAGCGAGATCCCGATGAAAAACGATGACCTGCGGGCCGACCGCGACGAACTGGAGCATTACCTGCCCCGCTCGCAGAAACGCGAAAAGAGCCTGGTGCTGCAAATTGCCCTGGGCGTATTTCTTGGCGGGCTGGCCCTGTGGCTGGTGCAACTGGCCGCCACCTCGCTGATGGCCAAGCTGATGCTCGGCACCCTGACCTTCGGCGGCTGAACCGCCCTACCCCTGCAATTGAGCCAGGCGCTGGCTGGCGGCATCGTCGAATGCCACGTACAGCGCCTCGGCCACCTGGCTCTTGATGGCCTTGGCACTCTCCAGCCCCAGGACAAAACCTTCGGCCTTGCCGCCGGCACGGTTCAAATCCATCGCCGATCCGGCCTGGGTGATGGCGTCCAGCAACTTGCCGGCCTGGGGGCCGACCCCTTTGGGCAGGCTGATCTGCTCGATGCTCATGACAGCACCTCGCAGCACAGCGCGAAACAGATAGAAGGATGCTGGGATAAATCGAAGCGGATCATAAAGGCGTACCTATGCGGCTGAAGGCCGGCAGCGCGTGAAACCACTTCCGGGGCGCCATGGTAGCCCCTATCGGATGCGTCAGAGACCTGAAGACCGATAAATCCCGCAAAGTCCTGCCAGCCTTTCATTCAGATCCTCGTCGCCCTGAAAAAAATTTCCTCGACTTGTTGACTTCCCTTTCTGAATCAGTAAGATACGGCGCATTCCGCGATAGCTCAGTTGGTAGAGCAAGTGACTGTTAATCACTGGGTCCCTGGTTCGAGTCCAGGTCGTGGAGCCATCTTCCTACACTGATTTGCCTTAATCCTCATGTGAGCGCCCTGCTCCTGCGGCAAATCAGCTCAAGCAGTATCCCCCTTGCAAATGATTGATCCGCCTGTCATCCCGACATGCGGATAGACGCTTCATGCACGCCTGGAATCCTCCTTCGCCAACCCGGTTGCATTGCCGCAAAGGCCTGACGTAGGCTGTGCGCCTCTTTATCCAAGCAGTCAGACCCCGTGATGTTCCTGCCCGCACAGTCACCGTGCCCTTCCCCCTCGATGAGCCCTTCGGCAACCCTGGCTGTTGCCCAACTTGACTGTGCGATCAACCGTCGACGCCGTAGCGTATTGTTTGCCTTCACCTTCTCCCCGCACCCGGGCCCACGCTGATCGCGATTGAATCCGGCGCCACCTCGCTAGCCCCTCTGCTTCCACCAGGGCATCTGCCCGGCAATCGCCCGCACGTCGGCCTGCGATGTCCTGCAGCGCCCGCAATAACTGTCTTTTTTGGCGCCTGACGCTTCAGGCGCAGGTCTTGATCATGAACAAAGCCTTGTTAGCCGCCCTGATCCTGGGCATCTCCATTGTCGGCCTGAGCATCGGCTCCACGGTGCCGATCCTTGCCCTGCGCCTGTATCAGGCCGGGGCCTCGAACAACCAGATCGGCATCATGTCGGCGCTGCCCGCCGCAGGCATGATGCTCTCGGCCTTCCTGGTCAATGCCCTGAGCCAGCGCCTGACCCGGCGCCAGATCTACCTGCTGTGTTTCAGCCTGTGCGCCTTGAGCGTGGCCGCCCTGGAATTACCCGGGGTCAGCCTCTACAGCCTGGGCCTGGCGCGGGTCGCCATGGGCCTGGGGGCGGGGCTGATCATCATTCTCGGGGAAACCTGGGTCAATGAAATGGCCGAAGACGCCACCCGCGGACGCCTGGTAGCGGTCTACACCACCTGCTTCACCTTCTTCCAGCTCCTGGGCCCGGGCCTGGTATCGCTATTGGGCACCGAGGGGCCCGCCGTGCTGGGCATCGTCAGCGTTGGTTATGCGGTGGCGATCGCAGTGGTCTGGCTGATCCTGCCCCTGGAAGACCAGCAGCCGCTGCATGCCGAAAGTCGCACCTTTTCGGTACTGGGCTTTATCCGCATCGCGCCGGCGCTGTGCGTGGGCATCCTGTTCTTCGCGTTTTTCGACAGCGTGGTGCTGTCGCTGTTTCCGGTGTACGCCGCCACCCATGGCTACAGCATCAAGCTCGCGGCCTTGATGGTGACCATCATTCTGTTGGGCGACACCGCGTTCCAGTTCCCCCTCGGCTGGCTTTCGGACAAGCTCGGGCGCCCCGGGATCTACCTGGGCTGCGGCATCATTGCCCTGCTGATCGGCCTTGCCCTGCCACTGCTGATGCAAACGTCCACCCTGCTCTGGCCGAGCCTGGTCATCCTCGGCGCCGTGGCTGGCGGCATCTATACCCTGGCTATCGTGCTGATCGGCCAGTCCTTCAGCGGCGCCGACCTGGTGACTGCCAACGCCAGCGCCGGGCTGCTCTGGGGCATCGGCAGCCTGCTGGGCCCCTTGCTCAGCGGCGCGGCCATGAGCGGCGGCAGCTATGGGCTGCCCCTGACCCTGGCGGCGGCCGCCGCAGTGGTGGTGGTCTTCGCCCTGTCCCTGGTACGCCAGGGGCAACTCAGCAAGGCTGCCGACTGAAATACCGCGGATGCGGCCCGTGATCATTCACAGGCCGCATCTTTGTCATTACCATCGCGCGATCCGCACTCCCACCTCATGGATCCCCTCGCGATGGACCGACTCCTGCGCCTCCTGCCCCTGTACGGCCTGCTTTCCCTGTTGCCCCTGCCAGCCCTGGCCGAAGCCCCGGTGGACTGCGCCACCCTCAGCGACAACGTCTCCCTGGAAGCCGGCGAATATCGCCCGCCCCTCGAAGCCAAGGTGATAGGCCAGGGGCGGCTGCACTTTCACAGCGGGCCGAATGCCACCTGCCTGAACAAGAAGCTCTACGTGATTCCCGGTGATGGCCTGACGGTGTACGCCTCCAGTGGAGACGGCTGGGCCCAGGTCATGTACATCGCCAAGGACGGCGAGGACTACACCGGCTGGGTCGAGGAAAAACGCCTGTTGCTGGGCAAGCACTATGGCGCAAGCGGCGCCGAGCTTCCCGATGAGGTGGCTGCATTCATCCAGCGCCACGAAGCCTGCGAGCACTTTGCCGGCGAGGAGGCCTACGACGAGGAACGCCGGGTCTTCCTGGAGAAAGCCGTGAATGAGGTCTGCACAGGCCATGATCAGCAGCTCGCCAGCTTGCGCCAGCAGTACCAGGACAACCCCGACGCCCTGCAGGCCCTGAAGCCGCTGGACAACCTGGAATAACCGACTGCAAAAAAAACGGCGCCCTGAGGGCGCCGGTTTTTTTCATGGCCGCGGTACTCGACTTCAGTGAGTGGCCTCGACACTGCCGCGCGCATGTCTCGGCTGCGAACCATCGCCGGCCTGGTTCGGTGAGTGGCCCGGCTCCTCTCCTACCAGAGGCACTTCATTGCCCTCGGCATCGTGCAGCTTGCCGCCGCTGAAGTAGTCACCCTCACGCAGTACGGCAACGTCCTGGAAGCGCAGGCTGCGCTCAGTGCCGGCGACGAACACCGACTGCTGGTCGGAGTTGCCCGCGGTGAAGTGGTTGAACGCCAGGTTCAAGAGGATCGCCATGATCGCCGAGGAGCTGATGCCCGAGTGGAAGATGGTGGCGAACCAGCTGGGGAAATGATCATAGAAGCTCGGCGCGGCAATCGGGATCATGCCGAAGCCGATGGAGGTGGCAACGATGATCAGGTTCATGTTGTTGCGGTAGTCGACCCGGGACAGGGTCCGGATGCCACTGGCCGCCACGGTGCCGAACAGCACGATACCGGCGCCGCCCAGCACCGAAGTCGGCACCGCGGCAATCACCCGCCCCATGAACGGCAGCAGGCCGAGGATCACCAGGAACAGCCCGCCGGTGGCCACCACGAAGCGGCTCTTGATGCCGGTGACCGCCACCAGCCCGACGTTCTGGGCGAAGGCACTCTGGGTGAAGGAACCGAAGATCGGCGCAATCATGCTCGACAGCATGTCGGCGCGCAGGCCGTTGCCCAGGCGCTTGGAGTCGACCTTGGTGTGGATGATTTCACCCACGGCGAGGATGTCCGCCGAGGTTTCCACCAGCGTCACCATGACCACGATGCACATCGACAGGATCGCCGCGACATGAAAGGTCGGCATGCCGAAGTGGAATGGCGTGGGCAGGCCGAACATCGGCCCTTGGGTGACCCCGGAGAAGTCCGCCATGCCCAGGAACAGCGCGATCACCGTACCGATGATCATGGCCAGGAGAATCGACAGACGGGAAATCGCCGCGCTGCCGATCTTGCTCAACAGCAGCACCAGCACCAGGGTCACCGCCGCCAGGCCGATGTTCGACATGCTGCCGAAGTCCGGGGCCCGGCTGTTGCCACCCATGGCCCAGCGCGCCGCCACCGGCATCAGCGTCAGGCCGATGGTGGTGATGACGATGCCAGTGACCAGCGGTGGAAAGAATTTGGTGATCCGCGAGAATACCGGTGTGATCAGCAGGCCGATCAGCGAGGCGACGATCACCGCACCGAGAATCGACTGGAAACCGCCCTCGCCGCCGCTGGTAACAATCGCCACCATGGTCGACACGCCCGCGAAGGACACCCCTTGCACCAACGGCAGCTTGCAGCCGAAAAACGGCACGCCAAGGGTCTGCAACAAGGTTGCCAGCCCTCCTGCGAACAGCGAAGCGGCGATCAGCAAGCCGATCTCCGAAGGCGACAGGCCAGCCGCCTGGCCGACGATCAGTGGCACGGCAACGATGCCGCCATACATGGTCAGCACGTGTTGCAGGCCATAAGCCATGTTTGCGCCAACACCCAAATTTTCGTCTTCGGGCCGCTGTTGTGAAACCTGGGGGGTATTCATGGTGTGGGGTTCCCTGTTTTTGTTATGGGCACACTGTATGCAACATCCAAGACAACTGTCCATAGGATTGTATACAGTTTTCCATTCTGGTTTGCCCCACCCATCAACCCGGGCTATTGCGCGCAAGGCACTCGGATATTGACTCCGTGCCGGCCTGTAAAGGCGGCCCAGAGCCCTCGTTGAAACCAACCCAGGGCCGATCCGCCGCTCTTCAACCGAAGGTTTGAGGGCTGCTCTACTGGTTGAAAAAACAGGATAAAAAAGCCGATCCCATTGCCGGATCGGCTTATCTGCTGCTCGTAGGGAGCGATCCGTTGGCCGGAACCCGGATCTTGTACACATTGGGTGCAACACGGCCCTACCGTTGCCGGGCCGGCGACGGCAAACGCGGCAACTGCACCTGGACGGCCGTGTCGACAACCGACCGGAACCGCGGACACCGCCTCGCTGTTGGGGAAGCCGTGAAATCAGGCCTCTAGCAACTGCTCGAGAACCCGCGGCAGTTCGGGGTGGGCCGGCAGGCGCAGGGCAAACTCGTCCTGCAACAGGCTCATCAGTTCCCCTGCATCGGTGATCTGCCGCCGCTCGCTGGGCTGCCCCATCCGATGCAGGGCGTAGCTGCCATTGTTCAAGGTGCGGCGTATTCCCGGCCCCATCAGCGCCACCTTCAATTGGCCGAGGAAAGGAGAGTCCGGGTGGGTCGAGACGTACCAGTTACCCATCTCGTAATCCACATCGCCCTGCAGTTGCAGGTCAAAAACGTACATCGCCCGCCATTCATCCATGACCTTGGCGCGCAAGGTGTAGCTGCCTTCGCGCAGGGTGATGCGATACGGCTCGTGGGGCGTTGCCTGTTCTTGCTCGGTATCCAGCAGCAAGGGCGCGGTGGGCACCATGCCGCCAAAGCCGACATCGACGATGTAGCGCTGGCCCTCCAGGTGCACCAGCGCCAGACGGTGGCTGCGAGCGGTCAGCGCATCTTCCGGCGCCCCCATCACCACCCGCCCGGTGATGCCCCGGGCATCGAAACCCAGGTGCTGCAACAGCACCAGGAAGGCCTGGTTGAGTTCATAGCAGTAGCCGCCGCGCCCCTCGTGGAGAATCTTGCGCTCCACCGAGGCCAGGTCGATGGGTACCGGAACCCGCAACAGGGTCGAAAGGCTTTCGAAGGCAAAACGACAGACATGGCGCCATTGCAGCTCCCGCAGGGTTTCCAGGGTCGGCGCTGGCGCCTGTGGGTAGCCCAGTTGCTGCAGGTACAGGTCGAAGTTCATCAGGTGCGGCTGGCTCATGCACAAATCCTTGAAATGAGGGTCGCCCAGGGTCGCGACAGGCCCCGGCAGGTCGGCGTTATGTATAAGCCAGAAGCGGCAGGCCCGGACAATCAATTCGGCTGATATTTTTTATCGCATTGGCCCCGGATTGGCTCTTGCCAAGCGCCGAGGGCGACTCTGTAATAAGTGCCCCGCCGCTCCCGCTGGAGAACTCTGCGCCATGCACTCACTGGAAGGCCCGCGAATCATCCTGCGCCCGTTGCAACGCAGTGATGCCGACGCCCTGGTCAACGCCGCCCGGGACGGTGAGCTGTGGAACCTGCCTTTCACCGTAGTGCCCTCCCCCGACACCGTCGAACGCTACCTCGACGTGGCGCTCGAGGGCCGTGATGCCGGTAGCGTACTGCCGTTCGCTACCGTGCTCAGGAGCACGGGCGAAGTCATCGGCTGCACGCGTTTCTGGAAGATCGACCGGCACAACCGCAAGCTGGAGATCGGCAGCACCTGGATCGCCAGCCGCTGGCAGCGCAGCTTCGTCAACAGCGAGGCCAAGTACCTGATGCTGTGCCATGCCTTTGACGACATGAACTGTGTGCGGGTGCAGTTCACGACCGACGAGATCAATCACACATCCCGCGCGGCGATCCTGCGCCTCGGCGCCCGACAGGAAGGCATAGTGCGGCACGAGCGCCTCATGCCCGACGGACGCAAGCGCAATTCCGTGCGCTTCAGCATCATCGACGACGAGTGGCCCGCCGTGCGCCAGCGTCTGCAACAACGCCTCAGCCAAGCCTGAAGCCTCACCCTTACAAGCCCCCACAAGGATGTAGCCATGCCCGTCGATTTCACCCTACGCCCAGCCCAGCGCGAGGACGCGCTGTGCATCAGTGGCCTGGCCACCCAGGTCTTTCTCGACACCTATGCCACCGATGGCATGCGCAGCGACCTGGCCGAGGAAGCCCTGAGCGTCTACGCCCCGGAACAGTTCCGCCAGCGCCTTGAGGATCCCCACAGAAGCCTGTTGCTGGCCGAGCGTAACGGGCACCTGCTGGGCTTCGCGGAAATCGCCGGCAACACCCGGCCGCCGCTTGCCGGCCTGGCCGATGGGATAGAGCTGGTGCGCCTGTACGTGCAGCGCCATGCCCATCGGCAAGGCGTTGGCCAGGCGCTGCTGCAACAGGTGGAAGAACGGCTGCAAGCCAGCGACAGGCCCTGCCTGTGGCTCGCCGTCTGGGCACAGAACCACAGGGCGCAGGCCTTCTATCAGGCCCAGGGCTACGTCTGCGCCGGTAGCACCGCCTACGAGTTTGGCGGCAACGCCTACGCCAACCAGGTGTTCTGCAAGCGCTGGTAGCCGTCAGCGATCGGAGCGCTGCAACGGCTCCCCCACATGGTCCGCCGCCAGCGCCATGGCCCGATTGCGGCCCGTGGCCTTGGCTTGATACAGGGCCGCATCGGCCCTTTCGATAAACATCTCGATGCTGTCGCGGCCCGTCGGCACGAAGGCGTAGCAGCCCAGGCTGACCGTCACGCAGCCCACCGGTGAGCCGGAATGGGCGATGTTGCGCTGCATGACACTGCGGCGAATCTGCTCGGCCATGGCCAGCGCGCCATGAATGTCGGTGTCGGGCAGCAACACTGCAAACTCTTCGCCACCATAGCGCACAGCCAGGTCAGCCTTGCGCTGGCAGCAGCCCTTGAGCGCCTGGGCCACCTCGGTCAGGCAGTGATCGCCCGCCACATGCCCGTAGGTATCGTTGTAGCGCTTGAAATAGTCGATATCGACCATGACCAGGCTCAACGGGCTGCGTTGCCGCGCACCACGACCAAACTCCACGGTCAGGGCGCGCTCGAACAAGCGGCGGTTGGCCAGGCCGGTGAGGCTGTCATGGGTGGCGATCACCTCCAGGGCCTCCTGGGCCTCGCGCAGATCTGCCTCGATCCGCTCGTTGTTGCGCACCTGCTGCACGAAGACCCAGCCGAACAGGCCGACCCCCAGCAGCACCAGGGCGACGATGGCCGTGGACTGGTAGGCCGAGGCATACCAGCCCTTGAGCACCGAGTCCTTGGAGTTGGCCGCGGCCACCACCAGGGGATAGGCCTGCAACTGCCGATAGCCGTACAGGCGCGTCACCCCATCAACAATCGAGGTGATCATGGCGTTGCCGGTGGTGGCCTCGGGCAAGTACTTGCTGAAGATCTCGCCGCGGGCCAGGGAAGCACCGATCTGCCGCTCTTCGAACGGCCGCCGCGCAATCAGCGTACCGTCGGACAGGGCAAGGAACATGGCGCCCTGCTCGTCGATGTTGAAACTGGTGAAGAACTGATCGAAATACGCCAGTTTGATGCCCGCCATCAGCACCCCCTGGAAATTCCCCTGGCTATCGTTGAGCCGCCGCGAGATGGGAATGATCCATTCGCCATTGGCCCGGCTGCGGATGGCCGGGCTGATGTGAGCCAGCAACGAAGCATTCTGCTGATGGAAACGAAAGTAGTCGCGGTCTGCCACATCGTTGCCATGGGGCGAATCACCAAATGAACTGACCACCCACTGACCGTCCCGGTCATAGAGAAATACCCCGCTGAGCTGGGTCAGGGCCTGCACCCGCCGGGCGAATATGCCCTGCAAGCGGGGCTGCTGTTCAGGGCCATCGCCCAGGGCCTGGATCCATTCGGACAGGCTCATCAGCACCAGGTCGGCTTCCATGAAAGTGTCTTCGGCCTGCTGGGCGATGGCCCGGGTCAGGTTGGTGGAATTGACTTCCGCCTGCATCAGGTCGTGACGCCAGGACTGTTCCAGTTGCAGGTACAACAGCCCGCACAGGCACAGAAACACGGTTGCGATGAAGGCCACCGCGGCCTTGAGCAGCGGCAAGCGCTTCAGGGTTCCGCCAGGGGGATGATGAGGATCGTAGATGGGAACAGGCAAAAGGGTCGTCCTGACGGGAGTGGCCTGGGCTACAGGGCGGGTCCCTGGTTGTTTTCGAGACTGGCTGAACGGCCAGCGCCCTGCACAGTATAGGTTTTCTGGCCGCTGACCCGGGCCGGGAGATCAGGCAGCAACCTTGAACGGCCCGGCTCCACCCTGGGGTTATCGGCCACCGCGGGCAATGCTTAAAGCGCCGATCGACGGCTCGAGCAATATTCGACAAACACCTCGGACAGCGCCGCCAGCACAGTCTGGTCCGCTTCGGGCGCGGTGAACAGACGGTACTGCGCATCCGGCAACGGTGGCAAACCGTATTCCTCCCCCAGGGCACACAGCCCTGCCCCCAACTGGCTGGCCGCCATGGGTGCTATGGCGAACCCGGACAGCACGGCGGCGCGCAGGGCCCAATTGCTGTTGCAAAGCATAACCGTGCGCTGGGCAATGCCGGCCTGGGCCAGCCGGCCCAGGGCCGCGGCCCGGTAGGGGCAAGGCTCGGGAAACAGCGCCAGGGGCAAGGGGTCGGGCAAGAGCCCGGCAGGTTGCACCAGCCCGGTCCAGACCAGCGGTTCGGACCAGAGCAGGCGGCCAGGCTCGGCAGTTTCGCACAGCGAGCCCACCACCAATTGCAAATTGCCCTGGGCCAGCAGATCCAGCAGCGTACCGGGAATGCCAACCTGCACATCCAGCCGGATACCTGGGTAGCGCCCGGCAAAATCCTGCAGCGCACGCAGCAGCCGGGGGTCGGCAAAATCCTCGGACAGGCCCACCCCCACGCGCCCGTGGAACGGCACCCGGGTCAGTTCGGTCCAGGCGTCGCGATTCAACGCCAGGATCGCCCGGGCATAGGCCATCAACCGCTCGCCATCGGCGGTCAGCTGCTGCGAGCGGGTGGTGCGCTGGAGCAGCGGCTTGCCGACCTGCTGTTCCAGGCGCCGCAGGTGGCCGCTGACCGCGGACTGGGTCAGATGCAGCTTGAGGGCCGCACGGCTGAACCCTTGTTCATCGACAACAGCAACAAAGGTGCGCAATAGCAGGGCATCGAACATATTTCAGAATGAAATCAATAAGGCTTGAATCGACAATTTATATTTAAAAACAAGCTATGTTGCAATGACGGTCATCCCAACCCCAAGAGATTCGTCCATGACCCGGCTCCTGCACATTCAATGCTCGCCCCGCCTGCGCCGCTCCGCCTCCCTGGAAATCGCCCACAGCTTCATCCAGAGCTACCGACAGCAACGGCCGGACACCAAGGTCACCACCCTGGACCTGTGGAGCCTCGATTTGCCGGAACTCGATCAGACAGCCATGGACGCCAAATATGCGCAACTGGCCGGCCAGCCCCTGGGCAATGCCGAACAGCGGGCCTGGGCCCGGCTCCAGGCGCTGGCAGAGCCGCTGCACCAGGCCGACCTGCTGGTGCTTTCCATCCCCCTGTGGAACTTCAGCATTCCCTACAAGCTCAAGCACTTCATCGACCTGGTTTCCCACCAGGGCATCCTCTTCAGCTTCGACCCCGAGAACGGCCTGCAAGGCCTGCTGCGCAACAAGACGGCGGTGGCGGCCTACGCCCGGGGGCTGGACTTTTCTTCCCACTCCAGCACACCAGCACCGGCATTCGATTTCCAGAAGCCCTATATAGAGGCCTGGCTGAATTTCATCGGGATTGCCAACCAGCACTCGCTGATCGTGGAAAAGACCATCCTCGGCCCGGACATCGACCAGGCCTCGCGACAGGCGGCCGCCGAGCAGGCACAGGCCCTGGCGCAGCAACTGGCGGCCCGCCAGTACTGAACCATACCCGGGCCTGGCGCGCAGGAGCCTGCCCGCCAGGCCCACCCTGCTCTTTACCGCCGAGCCCAGGCATCCGCAGTGGGCATTACCCTCGCGGGTGTCTTGCCACTTATTCCGGCTGCGCCCGCCGCTCATCAAAAAAAGCTGTAACAACACCTTCACTTCCTGCATTTTGGGTCTATAAACAATTCACAAAATCCTTTGCTTCGAATCACCACCCGTTCACCCATTCCCCTTGTCGAGCATGGGGTGGTGCTGGAAGCTGGCCCCAAGGAGCGGGAGTTGACCGGAAGTACCACGCTGCACCGTTTCACCTTCAGGCCCTGGCGTCATCGCGAGCTGCTGCGGGCGCTGATCGAACGCGAAGTGATAGGCCGCTACCGCGGCTCGATTGCCGGCCTGCTCTGGTCCTTTCTCAACCCCTTGCTCATGTTGCTGGTGTATACCTTCGTGTTCAGCGTGGTGTTCAAGGTGCGTTGGGGAACCGACAACGACTCGAACACCCAGTTCGCCCTGCTGGTGTTCACCGGGATGATGGTCTTCAACCTGTTCTCCGAATGCCTCACCCGAGCCCCCGGGCTGATCCTGAGCCACGTCAACTATGTGAAGAAGGTGGTGTTCCCCCTGGACATGCTGCCCTGCGTGATGCTCGGGGCGGTGCTGTTCCACACGCTGGTGAGCTTTGCCGTCTGGCTGCTGTTCCACCTCCTGGCCTTCGGCCTGCCGCCGCCCACCGCTCTGCTGTTTCCCCTGGTGCTGCTGCCCCTGGTGCTGTTCACCCTCGGGCTGTCCTGGGTCCTCGCCTCCCTGGGGGTCTACCTGCGGGATGTTGGCCAGGTCATCGGTGTACTGATGTCAGCCCTGCTGCTGATGTCGGCGGTGTTCTATCCGCTGAGCGCCCTGCCCGAGGCCTACCGGCACTGGCTCTACCTGAACCCCTTGACCCTGGTGATCGAGTCCTCCCGCGACGTGCTGATCCGGGGCGTGGTGCCCGATCTCGGCCTGTGGCTGATAGAGCTGAGCGTCGCGCTTGGCGTGGCCTTCCTGGGATGGGCGTGGTTCGAAAAAACCCGCCCGGGGTTCGCCGATGTGCTCTGAACTGGCGATCAAGGCCCAGGGCCTGGGCAAGTGCTACCCGATCTACGACCAGCCCCGCGACCGCCTGCTGCAACTGCTGCTGCCCCGCGGCAAGCAGCGCTATCGCGAATTCTGGGCCTTGAAGGACGTTGCGCTGGAAGTGCGCAAGGGCGAAACCCTGGGCATCATCGGCCGCAACGGCAGCGGCAAGTCGACCTTGCTGCAACTGATCTGCGGCACCAGCACCGCCTCCACGGGCAGCGTGACCAGCCATGGGCGGATCGCCGCCCTGCTGGAGCTGGGCTCGGGGTTCAATCCCGAGTTCAGCGGCCGCGAGAACGTCTACCTCAACGGTGCGGTATTGGGCCTCAAACGCGCGGAGATCGAGGCGCGTTTCGACGAAATCACCGCCTTCGCCAACATCGGCGAATTCATCGACCAGCCCACCAGGACCTATTCCAGCGGCATGCTGGTGCGCCTGGCCTTTGCCGTTTCGGTATGCGTGGAGCCGGATATCCTGATCGTCGACGAAGCCCTGGCCGTCGGCGATGCCTCCTTCCAGTTCAAGTGCCTGGAACGCCTGGAGCGCCTGACCCGACAAGGCATGACCCTGCTGTTCGTGTCCCACGACATGAGCATGGTCAAGCGCTTCTGCAACCGAGCCCTCTACCTGCGCGACGGCGAAATCCGCGCCAGCGGTGCACCGGAGGCGATGGCCGAGCTGTACCTGCTGGACATGCGTGACGAACAGCGCCGCTGGGCCAGCGCGGGCGCCGTCCAGGTCAGCGCCAAGACACCGCTCAACCCGGAGCACGGCATGGCCTTCGGCACCCCTGAAGGACGGATCACCTCAGCCGTGTTCAGCAATACCGAGGCGCTGTACTCAAGCTTTGCCCACGGCGACATGATCGAAATCGCCATCGAGGCCCAGGTCAGCGACGCCATTGCCCGCCCCAACATCAGCCTGACCATCCAGGAAGCCCGGTTGCTGGTGGTCAGCGGGGTCAACGTCGCCCTGCAATGCGGCGAGTCCCGGCAAGGCTGGCGCAGCGCCTCGGTGTGCCTGCGATTCGCCGCCAACCTGGCGGCCGGGCGCTATCACATCACGCTCAAGCTGATGAATGGCGAAACGGAAGAAACCTCCCACCTGATTGAAAAACAGGTGGCCCTCCTGGCGTTCGACACCTTGCCGGGCAACAAGCACTTCCTGGGAATCGTCGACTTGCACATCGAACCTGTCACCCGCCCATCGCAGCAACCCCTGGCAGTCGAGGAGCGTTCATGAGCGACAAGCAATGGCAAGTCGCGATCTTCGGTACCTTCGATGTAGCCAACTACGGCGACCTGCTGTTCCCCCTCATTGCCGAAGCAGCGTTGCAGGCGCGCCTGGGCAAGGTGCGCCTGCACGCGTTCTCCTATCACTCGCGCAGCACACCGCAATGGCCCTACCCCGTCACCTCGGTCAGTGAACTGCCCCAGCTCATCGATAGCCTGGACGCAGTGCTGATCGGCGGTGGCTTCATCATTCGCTTCGACAAGGTCATCGCTGCCGACTACTACCCGCCCGACCCGCAGATCCACCACCCCACCGGGTACTGGCTGTCGCCTGCGCTGATGGCCCTGCAACACAATGTGCCGCTGATCTGGAACGCCCCCGGCATGCACTGCAACCCGATTCCATCCTGGGCGACCCCCCTGGTCAGGCTGACCCTGGAACAAAGCCCCCACGTCCGGGTGCGCGACGCCCTGTCTGCAAACACCCTGTCCGCGCTGAGCGAACAGGCCCAGGTCGAGGTACTGCCGGATACCGCCTTTGGCCTGCCCAGCCTGATCGACCGGCAGCAATCCTCGGCGGCCTATCGCCAACTCTGTGCCCAGGCCGGCCTGACCGGGCCCTATCTGGTGGTGCATGCGATTGCCGGCCTGGAGAGCTTTCTCCAGCTATGGAAAACCCACAACGCGCTGTTCAGCCAGTGGCAGCTGCTGCTGTTGCCCATCGGCCCGGTGCTCGGGGACCATGAGTCGATTCTCGGGGCCGACCTGCCACGGGCCGTGCGCCTGCCGGCCTGGCCAGAGCCACTGCTGCTGGCGGAGATCCTGGCCCACGCCCAGGGCGTCATCGGCCACAGCTATCACCTGGCGATCACCGCCCTGGCCTTCGGCGTACCGGCCTTCTGCTCGGCCAACCTGAACCAGGGCAAGTACACCGCCTTGCGCGCATACCGCGGGATCCGCCCCCTGCCTGCCGAACAGCCCATCGATCCCCAGTGGTTCCTGCAACACCTGAGCGAAACGGGGCCCTGCCCCGAGGTGATCGCCGCGCAGGAACAAGTGCAGCGCCATTGGGACCGGGTAGCCGAACTGATCGCCCAGGGCCCGCGCCCCACCAGCCTGGCGCTGAACCGCTTCTGGCAAGCCCTGCCCGGCCTGCTGGAGGAAACCCGAGAGGACTGGCGCGAGGCGTGCCTGAGCAAACAGGCCGAACTGGATGAGCTGAAAATCCAGGTACAGCAGTTGACGCTACTACGCCGCCACCAAACGGAACTCACCAGTCGGGTCGATGCCGAGCTGGGTCGAATCCATCGCTCCAACTCCTACCGCCTCACCGCGCCGTTACGCTCCCTGCGGCGCCGCCTGCAACATTTATTGGGAAGATGAATACGATGCTGAATCTGCCAATGCTGACCAGAGCCCCCTTGCACACTCAGCCCTTTCGCTGGGGGCGGATCACCGAGCTGTATTCGCCCGCGGACGCCGCGGCCCTGGTAGCGACCTATCCCCGTGACTCCTTCAAGACGGTGTCCGGCTATGGCGGAGAAAAGGACTACGAGTACCAGGCGCGGCAACTGGTGGAAATGGGCACCGGGCGCATTATCCACGAGCAGCACCTGAGCCCGGCCTGGCGCAGGCTGGCCAGCGAGTTGACCGCACCGGACTATCGCCTGGCACTGTCGACGCTCACCGACATGGACCTCAGAAACGCTCCCATGGAGGTCAATGTCTTCCACTACGGGCCGCAGGCCTGCCTCGGCCCGCACCCGGACCTGGGCGACAAGCTGGTGACCCATATCCTGTACTTCAACGATTCCTGGAACATCGAGGACGGTGGCTGCCTGAATATCCTGGGCTCTGCCGACCCCTCGGATGTGGTCGCGGTGATCCCGCCCCTGGTGGGCACATCGGCAGTACTGGTACGCGCCGAGAACTCCTGGCATGCGGTGACGCAGGTGGTAGCCAATTGCCGGACTTCACGGCGCAGCATGACCGTGACCTTCTACCGGCCCGGCTCCCTCAGCTCAATGTGGTCCAGTGGCGACCAGAGCCCACTGCACAACTATGAGCCCGCTCATGACTAAGTCCCACTCGCAGGAGCAGGAGTCGACCCGGCTGCGGCTCGAGCACGCACAGGCCAACCTTCAGCGCGATGCCGCCCTGGCGCATATCGAACATATGCGGCGCTCGCGTTCCTGGCGCCTGACCCGCCCCCTGCGCATGCTGATGCAACTGCTGCGGCACGGGGTGATCAACGACGAGAGCGAGTACCCGACTCACCTGCCCTATCTCGTCCAGCCTCTGCCAGCTTCCACCCCCTTGGAGCCCGATATCGTGGAGGACTCAGCACCCGGCTCTGCTGCTCAGCATTTTGACCTGCTGTGCTTTGCCAATATCGACTGGTCCGCCAGGTTCCAGCGACCACAGCAACTGATGACGCAGTTCGCTATCCAGGGTTATCGGGTGTTCTACATAATCCTTTCGCCGCTACCCGCGGCAGAGCGGCCCTATGCGGTGCACCCAGTCGCTCCCGGGGTCTTCGAAGTCACCCTGCGCGGGCATGCACGGCAGGACTACTACGCCACCTGCATCACCGAAGGCAACCTGCGCGCCAATGCAGAGGCGTTGCAGGCCCTGGTGAGCGACTACCGGATCAAGACGGCGGTGTCGGTGGTTCACCTGCCCTATTGGACGCGCCTGGCCCTGCACCTGCGCAAGGCATACGGCTGGCCCGTGCAATACGACTGCATGGACGAATGGCAGGACTTCCCGAACATCGGTCAGCCCTTGCTGGACCAGGAACAGGTACTGGTGAAGCAGGCTGATCTGGTAACCGTCACCGCCTCCGTACTGCACGACAAATGGGCCAGTACCAGCCGTCGCTGCCAGTTGGTTAGAAACGGGGTGGACTTCGACTTCTTTGCCCGATGCTGTACACCCAATACTCTGCTGGAGGAGCTTCAAGGCCCGATCATCGGCTTCTATGGTGCCCTGGCCGAATGGGTCGATTTTGAGCTGGTGGCGGCCATCGCCCGGCAACGACCAGAGTGGAATCTGGTGCTCATTGGCGATGTGTTCGTCCGTGACCTGGCCGGCCTCGACCGCTTGCCCAATGTCCACCTGCTGGGCCGCAAGCCTTACGCGCAGATGCCGCAATACCTGTACCACTTCGATGTCTGCATCATTCCTTTTCGCCTCTACAACCTGACCCACGCGGTGGATCCGGTGAAGTTCTACGAGTTCATCAGCGCCGGCAAACCCGTGGTCGCAGTGCCGCTGCTGGAGATGCAGATCTACGAGCCTTACCTGTATTTCGCCGACGGGCCGTCGGCCTTTGTCACGCAGATCGAAAGAGCCCTTGGGGAAACCGATCTGCAGCGCTGGAACCAACGGCTGGCACTGGCCAGGGAAAACGATTGGCGGCAACGCTTCGAAGACACGCGCGATGCGCTGGTCGAACTGTTTCCGAAGGTCTCGGTAATCATCGTCACCTACAACAATGTGCAACTGACCCGCGGCTGCATCGACAGCCTGCTGCGCAATTGCGCCTACCCGAACCTGCAACTGATCATCGTCGATAACGCCTCGCAGGACTCCACCCGCAACTACCTGCGCTACCTGGCCCGCAGCGAACCCAATGTGAGCATCGTGCTCAACGAGCAGAACCTGGGTTTCGCCGCCGCCAACAACCAGGGCCTGCGCCTTGCGCAGGGCCACTACCTGGTCCTACTCAACAACGACACCGTGGTGCCCAAGGGCTGGCTCGCGCCCCTGCTGCGCCACCTCGACGACCCGGAGGTGGGGTTGGTGGGGCCGACCACCAATGCGGTGGGCAACGAGGCCCGGGTCAGCATCGACTACCAGGACCTCGACGACATGGAGGACTTCGCCGACCGGCGCACCACCCAGTACCGCGGGCGCTGCTTCGACATCCCGATGCTGGCCATGTTTTGCGTAGCGATGCGCCGCGAAGTGCTGGATCAGGTGGGCTGGCTGGATGAAGCCTTTGGCATCGGCATGTTCGAAGACGACGACTACAGCCGGCGAGTCCAGGCCGCCGGCTTGCGCACCGTATGCGCCGAGGACAGCTACATCCACCACTATGGCCAGGCCTCGTTCAAGGCCCTTATCGCCAGCGGCGAATACCAGCGGTTATGGGACAAGAACCAGGCCTACTTCGAAAGCAAGTGGGGGCCCTGGCAACCCCATCGCCAAGCACGCCGTAGAGCGAACGCCGACGCCACGGAAATGAAGCTCACCGACTGAATCGGCAGCCCGATACACCCACAAGGAAGATGCCGAACGTGCTGAAAAAAATAATTCAACAGCTCAGTGGTTGGGCAGTCGCAGCCCCTGTTCCTCCGGACGACATGAGCGAGGAGCAGCGCAAGGCGCAGACCGCCGAGCACTGGTCACAGAACCAGGCTGGCTCGGATGCGTTTTCTGCGGATGTCTACTGGCTGGCGGTGCCTGCGGTGCAACAACGCCATCAGCAAAAGGCCACGGCCGGCAGCGGTCATGCTCACTGGGTACCCTATTGCCTGAACACCTTTCTGGCGGGCCGGTTACCGGTGCCGCGTATGCTGAGCATCGGCTGCGGCACCGGTACCCTGGAACGCGAGCTCTACAAACTCCAGGCCTTCCAGGACTGCGACGCCGTGGATATCGCCCCGGCGGCGCTGGACACCGCCCGGGCAGAAGCGGCGGCGCTGGGGACCCGGACCCTGCACTACAGCCTCACCGACGTCGAGCGGGTGCAACTGCCCAGCGCTCATTACGACGCCGTCTGGTTCAACGGTTCACTGCATCACATTCGCCAATTGGAAAAGGTCTGCGCCAATGTCCGCCAGGCCTTGAAGGCGGACGGCTGGCTGTTCTTCAACGAGTATGTCGGCGCCAATCACTTTGCCTTTGACCTGGCCCAGTGCGCAGCCATCAGCCATGCCTTCGCCCTGATACCCCCGGCCATGCGCCGCTCTTTCGTCCAGGGTTCCTACGGTCAGGTGCAGAACAACGTACCGCTCCCTGATCCACAAGAGGTGGTGAAGGTTGATCCGTCCGAGGCCGTGCGCTCCCAGGACATCCTCAAGGTGGTGGAACAGCACTTCGAGATCCAGGCCCTCAACACCTGCGGCGGCACCCTGCTGCAATTTCTGCTGCATGGCATCGCCGGCAATTTCAAGGCCGATGATCCCCAGGCGATGCGGGTGCTGCGGATGCTGTTCGACATCGAAGACGGGCTGATCGAGTCGGGCACCCTGAACAGCGATTTCGTGATCGTTGCCGCGACCCCGAAACAGTCGGAGGCCGTGCTTTGACTCGCTCTGTATCCGGGGCGCGGCAATGAGCATCGCCCTGTTCCAGCGCTGGCGTCGCCTCTATCACCGCCTGCCGCTGCCTTACCTGCTCAAAGCCTTGCTCCAGCGCCTGTATCACGGCGCGCTGGGACCTGGCTGGCGGGCCCTGCGTCGGCATCAGCGGGCCGCCAAGAGTTTCGTACCCGCTTGTAGCGTGCTACCGGCGGCCGATCCGCAATGGCCGGATTACGTGGTCTGGGGTGCCATCGACTGGGATTTCCGCCAGCAGCGTCCCCAGCACCTGGCCCGCGGCTTGAGCACCAGCGGACGCCGGGTTTTCTATGTCTCGGCCAGCCTGGAGGACGACGCTCGCGACGGTTTTACCTTGCGTCAGCTGGATGACCGAGGGCGGCTGTTCGAAGTGCGGCTGTTTGCACGCACAGCCCCGCTCCTCTACCACGCTGCCCCGCAAGAGGCCGTGGTCCAGCAGTTGCGTCGCAGCATCGGCGAGTTATTGAGCTGGGCCCATTCGAGCCAGGTGATCTCCCTGGTCCAGCACCCGTTCTGGGCCCCCGTGGCCAGGGCGCTTCCGGCCAGCCGCCTGGTCTATGACTGCATGGACGACCATCAGGGCTTCGGCAACAACGCCCCGGACCTGTTGCAGCTGGAACATGAGCTGCTGCGCGAGGCCGATATCACGCTGTTTGCCTCGGCGTGGCTGGAACGCCACTGGAGTCGGCACTGCCCACCTGCAAGCACCGGGCAACGCGCCGTATTGCGCAATGCCGCCGACTTCACCTATTTTTCCAAGCCCCCGGCCCAGTGTTATCAGGACCCGCAAGGCCGTCCCGTGATCGGCTACTACGGCGCGCTCGCCCAGTGGTTCGATGTGGATCTGGTGGCCGCCATCGCCGAAGCCTTCAGGCACTGCACGATCCTGCTGATAGGCGCAGATACCGGACGGATTGGTGCGCGCCTGCAGCGCCATGCCAACGTCAGGCTGACCGGTGAAATCCCCTACGCACAGCTGTCCGCCTACCTGCAGGCCTTCGATGTCTGCATCCTGCCGTTTCGCATCGATGCACTGACCCTGGCCACCAATCCGGTCAAGGTCTACGAGTACCTGAGTGCCGGCAAGCCGGTGGTGGCGGTGGATCTGCCCGAGCTGCAGGAGTTCGGCCAGCAGGTATCCATTGCCAGGGATACCCCCTCCTTTATCGAAGCCATCGCCCAGGCGTTGCAGGAACCTGCCTGCGACAGCACCTCCCGCCAGCGCCAGGAATTCGCCGCACAACAGACTTGGGAGCACCGGGTAGAACAGTTGAAGGCCCTGGTGGAAGACGAGCGAAGCGGGCCCCTGATCAGCGTGATAGTAGTGACCTACAACAACCTGGCATTGACCCGTGCCTGCCTGGCCAGCCTGGCCGCCGATGCTCTGGGCCGCAATCTGGAAATCATTGTCGTCGACAATGCCTCCACCGACGGCAGCGTCGAATTCCTTCGGCAGTGGGCCAGCGACAGCGCTCACTCGCTCATCCTCAACCCCGGCAACCTGGGTTTCTCCGCGGCCAACAATCAGGGCCTGGCCCGGGCTCGGGGCGAGTTCCTGGTCTTGCTCAACAACGACACCGAGGTCACCACTGGCTGGGCGCAGACCCTGCGCCGCCACCTGCAACGCAACCCGGGGCTCGGCCTGATCGGGCCGGTAACCAACAACATCGGCAACGAAGCGAAGATCGAGATCAGCTACTGCAGCCTCGAGGAGATGCCTGGCCGCGCCCGCCAGTACACCTGGCGCCATGCCGGACAGGTGGTGCCCTGCGCCACCCTCGGTTTCTTCGCGGTCATGATGCCCAGGTCGACCTATGAGCGCGTCGGGCCCCTGGATGAAGCCTTCGGCCTGGGCTTTTTCGAAGACGACGACTATTGCCGCCGGGTAGAGCAAGCAGGGCTGTCCTGCGCCTTTGCCGAAGACGTGTTCATTCATCACCATCTTTCTGCCTCGTTCAGCCAGATGCCCGGCAGCCAGCGCCAACAACTGTTTGAGCGCAACAAGGCTCTGTACGAGGCGAAATGGGGCCGACCCTGGACTCCCCACACCGCCAGGGAGCCATCATGAGGCTGGTCTATCTGTCACCGGTCAGCTGGCACAGCTTCGCGCAACGCCCCCATGAACTGGTGCGCCAGTTCCACGCGTCCACCCAGGCCCCCGTGCTGTGGGTCGAACCCTATCCCACGCGCTTGCCGGTACTGGCCGACTTGCTTACCCGCCCGCCATACCAGGGTCCGACCGTCGCCGTGCCGGACTGGCTGACCCTGGCCAGGCCCCGGGCCCTGCCCATAGAGCCCCTGCCCGGCTCGGGCTGGGTCAATCGCCTGTTCTGGCAGGAGCTCAAGCAACAGATCCGCCATTTTGCCCAGGCACCGACCCAGCTCGGCATCGGCAAACCCTCGAGGCTGGCCCTGCAACTGCTGCAGGAGCCGATCTTCGCCGGCAGTTTCTATGACGTCATGGACAACGTACCGGCGTTCTATCGCGGCTGGTCACGCCGAGCCATGCACCGGCGCCAGCACCAGACCGCCCGGGCTGTGGTCACCGCCCTGGCCTCTTGCACGACTTTGCAGCGCTACTGGCAACGGCAACAGGTCGATACCCGGCTGCTGCTCAATGGTTGCGCCAGCGAACGCCTGCCCGCCCTGCCCCTGTCCCGGAGCGCAGCACATGGAGCACGCCCGGTGTTCGGCTACATCGGCACCCTCGCCAAGTGGTTCGACTGGGAATTCGTGCTTGCCCTGGCCGTGGCCTTTCCCGGGGCCGAGGTACGCCTGATCGGCCCCCAGCACGGACCTTCGCCCAGGGCACTGCCGGACAATATCCGGTGCTTGCCGGCGCTCTCCCACGAGGCCGCGCTGCAAGCCATGGCCGAGTTCGATGTCGGCCTGATCCCGTTCAAGTGCAACGACATCACCCGCTACGTCGACCCGATCAAATACTACGAGTACCGGGCCCTGGGCTTGCCAGTGGTCAGCACCGCATTCGGCGAAATGGGCACCAGGCGCCATCTTCCGGGGGTGTTTCTCAGCGACAGTCTCGACGACATCTCCCGAGTCATCCAACAGGCGCTGACGTTTACCGAGCCCCTGGCCGAGACCCTGAAGTTCCGCGAAGCCAATTCCTGGGCAAAACGCTTCGAGGGGGCCCATGCCGCGTTCCTGTGATGTGGTGGTGGTCAACTACAACGCCGGCCTTCTGCTGGAGGACTGCGTGATCTCGGTGCTGGCCCAGGACATCAACCGGCTGGTGCTGGTGGACAATGCCTCCCATGACGGCAGCCTGGAGCAGGTTGCCACCCGGTTCGCTGCCGATGAACGCCTGCTCATCCTGCGCAACCCAAGCAACACCGGCTTCGCCGCGGCCTGCAACCTAGGCGCCAGTCACTGCGAGCAGCCACACCTCCTGTTCCTCAACCCCGACACCGTATTGCAACCGGGCGCCTTGCAAGGAATGATCGACGCCCTGAGCCACACCCACGATCTGGGCATGGCAGGTGGCCTGTTGTGCAACTTCGACGGCAGCGAACAGCCCGGTGGACGTCGGGTCTTCCCCACCCCACGGCGGGCAGTAGTACGCGCCCTCAACCTGTCGGGCCTGGCCTGGCTCTCGCCGCGGCTGTTTTCCGACTTTCTTCTGCACCGCGAGCCGCTGCCCAGCCGTCCGACGCAGGTAGAAGCCATTTCCGGCGCCTGCATGCTGGTCAAGCGCGAAGCCCTGGACAGCGTCGGCGGCTGGGACGAAGGCTACTTCCTGCACTGCGAGGACCTGGACCTGTGCATGCGCTTTCGCCAGGAAGGCTGGAAAGTCTGCTTCGTACCCCAGGCCAGGATCTTTCACGCCTGGGGCGCCTGCAGCCGCACCCGCCCGGTGTTCGTCGAATGGCACAAGCACCGGGGCATGATCCGCTTCTATGGCAAGTTTTTTCGTGAGGACTATCCCCGGGTCCTCTCCTGGAGCATCTGCGCGGGTGTCTGGCTACGATTCAGTTTCGTGGTGGGCTACCACTGGCTGGCGCAGCTGGGACGGATGCTCGGACAACCTCGCTAGTCCGGCAAAGGCTCAGAGCACAACGTCGGCGTGGCACTTCCTGATAAACTGCGCCAATTCGTCACCCCGACAACCGCCATGACCACAGGTGGTTGCCCCGCAAAGCGACAAACATCCCATGCCCTTTACCGCTCCAAGCCCTTCCCGCTCAGAACCTTCCCGGCGCTTTTCCGTGGCACCAATAATGGATTGGACCGTTTATTTCTAAGGCTCTTATTTTGAAAGATCTAGAAAGAATGCGCACGCCTCACGTACCACTTTCTTACCACTGCACGTAAATCTAATTAGGTTACACGCTGCTGGCACTTCTGTTTACTGCTACTCCCCCTCCACATCTCATGGCAAAATACCTTCACTAGGCAATATACGTACCGAGCTTAAACTACGGATGCCAAAGTAATAACTCTCTAAATCAGAGGAAGAACTCCCCCAGGTAAATTTATGCCCTTTCACATCAGTCAAAACTGACATTCACAACAAGGAGCGTATTTTATCATGAAGTGGTTTTTACTCACAGCAGGTGCTCTATTACTTACCGGCTGCAGCTATGAAAAGACTAATTTACGCAATGATACCGAAACGGCTAAGTACGACCGCACCACCAGTGCTCGTATCCGTATCTTCTCCGCACCGGAAACCGGCCTCCTACATCCCCGGAAAAACCTGCGAAGCCTATTACAACCATCCCGAAAATGGTTGCCTGCAGGGAAGTATCGCTGCACGTCACCATGATCCAAAACAGCGCTACATCCTTTGGCGCGACTCCGATGTGCTAGGAATGAAGATTGAGGACTACCAGAACCGCGTAATTGGCATACCCACCACCGCACATACAGAAGCCGTTAAATTCGACAGACTGGGATACGACGAATTTTTAATCCCCGCAAACCAGCCAGTGTTGATCGACATTAACTACAAAGCCGATAACGGCCACTGTTATCCCCCCACCATTCAGTTCGTCCCAAAGGCCGAGAAGGATTACGAGGCGAGTTTTGAATTTAGCAAGCAGAGCCCCTTGTCCTCCAAGTGCGCCATCAACTTAGTCGAACTCAGCGGTACGGGCCTCCTAAAAGAAACCCAGGCCGCCCCAACCAGTTACTGCGGTAACGATGGCCACGGGCGTTACTGCACTGTCACTCCCTGAGCCCCCTACGACAGGTTCAGCTGGTATGGCACTTTAACCTGTCACCTACTTTGCTCCAATCCCGACACCATCCGCACACCGCAACATATTATGTTCAGTGGATAAGTGCGTCTCAATGAAGTTGATAAAGGTTGGACTGCGAGACTCCGCATGCAACTTCAGCACATGCAACACTAAAGCTTCACCCATAGTTTCATTTTATCCCATCAGAAAAAGGTTAGGACGGTTAGTTTTTTCATTAACACCGCTGAAAGCCTTGTAATGCACGGACTTCAGGTCACTGATAAAAATTAACTGCTGGCAAGTTAATTTTAAATCTTATAAAATTCTTTAAATTTAATATTTGACAAAAAAACCACCTTCAACCTAGCTTTAACTACCCTGCTGAAAGTTAGGTCTCAAGCCCAGTCCCTCCCCCTTTTTCAATAGCCTCATAAAAACTAATCCTTTTCCCGAAGCTCTTCTCAGACTCGGCTGGCTATACTCCTATCAGCAAACGCTAAAACGCTCCTACTTTCGCGGGGTTCCCCAGACTTCTCCCACCTCAGAGTAACTCAAAAGCCCGCAGGCCGGTTCCGACTTAACTGGGTTGCAGGGGGCAGAAAAAGAGATCCTTTTGGCCCACAGGCAGGCGGTGCGCGCCAGGAGGTGAAGCACGCCGATCTCTACGGTGAAGCAAATCACGGCTCCGAATACGCCATGTAGCACGTCAGCATCAACAATCATTATTTCGATCTCTTCGGGGCTCCAAGATCGAGCAACTGATTATCAGCACTCGCTTCTGACTCCCTGAAATAATGGGCATTCGCACGCCCGGATAATCGGAATGAACAGATCATTGAGGCCCCTCACCATAGTGACATTGCCGTCATAGTCTTCGGTGAATTCGGTGTTGCGATCCTTACATTTGTATGGCCGGCCTTTACGAGCAAGTTCCATACTGACTTCGAGCAAAACTTATCAGCAATTACAGCAGTGGCCAGAATGAATAGGTTGGAGTTGTCCCGACTAGCTGCTGACCGACGCCAGTGGCTCGCAGACAGACCTGACCTAGTAGACGTTAGCCTTGATCAGGCCCTGCTGCCGCCCCTGACACTAAGGATCTCTATTTTCTTAAAAGTTGGATCTGCGGCCGCATAGATACGGAGCTCGCTTACTTCATTGCTCAGCCCACCTGCAAGTCAACTGTGTAGAGCGTAACCTATGATTCATAGGGGACGCCAATAATAACGATAACGTTGTTGACATCACTGAAGTTAGTCAACTTCCACCCCAAGGGGCTGCATGGGGCGAAACAGGCAAATAGACTCCTTCCAGCAAGTGCAGTGACAGACTCAACGCTATTAGTCGTTTTGGCACTCTCGCTATACATGGCGCACATCTGGCCCAACCTCCGCAACATTCGCTCTATCGTGCTGTATGCGACCAACAATTCTTCATTCAGGAATGGCTATTAAACCTTGCGCACCTTGTAAATCTGAACATCCTCTTCTCGTTCCTGCTGAACACATAGATTTAACGCCTCGTCCCGGTGGAAGCATGGGAGCACTCCCCCAGAAACATCTGAGGTGCTCGTCGTATTAACGATTCGGCTATAAGCAAGCAAATCGCCGCCTAACCCAGCTCCTGCCTATCTTGATGCACAGCACCCAGGCTTCGGAGTAACTCCTTGTAGCTTTCAAGGGAGCTCCACCCTCTTGTGAGTTAGAGCCTTAGGGGCAGCCGGAAAGGGTTAGTCAAGCGATATATTGTTTGATGTATGGAATTTCCCGAATATTTAATATGCGCAGGTCATGTGGTTTTTTTGAAAAATCCCGTAGTATGCCGGCCACACTTGCCTTGCAAGCTGCCTGGATCGGCAGATATCATGCCCATTCCAGAGGAATGATTCTGCTGTTCCATAGTTTTTATTTTCGATGACAACCCGGAAGTCAGGAGCCAGCCTAATGGCAAAATCCGTGCTAAACGAGCTGAATTGCTTTGAGTTGATTCAGGCATCCTATGCCGCACATGCGTTGTATTTTTTGACAAAAATCGAGATTTTCGAATTTTTAATTGCCGGCCCAAAAACTCTCGACGAATTGAATCAACTTAGCAAAGCCAAATCGGACATTCTCAATGACCTGCTGATGCTTGCCACGAAGCTCAAGTTCATCCGTAAAAAGGATGAAAAATATTTAATAGCCAGAAAAGGGTTACAACTCACGAAAGCTTCAAAATCATGGTTCAGGCCTTATCTGCTAGTATGGGGAGCGCAGTTAGCCCCAGCAACCATTAAACTTGAAGAGCACTTTCTGACGGGTGACAATGCATTCAAGCTAGCTCATAAAGATACAATATGGGATTACTACAACAAAAACCCCGAAGCCAGCAAGGTCTTTGTGGAGTTCATGCACGGCGTGACTAATCAATCGCTTATACCGGACATTGTCGAAGAGTTGATTATTGGAGACGCAAAAAGCCTAGTTGATGTAGCGGGCGGCACGGGTAGCCTTGCATGCGCGCTGGCGTCAAAATACGAAAAATTATCGTGTATAATCTGCGATCAGCCATCAAATAAAATCAATGCCGATCGACACATTCAGTCGCTCGAATTAAAAAACTGCCAATTCATTGGAACCAATATTTTCGGCGCGATTCCACCCGGACATGATGTTTATACTATCAAGCACGTATTGCATGACTGGGACAACTCCAACGTCATTCAGATATTGACTTCCATTGCAAAGGCGATGCGTCTTGACTCTCGCCTGGTAATTATTGAAGGGCTGCTGGATCGAGAGTTTTCCGACTCGTTCGACAACCCCGAATTCATTCATACACGAAACTTTGAACAACGAGTATGGACGCCCGGACAAGTAAGAAGCACCAAAGATTTTCAATCACTATGCTCTCAAGCGGGCCTGCGTATTGAGAGCATCCTTCCCTCGCGCGGGTTCGATATGAATTATATCGAGTGCCTTCGCAGTCCGAACTAAAACTTATATGCTCTGAGCAATTGAATTATCAACTGCTCAGAGTTACTCACATCATTAGCCTGCTTTTCGACTTCTCTCGAGACCACTGCGCTTGCCGTACAGCTTTCTGAATCTCCAGCTCAAATTTTAAGATCACTCTAGGAAAGCCTGCTAACTTAAGCCGCCTTATAGAGAGCTACAGAGAAAAATATAAAATCGTAAGCTAAGTATTCGGAGTGATTCAGCATCGGGCTGATGTGATGCAGTAACTCATCACCTCATTTACTACGCGGGCCCACCTATAACAGCTCAGGCTCGTTCACTACCTAAATTACAGCACCTCCCCCTACAACCCAAAACCACTCAGCTGCACGATGCCCATTAACTGCGGTGCGATACTCAAGGCCTCAAGCAAATCATCACGACTGATGCTCTTGATCGAGCTGAACTCGTACCTAGCCGCCACCTCGCTGACCGGCATCAGCTGGATAACGTCTTTCTTCTCGGAGGGCGCAGAGACAAATAGGTTGCGGAAGTTGTCAGAGCCTTTCGAGCTCTTCAGCACAGCGTCAAACTACTTGATACGCTCTTGCCCCTGGATCGCTTCGGTCATATAGAGGATGAAACCAGCGTGACAACCGTTGTCTTATTACTTACGGCTGAATAGTTTGTTCAGGATTAGGGTACGGGCCTGCATGCTACTCCCCCAATTGCAGATACACACTGGCCCCAGTGATGTTGGCCAAACCATCCATAGATATCGGCGCTTCGTAGCATCGGCCATTGAACCAACACTTCAGATGGTCGAAGATCCTGCGGCCATCCAGTTCCAGCTTGCACTTACGCCCCCAGGCCTGGGGGCCTGTTTTCGGGCGAAGGTCTGGCTCTCTTGGTAAACTTGCACTCCGTCGCGCTTGATGCGGATCTGAGCCGTGTAGCTCACGCTCCCATCTGCCAGTTTTCTTGCCCTGATAGTCGCCATATGGAAAGTGGTACGCGTCAGTTTTTGGGTGGTACATCGTACCACCGAGCCTTAAAAAACGCCTGAAAACGCCCCAAAACACGCCTTAAACACGTAGAGCAAAATGGTCCAGAATTCAGCTACAGCCCTAGTAAACTCACGCCCTACGCTGTCCCGGCGGTTTAGCGTGGCACCGATGATGGATTGGACGGACCGTCACTGCCGATTCTTCCTGCGCCTACTGTCCAAGCACACCTTGCTCTACACCGAAATGGTCACCACGGGTGCGCTGCTCAATGGTGATCACGAACGCTTCCTGCGCTACCACCCGTCCGAGCACCCTCTGGCGTTGCAACTGGGGGGCAGCACGCCGGCGGATCTCGCGGCGTGCGCACGCATGGCCCAGGAGCATGGCTACGATGAGGTCAACCTCAACGTCGGTTGCCCCAGCGACCGGGTGCAGAACAACATGATCGGTGCCTGCCTGATGGGCCATCCGGCGCTGGTGGCCGATTGCGTGAAAGCCATGCGCGATGTGGTGTCGATTCCCGTGACGGTCAAGCATCGGATCGGTATCAACGGGCGCGATAGTTATGCCGAGCTATGCGATTTCGTCGGCCAGGTCATGGAAGCCGGGTGCAGCAGCTTTACCGTGCACGCGCGAATCGCCATTCTCGAAGGCCTCTCGCCCAAGGAGAACCGGGACATTCCCCCGTTGCGCTACGACGTGGCGGCGCAATTGAAGGCGGATTTCCCACAGTTGGAAATCATCCTCAACGGTGGGATCAAGACCCTCGAGGCCTGTCATGAACATCTGCAGACTTTCGATGGGGTGATGCTGGGCCGTGAGGCCTATCACAACCCCTATCTGCTGGCCGAGGTAGACCAACAGCTGTTTGGCAGCACTGAGCCGGTGATTTCCCGGGCCGAGGCGCTGGCCCGGTTGCGCCCCTATATTGCCGAGCACCTGGCTGCCGGTGGCGCCATGCACCACATCACGCGCCATGTCCTAGGGCTGGGCACGGGCTTCCCCGGTGCTCGCAAGTTCCGCCAGCTGTTGTCGGTGGATATCCACAAGACCCAGGATCCGCTGGCCCTGCTGGATCAGGCCGGGCAGTTGCTGGAAGGACGTTAAGCGTCGGCCGGGTTGAACCTGGCCGGGCTTTTGGCATCGTATCTACTGGACAGTGCCCCAGCATTCAAACGACTATTTTCAGGTCACGGACTTTGGGGCCGTAGTTAGCATTCCGCGCCCTTGAGCGCCTGACAGCGCTCGGGTAATGTCGTCAGACCCATAGGACAGAGCACGCTCATGACTTCCAAGCTGGAACAACTGAAGAAAATCACCACCGTAGTGGCCGATACCGGTGACTTCGACGCCATCGCCCGGGTCAAGCCGGTGGATGCCACCACCAACCCTTCGCTGCTGCTCAAGGCTGCGGCCATCCCGGGTTATGCCGATCTGCTGAATGCCTGCGTCAACGACTGCAAAGGCGATGTCGGCCTGGCCAGCGACCGTTTCGGCGTGGCTGTAGGCCAGGAGATTCTCAAGGTCATTCCGGGCCGTATTTCCACTGAGGTGGACGCCCGCCTGTCGTTCGATACCGAAGCCATGCTCAAGCGCGCCCATCGGCTGATCGAGCTGTATGACAAGGCCGGCATCGGCCGTGATCGGGTGCTGATCAAGATCGCCTCTACCTGGGAAGGCATCCGCGCCGCCGAAAAGCTGGAGCGCGAAGGCATCCAGACCAACCTCACCCTGCTGTTTTCCTTCGCCCAGGCCGTGGCCTGCGCCGAAGCCGGGGTGTTTCTGATTTCGCCATTCGTAGGGCGGATCTACGACTGGTACAAGAAGGCTACCGGCAACGACTATCAGGGCGCTGACGATCCGGGCGTGCAGTCGGTTACCCGCATCTACAACTACTACAAGGCCAATGACTACAAGACCGTGGTCATGGGGGCAAGCTTCCGCAACCTCAACCAGATCGAGCAACTGGCCGGCTGCGATCGCCTGACCATCAGCCCGGACCTGATCGAGAAGCTGGCCGCCGACACTGGCAAGCTGGAACGCAAGCTGAGCCCGGGCAAGACCGGTGAAGCTCGCCAGAGCCTGAACGAAGCGCAGTTCCGCTGGGCCTCCAACGAAGACGCCATGGCCACCGAAAAGCTGGCCGAAGGCATCCGCCAGTTCGCCCGCGACCAGGAAAAGCTCGAAGCCCTGCTGGCTGCCAAGCTCTGATCGTTTCGCGTCAACGCAAAAAGGGCGAACCCTCACAGGTTCGCCCTTTTTTGTGCGCTAGCGTTTCAGTCGATCAGTGACGCTCCAGGGCATTCACCAGATCGTGAAAGGCTTCACGGTTGGAGTCATTAAGGCCCATGAGGATCTTGTGCGCCTCCAGGACCTTGACCCGCACCACTTCTTCCGACTGATCCTGCGACGGCAGGTCGGTCAGGCATTCCGGACAGGGAATCGGGCGATCGACGATGTTGAACACTTGATCGAAGCCCATGGACTGCAACAGCCTGGTAATGTCTTCGTGGGTGGTGACGACGGTGGGCAACAGACCGACTTTCTGCCGCGACAGGATCGAGAGCTTGGCCAGCAGGCCCAGGGTGGTGCTGTCGATGCTGCGGGTTTCTGTCAGATCGATCACGATCGCCGAAAAATTCAGCGCGGTGAAAATCCGCTCAATAGTCGCATCCAGCGCCGAACACAGGGTCAGGCGCACTTCACCGACGAACTTCAGGACGAAGGTGCCATCCTGCTCGGCGAACTGGATTCTACCGGTACTCATTGAAGGTTCCTGCTCAACACTAACAGGGCGATATCATCCGGCATCTCCCCTAGCGTGGCCAATCCAAAAACTTGCCGCAAGCCATCCAGGCTGCCGCCCGCTGCCCTCACCCGTTCGGGCAAGGCTGCTTCTTTCTCTTTGAGTGTAGGCTCGGGCAAAAGGTCCAGGATGCCATCGGACATCAGCGTCAGGCTGAACACCGGCGGCAGCTCCAGAATGTGGTCTTCGTAGGTGGCCTCGTTGAACAGGCCCACCGGCAAACCACGCCCTTCCAGATAACGCACACTGTCGGGGGTGTACAACACCGGCAACGGCAAGTGCCCGCCAATGCTATAGGTCAACAAGCCAGTCTCCTCGTCGATGACTCCACCGACCATCGTGACGTGTTTGCCCAGCTTACAACTGATCAGGCCACGGTTGATATGGCCTAGCACTTCCGAAGGCTTGAACTCCGGCAAGGTGCCATTGCGCTTGGACTCGAACAGCAAACGGGTGGTCATGAACTTCAACAGCACGGTGACAAAGGCCGACGACGCACCATGACCGGAAACATCCGCCAGGTAGAAGGCCACCCGGCGCTCGTCGACACGGAAATAGTCGACAAAATCACCCGACAGGTACAACGACGGGATGATCTGGTGGGCAAAGTTGAATTCGTCAATCGACCAGGGGCTGGTCGGCAGCATGTTCATCTGCACCTGTCGACCGGCGTTCTGGTCTTCCTGGAGCAGATTGAGGCTGGCTTCGAGCTCGCGGTTGGCGGCTTCAAGCTTCTCTCTGTAACGCTGGTTTTCCAGCAACAGGCGAGCACGATCCAGGGCGCGGCGCACCGAGTGCTCGAGCACGGCCAGATCTTCCAGCGGCTTGATCAGGTAGTCCGCCGCGCCCAGGCGCAGGGCTTCAACCGCATCGTTCATGACGCCCGCACCCGAAACCACGATCACCGGGGTTTGCGGGGACAGTTCGGTCACTTGACGGATAAGCTCGAGACCGCCCATCTGCGGCATGCGCAGATCGCAGATCACCAGATCGGGGTTGTCGCGCTCGAATACCTGAAGACCCTGCTGGCCGTTAGCGGCCTGCAGTACGCTGAAGCCACTGTCTTCCAAATAGGCCGCGAGGCTCGCGCGCACTACTTCGTCGTCATCGATTATCAGCAGCGTGGCACTGGTTTTTTGCATGTGGGCAAACGGCGCCAGAATTAGGTTGGCGTAGGTGCTCTGGCCTGGGGCCTGAGGCACGCTACTGGATTCGCTTTCTAGCCACTCTGCAAGCCAGGCCAGGACCTTGAGCCCTGCACGCCCGACCATCAGAGGTGCCCTTCTAAGGCGCAGACGGTACTCCCATCCGCGGGGCGTTTCAAGCTCATGCCGATGGTCGCCTGACGTCTTTACACCGCAAATCACCGGGAGTTATAAAAACCGCTAAAACCGCAACTCAATCGCAGGATGGAACCCATGAACCAAAACCAGCGTGACTACAGCGAAAAGCGCGATTACATCCGCATGCGGGTGGATGCAGAGGTCACGCTGATCCATCAGGGGCAGGTGATCGAAGCGGTCTGCATCGATCTTTCCAGCAGCGGCATGCAGGTTCAGGCACCACGTTCGTTCCAGGTCGGCGATCAGTTGAGTGTACGTATCGACTCAGAGCACGCAGCCCTCAGGGGGCTGGAAGCAGAGACAGAAGTGGTATGGGTCAACCCACAAGAAGGTGGCGGCCAGAAACTTGGACTTACAATCCTTAAAATGAAGTAAAGATTCCACCCCATGAAAAAGGCGGCCATCAGGCCGCCTTTTCAGTTTGTGCAGGACAGTCGAGCCTAGAAGTCGTCTTCGACCTTGCCGTCCTTGATCTTGAATTCGCGATTCTGCAGGTAGGCATTGCGAATGAAGGTGTATTTGTCACCGCGAATCAGCTTGTCCGCCGAGAGCAGGCTGGCACGGGTATCGACGACATCCACACCCATGGTGATGTTGCGCGCGGGGATGTCATTCATGTAGCGGTAGGGTTCGGTGTAGCTGTCGACATACTTGGCCGGCGCATCACGCAGGGTGCTTGGCCCCAGCAACGGCAGCATCACGTAGGGACCGCTGCCCACGCCCCAATGACCGAGGGTCTGGCCGAAGTCTTCGTCATTGCGCTGCAGGCCCATCTTGGTACCGACATCAAAGAAGCCCGCCAGGCCCAGGGTGGTGTTCATCAACAGTCGCGCAGTGTCGACACCGACAGCACCAGGTTTGGCCTGGAGGATGTCATTGGCGAGGTTGCCGACATCACCGATGTTGCGAAACATGTTGTGGATGCCATCTTCCAGAAACTGCGGAGTGACGGCCTGATAGCCTTGCGCCAGAGGCTTCAGGGCATAAGTATCCAGCGTATCGTTGAAGGTAAAGATGGGACGGTTGATGCTTTCCCATGGATCATCTTCGGCCGCCTGGGCAACCAGGGGAGCCAGCGTCACACCGGCACTCATACATAGTGGAACTAGATAACGGCTCCAGCGCATAGCAGGAAACTCCTTCGATTGTTCTCTCGTGGGGCTATGCCCTGAGGATAAGTTCAGGAGTATAAAGCGGATATGCCGGTTTAGGCAGCATCACCGCAAACCGTCTTCAGCCGGGGTTCAGCCAACCTTGCTGCCATTCACCGTACTGTCACCTGCATGTCATGTTCTGCCGCTAGCCTCCAAGGGTATTTCAAGGACGCTGACATGCCCCACGCCGACGCCTCAGTGCAACCCGCCCGCCCATTGACTGCCGTACTCTTCGGCCTCAGTGGCTGCCTGGTGGATTTCGGCGCGCGGATGCGCCAGCAAGCCACGGACAAACCTGATCCGGAGCAAGCCCAAGCCACACCTGGCGCACTGGAAACGCTGCGGCGCCTGCATCAGCAAGGCATCCCCTGCGCCTGGCTGGAGCAGCTGCTCCCCGCCAGTAGCCGCCAATTGGCTGCCGTCCTGCCGGACTGGATCACGCCGGCACCTCACTCCCCCGCCCCCTGGCCCGCACCCGATGCCTGCTGGCAGGCGCTGATGGCGCTCAACGTCAAAGGCATCGACGGCTGTGTCCTGGTCAGCGGCGAACCCCAACTGCTGCAGTCGGGCCTCAATGCCGGCCTCTGGACCATCGGCCTGGCCTCTTGCGGCTCCCTGTGCGGCATGACCCCCAGCGAATGGCAGGCCCTGAACCAGCAGGAACGGGAATTCAAGCGTGGCAAGGCCACGGTGCAGCTCTTCGGCCTGGGGGTGCATTCGGTCATCGACCATCTGGGGGAGTTGAACACCTGCCTGGCGGACATTGAACTGCGCCGGCTCAAGGGTGAAAAACCCTGACATAAGCCTGTTGATCAGGATCATGCACAGCGCCTGGGAGTGGATTACTCTAAGCCGTGGGCATGGACCTTTGGCTCGACAGCGCGGTCCATCCCTGTGCCTATCAATAAAGGGAGAACGCCATGCCTGCCCGCGAACTGCAAGAACAACTCGACACCCTGCGCGAGCAATTGGAACAGAACCCACCGCTTTCCGAAGCCGAGCGCAACAATCTGCAAGAGCTGATGCAGCAGATCGAACTGCAACTCAAACTGGAGACCGGCACCCAGGACGCCAGCCTCGCCGACGGCGTCAACCTGGCCGTGGAACGCTTCGAACTGGAACACCCGGCGATTGCCGGAACCCTGCGCAATATCGTCCAGACCCTGGGCAACATCGGCATCTGAGCCCCCCCGGTAGCCAACCCCACAAAGCAAAAGCCCCGCTCTCGGAGCGGGGCTTTGCTTTTACTGGCGTACCAACCGGTGATTGGCGAAATCCGCGGTTTCGGTACTGCGGTAAGGGTTGATATCCAGCCCACCGCGGCGCACATAACGCGCGTACACGGTGAGTCTCTCCGGCTTGAGCAAGCGTTGCAGGTCGAGAAAGATCCGCTCCACGCACTGTTCATGAAAGTCCGAGTGCTGGCGGAAGCTCACCAGATAGGCCAGCAGGCTGGCGTGATCCAGAGCCGCGCCCCGGTATTGCACCACCACGCTGCCCCAGTCCGGCTGGCTGGTTACCGGGCAGTTGGACTTGAGCAGATGACTGTGCACGCTCTCCTCCACCACGCGCGAAGCATCGCAGCGCAGCAGTTCGGGGCGCGGGTGCTCATAGCTGTCGACACTGATATCCAGATCATCGATGCACACCCCAGGCAGCGCCACCACGCCTTCGGCCTCGACCTCCTGCAGGCTGCGGATCCGCACGCCTACCGGCTTGCCGGCAGCGGCCGACAGATCAGTGCGCAAGGTGGCCTCAAGGGTCGCCCGATCATCGAACGGCGTCTGGTTCAGCGAATTGAGGTACAGCTTGAACGACTTGGATTCGATGATGTTCGGCGAATCGGCGGGAATGCTGAACTCACCGATAGCCACTACCGGCTTGCCCGACGGCAGCAGCCAGGACAACTCAAAGCAGTTCCAGTAGTCCACACCCTTATAAGGAAGGGTATCGGCACTCAAGCCCAGCTCGGCCCATTTTGCCGCCCGGGGAATCGGGAACAGCAAGGACGGGGTGTAAGTGGAGACGTATTCACTGGACTTGCCCAGCGGCGAATGTTCGGCTGCGGGATGCATGGCGGAAACCTGACTGAAGAATCAGCGGATTCTATCAGCCTTTGCTCCCGCCTTTGAGCCCCGGATGCCTATGGGGTGACCGTCAGCTTGCCCACCATCCCGGCCTGGTAGTGCCCGGGAATGTTGCAGGCGAACTCCAGGTTGCCGCTCTTGCTGAAGGTCCAGGTCAGTTCCGCCTGCTTGCCCGGCTCCACCAGCACGCTGTTGGGATCGTCATGCTGCATGCCATGGTCCATGCCTGCCATCGAGCCGTGGCCCATGGCTCCATGATCCATCGCCTTCATGCCGGTCGGGGTGAGCATGCCGCTCTGCTGCATCTTGAGCATTTCCTGCTGGTGCTCGGCATGCATGGCCGCGTTGCCCAGATTGAACTCGTGCAGCAACTGCCCCTTGTTGATCAGCACGAATCGCACCGTCTCGCCGGCCTTGATCTCCAGGGCCTTGGGATTGAACGACATGTCCCCCATCACCACCTCGACACTGCGAGTGGCCTTGGCCGCAGGCGCCGGCTGGCCAAAATCGTAGGAGCCGGCCGGCGAGGCCCAGAGCGGTGCGCTCAACAGCATCAGGCAGCCCCCCAGGATCGACCGGCTTCGCCACAACAGGTTTTGCATACTCATCATCAGACTCCAACAAGATCGGGATTCAGCCTGTGGCACACTCTAGAGCCCTGCCGCTGCCAGCCAGCTGACATGCAGATTACAACTTTGTCAGCTTGCACCGCCCTGGCCTGCTGCACGGTATAAAGCCCGGGTTCCAACCGCCACGAGTCCCACCATGAAACTGCTGATCGTCGAAGACCAACCCAAAACCGGCCACTACCTGCGCCAGGGCCTGAGCGAGGCTGGCTTCAACGCCGAACTGGTGGCCGACGGCAGCACCGGCCAGCACCTGGCCCTGACCGGTGACTACGCTCTGCTGATTCTCGACGTGATGCTGCCGGGTCGCGACGGCTGGCAGATCCTCCAGGCGGTGCGCAGCGCCGGGCTGGAAGTGCCGGTACTGTTCCTCACCGCCCGGGATGCCGTGCAAGACCGGGTGCACGGCCTGGAACTGGGGGCCGACGACTACCTGGTCAAGCCTTTTGCCTTCTCCGAACTGCTGGCCCGGGTCCGCAGCCTACTGCGCCGGGGCAGCGCCGTGGCCCAGGAAACCAGCCTGCAACTGGCAGACCTGCGCCTGGACCTGATCCGCCGCCGGGTAGAACGCGGCAGCCAGCGCATCGACCTGACCGCCAAGGAATTCGCCCTGCTGGAAATGCTCCTGCGGCGCCAGGGCGAAGTCCTGCCCAAGTCGCTGATTGCCTCCCAGGTCTGGGACATGAATTTCGACAGCGATACCAACGTCATCGAAGTAGCCATCCGCCGCCTGCGCCTGAAGATCGACGACGATTTCCCGAACAAACTGATCCATACCGTACGCGGCATGGGCTACGTGCTCGAAGAGCGCCAGGCCTGATGCGCCGCCTGTCCCTGAGCGGGCGCCTGGCGCTGCTGTTCGCCGCCTGCACAGCAGTGGTCTCATTGTTGGCGGGGGTGTTGTTCAGCCGCGCCAGCGAAGCCCATTTCATCGAACTGGATCAGCAACTGCTGGACGGCAAGCTGCTGGCCCTGCGCAGCGCCTTGCAGGATGTCAACGAGGCCGGGGACTTCCCCCCGCGCCAGGCCAGGCTGCAGGACGAACTGAGCCACCAGCCGGACCTGCAGCTACGAGTCGGCGACGTCAATGGCCAGCTCTGGTTCGACAGCGCCCCCGGCCTGCCCGCCTCTCTGCCTGGCGGTGCCGGCCTGCGCAGCCTGGAGCAGGCCGGCACCGCCTACCGGTTCTACACAGCAGCGCTGAACCCCGCCCAGGCGGCCTCGCCGCAATTGACCCTGATCCTCGACATCACCCATCACCAGCACTTTCTGCAGCGCATGCAACACCTGATCTGGCTCACCGTGGGCCTCTCGGCCCTGGCCACTGCCCTGCTCGGCGCCTGGGCCGCCCGCAGTGGCCTGCGCCCGTTGCGGCGCATGGGCGCGGTGGCCGCCGGGGTCTCCGCCAGTTCCCTGACCCAGCGCCTGCCCCAGGAACAGATGCCCGCCGAGCTGGCGGAATTGGCCAGCAGCTTCAACGCCATGTTGGGCCGTCTTGAAGAGTCGTTTCAGCGCCTGTCGGCATTTTCCGCCGACATCGCCCATGAACTGCGCACCCCTCTGTCGAACCTGCTGACCCACACCCAGGTCACCCTGACCCGCCCCCGGCCGCTGGAGGACTATCGCGAAGCCCTGCACAGCAACCTGGAGGAGCTGCAATGGATGGCGCAACTGGTCAACGACATGCTGTACCTGGCCAAGGCCGACCACGGCTTGCTTACACCCAGGCGCGAAGCGCTGGAGCTGGCCCAGGAAACCGACATGCTGCTGGAGTTCTATGGCCCCCTGGCCGAAGACGCACAGATCGAACTGACCCGTGAAGGCCAGGCCGGCTTTGCCGGGGACCGCAGCATGCTGCGCCGGGCGTTGTCCAACCTGCTGGACAATGCCCTGCGCTTCACGCCGGCCGGGGGCGCGGTCAAGGTGCGCATCAACGAAAGTGCCGGGCACCTGAACCTGAGCATCGAGAATACCGGCGAAGGGATCGCCAAGGATGTACTGCCGCGCCTGTTCGACCGTTTCTACCGGGCCGACCCGGCGCGGCGCGAAGGCAGCAGTGAACATGCGGGGTTGGGGCTGGCGATCACTCAGTCGATCATTCGTGCCCACGGCGGGCAGATCCGATGCGAATCGGCGGCGGGCTGGACCCGTTTCGTGATCGAGTTGCCAAGGCAGGATTGAGGGACTATTCGCCGGCCAGCCGGCTCCTGCACCAATCGGACAGGAGCCGGCGAAGGCGAAGGCGGGTCTCAGGAGTAGCGCAAAGCGTGGGCCGGCTCGACCTTGGACGCGCGCCAGGCCGGATACACGGTCGCCAGGAAGCTCAGAACGAAGCCGGCACCACAGATCAGCACCACGTCGCCGCCCTGCAGTTCAGAAGGCAGGTTACTGACGAAATACACATCGGAACTGAAGATCTGCTGGCCGCTGATTCTTTCCAGCCAGCCCACCAGCTCACTCACGTTCAGTGCCGCGATTACCCCCAGCACCCCACCGATCAGGGTGCCGACGATACCGATCACCGTCCCCTGGACCATGAAGATCGCCATGATCTGCCGTGGTGTGGCGCCGATGGTGCGCAGGATCGCGATGTCCGCCCCCTTGTCATTCACCACCATGATCAAGGTGGCGATGATGTTGAATGCCGCCACCGCCACGATCATCAGCAGCAACAGGCCGATCATGGTCTTTTCCATCTTCATCGCACTGAACAGGCTGCCCTGGGTGTGGGTCCAGTCATCGGCGCGGAAGTCCGCCCCCAGGCCCTTGGCGATATCCGCCGAGACCTTTGGCGCGGCATACAGGTCCTTGACCGCCAGGCGCACGCTCTGCACCTGGTTCGGCTGCCAGTGCTGCATTTCTGCAGCATCGGCCACATGAATCAGGCCCATGGAGCCATCCAGCTCGGCCCCCACCTTGAACACCCCAACCACGTTGAGGCGTTGCATGCGCGGGGTGATCCCCCCCGGTGCGGTGCTCACTTCAGGCACGATCAGGGTCAGCTTGTCGCCGACGTTCAGACGAAAGCGCCGGGCCGTGATCTCGCCGATCACCACGCCGAACTCGCCAGGTTTCAGGTCTTGCAGGCTGCCCTGGACAATATGCTGGGCAACGATGGACACCTTGCCTTCCTGGGCCGGATCGATGCCGCTGATCTGGATCGGCTGCATCGCCCCCTTGTAGGAGAGCATGCCCTCCATCTCGGTAAAGGGCACCGCGGCGGTGACTTCCGGATTCTTCAGGGCCGCCGCGGCCACCGGCTGCCAGTCATCGATGGGCTTGACCCCAACGATAGTGGCGTGGGGCACCATGCCGAGGATGCGCGAGCTCATTTCCCGCTGGAAGCCGTTCATCACCGACAGCACCACGATCATCGCCAACACGCCCAGGGCGAGGCCGATCATCGAGGTCATGGAAATGAACGAGACAAAACGATTGCGCCGCTTGGCGCGGGTGTAGCGCGTGCCGATAAAGATCGATAAAGGTCTGAACATGGGCAAGGCACCCTGGAAAGATTAATGACCCGGCATCGACAGCCCAGCCGCCGACGCCGTGTGCGGGCGCATCAGATGGCGACCAGGTGACCTTCCTGCAGGTGCAGTACGCGGTCCATCTGTCGAGCCAGGTTCATGTCGTGGGTCACCACCAGGAAGGCGGTGCGCATCGAGGTACTGAGCTCCAGCATCAGGTCCTGAATTCCCTGGGCCGTGTGCGAGTCGAGGTTGCCGGTGGGCTCATCGAGCATCACCAGCCCCGGCTTGTTCACCAGCGCCCGGGCAATGGCCACCCGCTGGCGCTCGCCACCGGACAGCTCGGCCGGTTTGTGCTCCAGCCGATGGCCGAGCCCGACCCGCTCCAGCAGCGCGGTGGCACGCTGACGGGCTTCCGGGATCGGCGTGCGGCCAATGAGCAGCGGCATGCAGACGTTCTCCAGCGCGGTGAACTCCGGCAGCAGGTGGTGGAACTGGTAGACGAAGCCCAGGGCACGGTTGCGCAACTGGCCGCGGGCCTTCTCGCCCAGCGCCGAAAGCTCCTCGCCCGCCAGCCAGACGCTGCCCTTGGATGGCGTATCCAGGCCGCCCAGCAGGTTGAGCAAGGTACTCTTGCCCGAGCCGGAAGTGCCGACGATGGCCACTCGCTCACCCGGGTGCAGCTCCAGTTGCAGGCCAGACAGGACCACTACCGATTCCGGGCCTTCCTCATAGGACTTGCCCAGGTCGCGGCAGCTCAGGATTGCTTTTTCACTCATGCCCAACTCACTCATAACGTAGCGCCTCCGCAGGCTGGGTGCGCGCCGCACGCCAGGCTGGATACAGGGTGGCGAGGAAACTCAGGACCAATGCCGCGCCGCAGACCATCAATACATCCTCGGCCATCAGTTGCGACGGCAGGTAGTCGATGAAATACACGTCGGCATTCAGGAATTTGTGGCCGATCAGGCCTTCAAGGGCGGAAATCGCGGCACTCACATTCAGCGCCGCCAGCATCCCCAGCACAGCACCGATCAGGGTGCCGACCACGCCGATCACCGTGCCCTGGACCATGAAGATCGCCATGATGGTCCCCGGCGTCGCTCCCAGGGTGCGGAGAATGGCGATATCGCCCTTCTTGTCGTTCACCACCATCACCAGGGTCGAGATGATGTTGAACGCGGCCACCGCGACAATCAGCAGCAGCAACAGGCCGATCATGGCTTTTTCCATGCGGATGGCCTGGTACAGGTTGCCGTGGGTACGGGTCCAGTCGCGGGCGTAATAGTGGTTCTCACCCAGCTGCTGGGCGATTTCCCAGGCGGTGCGCGGGGCCTGGAACAGGTCGTCGAACTTCAGCCGCAGGCCTTGTACCTGATCCGCCTTCCAGCGGTGCAGGCGACCCAGGTCCTGGAGGTTGGTCAGGCCCAGGTAGCCGTCGATCTCGCCGGCGCCGACATGGAAGATGCCCACCACGGTAAAACGTTTCATCCGTGGGAACATCCCGGCCGGGGTCACCGTGACTTCCGGGGCGACGAAGGTCAGCTTGTCTCCCAGGCCGACACCCAGCTTGGTTGCCGCCTTGTCACCAATGACAATGCCGAAGCTACCGGGCGCCAGCGCGTCCAACTGCCCCTGCTGCATGAAGTGGTCGATGATCGACACCTGCCGCTCCTGCTCAGGGTCGATGGCATTGAGCAGCACCTTCTGCACCTGGCCGTTGTTGGTCAACAGGCCCTGCATCTGGGTGAACGGCGCCACCGCCAGCACTTTGGGGTTCTGCTTGACCTTGTCGGCCAGGCTTTGCCAGTCGCTGATGGGTTCGCCGGATTCGATGGTGGCGTGGGGCACCATGCCCAGCACGCGGGTGCGCATCTCATGATCGAAGCCGTTCATCACCGACAGCACCACGATCATCACGATCACGCCAAGGGCGAGTCCGATCATCGAAGTCAGGGAAATGAATGACACAAAATGATTGCGACGCTTTGCACGGGTGTAACGCGTGCCGATAAAAGCAAACAGAGGTCTGAACATGTCGGGGCTTGTGCAGAGGAAAAGAAGACGTCCTTGTGGCGGGGCCTGGTAAGCAGCTTTACACTCAGATCACTGCCTCTACCATGGGTTCGCCATGTCGACATTAGATGAAGAAGATCGCCGCGAATACTACCGTATCGAGGACACGATCGCACTGGAAATTAGCCCCTTGTCCGCCCTCGACGCGGCGAGCAAGGAAGTGTTGCAGGATGAGTCCCCACTGTTCAATCTGCTCAGTGAACTGCACCTGAGTGAATTCGAATCCCAGCATCTGCTGCGCCAGGTCAGCGAGCGCGATCGCACCCTGGCCAGCTACCTCAAGGCCATGAACAAACGCATCGACCTGCTCAGCCAGGTGGTGGCGCAAACGGTGTTCGGCAAGTTCGGCGAGCCGCAGCGGGTCATTCTGTCCGAGGGCGGCATCGAATTCAGCCATCACCAGTGCTACCCAACCGGCAGCCACCTGGCGGTGAAGCTGTTGCTGATGCCGCAGGCCCTGGGCCTGCTGCTGCGGGCCAAGGTCACCCACTGCGAGCCCCAGAGCTTTGGCACCTTCGAGATCGGCACCGAGTTCGAAGCATTGACCGATGCCCAACGCCAGCTGCTGGCGCGCTATATCCTGCAGAAACAGGCCCAGCAACGCCGCCAGGCCCGGGAGCAGAGCGACCCCGCCGCCGGCTGAGCAATACGCCCGACCCTCTCTTAAGGAACAACATCCGTGAAGGAGCAATTGTGACCCTGATCTATGGCCATCGCGGCGCTAAAGGCGAAGCACCGGAAAATACCCTGACCAGCTTTCAGGAGTGCCTCAAGCACGGCGTGCGTCGTTGCGAGCTCGACTTGCACCTGTCCATGGACGGCGAGTTGATGGTGATCCACGACCCGACCCTCAAGCGCACCACAGACCGGCGCGGCAAAGTGGTGGAGCATTCCGCCGCCGAGCTGGTGACCTACGACGCGCGCAAGGGCGGCCCGGGCTGGGTCAACCCCTGCCCCATTCCGCGCCTGGAAGAGCTGTTCGAGAAATGCGACTTCGAGCACTGGCAGCTGGAGGTCAAGAGCGCCTCGCGCACTCGCGCCGCCACCACAGTGCTGGCGATTCGCGAAATGGCCCAGCGTTTCGGCCTGCTGGACAAGGTCACCGTGACCTCAAGTTCTCGGGAAGTATTGAAGGCCGCCGTGGAGCTGACCCCGGACCTGTCCCGCGGACTGGTAGCCGAATACGCCTGGCTCGACCCATTGAAGGTCGCCCAGAGCTATGGCTGCGAGATTCTGGCGTTGAACTGGACGCTGTGCACCCCAGAGCGTCTGCAACGGGCGCAGCGTCAGGGCTTGCATGTGTCGGTATGGACGGTCAACGAGCCTGCGCTGATGCGCAGGCTCGCCGACTTCGGCGTAGATAGCCTGATTACAGACTTTCCCGGTTTGGCCAGCGCCACCCTCGAGAATCGCTGAAATCGGTCTCCCCGGCCGGCTCAGGCCACCGGCCGGAGCCGCTCAAAAAAGCCGGTTGAGGCCATCGTATGCCGCTACCCGATAGGCTTCGGCCATGGTCGGGTAGTTGAAGGTGGTGTTGACGAAGTACTTCAGGGTGTTGAGCTCGCCCGGCTGGCTCATGATCGCCTGGCCGATGTGCACGATCTCCGAAGCCTGGTAGCCGAAGCAATGGACGCCGAGGACTTCCAGGGTTTCCCGGTGGAACAGGATCTTCAGCATGCCTTGAGGCTCGCCGGCGATCTGCGCACGGGCCATGCCCTTGAAGAACGCCTTGCCCACCTCGTAAGGCACCTTGGCCTGGGTCAGTTCCTGCTCGTTCTTGCCGATGGAGCTGATCTCGGGAATGGTGTAGATCCCGGTCGGCACGTCGTTGACGAAGCGCCAGCTGCCGTTGTCGACAATGCTGCCGGCCGCGGAACGACCCTGGTCGTGGGCGGCACTGGCCAGGCTCGGCCAGCCGATCACGTCACCGGCCCCGTAGATGTTCGGCACGCAGGTGCGGTAGTTCTCGTCGACTTCGATCTGGCCGCGGCTGTTGACCTTGACCCCGATGTTCTCCATGCCCAGCTTGTCGGTGTTGCCGGTACGGCCGTTGCACCAGAGCAAGGCGTCGGCCTTGATCTTCTTGCCGGACTTGAGGTGCAGGATCACGCCGTTGTCCACACCTTCAACGCGGTCGTATTCCTCGTTGTGGCGCACGGTGATGTTGTTGTTGCTGAAGTGGTAGCTCAGGGCCTGGGAGATTTCCGAATCCAGGAAGCTCAGCAACTGGCCGCGGTTGTCCACCAGCTCCACCAAAACCCCCAGGCCACTGAAGATCGAGGCGTATTCGCAACCGATGACCCCGGCGCCGTAGACGATGAGTTTGCGCGGGGTGTGGCCGAGGCTGAGGATGGTGTCGCTATCGTAGATACGCGGGTGGCTGAAATCGATATCCGCGGGGCGATAGGGGCGCGAACCGGTGGCGATGATGATGTGCTTGGCTACCAGCTTTTCCACCACGCCGTTGGCGCAGACCACTTCCACGGTCTGCTCGTCGGCGAAGCTGCCAGTGCCGAAGAACACGTCGACCCGGTTGCGGGCGTAGTAGCCAGTACGCGAGGCCACTTGCTTGGAGATGACCTTCTCGGCGCTCTTGAGCACGTCCGGGAAGGAGAACCAGCGCGGCTCGCCAATGGCCCGGAACATCGGGTTGGTGTTGAACTGCATGATCTGCCGGACCGAGTGACGCAGGGCCTTGGACGGGATGGTACCCAGGTGGGTGCAGTTGCCGCCGACCTGGCGACGGCTATCGACCATCGCCACTTTGCGTCCTGCTTTCGCGGCGTTCATCGCCGCACCTTCTCCAGCGGGGCCTGAGCCCAGCACCACTACGTCGTAGTTGTAGACAGCCATGCGTACTCCTCAGAACAGGCCGAGACACCCTTCTGGCGTCTCCGGCTAAATCATGCCGCGGCCAGCGGCATGAAGGATCAATTTGGCTCGGTTACGAACCCGGGCACAGTCTATAGAAGCGTCAACGCCGCGCACATTAACCCTTGGTCGCGTCGTAGGCTACTTTTGCCTGCACTACAGGCTGCGCAACAGCGCACCAGGTTATTGTTTTTGCCCGGCCAGCAGCGCATCGAAAGCCGGGTTGCTGCGTGTGACGAAACCTGTAGCGCTGCGCATCACAAAAAATCCGGCGATGCCGTGTTTTTCCGCATAGTCCCAGCCCGCCTCCGGGCCGAGTATCAGCAACAGCGTCGACAGGCCATCGGCCATCAACGCCGAAGGATGAATCACCGTTACCGAGGCCAACGGGTGGGCGATGGGTTGGCCGAGCCGGGCATCGAAGGTATGGGAGTAACGCCGGCCGTCCTGCTCGAAGTAATTACGGTAGTCGCCGGAAGTGGAAACGCCAAAACCATCCAGGGCGATCACCCGCTGGGCTACCTGCTGGTCATCACGCGGCTCTTCCAGCGCTATCCGCCATGGTGAGCCGTCGGGCTTGCGACCCACGGCCTTGAGCTCACCGGTGGCTTCGGCAAGGAAGCTGTCGATCCCCAGTTGCGTGAGCCGGGCAGCGATGCGGTCCACCGCATAACCGGCGGCGATGCTGTTGAAATCCACCTCCACCGGCGCATCCTTGCACAGCTCCTGCCCTTCGATACGCAGGTGAGCGTGCCCTACCCGCTGCCGCACCTCAGCCAGGGCTGACGCGCCGGGAACCTTTTCCTCGCGCCCCTGAGGGCCAAAACCCCAGAGATCCAGCAGCGGTTCCACCGTCAGGTCGAAGGCGCCGTCGCTGTCCCGGGACAACTGCTCACCCACTCGCACCAGTTGCAACACCGGCTCCGGCATCGGCTGGCAGCTATCAGCGGGCAAGGCGTTGAAACGCTCGATGTCCGAATCGCTGCGATAGGTGGACATCTGCCCGTCGACCTCGGCCAGAATCCCCTCGACCTCAGCCTGTACCAGGGACGGCGCCGGCCCCTGGGCGTGACGCACATACTGCACCGACCAGGTGCTGCCCATGGTCGGCCCGGAGAGGCTTTCCAGGCGCTCGCCGCCACAACCGGCCAACAGCACCAGCGCGGCGTACAAAGCGCTCCATCGCGATCGTTGCTTACCCGACAAGGCGTTCCTCCCGATCAACCGCCCTGCTGGGCCAGCTGGCAGTGCAAATGGCCATTATGCGACAGACGGAGGCCGCCTGCCCGGCGTCCCACCGCCTTGGCTACGGGCAGAACCTTGATCTAGAGCCGCCCTGCCACCCCAAGAGTTTTTGTTGCCGGATGGCTTTCATACACATATCGTTACAAAACTGTTCAGCGCGCAGCCTCGAGCCCCGACTTTGCAGTAAGGGACGCATAACGACCAGGGATTGCTAACAAGACAGCCAAAGTGAGTGAAAAAAATGTCCACGACCACGGGCAAAGGCAAGGCGATCTTTCGCGTTGTCAGCGGCAACTTTCTCGAGATGTTCGACTTCATGGTCTACGGCTTCTACGCCACGGCGATTGCCAAGACCTTCTTTCCTGCGGATAGCGCCTTCGCCTCGTTGATGCTGTCCCTGGCGACCTTTGGCGCGGGCTTCCTGATGCGCCCCCTGGGAGCGATTTTCCTCGGTGCCTACATTGACCGTCACGGCCGTCGCCAAGGCCTGATCATTACCCTGGCACTGATGGCCGCGGGCACCGTGCTGATTGCCTGCGTGCCGGGCTACGCCACCCTTGGCGTCGCCGCGCCCTTGCTGGTGCTGCTGGGTCGCCTGCTGCAGGGCTTTTCCGCCGGCGTCGAGCTGGGCGGGGTGTCGGTGTACCTGGCCGAAATCTCCACGCCGGGCCGCAAGGGCTTCTTCGTCAGCTGGCAGTCGGCCAGCCAACAGGCCGCAGTGGTCTTCGCCGGCCTGCTGGGCGTAGGCCTGAACCACTGGCTGAGCCCCGAGCAAATGGGTGACTGGGGCTGGCGCGTGCCGTTCCTGGTGGGCTGCATGATTGTTCCGGCGATCTTCATGATCCGTCGCTCCCTGGAAGAGACCCCTGAGTTCCAGGCCCGCAAGCATCGCCCTTCGCTGCAGGAAATCGTCCGTTCCATCGGCCAGAACTTCGGCATCGTCATCGCTGGCATGGCTCTGGTGGTGATGACCACCGTCTCCTTCTACCTGATCACCGCCTACACCCCGACCTTCGGCAAGGCCGAACTGCACCTGTCGGACTTCGACGCCCTGCTGGTAACCGTGTGCATCGGCCTGTCGAACTTCTTCTGGCTGCCGGTCATGGGGTCGCTGTCGGACAAGATCGGCCGCAAGCCGCTGCTGCTGGGGGCGACCATCCTGGCGATCTTCACGGCTTATCCGGCATTGTCCTGGCTGGTGGCCAACCCCAGCTTCAGCCACCTGCTGATCGTCGAGCTGTGGCTGTCTTTCCTCTATGGCTCGTACAACGGCGCGATGGTGGTGGCCCTGACTGAAATCATGCCGGTGGAAGTGCGCACCACGGGTTTCTCCCTGGCCTACAGCCTGGCGACTGCCACCTTCGGCGGCTTTACCCCGGCGGCCTGTACCTACCTGATCCACGTCCTGGGCAACCAGGCGGCACCGGGCATCTGGCTCAGTGGCGCGGCGGTGCTGGGGCTGGTGGCTACCCTGGTGCTGTTCCGCGGTAATCGCCACGAACTGCGTACCGCGCAAGCGGCAACAGCGCGCGGCGCCTGAGACAAAAGCTTCGCTGGCAAGCCAGCTCCTACGGTTGCGCCGACCTGGCTTGCCGGCGCAAGCCACAAACAAAAACGCCCCGACAAGTCGGGGCGTTTTCATTTCAGCAGTCGCTTAGCGTGGGAACGCTGGCGGGTTGACCCCGGCCATGTCTTCCATCACGCGCACTACCTGGCAGCTGTAACCGAACTCGTTGTCGTACCAGACGTACAGAACAACGCGGTTGTCCTGGACGATGGTCGCTTCAGCGTCGACCACACCGGCGTGACGCGAGCCCACGAAGTCGGTGGACACCACTTCCTGCGAGTTGACGAAGTCGATCTGCTTGTGCAGGTCGGAGTGCAGCGCCATGTAGCGCAGGTACTCGTTCATCTCTTCACGGGTGGCGGCTTTCTCGAGGTTCAGGTTGAGAATGGCCATCGACACGTTTGGCGTCGGAACGCGGATCGCGTTACCGGTCAGCTTGCCGGCCAGCTCAGGCAGGGCCTTGGCAGCAGCAGTAGCAGCACCGGTCTCGGTGATCACCATGTTCAGCGCGGCGCTACGGCCACGGCGATCGCCCTTGTGGAAGTTGTCGATCAGGTTCTGGTCGTTGGTGTACGAGTGAACGGTTTCGACGTGACCGTTGATGATGCCGAACTTGTCATTCACAGCCTTCAGCACCGGCACGATGGCGTTGGTGGTGCAGGAAGCGGCGGACACGATCTTGTCGTCAGCGGTGATTTCGTTGTGGTTGATACCGTGAACGATGTTCTTCAGCTTGCCTTTGCCTGGCGCGGTCAGAACAACGCGATCGATACCCGGGCAGGCCAGGTGCTGGCCCAGACCGTCGGCGTCACGCCATACACCGGTGTTGTCCACCAGCAGAGCGTCCTTGATGCCGTACTGGGTGTAGTCCACTTCGGTCGGGTTCTTCGCGTAGATGACCTGGATCAGGTTACCGTTGGCGGTGATGGTGTTGTTTTCTTCGTCGATGGTGATGGTGCCGTTGAACGAACCGTGCACCGAGTCGCGACGCAGCAGGCTGGCGCGCTTGGTCAGGTCGTTTTCGGCGCCCTTGCGCACCACGATGGCGCGCAGACGCAGGCCGTCGCCACCACCGGTTTTTTCGATCAGGATGCGCGCCAGCAGACGGCCGATACGACCGAAGCCGTACAGGACTACGTCAGTGCCTTTGCGGGCCGAAGCATTTTGCTGGCCAACCACATCAGCCATTTCTTCGCGAACGAACTGCTCGGCGCTGCGGCCATTGCCTTCGTTACGGAATTTGAACGCCAACTTGCCCAGGTCTACCGATGCCGCGCCGAGCTTGAGCTCGCTCATGGCTTTAAGCAGAGGGAATGTTTCGTGGACGGAGAGTTCGCTATCGTCGGAGGAACGGTGGCGAGCAAAGCGGTGAGCTTTGAGAATCGCGATGACAGACTGGTTGATCAGGCTGCGGCCATAGATCGAGCTCACCACGTTGTTATTGCGGTAGAGCTGACCGATAAGCGGAATCATCGCTTCTGCGAGTGCTTCACGGTCGATCCATTCACCAAGACACTGGTCGGGCTTCTGAGTCACGGGAACCTTCCACATGTAGGGGCAGAAAAAAGGGGCTACATTATGCCGCCCAGTTCCTGTCGTAGCAATGCGCGCCTGTCGTGCGGAACGTAACAAAAAGCCCTTGCAAAAAAACACCACTGTGCTGGAGACCAGTAAAACCGCGGCTTCCAGCAGCGTCAATTTTTTGGACATCACACCAGCCTGTCTGTAACCCTCCGTAACACCAGCCGCAATCGGCACTACATTTCAGGTCAAGAAGCGCATTTTGTTGTCATAGCCACTACATTTGCCCCAACCAGCGTATTAGACGCATCAGCCACTGACAGTGGCTGCCCGGGGCCGTTACAATTACCGACTTTGTCGCAACGCTTGGAGCTTGACCGTCCGTGCCCGTCCTGCGTCTACCGCTACTCCCTGCCGCCGCCGGCAAACAGCATTGGGGCAACTTGCCCGGTGCCGCCCTGAGCCTGGCCATCGCCGAAGCCGCCAGCGCTGCCAAGCGCTTCACCCTCCTGCTGACTGCCGACAGCCAAAGCGCTGACCGGCTGGAACAGGAGCTGAGCTTCTTCGCCCCGGATCTGCCGGTGCTGCATTTTCCTGACTGGGAAACCCTGCCCTACGACCTGTTCTCGCCGCACCAGGACATCATTTCCCAGCGCATCGCCAGCCTCTATCGGCTGCCGGAGCTGGAACATGGCGTGCTGGTGGTGCCGATCACCACTGCCCTGCACCGCCTGGCGCCCACCCAGTTCCTGCTGGGCAGCAGCCTGGTGCTGGACGTCGGCCAGAAGCTCGATGTGGAACAGATGCGCACCCGCCTGGAAGCCAGTGGTTACCGCTACGTGGACACCGTCTACGAACACGGCGAATTCACCGTGCGCGGCGCACTGATCGATCTGTTTCCCATGGGCAGCAAGCTGCCCTATCGCATCGACCTGTTCGACGACGAAATCGAGACCCTGCGCACCTTCGATCCGGAGAACCAGCGCTCCATCGACAAGGTCGACTCGGTGCGCCTGCTGCCGGCCAAGGAGTTCCCGCTGCAGAAAGAAGCGGTGACCCGCTTCAAGGCGCGCTTTCGCGAACGCTTCGATGTGGACTTCCGCCGCTGCCCGATCTTCCAGGACCTGAGCAGCGGGATTACCCCGGCCGGTATCGAGTACTACCTGCCGCTGTTCTTCGAAGAGACCTCGACCCTGTTCGACTACCTGCCCCAGGACACCCAGGTGTTTTCCCTGCCGGGCATCGAACAGGCCGCGGAAAACTTCTGGAACGATGTACGCAACCGCTATGAAGAGCGCCGCGTCGACCCTTCGCGCCCGCTCCTGCCCCCGGCCGAACTGTTCCTGCCAGTGGAAGACTGCTTCGCCCGGCTGAAGAACTGGCCGCGAGTGGTGGCCAGCCAGCAGGACATCGAAACCGGTGTCGGCCGCGAACGCTTCCCGGCCCACGAGCTGCCGAACCTGGCCATCGAAGCCAAGGCCAACCAGCCGCTGGCAGCACTTTCGGGCTTTCTCGACGAGTTCCCCGGGCGAGTGCTGTTCACCGCCGAATCCGCCGGCCGCCGGGAAGTGCTGCTGGAGCTGCTGGAGCGCCTCAAGCTGCGGCCCAAGACCGTCGACAGCTGGCCGGACTTCGTCGCCAGCAAGGAACGCCTGGCAATCACCATCGCCCCGCTGGACGAAGGCCTGGTGCTGGACGATCCGGCCCTGGCCCTGGTGGCCGAAAGCCCGTTGTTCGGCCAGCGAGTGATGCAGCGTCGGCGCCGGGAAAAGCGCGCCGATGCCAACAACGATGCAGTGATCAAGAACCTCACCGAGCTGCGTGAAGGCGCGCCGGTGGTGCATATCGACCATGGCGTCGGTCGCTACCTGGGCCTGGCCACCCTGGAAATCGACAACCAGGCCGCCGAGTTCCTGACCCTGGAATACGCCGAGGGCGCCAAGCTTTATGTGCCCGTGGCCAACCTGCACCTGATCGCCCGCTACACCGGCAGCGACGACGCCCTCGCGCCCCTGCATCGCCTGGGCTCGGAAGCCTGGCAGAAGGCCAAGCGCAAGGCCGCCGAACAGGTGCGCGATGTGGCTGCCGAACTGCTGGACATCTATGCCCGCCGCGCCGCCCGCGAAGGCTATGCCTTTGCTGACCCGAAGGCCGACTACGCCACCTTCAGTGCCGGCTTCCCCTTCGAGGAAACCCCGGACCAGCAGAGCACCATCGAAGCGGTGCGCGAGGACATGCTGTCGGGCAAGCCCATGGACCGTCTGGTATGCGGCGACGTGGGCTTCGGCAAGACCGAAGTGGCCATGCGCGCTGCCTTCATCGCAGTCCACGGCGGCAAGCAAGTGGCGATCCTGGTGCCCACCACCCTACTCGCCCAGCAGCACTACAACAGCTTCCGCGACCGCTTCGCCGACTGGCCGGTGACCGTGGAAGTGATGAGCCGCTTCAAGTCCACCAAGGAAGTGAATGCTGCGGTGGCGGACCTCGCCGAAGGCAAGATCGACATCGTCATCGGCACCCACAAGCTGTTGCAGGACGATGTGAAGATCAAGAACCTGGGGCTGGTGATCATCGACGAAGAACACCGTTTCGGTGTCCGCCAGAAAGAGCAGCTCAAGGCGCTGCGCAGCGAAGTCGACATCCTGACCCTGACCGCCACGCCGATCCCGCGGACCCTGAACATGGCCGTCTCGGGCATGCGCGATCTGTCGATCATCGCCACCCCGCCGGCCCGGCGCCTGTCGGTGCGCACCTTCGTCATGGAGCAGAACAAGAGCACGGTCAAAGAGGCCCTGCTGCGCGAACTGCTGCGTGGCGGCCAGGTGTACTACCTGCACAACGACGTGAAGACCATCGAGAAATGCGCCGCCGACCTGGCCGAACTGGTACCCGAGGCGCGGATCGGCATCGGCCACGGGCAGATGCGCGAACGCGAACTCGAACAAGTGATGAGCGACTTCTATCACAAGCGCTTCAACGTACTGATCGCCTCGACCATCATCGAGACCGGCATCGACGTGCCCAGCGCCAACACCATCATCATCGAGCGCGCCGACAAGTTCGGCCTGGCCCAGTTGCACCAGTTGCGCGGTCGAGTCGGGCGCAGCCACCACCAGGCCTACGCATACCTCTTGACGCCACCGCGCCAGCAGATCACCCCGGACGCGGAAAAACGCCTGGAGGCCATCGCCAACACCCAGGACCTGGGCGCCGGCTTCGTCCTGGCCACCAACGACCTGGAGATCCGTGGCGCTGGCGAACTGCTGGGCGACGGCCAGAGCGGGCAGATCCAGGCCGTGGGCTTCACCCTCTACATGGAAATGCTCGAACGCGCAGTGAAGGCCATCCGCAAGGGCGAACAACCGAACCTCGACCAGCCACTGGGTGGCGGCCCGGAAATCAACCTGCGCTTGCCGGCACTGATTCCCGAGGACTACCTGCCAGACGTGCACGCCCGCCTGATCCTCTACAAGCGCATCGCTTCCGCCACCGACGAGGACGGCCTGAAGGACCTGCAAGTGGAGATGATCGACCGCTTCGGCCTGCTGCCGGAGCCGACCAAGAACCTGATCCGCCTGACCCTGCTCAAACTCCAGGCCGAGCAACTGGGGATCAAGAAGGTCGACGGCGGCCCACAAGGCGGCCGCATCGAGTTCGCCGCAGATACACCGGTAGATCCACTGGCCTTGATCAAACTGATCCAGGGCCAGCCCAAACGCTACAAATTCGAAGGCGCAACCCTGTTCAAGTTCATGGTGCCGATGGAGCGCCCGGAAGAGCGCTTTAATACATTGGAGGCACTGTTTGAGCGCCTCACCCCGAAATCTGCTTGAAGGACGCCCCATGCGCCTGTTCCGCTCCCTGACCCTGCTCGTGGCCCTGGTCGCGCCAACGGCCTTTGCCGATGACCTGTACCAGGTGGAAATGATCCTCGTACGGCAGAACGCCGAGCCGCTGATCGTCAGCCGTGCAGCCCCCGAAGACTGGGCCGCCGGCGCTCAACGGCTGAGCCCGGACAGCCTGCGTACCCCAGCCCTGGGCAGCATCGTGGAAAAGCTCGGCGCCAGCGGCAGCTACAGCGTGCTGTTGCACAAGGCCTGGCAACAGACCCTGGGGGAAACCCCGGTAAAGGTTGCCCTCAGCGATGGCCCGGAACAGTTCGGCCAGTTCCCCATCGAAGGCACCCTGAGCCTGAAGCTCGGGCGCTTCACCGATGTGGACGCGGACTTCTGGGTCAACCAGATCGACAGCAACGGCCTGGTCACCAGCAGCGAGCGCCTGAAACAGCAGAGCCATACCAAGAATGGCCAGCTCAACTACCTGGACAACGGCCACCTGGCGCTGCTGATCAAGATCACCTCGCTGACCGCACCGGCACCGCGCCCCGCTCCAACTGAAATTCCGGACTGATCGAAGTCCCTATGACCCCGCCCCTGACCAAACCCCTGGCCTCCTCCTGGGTCAACCGCTTCAAGGAACAAGCCTTGGAGCGTGGCCGGCGCTACGCCCTGGAAAAACGCGTGCGCATCGCCACGGCCGGAGACAGCGCTATCACCGCCAGTTGCGAAGGCTCCGGCGGCACCGTGTACCGGCAGACCATCACCCTGCGCGAATCGAGCAAGGGCAACCTGCTGCTGATCGACGCCCACTGCACCTGCCCAGTACGCAGCAACTGCAAGCACATCGCTGCGGTGCTGCTGCAAGTGGAGGAAACCCTGGCCTACCCGGCGGCAGCCCAGGACGCCGAACTGCTGGAAAAGCTCTCCGCAGTCCTCGACAGCCGTCGCCCCGCCGCCCTGCCCCAGGTACTACTGGAGGACGTGCGCCCAGTGCCGCGGCTGTGGCTGGCAAGCATCGAGTTCAGCGCCTTCGAACCGCGCAACGGCAAGATGCAGCGCTACATCCAGCACCGCGCCGCACTGTCGTTCAACTACAGGGGCGAGTACGCCAGCGGGCAGAAGAACACCGATGTGATCATCCGCCAGGAACACCAGAGCCTGCGCATCAAGCGCCAGCCCGAGCTGGAACAGGGCTGGCGCGAGCAATTGCGAGGCCTGGGCTTCAAGATCGCCACCCGGCAGAGCAAGGCACTCCCGGAAAGCGCCGGCGAGCTGTTCGAGATGGTCAACGACAGCGCCTGGCTGACCTTCACTCTCAACGAACTGCCTAAGCTGCGCAGCCAGGGCTGGGAGCTGCAGATCGACGAGGGCTTCGGCTTCGACCTGACGGCAGTGGACGACTGGTACGCCAGTGTCGACGAGGCCCCGGGCCGCGACTGGTTCGACCTGGAACTGGGGATCATCGTCAACGGCGAGCGCCTGAGCCTGCTGCCGATTTTGCTCAACCTGATGCGCTCACACACCGAGATCCTCAATCCGGAGCGCCTGGCCAAGCGCCGCGACGACGAGCTGATCCTGGTGAACATTCCCCATCGGCCCAACTCCCTGCATGGCCCGCTGCAAGTGGCACTGCCCTATGGCCGCCTGAAGCCGGTACTGGCAACCCTGGGCGAGTTCTATCTGCAAGAACCCGGCGATACCACCCTGCGCTTGAGCAGCGCCGACGCCACCCGCCTCAACCCGTTGCAGGACCTGCCACTGCTATGGGAAGGCGGCGAACACATTCGCACCTTCGCCCAGCGCCTGCGGGACATCCGCGACTACTCGGCGCCGGCGCCCCAGGGCCTGAACGCCACCCTGCGCCCCTATCAGCTCGAAGGCCTGAGCTGGATGCAGTCACTGCGCCAGCTGGAAGTGGGCGGCATCCTGGCCGACGACATGGGCCTGGGCAAGACCCTGCAAACCCTGGCGCACATACTCAGCGAGAAGAACGCCGGGCGCCTGGACCGCCCCTGCATGGTGGTAATGCCCACCAGCCTGATTCCCAACTGGCTGGACGAGGCCGCGCACTTCACCCCGCAGCTCAAGGTACTGGCGCTGTATGGCGCCGGGCGCAAGAAACACTTCGCCCAACTGGGCGACCATGACTTGCTGCTGACCACCTATGCGCTGCTGCCCAAGGACATCGAACTGCTGGCGGCCCAGCCCCTGCATGTGCTGATCCTCGATGAGGCGCAGTACATCAAGAACCCGTCGAGCAAGGCCGCCCAGGCTGCTCGGGAACTCAATGCCCGGCAGCGCCTGTGCCTGTCCGGCACGCCGTTGGAAAACCATCTGGGAGAGCTCTGGTCGCTGTTCCACTTCCTCATGCCGGGCTGGCTTGGCGATGCCAAGAGCTTCAACCGTGACTACCGGGTACCGATTGAAAAGCACGCCAGCGAGGTGCGCCTGCAGCACCTCAACGGCCGGATCAAGCCCTTCCTGCTGCGCCGTACCAAGGAGCAAGTGGCCACCGAACTGCCGCCCAAGACCGAGATCATCCACTGGGTCGAGCTCAACGAGGCGCAGCGTGATGTCTACGAAACCATGCGCCTGGCCATGGACAAGAAAGTGCGCGACGAAATCACCCGCAAAGGTGTGGCGCGCAGCCAGATCATCATTCTTGAAGCCCTGCTCAAACTGCGCCAGGTGTGTTGCGACCTGCGCCTGGTCAACGACTCGCCACCCACACGGGGCAGCTCCTCAGGCAAGCTCGACAGCCTGATGGAAATGCTTGAAGAACTGTTCGAAGAGGGCCGGCGGATTTTGCTGTTCTCGCAGTTCACCTCGATGCTGAGCCTGATCGAGGCCGAGCTGAAGCGGCGCAACATCGCCTACGCCTTGCTCACCGGCCAGACCCGGGACCGGCGCACTCCGGTACGGGACTTCCAGAGCGGCAAGCTGCAGATTTTCCTGATCAGCCTCAAGGCTGGTGGTGTCGGTCTCAACCTGACCGAAGCCGATACGGTGATTCACTACGACCCGTGGTGGAACCCGGCCACCGAGAGCCAGGCTACCGACCGCGCCTATCGCATCGGCCAGGAAAAACCCGTGTTCGTCTACAAGCTGATTGCCCGAGGTACGGTGGAAGAAAAGATCCAGCACCTGCAGCAGGAAAAATCGGACCTGGCGGCAGGCGTGCTTGATGGGCGCAAGGCCGGTGACTGGAAGCTGCAGAGCGACGACATCGAAGCCTTGTTCGCCCCACTGCCGGACAACAAGGGCGGCCGCTGAGACCGGCCACGTGCGGGGGCATCCAGAATTGTCCGGAGTCCCCTTGCAAAGTCGTCAGTCGATCAACTGGGCATCCTTGAGCGCGCCCAGCGCCGCCAACCAACGCGGATCCTGCTTGTACTCGATATTGGCGAAGGCCTGGCCACGCATCCGCGCGATGCGTGGCGAAGGCTGCACCTTGAGGCGCTGCACGGCACTCAGGGCCAGCTCGGCGGCAGCACGGTCATTGCATACCAGCCCCATGTCGCAACCGGCGGTCAGCGCCGCTTCGATCCGGCTTGCCGCGTCCCCGACGACATGGGCGCCGGCCATGGACAGGTCATCGCTGAAGATCACCCCGTCAAATTGCAGCTCTCCACGCAGGATGTCCTGCAACCAGTAGCGCGAGAAGCCGGCCGGTTGAGGGTCGACTTGCGGATAGATGACGTGCGCAGGCATCACTGCCGCCAACTGCGTGCTCAGACGAGCAAAGGGCAGCAGGTCCTTGGCACGGATTTCATCCAGACTGCGCTCGTCATTGGGAATCGCCACATGGGAGTCGGCCTCGGCCCAGCCGTGCCCGGGAAAGTGCTTGCCGGTAGCGGCCATGCCGGCGCTGTTCATACCGCGGATAAACGCACCGGCGAGCAACGCCGCCTGCTCGGGGTCGCCCTCAAAAGCCCGGCTGCCCACCACCGCGCTGCGCTGGTGATCGAGGTCCAGTACCGGGGCGAAGCTCAGGTCCAGCCCCACCGCCAGCACCTCGGTGGCCATGACCCAGCCACACTGCTCGGCCAGGTACTCGGCATTCGGATTGTCGGCCAGGGCACGCATGGCCGGCAGGCGCACAAAGCCCTGGCGCAGACGCTGCACCCGGCCGCCCTCCTGGTCCACGGCCAACAACAGGTCCGGGCGAATCGCGCGAATCGCCGCGCACAGCTCCCGTACCTGGCGCGGATGTTCGATATTGCGAGCGAAGATGATCAACCCACCGACCTGCGGCTGGCGCAGGAGTTGGCGATCTTCGGCCGTCAGCCAGGTACCGGCGACGTCCACCATCAAAGAGCCTTGCAGGCCAGCAGTCATAGAAATTCCTTAAGCACTACGATGGCTTCCAGGCAACGCTGTTCTAGCCGCATCCGCATGGATGCAGCCGGCCGAGCAGCATCGGCGCAGGGAAGGCACGTGATATAGAACGAGAATCGGCATGGGCGGCTAGCTTAGCGGATGTAAGCTGTCGCGCCCACCCGTGGGTCAGGCCTTAGCGGCTGCCGGGGCCGATTTGCTGCGCGGCTTGAGCTGGGCGCTGGCCATGGCTTCGTCGGTGACGCCGGTTTCGGCACGCATGCCGGCGGCGAGGAACGGCACCATCAGGCGCATCACCTGCTCGATGGAGGTATTGACCCCGAAATCGGTTTCGGCGATAGCCCGCAGCGCCTTGATCCCGGACATGCTGAACGCCGCAGCGCCGAGCATGAAGTGCACACGCCAGAACAGCTCGATGGGCGGAATACGCGGCGCCGCTTCGTTGACCAGCAGCATGTAGCGGCGGAACACCTTGCCGTACATGTCCTCCAGATAACGCCGCAAGTGCCCCTGGCTCTGGCTGAACGCCAGTCCCAGCAGACGCATGAAGATCGACAGGTCGTTACCGCTGCGCGGCTGCACTACCAGGGCCTGCTCGACGAGGATCTCCAGCAGCTCTTCCAGGCTCGGCTTGTTCTCCGGCCTGGACTGGCGACGCTCAAGCTCACGATCGAGGCTGATGCAGAACGGGCCGAGGAAACGCGAGAATACCGCCTGGATCAAGGCCTTCTTGGACCCGAAATGATAGTTGACCGCTGCCAGGTTGACCCCGGCCTTGCTGGTGATCAGCCGCAATGAGGTTTCGGCAAAACCTTTTTCCGCGAACAACTGCTCGGCAGCATCGAGAATGCGTTCAACGGTTTCCGACTGGGCCATGGCTACTCCGCCTGACAAACACTTGTTTGAAACATACGTTTCAGGCTTTGCAATGTCAAGCCTGCCGGCTTCTGCGCAAGCCGTCCGGCGCGCTATTTAATCACACCTGCCGGCCACTGTAGCCAGCCTTCGGCGCGTGATTGCGGCCCCCGGATGACAACCGCTCGGCCACCTCAGGCAAAAGGAGGATTGCCAAGCGACGTTCACTGTATATAATCCCAGTCACTGTATAAAAAGACAGAGCGATCGACATGCTAAAACTGACGCCACGCCAAGCTGAGATTCTGGCTTTTATCAAACGTTGCCTCGAAGACAACGGCTACCCGCCCACCCGTGCGGAAATTGCCCAGGAACTGGGATTCAAATCGCCCAACGCCGCTGAGGAACACCTCAAGGCCCTGGCCCGCAAGGGCGCCATCGAGATGACCCCGGGTGCCTCCCGCGGAATCCGCATTCCCGGCTTCGAAGCCAAGGCCGACGATACCCTGCCGATCATTGGCCGTGTCGCCGCCGGTGCACCGATCCTGGCTCAGCAGCACATCGAAGAGTCCTGCAATATCAACCCGACCTTCTTCCACCCTCGCGCCGACTACCTGCTTCGCGTCCATGGCATGAGCATGAAGGACATCGGCATCTTCGACGGTGACCTGTTGGCGGTACACACCACTCGCGAGGCCCGCAATGGCCAGGTCGTGGTGGCGCGCATCGGCGATGAGGTCACGGTCAAGCGCTTCAAGCGCGAAGGCAGCAAGGTCTGGCTGATTGCCGAGAACCCTGAATTCGCCCCCATCGAAGTCAACCTGAAAGATCAGGATCTGGTGATCGAAGGCTTGAGTGTCGGCGTCATTCGCCGCTAAAGGAGGCTCCATGCAGTTCCCCCACACACCACAGCAAGCACAACTGCCACTGTTCGAGGCGTTCCTGGCCCAGCCATTGGCACCCGCCCTCAAGGAAGTGGTCGAATCGCCCTGGAACAAAGATCCAGAAGCCTTCAGCGAGCTGTCGTTACGCGGCGCCGCCGGGAACTGCCTGAACCTATTGGCACCGATCCTTCGGGAACTCAGCCAGGACCAGGACGCGCGCTGGCTGACACTGATCGCCCCGCCCTCCAGCCTGACCCAAAGCTGGCTACGGGACGCCGGCCTGAATCGCGAGGGGATCCTGCTACTGCACCCCCGGGGCAATCAGAGCCCGCAACAGCTCGCCTGCGAGGCCCTGCGCCTGGGCCGCAGTCATACCGTAGTCAGCTGGTTGAACCCGTTGAGCGCCAGCGCCCGGCAACAGCTGATCAGCGCCGCACGGACTGGCGATGCGCAGAGCCTGAATATTCGCCTGGGATGAAACACCGGGAAAGCGTGGGATTTACGCTTGAATGACACAAGGCTTCTCCAGGATTGAGAAGCCGGAACAAATGCGACGGATGACCGGAGAAACCCGATAGACGGGCTTAGTGCAGCACCCGCGGGCCATCTTCCTTGTCAATTTCACCTTCAACCAATCGACCGGCCATCTGTACGCCGACGCTCAACATGGCCTTGGCCACTTCCACGTGCTGACCTTGCAGAAAGGCTTTGGCATCCTCGGAGAAATCCAAAGTAACCAGAGAACCCTCGTCCTCAGCTCTGCGCAGCTCGATACGGCCGTCTGGCAACTCGACAATTTCTAGAAAGGACGTTGGCATAAAGGTCTGGTCTCCACGAAAGGGCGGGATTATATCAGTCATCACCCCTGCCCCGCTCAGGATCTTGCAAGGGGGGCGTGCCCCCTCACCAGGAATTACTTCCCGATCCTTGCAATCAACACCTAGCCAAACCGACCCCAAGCCCGTGCCAGCCCCCCCTTCAGAAATTCGGCTTGTATTCAAAACCTGCCGAGGCCTGGCTGTCGGAAAACGGCGTGATCAGCGACTTCTTCAGGACCAATCGATTGACCAGGGAGCCGGGAAACATCTGAATGGAGTTGTTGAAGCGCTCCACATTCAGGTTGAACAGGGTAATCGCCCCACCGATATTGCCTTCCTGCTCGGCAACCTCGCGCATCAGGTTGCTCAACAACTCAACGGATTTGAGGTCGGGATAGGCCTCAAACGCAAGATTCAAACCGCCCAGCAAAGCCTTGGCGCCCTGGTCTACCGACTTGAGCGCATCGCCGTCGGCTGCGGATGGCAAGCTACCAATGGCACTACGCAGCCCAACAATCTTTTCCAGCAACTGGCTTTCATAGGCCTGGAAGCCAGCCACTTGCGGTTCCAGCATGTCCAGCACCTTGATCCTCTGGCGCTGGTAGGTCAGCACATCCGACCAGGCCCGCTGGGCCCGGTTATGCGCACCGACAATCTTGTTGTAGTGCACATAGGCAAGAACGCCCAAGGCAATCGCGATGACCAGCAACAACTCCATACTCTACTGCTCCATTTCATCAGTGACCTTCAGCGGAAGATCGAAATTGTTGTCGTGCAGCTCCGCCAACTCATGCACCAGGGCCAGCACCGGAAACAGGTTAGGCAACGGCAGGCCCTGCTCGATATTGGCGTAGAAACTCGGCAGATCGTCAAACGTGCCCGGATCCTTGTAGGCCATGACCTCGGCATCATCGAAACTCAGACATAAATGACCCTCGCTGGAGAATTCCAGATTCACCTTTTTCAGCCGCTGACGAAGTTCCAGCAAGAGAGCCAGTGTGGTGGGCGTTGCGAACTTCGCGCAAGCCAGCTCACTATCACCGGTGAAACTGAAGCTTCTGTTGAAGTCATCGGAAGTAGTCTCAAAGACTTTGCGCTTCTTGCTCTTTGTATTTGGCAGATCACTGCGCACCATCACCCCTCTGACCCAAGGAAAGTCCACCACCAGGCTGAAGCGATCGAAACTCTCATAGACCCGCTCGCTCTCGCCATCGGATTTGCTTTTGTAGTGGGAGTTCACATAACGCAGATGGTGGAAGACAAAGGACAACTGATGCCGCGGACCCTGGTAGGTCCCCCTGGCTGAAGCCTCGATACGGCGGCTGTCATTGCCGCGATCATAGTCGTCGAACTCACTGCTCAGTTGCGTGAAACGCTCATCGGCGGTTCCACCCGGGTCCCAAAGGCCGTTACTGAGAAATGAACACTTACGGGCTATTTTCTGCGGCAACTCGTCTAACACGGCTTTACGGCCCATCCAGGTATACAAGGTGGCAAAACCCAGGCAGGCCGTCGCAAACCACATCAGCTCCACGCCCGCCATGGCCGGAATCGCCGACACAATAGCCAGCGTCAACAGCAGCCAGGACTGGGCATGATCGAACTCCAACCCTCCCCTGAAGGACTGGAGCCTGGCGATGACCCTCAATAGATCCTCGTTGCTCTTGGCTCGAGCCACCTCTGCATTGCTAGTGGCCAACAACTTCACCAACTCGGCATCGTGCTTGAGAAACTGCATTACATTTCCTTGATCAAGTTGCCAGCCTCAGGAACATCTGGAACGGCAGCAAGAGCATGGCTGTCATGCAACTGCGCCAACCGATGCACCAACTCCAACAGTGAATACAGCTTCGGCAACTCGATACCCGCCTTGATCCGCTCGCGAAAGACCGCCAAGTCACTCAGCGAGCCCGGATCGGCATGGGCAATGATGTCCGCATTATCAAAGCTCAGACAGAGCCGCCCTTGACTGGAAAATTCCAGATTGACCCGGTAAAGATGGCGTGAAAGCTCCATCAGGAGGTCCAGGGTTGCTGGCCTGGCGAAGTGTTCGCAACAGGCCTGATCATTACCGCGCAGTACAAAGACCTGGTCGAAATCATCGCGACCGGTCTTGAACGGCTGCCCCGCCAATGACACTTCCAGGGGACTGGAGCGAACCGTAATCTCTGTCACCCACGGGAAATCCAGCACCAGACTGTAGCGGTTGTACGTGTCGTAGACAGTGCGATAGCTGCCGCCGGCACCAGGCTCTTGCCTGGAATTGACGTACTGCAGATGGTGATACTCGAACGTCAAGGACTGGCGAGGCCCCTGGTAGACACCCTGGAGCGAATCCTGGATATGGCGTCGCTCATTACCCCGCTGGTAATCGCTGAACTCGTTGTTCAGCCTTTTCAGGCGCCAGTCGGCACTGCTATCGGATTCGCTCAAGCCATGATGAAACATTACGCACTTGCGCACGATGCTTGCCGCCAGATCAGTCAAGGAGCCAGAGGCCCCTTTGCTGACGTAATAGCTAAAGAAACACAGAGCCAGAAACACCCAGAACATCCCGCCCATGCCGTCCATCAGCAGCGCGACAGCCAGGGAGGCAAACGCCAGGACCAGAAGCGTTATTGCCTGCACATGGTCGAATTCCAGACCGCCGGGGAATATCTCCAGCCTGTCGAGCACTTCCAGCAAGTCAGTATTGGACTGGGCACGAACCACTCGCACCCGGCAATCGTTCAGCAGGCGAAGCAGCGCCTGGTCACGCAAGAAGAACAGCATGAATCTTCCTTGATCAAATAGTCACGCCACCCATCAAGCAGCGCTCAGGATCAACACTCGTTAAGGCCATCCCTGAAACGAATGGCCAGGGCCTTGAGGTTCTGCCGCCAGCTTTCCAGCTCTTCCCGACTCAGTGCCTGCTCGGGCTCCTCTTCATCCAGATTGACCGCAACAATCAGTGGCTGGGTTACGTCGCCCTTGGGCTTGTGCGGCGCCTGTGGCGGCTGAAACAGCTCGCTGTAAGCAGACAGCAGTTGCGCCAGCCAGGTTTGCGGGCTGTGCGCCAATTCCACCAGCTCTGCCAACTCGGGAATGGCAATGCTTTGCAGCACTTCACGATTGAGGATCTGCTCGACCCGGGCCGCATTGGCCTGCGGCAGCCGATAGAACCCGGCAATTTCATGGCACAGCCCCAGCAAGGCCCCGTACAGGTGGAACAGCACCGACTCGCGCCCCGCCTGGACCTGCGCCTGGGCATTCATGGCCCGCCCTTCCTCAGCGCGTGCCAGGGCTTCGAGCGACAGACCGGCAAAGTAGATTTTCTGATTGGTACGGGTATAGAGCTCGTGGGCCATATGGGCAGCCTCCACTGCGAAAAGAAAACCAGATGCAGACGGCACAGTTTCAGGGATCACTCCAGCTTGCCGCAAGCAAAAGAAAGGCCGCATGCCCCCTTGAAGGAGTCATGCGGCCCTGCTGGTCGCTACACCGAGAAGCTAGCCCTCGGCAGGCCAAGCACTTAGCGCTTGTCTTCGACCTTCCATTTACCGCCGTCGTAGAAGGCACGCCAGCCGGTCGGCTTGCCGTCGACTTCGGTCTGCACGTACTGCTCTTTGGTCTTGCGGCTGTAACGCACCACCGCAGGGCGGCCGTCCGGATCCTTCTGCGGAGCTTCGCAGAGGAAGTGGTACTTGGGATCGATCTCATCCTTGTGCGGGATCAGTTCCAGCACCAACGGCGCACGGGTCTCGCGGTTTTTTGGGAACTGACTGGCCGCCAGGAACAGGCCCGAAGCGCCATCGCGCAGGATGTAGGTGTCGTTGACCTTCTCGCACTTGAGCTCGGGCATCTTCACCGGGTCCATCTTCGGCGGCGCCGCGTCACCGCTTTTCAGCAGCTTGCGAGTGTTCTTGCAGGTCGGGTTGGTGCAACCGAAGAACTTGCCGAAACGGCCGGTCTTGAGCTGCATCTCGCTGCCGCACTTATCGCACTCCAGGCTCGGGCCTTCATACCCCTTGATCCGGTAGCTGCCCTCTTCGATCTCGTAGCCGGCGCAATCCGGGTTGTTGCCGCAGATGTGCAGCTTGCGCTTTTCGTCCAGCAGGTAGGCATCCATCGCCGTACTGCAGATCGGGCAACGATGCTTGCCACGCAGTACCAGGGATTCGGACTCGCCCTCGTCATCCGCGGCGATCTCGTCGCCCGGCACCAGGTTGACGGTGGCCTTGCAACGTTCCTTGGGTGGCAGGCTGTAGCCCGAGCAGCCGAGGAACACGCCGGTGGAGGCGGTACGGATCTGCATCGGCCGGCCGCAGGTCTGGCATGGGATATCGGTCATTACCGGCTGGTTGGCGCGCATGCCGCTTTCAGCGCCCTCGGCCACTTCGAGCTTCTTCTTGAAGTCGCCGTAGAATTCGTCGAGGACGTTCTTCCAGTCGCGCTCGCCCTGCGCCACGTCATCGAGATTCTCTTCCATGCCGGCGGTGAAGCCGTAGTCCATGAGGTTGGAGAAGCTCTCGGAAAGGCGCTCAGTGACGATGTCGCCCATCTTTTCCGAATAGAAACGACGGTTGTGCAGGGTCACATAACCGCGATCCTGGATGGTCGAAATGATTGCCGCATAGGTCGAAGGACGACCAATGCCGCGCTTTTCCATTTCCTTCACCAGGCTGGCTTCGGAGTAACGCGCCGGTGGCTTGGTGAAGTGCTGGCTCGGATCGAGCTTGATCAGCTTCAGCACTTCGCCCTGGGCCATTTCCGGCAGCACATCGTCATCGCCCGGCTTGGCCATCTGCGGCATGACCCGGGTGTAACCGTCGAACTTGAGGATGCGGCCCTTGGCACGCAGCTCGAAGTCGCCAGCGGCGACGCTGACGGTGGTGGACAGGTATTGCGCCGGCAGCATCTGGCAGGCGACGAACTGGCGCCAGATCAGCTCGTAGAGGCGCTCAGCGTCACGCTCCATGCCCGACAGCTTGCTTGGGTGGGTATTCACATCGGACGGACGAATCGCTTCGTGCGCCTCCTGGGCCCCTTCCTTGCTGCTGTAGACATTGGGCGAAGCCGGCAGGTACTTGTTGCCGAACTCGTCTTCGATATAGGTACGCGCCATCGCCACGGCATCGGCCGAGAGGTTGGTGGAGTCGGTACGCATATAGGTGATGTAGCCGGCTTCATACAGACGCTGGGCCATCATCATGGTCTTCTTCACCCCGAAGCCCAGGCGATTGCTCGCAGCCTGCTGCAGGGTGGAGGTGATGAACGGCGCCGATGGCTTGCTGCTGGTAGGCTTGTCTTCACGCTTGGCGACGCTGTAGGCCGAGGCCTTGAGCTTCTCCAGGGCGGCCATGGCCTGTGCTTCGTTGAGCGGTTTGAAGGCTTCGCCGTTTTCACGGGCCACTTCAAAACGCACATTCGAGCCCTTGGCAGTGCCCAGGTCAGCGTGTACTTCCCAGTATTCTTCCGGGATGAAGGCACGAATCTCACGCTCGCGCTCCACCACCAGCTTCACGGCTACCGACTGCACGCGACCGGCAGACAGGCCACGGGCAATCTTCGCCCACAGCAGCGGCGAAACCATGTAGCCCACCACGCGGTCGAGGAAGCGTCGCGCCTGCTGGGCATTGACTCGATCAATGTCCAGCTCGCCCGGCTGGGAGAAGGCTTCCTGGATCGCCTTCTTGGTGATTTCGTTGAACACCACGCGCTTGTAGCGGCTGTCATCACCGCCGATGGCTTCCCGCAGGTGCCAGGCAATGGCTTCCCCTTCGCGGTCCAAGTCCGTTGCGAGATAGATGGTGTCGGCATCCTTGGCAAGGCGGCGCAGCTCTTCGATGACCTTTTCCTTGCCAGGGAGGATTTCGTACTTGGCTTTCCAGCCGTGCTCGGGATCGACGCCCATGCGCGACACCAGCTGCTTGCGAGCCTTTTCCTTCGGCGACAGAGCCGGGGCTTCGCCCGCAGCGGCCTTGCCACGCTTGGCGGCTGGCTCCTTGGCGGCACTTGCCGAACCGCTGGTGGGCAGGTCTCGGATATGGCCGATACTCGACTTCACCACGTATTGGTTACCCAAGTACTTGTTGATGGTCTTGGCCTTAGCCGGGGATTCCACAATGACCAGCGATTTGCCCATGGATCAGAAAATTCCTGAATTCGAGAAGTGAAAGGCGGTTGGCGCCTGACGCGGCACCGCTATATATAGTGGCAACAGGGTGAGGTCAAGCGCAGGGTACTGCGCGACCTGTACTCATGCCGGTGAAAAAAGACTGGGTTCGGCCTGCACCAAAGCAAAGCGCGGGACCTGCTCGCCGTCAACTTCGACCGACTCCAGGAACATGCTCAAGGGCCGCACCCAAAAGCCGTAATCCCCATACAGGGCTTGGTAGAACACCACTTCTTCTTCCGTTTCCGAGTGCCGCGCCACGCTGAAAACGCGGTACTGCGGCCCCTTGTAATGCTGATAGAGCCCGGGTTGTAACTGCATGCTCTGGCCCTCGTGCAATTTTTTCAAAATAAAGACAAACAAATCTTCAGAAAAACAAAAACCGGGGCACTGGGCCCCGGCTTCCATCAACCCAACGCTTAAACGCGTTCGAAGACGGTCGAGATACCCTGGCCAAGGCCGATGCACATGGTGGACACCCCGAAGGTGCCGCCATTCTGCTTCATGACATTGAGCAGGGTCCCGGAGATACGTGCGCCGGAGCAACCGAACGGGTGACCCAGGGCGATCGCGCCGCCGTGCAGGTTAACCTTCTCGTTCATCTTGTCGAGCACTTTCAGATCTTTCAGCACTGGCAGGGCCTGTGCAGCGAAAGCTTCGTTGAGCTCGAAGAAGTCGATATCGTTGATGCCCAGGCCCGCGCGCTTCAGGGCTTTCTGCGTGGCCGGTACTGGACCATAGCCCATGATGGCCGGATCCACACCTGCAACGGCCATCGAACGAATCACCGCCATCGGCTGGATACCCAGGTCCTGGGCACGCTGGGCCGACATCACGATCATGCACGAGGCACCGTCGGTGATCTGCGACGAAGTACCGGCAGTCACGGTACCACCTTTAGGGTTGAACGCCGGCTTCAGGGCCGCCAGGCTCTCCAGGGTGGTCTCGGGACGGATGGTTTCGTCGTAGTCGAACAGTTTCAGGAAACCGTTCTCGTCGTAACCCTGCATCGGGATGATTTCATCCTTGAACTTGCCTTCCACAGTCGCCTTGTGGGCGAGCTGGTGCGAGCGCACGCCAAAGGCGTCCTGCTGCTCACGGGTGATGCCGTGCATCTTGCCCAGCATCTCGGCGGTCAGGCCCATCATGCCGGAGGCTTTGGCTGCGTACAGGGACATGTGCGGGTTCGGATCGACACCGTGCATCATGCTCACATGGCCCATGTGCTCGACGCCGCCGACCACGAACACGTCACCGTTGCCAGTCATGATCGCTTGCGCGGCAGTGTGCAAAGCACTCATGGACGAGCCACACAGGCGGCTGACGGTCTGGCCGGCCGAGGTGTGCGGGATCTGGGTCATCAGCGACGCCATGCGCGCGATGTTCCAGCCCTGCTCCAGGGTCTGGTTGACGCAGCCCCAGATCACGTCCTCGACTTCCGCCGGGTCGACCTTGGCGTTGCGTTCCAGCAGTTTGCTGATCAGGTGCGCCGACATGTCTTCGGCGCGGGTGTTGCGGTGCATGCCGCCCTTGGAGCGGCCCATCGGAGTACGACCGAAGTCGACAATCACGACGTCTCTAGGATTCAAGCTCATATGTTCACTCTCGCTCTAGTGTGGGCGCTTAACCGAAGAAGCTCTGGCCGTTCTTGGCCATTTCACGCAGCTTCGCGGTCGGGTGGTACAGCGCGCCCAGATCGGCGTACTGGTCGGCCAGGGCAACGAACTCGGCAACACCGATGGAATCGATGTAGCGCAGCGCACCGCCACGGAATGGAGGGAAACCAATGCCGTAGACCAGGCCCATGTCAGCTTCGGCAGCGGTTTCAACGATGCCGTCTTCCAGGCAACGAACGGTTTCCAGGCACAACGGGATCATCATCCAGTTGATGATGTCTTCGTCGGTGACTTCACGCTGCTCGTAGACAATCGGCTTGAGCACTTCCAGCACCGACGGATCGGCCACCTTCTTCTGCTTGCCCTTCTTGTCGGTTTCGTAGGCGTAGAAGCCCTTGCCGTTCTTCTGGCCCAGGCGCTTGGCTTCGTAGAGCACGTCCACGGCCGAGCGGCGATCGTCCTTCATGCGATCCGGGAAGCCTTCGGCCATGACGTCGCGACCGTGGTGGCCGGTGTCGATGCCGACCACGTCCATCAGGTACGCCGGGCCCATTGGCCAGCCGAATTTCTCCATGATCTTGTCGATGCGCACGAAGTCCACACCGGCGCTGACCAGCTTGGCGAAACCGCCGAAGTACGGGAACAGCACGCGGTTGACCAAAAAGCCCGGGCAGTCGTTGACCACGATCGGGTTCTTGCCCATTTTCTTGGCGTAGGCAACGGTGGTGGCAACGGCCAGCTCGCTGGACTTCTCGCCACGGATCACTTCCACCAGCGGCATCATGTGCACCGGGTTGAAGAAGTGCATGCCGACGAAGTTTTCCGGACGCTTGAGAGCCTTGGCCAGCAGGCTGATGGAAATGGTCGAGGTGTTGGACGCCAGGATGGTGTCCTCCTTGACCTGGCCTTCCACTTCAGCCAGTACGATCTGCTTGACCTTGGGGTTCTCGACCACGGCTTCAACCACCAGGTCGACGTTGCCGAAGTCACCGTAGGACAGGGTCGGACGAATGCCGTTGAGCACTTCAGCCATCTTCGCGGCGGTCATGCGGCCTTTGTCAACACGGCCCACCAGCAGTTTTGCGGCTTCCGCCAGCCCCTGCTCGATGCCGTGTTCGTTGATGTCCTTCATCAGGATCGGCGTACCTTTGGAGGCCGACTGGTAGGCGATGCCGCCACCCATGATACCGGCGCCGAGTACGGCGGCCTGCTTCACGTCCTTGGCGATTTCGTCGTAGGCCTTGGCCTTTTTCTTCAGTTCCTGATCGTTCAGGAACAGGCCGATCAGGCTTTGCGCAGCAGAGGTCTTGGCCAGTTTGACGAAGCCGGCAGCCTCTACTTCCAAGGCTTTGTCGCGACCGAAGTTGGCGGCTTTCTGAATGGTCTTGATCGCTTCGACCGGTGCCGGGTAGTTCGGGCCAGCCTGGCCGGCCACGAAACCTTTGGCGGTTTCGAAAGCCATCATCTGCTCAATGGCGTTGAGCTTGAGCTTTTCCAGCTTAGGCTGGCGCTTGGCCTTGTAGTCGAACTCGCCGGAAATGGCGCGCTTGACCAGGGCCAGAGCGGCGTCCTTGAGTTTGTCGGGAGCAACCACGGCGTCGACGGCACCGACTTTCAGCGCGTCTTCAGCACGGTTTTCCTTGCCGGCGGCAATCCACTCGATGGCGTTGTCGGCACCGATCAGACGCGGCAGGCGCACGGTACCGCCGAAGCCCGGGTAGATGCCCAGCTTGACTTCCGGCAAGCCGATCTTGGCACTGGCAGCCATGACGCGGTAGTCCGCCGCCAGGCACATTTCCAGGCCGCCGCCCAGGGCGATGCCGTTGATCGCGGCAACGGTTGGCACGTTGAGGTCTTCGAAATCGCTGAAGATCTTGTTGGCTTCGAGGTTGCCTGCCACCAGCTCGGCATCCGGCAGCTTGAAGTTGTCGACAAACTCGGTGATGTCGGCGCCGACGATGAACACGTCCTTGCCGCTGCTGACGATCACGCCCTTGATCGAAGCATCTGCCTTGATGGTGTCAACAGCCTGACGCAATTCGTTCAGGGTTAGACGGTTGAACTTGTTGACGGACTCACCCTTGAGGTCGAAATTCAATTCGACGATGCCACTTTCAAGAGCCTTAACCGTGATGGCTTTACCTTCGTAAATCATCAACTGATCTCCACGATATGGAAGCTGAACAGTACACGTCGGACGCTGACTTCTGGCATGGCACTAACGTCACCGTCGATGCTAACGCCAATCCGCCAGGCACACCCGCCAACGCGATAGTCGGGATTCTGTATAGAGCCGCCTGCGATGCAAACGCTCATTTCATACGCCCGTTTGATTTGGGTACGCCACATTCAGGGAAAATCCAGCAATTGTCAATCGTCCAAAATGCTGTTTGAAACGCGACTTTGCGGTCACTCCATTGCTCCCTGGACGATCAACACACCCCTGTATTCATAGCCATTCATAGGATCTATATTTAGAAAATGCGCCCTAAATCTCCCACTGAATGGGATAAAGAGCGACTACGCTGGGAAAATATCTGAAGAAGCCGCACAGTTTGTGTGACAGGGGCGCCGCCCCATTCTGCAAGAGGCCACCCCGGGTGGCAGCCACGAGATTACCGGCCTGCCTGGCCATCCCCGCCCGATGCTGATATCGGGCTTTTTATTGCCGGCTGCCCGCGATTGCCGCGCGCACCCTCCCCTGGATGACTCAGGCCAACGCCTTGAGCACCGAGGCAATATCCTGCAAAACACTGACCTCGCCACGCTCGTTCCAGTACAGGGCGATCATCTGCTTGTCCGCCTCGACCTTGAACACCCCTGCCGGCAAGGCCTGGAAGTGCTTGAGCAGTGACTCATCGACACAGGGCTCGCGCCACTGATTGACCCAGTTGCCCGGCGCGATCTGCCAATAACTCCAACACACAGGCTGCCCGCTGCGCCGTGGCCGGTGATACTGCGGGCAAGGGTTGGGCGGCTCCTGGCCCAGCCAGTGCGGCCACTCCTGAGGGGCCAGTTGCATGGCCAGGCCCATGCGTCGCGCCTCCATGCGCAAGGCGATCAATCCGCTCTGGCGACGAGAAGGTCGCAACCACGCCAGCGGACTGAGAACTACCGCAAGGATTGACACCACTATCCAGACCGTCATATCTGTACTCTCGATTTTTGATGAGCGGGACCTGGGTCAAACCAACCCGCTTGAAACCAGCCATACTTGAAGCTATTGCAACCCTCAGGAGGAGCACCTCATGCCCTACCACCATATTCTGGTCGCCGTAGATCTAACCGAAGAGTGCGATCCTGTTATCCACCGTGCTCGCGAGCTGTCGGTGAGCAATGGAGCCAAGCTGTCCCTGGTGCACATTGTCGAACCCATGGCCATGGCCTTCGGGGGCGACGTCCCCATGGATCTTTCGCAGTTGCAGCAGCAACAGTTCGACCAGGCCCGGGAGCGTCTTGATCGGCTGATCAACAAGTACCCGGAGCTGACCAAGGAATACAGCCACCTGACCTACGGCCAGCCGCGCCAGGAAATCCATCACCTGGCCAAGGAACAGGAATGCGACCTGATCGTGGTCGGCAGCCACGGCCGACATGGCCTGGCCCTGCTGCTGGGCTCCACCGCCAATGACGTCCTGCACGGCGCGCCTTGCGACGTGCTGGCCGTGCACCTGGTCAAACGCTGAACCCGCCCCGAGGGTTGCCGGCTCCCAAAAGCCGGCAAGCGCACTGAAAAAAAGCCCGACTCTGCAGTCGGGCTTTTTTATCAGCGACCGGTCACTCAGGCATCCAATTCGGCCCAGCGCTCGACCATCTGCTCCAGTTCGGCATTCAACTGCTCAAGGCGGGCAATTACCGCTGCAGTTTCCGCCGCCGGGCGCTGATAGAAACCAGCGTCGGCCATTTCCGCCTCGACCCCGGCAATCTGCTGCTCCATGGCATCGATCTGCCCCGGCAAAGCCTCAAGCTCGCGCTGCAATTTGTAGCTGAGCTTCTTTTTCGCCGCCGGCGCTTCCTGGGCAGGAGCCGGAGCCGCCTGTACCGGTGCCACCACTGCAGAATTCAGCTCGGCCTTGCCGGACTTGTTCTCGGTCACTCCCAGCAACCGCGGCGAACCGCCCTGGCGCAACCAGTCCTGATAGCCGCCGACGTACTCGCGCACCTTGCCTTCGCCTTCGAAGACCAGGGTGCTGGTCACCACGTTGTCGAGGAATGCCCGGTCGTGGCTGACCATCAGCACAGTGCCCTGGAAGGTCAGCAGCACCTCTTCCAGCAGTTCGAGGGTTTCCACATCCAGGTCGTTGGTCGGTTCATCGAGCACCAGCAGGTTGGCCGGTTTACTGAACAGCTTGGCCAGCAGCAACCGCGCACGCTCGCCGCCAGACAACGCCTTGACCGGCGTGCGAGCACGCTGCGGGCTGAACAGGAAGTCGCCGAGGTAGCTCAGCACGTGGCGGCTCTGGCCATCGATCTCAATGAAGTCGCGACCTTCGGCGACGTTGTCGATCACGGTCTTTTCCAGATCCAGTTGATGGCGCAACTGGTCGAAGTAGGCCACGTCGATACGCGTACCCTCTTCCACCTTACCGCTGCTGGGCACCAGGCCACCGAGCATCAGCTTGAGCAGCGTGGTCTTGCCGGTACCGTTGGCGCCCAAGAGGCCGATGCGGTCGCCGCGCTGCAGGACCATGGAGAAGTCCTTGACCAGGAACGGACCGTCCGGGTGAGCGAAGCTGACGTTCTCCAGCACCATCACCTGCTTGCCGGACTTGTCTGCGGTTTCCAGCTGGATATTGGCCTTGCCGGTACGCTCGCGACGTTCGCTGCGCTCGACACGCAGCGCCTTGAGGGCGCGCACGCGGCCTTCGTTGCGGGTGCGCCGGGCCTTGATGCCCTGGCGAATCCAGACTTCCTCCTGGGCCAGGCGCTTGTCGAACAGCGCGTTGGCGGTTTCTTCCGCCGCCAGCATGGCTTCCTTGTGCACCAGGAAGCTGGCGTAGTCGCCGTTCCAGTCGATCAGGCCGCCGCGGTCCAGTTCGAGGATGCGGGTGGCCAGGTTCTGCAGGAAGGAACGGTCGTGGGTAATAAAGAGGACGGCCCCCTGGAAATCCTTCAGCGCCTCTTCCAGCCAGGCGATGGCACCGATGTCCAGGTGGTTGGTGGGCTCGTCGAGCAGCAGCAGGTCCGGCTCGGACACCAGGGCCTGGGCCAGCAGCACGCGACGACGCCAGCCGCCGGACAACTCGGCGAGGGTCTTGTCGGCCGGCAGCTGCAGGCGGCTCAGGGTGCTGTCCACCAGTTGTTGCAGGCGCCAGCCGTCACGGGCTTCGAGGTCGTGCTGGACGTGCATCAGTTTTTCCAGATCGGCGTCGGTGACGATGTTCTGGCTCAGGTGGTGGTACTGAGCCAGCAACTCGCCGACACCGTCCAGGCCCTGGGCGACCACGTCGAACACGGTCCGCTCGTCGGCCACCGGCAATTCCTGGGGCAATTCGCCGATCTTCAGACCGGGTGCGCGCCATACGGAGCCGTCGTCGGGCTTCTGATCGCCCTTGACCAGCTTCATCATGCTGGATTTGCCAGTACCGTTACGGCCGATGATGCACACCCGCTCACCACGGGCGATCTGCCAGGACACCTTGTCCAACAACGGCATGGCGCCGAAAGCAAGGGACACATCGCTGAATTTGAGCAGGGTCATGTTCTTCTCCAAAAACCGGGCGCGCATTCTACCTGAGTTGAGCCCGCAGAAGGCCGGGTATTTCGCCCACGAGGGCGCTCGCGGCACATTTGTTGCCAACTGATGCCAGCAGGCCGGCAAAGCTTTCACCGGTTGCTGGCAAAAGGCTAAGCTAGTGAGCAATCAGTGTTGGCCCTGTCGGCACTTGTCATGATTTCTCTGCCCGGATGTCTCATGCGCAGTCGCCTTTTCAGTGTTTTATCTTGCCTGCTTCTTTCCACCACAGCCGTCCACTGCGCCCAGGCGGCAGACCTGACTCTACAGCGCCAGTATTACGATGAAGCCAAGCGCGCCCTGGCCAAAGGCGATTCCGGCCCTTATTTCCGTTATGCCGATGCGCTGCGCGACTATCCGCTGGAGCCCTACCTGGCCTACGACGAGCTCACGGCCCGGCTGAAATCCGCCAGCAACCCCGAGATCGAGAAGTTCCTCGCCGAACATGGCGACCTGCCCCAGGCCAACTGGATGAAACTGCGCTGGTTGCGCTGGCTGGCCGAACGCGGCGACTGGGCGACCTTCACCAAGTACTACGATCCGAAACTCAACTTCACCGAACTGGACTGCCTCAATGGCCAGTACCAGCTGGGGCACAACCTCAAGGCCGAAGGCTACGCCGCCACCGAGAAGCTCTGGCTGACCGGCAAATCCCAACCTGCTGCCTGCGACGCGTTGTTCGCCCAGTGGGCCGCCGAAGGCCAGTTGACCGAACAGAAGCGCTGGCAGCGAGCCAAACTGGCTGCCGAGGCCCGCAACTATCCCCTGGCCAACAGCCTGGTAAAGAGCATGACCACCCTGGCGCCCCAGGGCCGCCTGCTGGTGGACGTGGCGCAAAAACCCGAACTGCTGAGCCAGCCCTCGCGCTTCCAGCCTGCCGATGAAGCCATGTCCGACGTGGTTGGCCTCGGCCTGCGCCGCCTGGCGCGCCAGGATCCGGACAAGGCCATGGCCCTGCTGGATGGCTATGCCAGCAGCATGCACTTTTCCCGTGACGAAAAAGTGGCCATCGCCCGCGAGATCGGCCTGACCCTGGCACGGCGCTTCGACAGCCGCGCCCTGGACGTGATGACCAAGTACGATCCCGAGCTGCGGGACAACACCGTCTCCGAATGGCGCCTGCGCCTGCTGCTGCGCCTGGCGCGCTGGGAAGACGCCTACCAGCTGACCCGCAAGCTGCCCCAGGACCTGGCCACCACCAACCGCTGGCGCTACTGGCAGGCCCGTAGCCTGGAACTGGCCGAACCGAAGAACCCTCAGGCCCAGGTATTGTTCAAGGGCCTGGCCCGGGAGCGGGATTTCTACGGCTTCCTTGCCGCCGATCACGCCAAGGCGCCCTACCAGCTCAACAACCAGCCGCTGATGCTCAGCCAGGCCGTGATCAACAAGGTACGCAACACCCCGGGTGTACGCCGCGCCCTGGAGCTGCATGCCCGCGGGCAGATCGTCGACGGCCGCCGCGAGTGGTACCACGTCAGCCGGCATTTCAACCGCGACGAAATGGTTGCCCAGGCCAAGCTGGCCTACGACCTGAAATGGTACTTCCCGGCCATTCGCACCATCAGCCAGGCCCAGTACTGGGATGACCTGGACATCCGCTTCCCCATGGCCCACCGCGACACCCTGGTGCGCGAAGCCAAGGTTCGCGGCCTGCATTCCAGCTGGGTGTTCGCCATTACCCGCCAGGAAAGCGCCTTCATGGACGACGCCCGTTCCGGCGTCGGCGCCAGCGGCCTGATGCAACTGATGCCCGGCACCGCCAAGGAAACCGCGCGCAAGTTCAGCATTCCCCTGGCCTCGCCCCAGCAAGTGCTGGACCCGGACAAGAACATCCAGTTGGGCGCCGCCTACCTGAGCCAGGTCCACAGCCAGTTCAACGGCAACCGGGTACTGGCTTCCGCCGCCTACAACGCCGGCCCCGGGCGGGTGCGCCAGTGGCTCAAGGGGGCCGACCACCTGAGTTTCGATGTCTGGGTGGAAAGCATTCCTTTCGACGAAACCCGCCAGTACGTGCAGAACGTACTGTCCTACTCGGTGATCTACGGCCAGAAGCTCAATTCGCCGCAGCCCCTGGTGGACTGGCACGAACGCTACTTCGACGATCAGTAAGCACCGACCCACAACAAAAAATGCCCGCAGCAATGCGGGCATTTTTGTATCTCCCCCCCCAATACCTATAGCCGCTGCCGAGCCTGCGACCGGGCGCGAAGTGGCCGTAAAGCGCTCGCTACGTTGGCGAGGACTACGTGCTCGTGCGCAGCCTCGCCGGCTCAGCAGCGACTACAGGGATCAGGGGGGCGTGGGCTCAGCCATCGCTGAATTGCAGGGCCGCCAGGCGCGCATACAAGGGGTTGCTGGCAATCAGTTGCTGGTGGGTACCCACCGCGACCAGCCTGCCCTGGTCCATGACCGCGATCCGGTCGGCATTCTTCACCGTGGCCAGGCGATGGGCGATCACCAGGGTGGTGCGGTTCTTCATCAGGCTGGGCAAGGCCTGCTGGATCAGATGCTCGCTTTGCGCGTCGAGGGCGCTGGTGGCTTCGTCCAGTAGCAGGATCGGCGCGTCCACCAGCAAGGCCCGAGCTATCGCCAGGCGCTGGCGCTGGCCGCCCGAAAGGCCAAGCCCGGCATCCCCCAGGTGGGTCTGGTAGCGCTCGGGCATCTGTTCGATGAACTCATGGGCATAGGCGATCTTCGCCGCTTCCTGGACCTGGGCCAGGGTCGCCTCGGGATTGCCGTAGCGAATGTTCTCCTCGATGCTGCCGTAGAACAGCGCCGGGCTTTGCGAAACCAGGGCGAAGCAGCGGCGCAAGTCCAGCGGGTCGAGCTGGGTCAGGGCCACGCCATCCAGCAAGATCCTTCCCTGCTGCGGGTCGTAGAAGCGCAGCAACAGATCATAAAGGGTGGATTTACCAGCCCCGGAAGGCCCCACCAACGCCAGAGTCTCTCCGGCCCGGATGCTCAGGCTCAAACCATCGATCGCGAAGCGGTCGGGCCGTGACGGATAGGAAAACCGCAGACCGTCCAACTCCAGATCACCCCGCACCCGCGCAGGCAGGCTTACCAGCCCGTCGGCGGGCGGCTGGATGATATTGTCCGCCCGCAACAATTCGGCAATCCGCTCCGCCGCACCGGCCGCGCGCTGCAACTCGCCGATCACTTCGCTCAGGGTGCCGAAGGCACTGCCGACAATCAGGCTGTAGAAGACGAATGCCGCCAGCTCGCCGCCGGAGATGCGCCCGGCAATCACGTCCATGCCACCGACCCAGAGCATCACCCCCACCGCCCCCAGCACCAGGACGATCACCAGGGTGATCAGCCAGGCACGCTGGACAATCCGCTTGCGCGCCGTGTCGAACGCCTGCTCCACGGTCACGGCAAACCGCCGTTCATCCTGGGGTTGGTGGTTGTAGGCCTGGACCGTCTTGATCTGGCCGAGGGTTTCCGAGACATAGCTGCCGACATCGGCAATCCGGTCCTGGCTCAGGCGCGACAGGCTGCGCACCCGCCGACCGAAGATCAGGATTGGCGCCAGCACCAGCGGCAAGGCGATGACCACAATGCTGGTGAGCTTGGGGTTGGTGACAAACAGCAGCACGATCCCCCCCAGCACCATCAGCGCATTGCGCAAAAACAGCGACAGCGAAGACCCGATCACCGATTGCAGCAAGGTGGTATCCGCGGTCAAGCGCGACTGAATTTCCGAGCTGCGGTTGTTTTCGTAAAACCCGGGATGCAGGTAGATCAGGTGATTGAACACCTGGCGCCGGATATCCGCCACGCAACGCTCGCCAATCCACGACACCAGGTAAAAGCGCACGAAGGTACCCACCGCCAGCGCCAGCACCAGCAGCAGGAACAGGCCGATGGACTGGTTCAACAGATGGGGCGATTGAGTCATGAAGCCCTGGTCCACCAACAGGCGAATGCCCTGCCCCATGGACAGGGTAATGCCGGCGGTAACTATCAGTGCCAGCAAGGCGCCCAGCGCCTGCCAACGGTAGGGAGCGACAAAGCGGCTGGCCAGATGCAGCGCCCGGCGGTGACGAGAAGAAAGCATGCTGTTCATCCATTGACGCACCGGCGAGCCGTTCGTTGCAGCAACGGCAACGAGATGAATTCGCAGGAACTTTGGTAAATCACAATGAGTCAGGTTGATTATGACCGCTGACACTAGAGCCTAGAGATTATCGGTCTAATCCGTGGCTGGCACTCCCCGGGCATTTCTGTTGGAGTGAAGTCGCCGGGCCAGCCCTCGCGGCGGTCTGTAACAGCTTGGTCACCCGGCCATTCTAGAGTAAGCACACAACCTGATGAGGAGACAGGCCATGTCCTTGCAACACAGCAGCAATGACAAGATTCAAGTGATCCGTACCCAGCCGAACCAGTCTCTGGGGTGTGCCATCATCGACGCCCAGGGTCGCGAAGTACCTATTACTGAAGACATGATCCAGAACGCCTGCCGCGAACTGGAAAAGCGACTGGTCAAGCCTGCTCGGCAAGATTGACACACAGCCTCACGTCCTCTTGACCCGGCCTTGCGGCCGGGTTTTTTATGCGCGGTTTCAGGCTTCCCTGGCACCCAAGGCACGGACGATCCGGCTCAAGGCCGCGGACTCGCCCTGGATGCGCACTTCCAGGCCGTCGATCTCGCGGCGCTCCGGATAATGCTTGCGCAGACCATCGAAGGCGCTGCGCTGCTGAGCTACATCATCCGACAGGCTACGGCGAAAATCCGCATCGTCACGACGCGGGTCATACACGGCACGGCAGATCATCGCCAGGGCCCAGGCCGGGTCCGCATTGGCATTCAGGCTGACCTGAGGCACCCAGGGCGCCGGCAGCAAGGCCGACAGGCTGACCTGCTCGGCCTGCCCGAGGAAACGGCAGTAGGCCTGATAGATCTGCGCCGTGCCCCGTTGCTTGCCGTCCAGGCTGTAACCGGCGATATGCGGCGTCGCCAGCACGCAGAGGTCCGCCAGGGAAGCATCCACCGTCGGCTCCTCTTCCCAGACATCCAGCACCGCCTGCAAGTCCTCGCGCTGGCGCAGGACCTCAGCCAGGGCCCGGTTATCCACCACCGGGCCACGGGCCGCGTTGATCAGCCAGGTGCCGTGCCTGAGCCGGTTCAGCCGCTGGCGATCCAGCAGGTGCCAGGTGGAGTCTTGCCCGCTCTTGGTCAGGGGTGTGTGCAAGCTGATGACATCGCAGCGCTCGAGCAACTGCTCCAGGCTGACATAGTCACCGCCTTCCGCCGCCTGCCGCTGCGGATCGCAGACCAGCACATTCCAGCCCAGGCCGCGCAGCACCTCGATCAGGCGCCCGCCCACTTCACCGGCACCGACCACGCCATAGCAACGCTGCGCCAGGTCCACGCCTTCGATCTCGGCCAGGGTCAGCAGGCTACCCAGCACATAGTCCACCACGCCCCGGGCGTTACAGCCCGGGGCGCTGGACCAGGTGATCCCGGCCTGCTGGAAATACTCCAGGTCCAGGTGATCGGTGCCGATGGTGCAGGTGCCGACAAACCGCACCGGGCTGCCTTCCAGCAACTGGCGGTCGACCTGGGTCACCGAGCGCACCAGCAACACATCTGCCTGCTCCACGGTCGCCCGGTCGATGGCGCGCCCGGGGAAACGCCGGATCTCGCCGAAACCGGCAAAGAACTCTTCGATCAGGGGGATATTTTCGTCGGCAACAATCAACATGGCAGGCTCCTCTGGCGGAGCCGCAGTGTAGGCGCAGATGCCAGGCCGGGCTAGCGCGGCATGCGCGCGAACCGGCATTTTCACCCCCCCCGGCGCTTACAAATCCACAACACGGGATGTTTTCCTGACTGAGATGTCAACGCGTAGACTGTCGCGTCCTGCGCAACACCACCTATGGACGCTACGCCCCGTGAATTCCGTGACTGACTCCCCTGCCGCCACCGCCACCAGCCGCCCTGCCCGGGTCGGCCGTGAACTGCATGACCTGCTGGTACTGGCCCTGCCCATCATGATTGCCCAGGTGGCCACCACCGCCATGGGCTTTGTCGATGCCGTGATGGCCGGCCGGGTCGGCCCGCGAGATCTGGCAGCCGTCGCCCTGGGCAACTCGATCTGGATTCCGGTGTTCCTGCTGATGACCGGCACCCTGCTGGCCACCACGCCCAAGGTGGCGCAGCGCTTCGGCGCCGGCAACCTGCACGAGATCGGCCCGCTGGTGCGCCAGGCACTGTGGCTCGCCGTGGTGGCCGGGATCTCGGCCCTGCTGATACTGATCAGTGCCGAGCCGGTGCTGCACCTGATGAATGTCGATCCGGAACTGATCAAGCCCTGCATGGGCTACCTGCACGGCATCGCCAGTGGCTTGCCGGCGGTAGCGCTGTACTACGTGCTGCGCTGCCTCAGCGATGGCCTGGGCCGCACGGTGCCGAGCATGGTCATCGGCCTGGGAGGCCTGGCCCTGAACATCCCTATCAACTACATCTTCATCTATGGCCATTTCGGTGTACCGGCCATGGGCGGCGTCGGTTGCGGCTGGGCCACGGCCATCGTGATGTGGGCCATGATGCTGGGCATGGCCGGCTGGATTTTCTGGGCACCGGCCTACCGCAAGATCCAGTTGTTCAGCCGCTTCGACTGGCCGCAAGGGGCGATGATCGGGCGCTTGCTGAGCATCGGCCTGCCCATCGGCATTGCAGTGTTCGCCGAATCGAGCATTTTCGCGGTGATCGCCCTGCTGATCGGCAGCCTGGGGGCCACGGTGGTGGCCGGGCACCAGATCGCCCTCAACGTCAGCGCCCTGATGTTCATGATTCCCTACTCCCTGGCCATGGCGGTGACCGTGCGGGTCGGCCAGGCCCTGGGCCGCCAGCAACCCCGCAATGCGCGCTTCAGCGCCGGCGTCGGCATGGCCACGTCACTGGCCTACGCCTGCCTTTCGGCGAGCCTGATGTTCTTCCTGCGTGAGCCCATCGCCACCATCTACACCACCGACCCGATGGTGATTCAGGTCGCTTCGATGCTGATTGTGTATGCGGCGCTGTTCCAGTTTTCCGATGGCATCCAGGTCACGGCGGCCGGCGCATTGCGCGGCTACCAGGACACTCGGGTGACCATGATCCTGACCCTGTTCGCCTACTGGGGGATTGGCTTGCCGGTGGGCTACGCCCTGGGCCTGACCGACTGGTTCGGCCCGGCGCGGGGCCCGAGCGGCCTGTGGGAGGGCCTGATCGTGGGCTTGAGCTGCGCGGCGCTGATGCTGTCGATCCGCCTGACCCGCAGCGCGCGCAAGCAGATCCGCATCAGCCGCTCGGCGGGTTAATCGAGCTTCTTGCGGATCCAGTAGAGGTAGGTACCTGCCTCTTCCTGCTGCGCTACCAGTTCATGGTCGAGAAACACGCAGAACTTGGGAATGTCGCGGCGGGTGGAGGGGTCGGTGGCAATCACCTTCAACAGCCCGCCCGGCGGCAGGTCGCGGATGTGCTGGTGCAGCATCATCACCGGCTCCGGGCAGTTGAGGCCGGTGGCGTCGAGGGTGCCGTCAACCGGCGTATCGATAATCTGACTCATGAATCACTCCTGAAACTGGCCGGCATTGTCGCGCAATACCGCCATCGGTTCATCTGTTGCCGTTATTCCACGGCCCCGGTCCTGCCGTAGGAGCTGGCTGCCAGCGAAGGCATCCTCACGCCTTGCACCAGTGCGGGGCCTTTTTCGCCGGCAAGCCGGCTCCTACCAGGAAGCGGCGGTATTTCGCCTACTACGCCGATTTGGGCTTTTTCAGATCCAGGCGCCGCAGGTGGCAGGTGACTTCCTCGCGGTCGTGGTACAGCTGCTTGCAGCCAATGGCCACGCGAATGCCCCGGGCCTTGAAGCCTTCTTCGATGCGCTCCAGCAAGCGCTTCACTTCGGCATAGCGCTGCTTCATCGGCAGCTTGAGGTTGACCACCGCCTCGCGGCAGTGCCCCTCGCCGATCCAGGTCTCCAGCAGCGCGGCGTTGCGCGCCGGTTTCTCGACGATGTCGCAGACCATCCAGTCCACCGGCTGCCTGGGCTTGTAGGTAAAGCCGTCCGCCATCAGGTGCTGCACCAGGCCGGTGTCCATCAGGCTTTCAGCCATGGGGCCGTTGTCCACGGCGGTCACCAGCATGCCGCGGTTGACCAGTTGCCAGGTCCAGCCGCCCGGGGCAGCCCCCAGGTCGACGCCGGTCATGTCGCCATGCAGACGCTCGTCCCACTGGTCCCGAGGAATGAAATGGTGCCAGGCCTCTTCCAGCTTCAGGGTCGAGCGGCTCGGCGCTTCCCGGGGGAATTTCAGCCGTGGAATGCCCATGGGCCACATGGCCGAGTTGCCGGCATCAGCCAGGCCGACAAAGACTTCCCGACCGCTCTTGAAGGTCAGCAACAAGCGCGGTTTGGTCGCGTCGTCCACCAGCGTGCCGGCCGCGGTCAGGGCCTTGCGCAGGGGTGCTTCGAACTTCTTGCAGAAGTTGGACAGCTCCTTGCCATCGTTGGTGTCCACCACTTCCAGCCACAGACTGCCGCACTGCGGGAAGTTGGCCAGGTAGGCAAGGATCACGCTGATGCGGTCGGTTTCCGGCAGGTCGATGAAGCCGCCCCGGGCCCACTGCCGGGGAAAGATCAGCTCCGGGAAGCGCAGGCCCTGCATCAGACGCTGGGCCCCGTCGTCCTCGGTGCAGATGAACTCGGCGCAGGCGGTGCTGGGCTTGGCCTTGGCATAACCGGCGACATTCAGCCGGGCCGCGTGGTCGGCGATCTCGGAGCAGACTTCGCCCTCGAAGCCGGGCCGGCAATGGATAAACAGGGTGTTCATTGAATCTCCTGGGCAAATGGCGATGAATCGATGCGCAAACCTGCCCTGTAGCAAAGCCTGTCACGAAAACCGGCGCATGATAACCGAGTTCGGAACCTTGGACTGAGCCCAGCAGTCCAGTGATTAGCTATAAGCCCCAAACAGAGCTAGGTTAACTCTCTGTCCGTATCACAGGCCCGTAGCCGTGCGGGCCACAAGGAGTCATTCAATGCCATCCCTCGATAGCCTGAAAACCCTTAAGACCCTAAAAGTCGACGACAAGACTTATCACTATTTCAGCCTGCCGGACGCCGCCAGGAGCCTGGGTGATATCGACACCCTGCCCATGTCGCTGAAAGTCCTGCTGGAAAACCTGTTGCGCTGGGAAGACGACAAGACCGTCACCGGCGCCGACCTCAAGGCCATCGCGGCCTGGCTCAAGGAGCGCCGCTCCGACCGCGAGATCCAGTACCGCCCCGCACGGGTGCTGATGCAGGACTTCACCGGGGTGCCGGCGGTGGTCGACCTGGCCGCGATGCGCGCCGCCATGGCCAAGGCCGGTGGCGATCCGCAGCGGATCAACCCGCTGTCACCGGTGGACCTGGTGATCGACCACTCGGTGATGGTGGACAAATTCGCCAGCAGCAGCGCCTTCGAGCAGAACGTCGATATCGAGATGCAACGCAACGGCGAGCGCTATGCCTTCCTGCGCTGGGGCCAGAGCGCCTTCGACAACTTCAGCGTGGTACCGCCGGGCACCGGCATCTGCCACCAGGTCAACCTGGAATACCTGGGGCGCACGGTCTGGACCAAGGACGAGGACGGCCGCACCTACGCCTTCCCCGATACCCTGGTGGGCACCGACTCCCACACCACCATGATCAATGGCCTTGGCGTACTGGGCTGGGGCGTGGGCGGGATCGAAGCCGAGGCGGCGATGCTCGGCCAGCCGGTGTCGATGCTGATTCCCGAAGTCATCGGCTTCAAGCTCACCGGCAAGCTCAAGGAAGGCATCACCGCCACCGACCTGGTGCTGACGGTGACCCAGATGCTGCGCAAGAAAGGTGTGGTCGGCAAATTCGTCGAGTTCTACGGTGACGGTCTGGCCGACCTGCCCCTGGCGGACCGTGCCACCATCGCCAACATGGCACCGGAATACGGCGCCACCTGCGGCTTCTTCCCGGTGGATGACATCACCCTGGACTACCTGCGCCTGTCCGGGCGCCCCGACGAGTTGGTGAAACTGGTGGAGGCCTACAGCAAGGCCCAGGGCCTGTGGCGCCTGCCGGGCAAGGAGCCGGTATTCACCGACAGCCTGGCGCTGGACATGGGCACCGTGGAGGCCAGCCTCGCTGGCCCCAAACGGCCGCAGGACCGGGTTGCACTGCCCAACGTTGCCCAGGCTTTCACTGACTTCCTCGACCTGCAGTTCAAACCCACCAGCAAGGAAGAAGGCCGCCTGGAAAGCGAAGGTGGCGGTGGTGTGGCGGTGGGCAACGCGGACCTGGTGGGCGAAGCCGACTACCAGTACGACGGCCAGACCTATCGCCTGAAAAACGGTGCCGTGGTGATCGCGGCCATCACCTCCTGCACCAACACCTCCAACCCCAGCGTCATGATGGCCGCCGGCCTGGTGGCGAAGAAGGCCGTGGAAAAAGGCCTGCAACGCAAACCCTGGGTCAAGAGCTCGCTGGCCCCAGGTTCCAAGGTGGTGACCGACTACTACAAGGCTGCCGGCCTGACGCCCTACCTGGACCAACTGGGCTTCGATCTGGTGGGATACGGCTGCACCACCTGCATCGGCAACTCCGGCCCGCTGCAGGAGCCGATCGAGAAAGCCATCCAGCAGGCCGACCTCAGCGTGGCCTCGGTGCTGTCGGGCAACCGCAACTTCGAGGGCCGGGTGCATCCACTGGTGAAAACCAACTGGCTGGCCTCGCCCCCCCTGGTCGTGGCCTATGCCCTGGCGGGCACGGTGCGCATCGACATCAGCAGCGAGCCTCTGGGCCAGGGCAAGGACGGCCAGCCGGTGTACCTGCGGGACATCTGGCCCAGCAGCAAGGAGATCGCCGACGCCGTGGCCCAGGTCAACACTCGGATGTTCCACAAGGAGTACGCCGAAGTGTTCGCCGGGGATGCACAGTGGCAAGCCATCGAAGTGCCGCAGGCCGCCACCTATGTGTGGCAGGACGACTCCACCTATATCCAGCACCCGCCGTTCTTCGATGACATCGCCGGCCCGCTGCCGCAGATCACCGATGTCAGCGGCGCCCGGGTACTGGCCCTGCTGGGGGACTCGGTGACCACCGACCACATCTCCCCGGCCGGCAACATCAAGGCCGACAGCCCGGCTGGCCGCTACCTGCGGGACAAGGGCGTGGAACCGCGGGACTTCAACTCCTACGGCTCACGGCGCGGCAACCACGAAGTGATGATGCGCGGTACCTTCGCCAACATCCGCATTCGCAACGAAATGCTCGGCGGCGAGGAAGGTGGCAACACCTTGTACATTCCCACCGGCGAGAAGTTGGCGATCTATGACGCAGCCATGCGCTACCAGGCCGACGGCACGCCGCTGATGGTGATCGCCGGCCAGGAATACGGCACCGGTTCGAGCCGCGACTGGGCGGCCAAAGGCACCAACCTGCTGGGAGTCAAGGCAGTGATCGCCGAAAGCTTCGAACGTATCCACCGCTCCAACCTGGTGGGCATGGGCGTCCTGCCCTTGCAGTTCAAGCTGGACCAGAACCGCAAGAGCCTGAAGCTGACCGGCAAGGAAACCCTGGACATTCTCGGCCTCAGCGGTACGGAACTGACGCCGCGGATGAACCTGACCCTGGTGATCACCCGTGAGGATGGCAGCCAGGAGAAGATCGAGGTGCTGTGCCGCATCGATACCTTGAATGAAGTGGAATACTTCAAGTCCGGCGGGATCCTGCACTACGTTCTGCGGCAACTGATTGCCTCCTGACGCTGCCTGAAAAAAAACACCGCCTTCGGGCGGTGTTTTGCATTGGGCTGCCGTGCCAGGACGAGGTGGTTATACTGCGCGCCCGCCAAATCTGACTCACCGGTCGCAATGGCGACTACAGATCCGGCGCAGTACTACGTCTCTGCAATACCCATTCTTACGCAACAAGGATTCCCCATGACCGCTCTGCCATGGATGTACCTGGCACTTCTTTCCATTGGCTACGCACTGGCCCTGAGCTACGGGCAACTGGGCCTGCTGGCCGCCCTGTCGATCTTGCTGCTGTTGGCTGCCGGCTTTGCCGTGCGCCAGCAACGCAGCCGCGTCGGCCAGTACCTGGGCCACGGCCTGTTCGTGGTGCTCGCTCTGGCCCTGGCCATGCACTGGCTGCCCGGGTTCTACAATGGCCGGGCCATCGACCCGCAACGCTTCACCGACGATGCCGTGCCCTTCTCCCTGTACCTGAACCAGGACAAGCCGCTGATCGGCTTCTGGCTGCTGCTGGTATGCCCGTGGATAGTCGGGCGGCGCTCACTGCGCCTGTCGCTGTATGCCACCGCCGCGGCCCTGACTCTGTGTGCGGTAGCCGCACTGGGCGGCGCGCTGCTAATGGGCATGATCAATTGGGCGCCGAAATGGCCGGAGCAGGCCTGGCTCTGGGTGCTGAACAACCTGCTGCTGGTGACCCTGGTGGAAGAGGCGCTGTTCCGCGGCTATATCCAGGGTGGCCTGAGCCGGCGCTTCAAGGCCCTGCCCTACGGCGAGAACCTGGCGCTGCTGTGCGCGGCGCTGCTGTTCGGCCTGGTGCACCTGGGCGCGGGGTGGCAATGGACCCTACTGGCAGGCATCGCCGGCGTCGGCTACGGTCTGGCCTATCGTTTTGGCGGCCTGGGGGCGGCGATAGCCACTCACTTCGGTCTCAACCTGTTGCATTTCGGCCTCTTCACCTACCCGATGCTGGCCGGATAACCCGCCAGCTGTTTTACCAAACCAGTACTTCAGGACTATTGACTGCCAAGGAAGAACGTCAATGATTAGCCCCTCGCCAACGCCGGCTGAAACCTGTCGGCGCTTTTTGCAAGCGACACATTCTGCCAATGAGACCCAGAGCCGATTATTGAAAAATAATTTCAATAATCGGTTGAAGCGGCCGACAACCTATCAAAGCCTTGCGGATTGAAAAACCATGCGTAATAACCAGCCTGTCACTCAGCGCGAACGTACCTTCCCGGCTCAACAACGGTTGATTTCCACCACCGACGCCAAAGGCGTGATCACCTACTGCAATGACGCCTTTGTCGAGATCAGTGGGTTCTCCCGTGAAGAACTGGTTCGCGCACCGCACAACCTGGTACGTCACCCTGATGTGCCGGCGGCGGTGTTCGCGCACATGTGGGGCACCTTGAAACAAGGCTTGCCATGGATGGGCATCGTCAAGAACCGCTGCAAGACCGGCGACCACTACTGGGTCAACGCCTATGTGACACCGATCTTCGAAGGCAGCCAGGTGGTAGGTTACGAGTCGGTCCGGGTCAAGCCCACCGCCGAACAGGTGCGCCGCGCCGAAGCCCTCTACCAGCGCATCAACACTGGCAAGTCGGCCATTCCCAAGCGTGACAAGTGGCTGCCTGTGCTGCAGGACTGGCTGCCGTTCATCCTGGTCAGCCAGCTGAGCTTCATGATCGGTGCCTGGCTCAACTCCCACTGGGGCTTCGCCCTGGCCGCCGCGCTCTCGGTGCCCCTGGGCCTGCTGGGCCTGAGCTGGCAGCAGCGCGGCCTCAAGCGCCTGCTGCGCCTGGCCGAGCAGACCACCTCCGACCCGCTGATCGCTCAGATGTACACCGACAGCCGCGGCGCCCAGGCCCGCCTGGAGATGTCGATCCTGAGCCAGGAAGCGCGCTTGAAGACCTGCCTGACCCGCCTGCAGGACACGGCCGAGCACCTCAACGAGCAGGCCCGCCAGTCCGACACCCTGGCCCACAACAGCTCCAGCGGCCTGGAGCGCCAACGGGTCGAGACCGAACAGGTGGCCACCGCGGTCAACCAGATGGCCGCCACCACCCAGGAAGTGGCCAGCCACGTGCAACGCACCGCCGACGCAACCCAGGAAGCCAATCGCCTGACCGGCCGTGGCCGCGATATCGCCGGCGAAACCCGCGAAGCCATCCAGCGCCTGTCGGTGGTGGTGGGCGAAACCGGGCTGACGGTAACCCAACTGGCCAAGGACAGTGACGAGATCGGCGGCGTTGTCGACGTGATCAAGGGCATTGCCGACCAGACCAACCTGCTGGCCCTGAACGCAGCCATCGAAGCCGCCCGCGCCGGTGAAATGGGCCGCGGCTTTGCCGTGGTGGCCGACGAGGTGCGTCAGTTGGCGCAGCGCACCAGTGAATCCACCGGGCAGATCCATACCCTGATCGCCAAGCTGCAGCAGACAGCCGCCACCGCCGTTCAGACCATGGACGCTGGTCATCGTCAGGCCGAAGAAGGCGTGGCCCGGGTGCTGGAAGCCGACCAGGCACTGGTGGGCATCAGCGAAGCGGTGGCCAACATCACCGACATGACCACCCAGATCGCTGCCGCCACCGAAGAGCAAAGCTCGGTGGCCGAAGAGATCAGCCGCAACATCAGCACCATCGCGCAACTGGCGGACCAGACTTCGGAGCAGGCCCAGCATTCGGCCGAGCTCAGCGAAGCGCTGACCCGCACCGCAAACACCCAGTACTCGCTGGTGGAGCGCTTCAACCGCTAAGCCCCCCCTTAGGGCCGGCAACAAAAAACCGGAAGCCAAGGCTTCCGGTTTTTTTATGCCCGCAAACCCACCCGACAACCGTAGGAGCGAGCTTGCTCGCGATAAATCTTCACCGCGCTCCAAATTCGAAGGCCGGGTGAACGTTTCGCGAGCAAGCTCGCTCCTGCAGGATCAGCTCAGCGCTTTCAGGAAGGCAGCAACCTTGAGCGCCGCAGATTCCAGATGCTGCTCATGGCTGAAACCCGAGGCCTTCAGGGGCTTGAGATCGTGATCAGCGGCCGTCAGCCAGTACAACTCGATACTGGCTGCCAATGTGTAGGCCTCGACCGCCTGGCGATTGCCCAGGGCGTCACGCTCGCCCTGCACGATCAAGCTTGGCACTGACAGATCAGCCAGATGCGCCACCCGCGGTTTTTCCGGTTTGCCGGCGGCATAGAACGGATAGCCCAGGCACACCAATGCATCGGCCTGCAGTTCATCGGCCAGCAAACTGGCCATGCGCCCGCCCATGGACTTGCCGCCCACCGCCAACACCCCAGTGACATAAGGTCGCACCAGGGCATGCACCTCGCGCCAGCATTCCAGCAGCCTGGGCGCCGGGTTAGGCGGGCGTTTGCCGCCGTCCAGGCGCCGCTGGGCCATGTAGGGAAACTCGAAGCGCAAGACGTTCACCCCATGTCCCGCAAGGCGTACAGCAATATCGTTCATGAACCCACTGTCCATGGGCGCGCCGGCGCCATGGGCGAGGATCAGGGTCGGCGCCGACCGCACCTCGACGCCCTGCGCGACATCCCACAACCAGCCCCGCTCCCGCACACACTGCGCCCATTGACCCCCGTCAATACTGGCCTTGTGCTCATTGCTCATGCTTGCCTCGCTTTTAGTCTGCCTATAACTCCAGACGAAGTGAGCGCGCCTTGCCGTGCGCAGTCGCTTTCACTTCAACTGAACCGTGGATGGGGAACCATGAACACTTCTATCAGTACCGCCTACAACTACAAGGTGGTCCGCCAATTCGCCATTATGACGGTGGTGTGGGGCATCGTCGGCATGGGGCTCGGGGTTTTTCTCGCTGCCCAGTTGGTCTGGCCCGAACTCAACTTCGACTTACCGTGGACCAGCTTCGGCCGTCTGCGGCCATTGCACACCAACGCGGTGATCTTCGCCTTCGGCGGCTGTGCGCTGTTTGCCAGCTCGTTCTACTCGGTGCAACGCACCTGCCAGACCACGCTGTTCGCGCCGAAAATCGCCGCGTTCTGCTTCTGGGGCTGGCAACTGGTGATCCTCCTGGCGGCCATCAGCCTGCCACTGGGCTACACCAGCTCCAAGGAATACGCCGAACTGGAATGGCCGATCGATATCCTGATCACCATTGTCTGGGTGGCCTACGCCATCGTGTTCTTCGGCACCCTGATGCAGCGCAAGACCAAGCACATCTATGTGGGTAACTGGTTCTTCGGCGCGTTCATCATCACCGTGGCCATCCTGCACATCGTCAACAACCTGGAACTGCCGGTCAGCTTCACCAAGTCCTACTCGGTGTATGCCGGTGCGACCGATGCGATGGTGCAATGGTGGTACGGCCACAACGCCGTGGGCTTCTTCCTGACCGCGGGCTTCCTGGGGATGATGTACTACTTCGTACCCAAGCAGGCCGAGCGCCCGGTGTACTCCTATCGCCTGTCGATCGTGCACTTCTGGGCACTGATCACCCTGTACATCTGGGCCGGTCCGCACCACCTGCACTACACCGCGCTGCCGGACTGGGCTCAGTCCTTAGGGATGGTGATGTCGCTGGTTCTGCTGGCACCAAGCTGGGGCGGCATGATCAACGGCATGATGACCCTCTCGGGCGCCTGGCATAAGCTGCGCAGCGACCCGATCCTGCGGTTCCTGGTGGTATCCCTGGCGTTCTACGGCATGTCGACCTTCGAAGGTCCGATGATGGCGATCAAGACCGTCAACGCCCTCTCCCACTACACCGACTGGACCATCGGCCACGTACACGCCGGCGCCCTCGGCTGGGTAGCGATGATCTCCATCGGCGCGCTGTACCACCTGATCCCGAAAGTCTTCGGCCGCGAGCAGATGTACAGCACCGGCCTGATCAACACCCACTTCTGGCTGGCTACCATCGGCACCGTGCTCTACATCGCTTCGATGTGGGTCAACGGTATCGCCCAGGGCCTGATGTGGCGTGCGGTCAACGAGGACGGCACTCTCACCTACTCCTTCGTCGAAACCCTGGTGGCCAGCCACCCAGGCTTCATCGTGCGACTGGTGGGTGGTGCGATCTTCCTCAGCGGCATGTTCCTGATGGCTTACAACACCTGGCGCACCGTGCGTGCCGCAGTGCCAGCCGAAGTCAACGCCGCTGCGCAGATGGCCTGAGGAGTCCGCCATGAAACACGAAACGATTGAGAAAAACGTCGGCCTGCTGATGCTGCTGATGGTCTTCGCGGTGAGCATCGGCGGTCTGACCCAGATCGTCCCGCTGTTCTTCCAGGACGTCACCAACAAGCCGGTGGAAGGCATGAAGCCCTACACCGCCCTGCAGCTGGAAGGCCGCGACATCTACATCCGCGAAGGCTGCGTACAGTGCCACTCGCAGATGATCCGTCCGTTCCGCGCCGAGACCGAGCGTTATGGTCACTACTCGGTGGCCGGTGAAAGCGTCTGGGACCACCCGTTCCTGTGGGGTTCCAAGCGTACCGGTCCGGACCTGGCCCGGGTGGGCGGTCGCTACTCCGATGACTGGCACCGTGCGCACTTGTACAACCCGCGCAACGTGGTGCCCGAGTCGAAGATGCCGGCCTACCCATGGCTGGTGACCGCACCGGTAGACAGCAGCCACACCGAAACCAAGCTCAAGGTCATGCGCACCCTGGGCGTGCCGTACACCGACGAAGACATCGCCGGCGCCACCGCCACGCTCAAGGGCAAGACCGAAATGGACGCCCTGGTCTCCTACCTGCAAGTGCTTGGCACTTCGATCAAGAGCAAGAGGTGAGCCATGGGTTTTGAACTCGATAGCGGCATGATCCGCGGCCTCGGGACCCTGGTGGTGATGATCGCCTTCATCGGCCTGTCGATCTGGGTGTTCAACTCAAAGCGCAATCCCGAGTTTGCCCAGGCCCGCCTGCTGCCCTTCGCCGACGACCCGATGCCGGGCACGGCACCGGCCGGTAACACAACTGATGACGCTCAACCTCAAGAGCCTGCAACAAGGAGCATTCGGCCATGACCACCTTCTGGAGTACGTGGATCTGCGTACTGACCATTGGCAGCCTGATCGGCCTGACCTGGCTGCTGGTCGGCACCCGCAAGGGCGAGACCAAGGGCAGTGTCGACCAGACCATGGGCCACGCCTTCGATGGCATCGAGGAGTACGACAACCCCTTGCCGCAATGGTGGTTCCTGCTGTTCGCCGGGACCCTGGTGTTTTCCGTTGGCTACCTGATCCTCTACCCGGGTCTGGGTAACTGGAAAGGCATCCTGCCGGGCTATGAAGACGGCTGGACCCAGACCAAGGAATGGGAAAAGGAGATGGCCAAGGCGGACGTGAAGTTTGGTCCGATCTTCGCCAAATTCGCGGCCATGCCGGTGGAAGAAGTGGCCAAGGACCCGCAAGCGCTGAAAATGGGCGGACGCCTGTTCGCCTCCAACTGCTCGGTCTGCCACGGTTCCGACGCCAAGGGTGCCTTCGGCTTCCCGAACCTGGCGGACGACAACTGGCGGTGGGGCGGCAGCGCCGACACCATCAAGGCCACCATCATGGGCGGCCGCATGGCGGCCATGCCAGCCTGGGGCGAAGTGCTCAAGGAAGCAGGCGTGAAGAACGTGGCAGCTTACGTTCGCCATGACCTGGCCGGCCTGCCCCTGCCAGCCGACAGCGATGCCGACCTGGTAGCCGGACAGCAAGCGTTCAGCACCACCTGCGTGGCCTGCCACGGCGCTGACGGCAAAGGCACCCAGATCATGGGCGCGCCCGACCTGACCCAGCCCGCCGGCTTCATCTACGGCACCAGCCTGGCCCAACTGCAACAGACCATCCGCCATGGTCGCCAGGGCCACATGCCAGCGCAGAGCGAACTGCTCGGCAATGACAAGGTGCAACTGCTGGCCGCCTACGTTTACAGCCTTTCCCACGGCAACAAGCCACAGGCTGAAAACACCCAGTAAGACGAGTCACGGCAAGCTGCGGGTTCCCGACTTGCAGCTTGCCGCTCGTGGTTCAACTTCCCGCTCCTTTGCGACCAAGTGTCGCACCCTCTCCCGCAGCGCGTTTGCACTCATCTGATTCAGGTCTAAGCTTGCCCCGATGGGGACTGGCACGGGCTGGTCACAGGCCAACGGTATCCGTGACGTTCGAAGCTTCTGCTCGATGACAGGCCGCAAAGGCTGGTTTATACCGGCTGTCGACTCTCTTACCGCCTGTCAGCTGATCCATCGGCTTCCACACACCCGGTTACAACCGACCTGACCCCCCCCGTTTCCTGTCCATGGCGACAGCTTGTCCGAGGGCAATTTTTTGTCCCTACTCGGCATAGGGAAAGGCCGCAGAATCAGGCATGGAACGCATTGACCCAGGTCATAGCGCGTTGCAATGACCCCCTGCTTTCTCCATACTTGCGACCGATTTTTATCCCTAATAAAACACCCAAACCGTGGAACCTTAGAATGAGCACAGCAATCAGTCCGACTGCTTATAACTATAAGGTAGTCCGCCAGTTCGCCATCATGACGGTGGTCTGGGGGATCCTTGGCATGGGGCTCGGTGTCTTCATCGCCTCACAACTGGTATGGCCGGAGTTGAACTTCGGTCTGCCGTGGACGACGTTTGGACGCCTGCGCCCGCTGCACACCAACCTGGTGATCTTCGCCTTCGGTGGATGTGCATTGTTTGCCACCTCTTACTATGTCGTGCAGCGAACCTGCCAGACGCGACTGATTTCCGACAGCCTCGCGGCCTTCACCTTCTGGGGTTGGCAAGCGGTGATCGTCGGCGCGATCGTGACCCTGCCACTGGGTTACACCACCACCAAGGAATACGCCGAACTGGAATGGCCCCTGGCTATCCTGCTGGCGATCGTCTGGGTCACCTACGGCCTGGTATTCTTCGGCACCATCACCAAGCGCAAGACCAAGCACATCTATGTGGGCAACTGGTTCTACGGTGCCTTCATCGTGGTGACCGCGATGCTGCACATCGTCAACCACGCTTCCCTGCCGGTCAGCTTCTTCAAGTCCTACTCGGCCTACGCCGGTGCGACTGATGCGATGATCCAGTGGTGGTACGGCCACAACGCCGTGGGCTTCTTCCTGACCACCGGCTTCCTGGGGATGATGTACTACTTCGTACCCAAGCAGGCCGAGCGTCCGATCTATTCCTATCGCCTGTCCATCGTGCACTTCTGGGCGCTGATCACCCTGTACATCTGGGCCGGTCCGCACCACCTGCACTACACCGCGCTGCCGGACTGGGCTCAGTCCCTGGGCATGGCCATGTCGATCATCCTGCTGGCGCCAAGCTGGGGCGGTATGATCAACGGCATGATGACCCTCTCGGGCGCCTGGCATAAGCTGCGCACCGACCCGATCCTGCGCTTCCTGGTGGTATCCCTGGCGTTCTACGGCATGTCGACCTTCGAAGGTCCGATGATGGCGATCAAGACCGTCAACTCGCTCTCGCACTACACCGACTGGACCATCGGCCACGTACACGCCGGCGCTCTGGGCTGGGTAGCGATGATCTCCATCGGCGCCCTGTACCACCTGATCCCGAAAGTCTTCGGTCGTCAGCAGATGCACAGCATCGGCCTGATCAATACCCACTTCTGGCTGGCTACCATCGGTACCGTGCTCTACATCGCCTCGATGTGGGTCAACGGCATCACCCAGGGCCTGATGTGGCGTGCAATCAACGATGACGGCACCCTCACCTACTCCTTCGTCGAAGCGCTGCAAGCCAGCCACCCGGGCTTTATCGTCCGTGCTCTGGGCGGTGCGTTCTTCGCCACCGGCATGCTGATCATGGCGTACAACGTGTTCCGCACCGTTCGCGCCTCGAACCCGGCTGAAGCTGAAGCCGCTGCTCAGATCGCTGTAGTTGGAGCTCACTGATGAAGCACGAAGTAGTCGAGAAGAATATTGGCCTGCTGGCCTTCTTCATGGTCATCGCCGTCAGCATCGGCGGCCTGACCCAGATCGTCCCGCTGTTCTTCCAGGACGTCACCAACAAGCCGGTGGAAGGCATGAAGCCGCGTACCGCGCTGGAACTGGAAGGTCGCGACGTCTACATCGCCAACGGCTGTGTCGGCTGCCACTCGCAGATGATCCGTCCGTTCCGCGCTGAAACCGAACGCTATGGTCACTACTCGGTAGCTGGTGAGAGCGTCTGGGACCACCCGTTCCTGTGGGGTTCCAAGCGTACCGGCCCGGACCTGGCCCGAGTGGGCGGTCGTTACTCCGATGACTGGCAGCGTGCGCACTTGTACAACCCGCGCAACGTGGTGCCCGAGTCGAAGATGCCGGCTTATCCGTTCCTCGTAGAAAACAAGCTCGACGGCAAAGACACCGCGAAGAAAATGGAAGTCTTGCGCACGCTCGGCGTCCCTTACACCGACGAAGACATCGCCGGTGCCAAGGATGCCGTGAAGGGCAAAACCGAAATGGACGCGCTGGTGGCCTATCTGCAAGGCCTGGGCACCATCATCAAAAGCAAACGGTGATCTAGATGGATATCGGGATGATTCGTGGCCTGGGCACCCTTGTTGTGATGGTGGCCTTCATCGGTTTGGCGCTCTGGGTGTTCAGCCCCAAGCGCAAGTCCGAGTTTGAAGACGCAACCTTGCTGCCGTTCGCGGATGATCCCGACGCCATCAAGCACGTCGAGCAAGCTTCTAGGAGTAACAAAGAATGACTACGTTCTGGAGTCTGTACGTCACAGTCCTCAGTCTGGGTACCATCTTCGCCCTGACCTGGCTGCTGCTGTCGACCCGCAAGGGCCAGCGCGCCGAGCAGACCGACGAGACGGTCGGCCACTCCTTCGACGGGATCGAGGAGTACGACAACCCCCTGCCGAAATGGTGGTTCATGCTGTTCGTCGGCACCATCGTCTTCGCCCTGGGCTACCTGGTGCTGTACCCGGGCCTGGGCAACTGGAAAGGCGTTCTGCCGGGCTACAACTACCTCGATAACGAGAAGCAGACCCCGTTCGCCAACGGCCAGTCCGGCTGGACCGGCGTCCACGAGTGGGAAAAGGAAATGGCCAAGTCGGACGCCAAGTTCGGTCCGATCTTCGCCAAGTACGCTGCCATGCCTATCGAAGAAGTGGCCAAGGACCCGCAAGCCCTGAAAATGGGTGGCCGTCTGTTCGCATCCAACTGCTCGGTCTGCCACGGGTCCGACGCCAAGGGCGCCTATGGCTTTCCCAACCTGACCGACGCCGACTGGCGCTGGGGCGGCGAGCCGGAAACCATCAAGACCACCATCATGGGCGGCCGTCACGCAGTGATGCCGGCCTGGCTGGACGTGATCAAGGAACAAGGCGTCAGTGACGTTGCCGCCTATGTCCTGACCAACCTCGACGGCCGCAAGTTGCCGGAAGGCCTGAAGGCCGACCCGGTCAACGGCCAGAAGCTGTTCGCCGCCAACTGTGCGGTATGCCACGGTCCGGAAGGCAAAGGCACCCCAGCCATGGGCGCGCCTAACCTGACTCACCCGGCTGCCTTCATCTACGGTTCGAGCTTCGCCCAACTGCAGCAGACCATTCGTTATGGCCGTCAAGGCGTGATGCCAGCGCAGGAACAACTGCAAGGCAACGACAAGGTTCACCTGCTCGCGGCTTATGTCTACAGCCTGTCCCACGGTGACAAGCAGGCCGACGCCGAGTAAGACCGACGCCTGAAAGCAACACCCAACGGCCCCGCCAATCAACATTGGCGGGGCCGTTTTGTTTGCGCCTGGCATCGGCTGACGCTCGACGGCGGATCACCCTTTCCAGCAACCCGGTAGCCAGGATTCGACAATATGGCGGACTTCGAGACCTGCGGCGTACGCCTGCTCACTCCCTGGAAGAATTGAACGGCGCGACGTGCAAAAGGGTCCATAATCCACAAGTCAATTGATTCAAGTCATTACACCATCAGTTGATTTCTCCCAACGCGACCAAAGGTCGCACCCTTGCGCTAGAGCTACAGGCGTATCATTGCGCCACTGCAACACCCCTTTTGACCGCGGTCGGCACGCATCGACCGAGGCATTTTTCCACTGCCGTGGGATGCAATGATGAGCAACCAGATTCCCGTACAAGACGTTACCCCGCCTGCCAAAAACGCGACCAACAGCGTCGATCTCTACGCCTCCAGGGAAAAAATCTACACCCGCGCCTTCACCGGCCTGTTCCGCAATCTGCGCATGCTTGGCGGCGCCGGATTGTTCCTTCTGTACTTCGGTACCGTGTGGCTCAACTGGGGCGGCCACCAGGCTGTCTGGTGGAACCTGCCGGAACGCAAATTCTTCATCTTTGGCGCCACGTTCTGGCCCCAGGATTTCATCCTGCTCTCGGGCCTGTTGATCATCGCCGCCTTCGGCCTGTTCTTCATCACCGTCTATGCCGGCCGCATCTGGTGCGGCTACACCTGCCCGCAGAGTGTCTGGACCTGGATTTTCATGTGGTGCGAAAAGGTCACCGAAGGCGATCGCAACCAGCGCATCAAGCTGGACAAGGCGCCCATGAGCGCCAACAAGTTCCTGCGCAAATTCAGCAAGCACAGCCTCTGGCTGCTGATCGGCTTCGTCACCGGCATGACCTTCGTCGGCTACTTCTCGCCGATCCGCGAGTTGGTCATCGACTTCTTCACCGGCCAGGCCGATGGCTGGTCCTACTTCTGGGTCGGCTTCTTCACCCTGGCCACCTACGGCAACGCCGGCTGGCTGCGGGAACAGGTGTGCATCTACATGTGCCCCTATGCACGCTTCCAGAGCGTGATGTTCGACAAGGACACCCTGATCGTTTCCTACGACCCACGCCGTGGCGAAGCCCGTGGCCCGCGCAAGAAAGGCGCCGACTACAAGGCCCAGGGCCTGGGCGACTGCATCGACTGCACCATGTGTGTCCAGGTCTGCCCCACCGGCATCGACATCCGTGACGGCCTGCAGATCGAATGCATCGGCTGCGCAGCCTGCATCGACGCCTGCGACAGCATCATGGACAAGATGGAGTACCCCCGCGGGCTCATCAGCTACACCACCGAACACAACCTCTCGGGGCAGAAAACCCATAAACTGCGCCCGCGCCTGATCGGCTATGCCCTCGTGCTGCTGGCCATGATCAGCCTGCTGGTTACGGCATTTTTCATGCGTTCGCTGGTGGGCTTCGATGTCAGCAAGGACCGGGTGCTGTACCGCGAAAACGCCGAAGGCCGGATCGAAAACGTCTACAGCCTGAAGATCATGAACAAGGACCAGCGCGATCACACCTATGTGCTGGACGCCTTCGGCCTGCCGGACCTGAAGCTGCAGGGCAAGCGCGAAATCCACGTGGTGGCCGGCGATATCGTCAGCATGCCGGTGGAGCTGTCGATTGCTCCCGAACAGCTGCCATCGACCACCAACGAGGTGAAATTCATCCTCAAGGATGCCGACGATGACAGCGTCCATGTTGAAGCCAAGAGCCGGTTCATCGGCCCACAAATTCGTTAAGAGAAGTGATCATGCCCGCAGCCACCGCCGCAAGCCCCTGGTACAAGCACCCCTGGCCCTGGATCATCATCGGCATCCTCGCCTGTTCCGTGACCCTGACCCTGTCCATGGTGACCATTGCCGTGAACAACCCGGACAACCTGGTCAACGACAACTACTACGAGGCCGGTAAAGGCATCAACCGCTCCCTTGACCGCGAGCTGCTGGCCCAGACCCTGAAGATGCGCGCCAACGTGCACCTCGATGAGCTGACCGGCGAAGTCGAACTGCGCCTGAGCGGTGACAGCCAGCCCAAGACCCTGGAGCTGAACCTGATCTCGCCCACCCAGCCGGAAAAGGACCGCAAGATCACCCTGGCCCGCAGCGAAACCGAACACGGGCGCTACATCGGCCAGTTGACCGACCAGGTCGAAGGGCGGCGCTTCGTCGAACTGCTGGGGGTCGAGGGCGACAAGACCTGGCGCATGTTCGAAGAAGAACAGGTCAGCCATGACAAGGACCTGCTGCTGGGCGACGAGCCCCTGCAAGGTGCCGAAGACCTGAACTGAGCAGTACCTGCCGTACATCGCCGGCCCGTCGCCTCCCCTGCCCTTGCAGCGGAACCGGTGCGCCGGCGATGAGTTTTTCCCACATTACAAAGACCGCCGATGACCACGCCACTGCCTTGCTACCACTGTGCCCTGCCGGTTCCTGCCGGTAGCCGGTTCACCGCCGTCGTGCTTGGCCAACCCCGGGAGTTCTGCTGCCCGGGCTGCCAGGCAGTGGCCGAAGCCATAGTCGCCGGCGGTCTGGAGCACTACTACAGCCATCGCAGCGAGGCCTCGGCCAACCCTGAAGCCCTGCCCGTGCAACTGGTGGACGAACTGGCGCTGTACGACCGCGCCGACGTGCAGCAGCCCTTTGTCCGGCACGAAGGCGAGCTGGCGGAAACCACGCTGCTCATGGAGGGCATCAGTTGTGCCGCCTGCGGCTGGCTGATCGAAAAACACCTGCGCAGCCTGCCAGCGGTGGCTGAAGCCCGGCTCAACCTGTCCAACCACCGCCTGCACGTGCGCTGGGCCGACAGCCAACTGCCCCTGAGCCAAGTGCTCAGCGAGCTGCGCCACATCGGCTACGCCGCCCACCCGTATCAGCCGGATCGCGCCTCCGAGCAACTGGCCAGCGAAAACCGCCTGGCCTTGCGCCAGCTGGGCGTCGCCGGCCTGCTGTGGTTCCAGGCCATGATGGCGACCATGGCCACCTGGCCGGAATTCAACATCGACCTGAGCCCCGAGCTGCATACGATCCTGCGCTGGGTCGCGCTGTTTCTCACCACGCCCATCGTCTTCTACAGCTGCGCACCGTTCTTCAAGGGCGCCATGCGCGATTTGCGTACCCGCCACCTGACCATGGACGTCTCGGTGTCCCTGGCCATCGGTGGGGCCTACCTGGCCGGCATCTGGACCTCCATCAGCGGCATTGGCGAGTTGTATTTCGATGCCGTCGGCATGTTCGCCCTGTTCCTGCTCGCCGGCCGCTACCTGGAACGCCGGGCCCGGGAGCGCACCGCGGCGGCTACCGCGCAACTGGTCAATCTGCTGCCAGCTTCCTGCCTGCGCCTGGATGAAGACGGCCAGAGTGAACGCATCCTGCTCAGCGAATTGCGCCTGGGCGACCGGGTGCTGGTGCATCCCGGCGCAGTACTGCCGGCAGACGGCAAGATCCTCGACGGCCAATCGAGCATCGACGAATCCCTGCTCACCGGTGAATACCTGCCGCAGCCCCGTGGCCTGGGCGATAGGGTGACCGCCGGCACCTTGAACGTCGAAGGTGCGTTGACAGTGCAGGTCCAGGCCCTGGGCCAGGACACCCGGCTATCGGCCATCGTGCGCCTGCTGGACCGGGCCCAGGCAGAGAAACCGCGGCTGGCGGAGGTTGCCGATCGTGCAGCCCAGTGGTTCCTGCTGTTCTCGCTGATCGCCGCGGCCGCCATCGGGCTGCTGTGGTGGCAATTAGACGCCTCACGGGCGTTCTGGATCGTCCTGGCCATGTTGGTGGCGACCTGCCCTTGTGCGCTGTCCCTGGCCACGCCCACAGCCCTCACCGCCGCCACCGGCACCTTGCACAAGCTCGGCCTGTTGCTGACCCGCGGCCATGTACTGGAAGGCCTGAACCAGATCGACACAGTGATTTTCGACAAGACCGGCACCCTCACCGAAGGGCGGCTGGCGCTGCGTTCCATCCGGCCATTGGGGGCCCTGTCCAGCGATGACTGCCTGAGCCTGGCCGCTGCCCTGGAAAACCGTTCCGAGCACCCGATCGCCCGGGCTTTCGGCCGTGCCCCAGTGGCCGCCGAGGAAGTTACCAGCAGCCCCGGCCTGGGCCTGGAAGGCCTGGTGGGCGATCAGCGTTTGCGCATCGGGCAACCAGCCTACGTTTGCCAGCTCAGTGGCTGTACCGTTCCGCCCATGCCCGATGAAGCCGGCCAATGGCTATTGCTCGGTGACAGCCAGGGGGCTCTCGCCTGGCTGGTGCTGGACGACCGCCTGCGCAGTGATGCTCCGGCCCTGCTGGCGGCCTGCAAGGCCCGTGGCTGGCACACCCTGCTGCTGTCCGGGGACAGCTCGCCGATGGTCGCCAGTGTCGCTGCGGAACTGCAGATCGACGAAGCCCGGGGTGGCCTGCGCCCCGATGACAAGCTGCAAGTGCTGCAACAGCTGCACCAGCAGGGCCGCAAGGTGCTGATGCTCGGCGATGGGGTCAACGATGTGCCGGTGCTGGCCGCCGCCGACATCAGCGTCGCCATGGGCTCGGCCACTGACCTGGCCAAGACCAGCGCCGATGCGGTACTTCTGTCCAATCGCCTGGATGCCCTGGTGCAGGCCTTCAGCCTGGCCCGCCGCACGCGCCGGGTGATCATCGAGAACCTGCTCTGGGCCGGGCTGTACAATGGCCTGATGCTGCCGTTCGCCGCCCTCGGCTGGATCACTCCGGTGTGGGCGGCGGTCGGCATGTCCATCAGTTCCCTGACCGTGGTGCTCAACGCCCTGCGCCTGACCCGCATGCCGCGGCCGGCCGACAGCGCCGACGCCCCCGAAACCCGCCCGTTGCCGGCCTGAGCCGCCGGGCCTGGAGTCCAGATGCCAGCTCTTTACGTGATGATCCCGGCCGCCCTGCTGATCGTGGCCATCGCCATCTACATCTTCTTCTGGGCGGTGGACAGCGGCCAGTACGACGATCTCGACGGCCCGGCCCACAGCATCCTGTTCGACGACCAGGACCCAAGCCACACCGCCGCGGTGGATGAGGCCAAGGGCCAACCGAGCAGCGAAGCCGACCCCGCCAGAAAATCGGAACCGCCCCATGCTTGAACTGGCCCCTCTGCTGGTCTCTGCGCTGATCCTCGGCCTGCTGGGTGGCGGCCACTGCCTGGGCATGTGCGGCGGCCTGATGGGCGCCCTGACGCTGGCCATCCCCCCGGAACAGCGCAGCCGACGCCTGCGCCTGCTGCTGGCCTACAACCTGGGCCGCATCCTCAGCTACGCCCTGGCCGGCCTGCTGCTGGGCCTGGCGGGCTGGGCTGTGGCCAACAGTCCGCTGGCGCTGTTCATGCGAGTGCTGGCCGGGTTGCTGTTGATTGCCATGGGCCTGTACCTGGCCGGCTGGTGGAGTGGCCTGACCCGCATCGAAGGCCTTGGCAAGGGCTTGTGGCGGCATATCCAGCCGCTGGCCAGCCGCCTGTTGCCGGTTTCCAGCCTGCCCCGTGCATTGCTCCTGGGGGCGCTGTGGGGCTGGCTGCCGTGCGGCCTGGTGTACAGCACCCTGCTGTGGTCGGCGAGCCAGGGCAGCGCCCTGGACAGCGCGCTGTTGATGCTGGCCTTCGGCCTGGGCACCTGGCCTGTGCTGCTGGCCACCGGGCTGGCAGCCGAACGGATCACCGCCTTGCTGCGTCGGCGCAGCGTACGCATGGCTGGCGGCGTGCTGGTCATTCTCTTCGGCATCTGGACCCTGCCCGGTCCTCACCAGCACTGGCTGATGGGCCACTGACCCCGGGGAGGCGCCCGGCAACCGGGCCTGCACGCCTCGTCGGCACTGCTCCGGCGGCTCCCGAACACCCTTGATACAAGTCAAGATGGCCCTGGCCCGAACCTCCTAGACTCGCGAACACTGCCAGCCTATCCGGGGGAATTCCCGCATGCTCGACGCCATTCGTTGGGACACAGATCTGATCCGCCGCTACGACCTGGCGGGACCGCGCTACACCTCATACCCGACCGCAGTGCAGTTCAACAGCCAGGTCGGCGCCTTCGACCTGCTGCACGCCCTGCGCGACAGCCGCAAGGCGCAGCGCCCGCTGTCGCTGTACGTGCACATCCCGTTCTGCGCCAACATCTGCTACTACTGCGCCTGCAACAAGGTCATCACCAAGGATCGCAGCCGCGCCCTGCCCTACCTGCAGCGCCTGGAACAGGAGATGCAACTGATTGCCTGCCACCTGGCCCCCAACCAGCGGGTGGAACAACTGCATTTCGGCGGCGGCACCCCGACCTTTCTCAACCACGATGAACTGCGCCAACTGATGGCCCTGCTGCGCAAGCACTTCAACCTGCTGGACGACGACTCCGGCGACTACGGCATCGAGATCGATCCCCGGGAAGCCGACTGGTCGACCATGGGCCTGCTGCGAGAGCTGGGTTTCAATCGGGTCAGCATCGGCCTGCAGGACCTGGACCCGGCAGTGCAACGCGCGGTCAATCGCCTGCAAAGCCTGGATGAAACCCGGGCGGTGATCGAAGCGGCCCGCACCCTGCAGTTCCGTTCCATCAACATCGACCTGATCTACGGCCTGCCCAAGCAGACCCCGGAAAACTTCGCCCGCACCGTGGAAGAAGTCATCAGCCTGCAACCGGACCGGCTCTCGGTGTTCAATTACGCCCACCTGCCGGAGCGTTTCATGCCCCAGCGGCGGATCAACGGCAGCGAACTGCCTGCCCCGGCGGAAAAGCTGCAGATGCTGCAACGCACCATCGAACAGCTGACGGCTGCCGGCTATCGCTACATCGGCATGGACCATTTCGCCCTGCCCGATGATGAACTGGCCATTGCCCAGGAAGAGTCCACCCTGCAACGCAACTTCCAGGGCTACACCACTCATGGTCATTGCGACCTTATTGGGCTCGGTGTTTCAGCCATCAGCCAGATCGGCGATCTCTACTGCCAGAACAGCAGCGACCTGACGCACTATCAAAATGCCTTGGCTGGCGCACAACTGGCCACCAGTCGCGGCTTGGTATGCAATGCCGATGACCGTCTGCGCCGGGAAGTTATTCAGCAACTGATCTGCAACTTTAGTCTTAAGTTCGAAGAGATCGAACAGGCTTTCAATATCGACTTTCGCGGCTACTTCAATGAACTCTGGCCGGAACTGGAAGAGATGGCCGACGACGGCCTGATTGAACTTGGCAGCGAAGCAATCATCGTGCTGCCAGCCGGTCGCCTACTGGTGCGCTCGGTGTGCATGGTGTTCGATGCATACCTGGGCCAGCAGAACCGCCAGCGGTTTTCCCGGGTGATCTAGGATTTCATGATCAAGGATGCAGCCTTCATCACCTGCTCAGGGCTCAAGCCCGCTTCTTTCATTGCCTTGGCCAGGGAGGCATTGGCGGTCAGCAAACCGCCGTTGAGTATTGCCAGGGCAGATTGCAGGCTGCCGATCCGGACCTTGGTTTCTTCTGGGCTCAGGTGCTTGTCGGCCATGACCGCCTGGAGCTGGGCGAGGGTCTCGGCAATCTGTTGTTGCAATTTTCTGATCATCTTGAGGATCTGCTGAATGTTTTCCGGCAGGCCGCTTTCCTCGATATCACTGTCACGCCCTTTGGCGGCGGCGGATTTGTTCAGGCCGGCGCCAGACAGCGACACTTTGACGCCCTCCCCGATCACTGGCTCTGCAACTAATGGAGAAACTCTTAGTTGCTCGTCAACCTGACTTGTCGAGGGCTCTTGAAGTGACTGCAAGTTATTGCTGCCATTAGTAATAGCGCCAACGGACGACATAATTTCAGCCTTCCAAGTTACTTTCGTTAACAGGTTATCGACCCATAAAAGGATAGCTTTACGACTAACAGTCAATACGGCACGGACTGGCCGGAACCTCCTCCCGTGAGTTACCCTTACGGCTTATGTGTGTTTTCCCACAAGGATTCTAGAATGTCCGAGCCAGTTAAACTGCGCGCTCACAACCAGGCCCATTGCAAGGATTGCAGCCTGGCACCCCTCTGCCTGCCACTTTCGCTGAATTTGGAAGACATGGACGCGCTGGACGAAATCGTCAAACGTGGCCGCCCATTGAAAAAAGGCGAATTCCTGTTCCGTCAGGGTGACGGCTTCGACTCGGTGTACGCCGTGCGTTCGGGCGCCCTGAAAACCTTCAGCCTGAGCGACAGCGGCGAAGAACAGATCACCGGCTTCCATCTCCCCAGCGAGCTGGTAGGCCTGTCAGGCATGGACACCGAAAGCCATCCCGTCTCGGCCCAGGCGCTGGAAACCACCTCGGTGTGTGAAATCCCCTTCGAACGCCTCGATGAGCTGGCACTGCAACTGCCACAGCTGCGTCGCCAGCTGATGCGGGTCATGAGCCGGGAAATCCGCGATGACCAGCAAATGATGCTGCTGCTGTCGAAAAAGACCGCTGACGAGCGTATCGCCACGTTCCTGGTCAACCTGTCCGCGCGCTTCCGCGCCCGGGGCTTCTCGGCCAACCAGTTCCGCCTGAGCATGTCGCGCAACGAAATCGGCAACTACCTGGGCCTGGCGGTGGAAACCGTGTCCCGGGTGTTCACCCGTTTCCAGCAGAACGAACTGATTGCCGCCGAAGGCAAGGAAGTGCACATCCTCGATCCGATCCAGCTCTGCGCCCTCGCCGGCGGCTCGGTGGAGGGCTGATCCACAGCCTGTGCGGCTGAGCCAGGCGGCTCGGTCGCGGGTATACTGGCGCGGCCTATTTGCCCGCCAGGACACCTGAAGATGGCCTTCGATTCCTTCGACATCAAATCCCTGATCCGCCCCGTCATCGACTTCCCGAAACCGGGCGTGATCTTCCGCGACATCACCCCCCTGTTCCAGTCTCCCCGGGCCCTGCGCCTGGTGGCGGACAGCTTCGCCCAGCGTTATGTCGAAGAAGACTTCAGCCACATCGGCGCCATGGACGCACGGGGTTTTCTGATCGGCTCGATCATCGCCTACCAGTTGAACAAGCCGCTGATCCTGTTCCGCAAACAGGGCAAGCTGCCGGCCGACATCCTGGCCGAGGGCTACCGGACCGAGTACGGCGAAGCCTTCATTGAAGTCCACGCCGACAGCCTGTGTGAAGGCGACTCGGTGCTGTTGATCGATGACCTGATCGCCACCGGTGGCACCCTGATCGCCGCCGCCAATCTGGTACGGCGCATGGGGGCCAAGGTCTATGAAGCCGCGGCGATCATCGACCTGCCGGAACTGGGCGGCTCGCAGAAGCTGCAGAACATGGGGATCCCGACCTTCTGCCTGACCCAGTTTTCCCTGACCGAGCGCTAGCCTGCACCTACAGCCCCATCTGCTTGCTGATGATTTCGTTCATCACCTCGCGAGTGCCGCCGCCGATCGACAGAATGCGGTTGTCGCGATACAGGCGCTCCACCAGGCTTTCGCGCATGTAGCCCATGCCACCGAGGATCTGCACCGCATCGTGGGTAATACGGTCGGCGGTATCGGTGGCGAAGTTCTTGGCCATGGAAATTTCCTTGATCACACTCTTGCCGGCGGCCATCTTCGCCGCCTGGCGATAGGTGAACTCCCGGGAAACCTCCAGGGCCGTGGCCATCTCCGCCAGACGGTGCTTGAGCACCTGGAACTTGGCGATGGGCTTGCCGAACGCCTCCCGCTCGCGCGCCCACTTCAGGCTTTCCTCCAGGGCCATCTGTGAGGTCATGTTGGCCATCAGGGCCAGGGCCAGGCGTTCGCTCTGGAAGTTGCCCATGATGCAGGCAAAGCCCATGTCCTCGGCGCCGATCAGGTTGCCCACCGGCACCCGGCAATCGTCGAAGAACAGCTCGGCGGTATCCGAGGCCCACCAGCCCATCTTTTTCAACTGCCGACCCACAGTGAAGCCCGGCGTGCCCTTTTCGACCAGCAACAGGCTGATACCGCCGTAGCCAGGTTCGCCGGTGCGCACCGCAACGGTGTAGAAGTCGGCGCGCACGCCACTGGTGATGAAGGTCTTGCTGCCACTGAGCCGGTAATGATCGCCATCGCGCACGGCGCGGGTCTGCAGGTTGGCCACGTCCGAGCCGCCGCCGGGCTCGGTGACCGCCAGGGCGCTGATCTTCTCCCCCGACAACACCAGCGGTGCGACCCGCTCACGCAATTCGGGGCGAGCCCATTTGACGATGGGCGGCAGGCCGATATCCAGAGAGCCGAGGCCCGCCATCAGGCCGCCGGAGCCACTGCGCATCAACTCCTCGCTGGCGGCGATCTTGGCGAACAGATCACCCTCATGGCTGCCGCCCAGGGCCTCGGGGTAACCGATGCCCAGAAGCCCGGCGGCCCCGGCCTTGAGGTACAGCTCACGGGGGAAACTGCCCGCCTCCTCCCACTCGTCGATCTGGGGAAGGATTTCACGCTCGACGAAACGTCGCACGCTGTCGCGGACCAACTGGTGGCTGGGGTCGAAGTATTCCTGGCAGGCAGACATCGGCAAGCTCCTCTGAAGGGTCGAAGGAACTTACCAAGCGCTTGCTTGGTTTTCAAGAGAATGCGTGGCGCATCCTTCGCCAGTCAGCCGGCTCCCGCAGTCTTACAACGCTATGGGTTTGCGCCCGGCAAAGGAGTGAGCCAGGGTGCCGCCATCCACCAGTTCCAGCTCGCCGCCCAGAGGCACGCCGTGGGCGATGCGCGAGGTGATCAGGCCCTTGTTGGTCAGCAGTTGGGCGATGTAGTGCGCAGTGGCTTCGCCTTCCACCGTCGGGTTGGTGGCCAGGATCACTTCGCTGAAGCTGCCCTGCTCCTCGATACGCGCCAGCAACTGCGGAATGCCGATGGCCTCCGGGCCCAGGCCATCCAGAGGCGACAGGTGGCCTTTGAGCACGAAGTAGCGCCCGCGATAGCCGGTCTGCTCCACCGCGTACACATCCATCGGCCCTTCCACCACGCACAGCAGGGTGTCGTCGCGACGCGGGTCGGCACACTGCGGACACAGCTCGTCTTCGGTCAGGGTCCGGCACTGGCGGCAATGCCCCACGCCTTCCATGGCCTGGCTCAGGGCCTGCGCCAGGCGCAAGCCGCCACTGCGATCACGCTCGAGCAGTTGCAGGGCCATGCGCTGGGCGGTTTTCTGACCCACGCCCGGCAAGGTGCGCAGGGCATCGATCAGTTGGCGAATCAGGGGGCTGAAGCTCATGGGCAAAGGTCCGACAAAAACAACGAGACGCGGTTTATACCCGCGCCTCGGGGTAGCGTCAAATGCTCGCGTCCGGGGCGACCTTGACCACCAGCTTGCCGAAGTTGCGCCCCTCCAGCAGGCCAATGAAGGCTTCTGGTGCCTGCTCCAGTCCCTCGACCACGTCCTCCTTGAACTTGACCTTGCCTTCGCGCACCCAGGGCGCCATGGCCTTGATGAACTCCGGATGGCGGTCGCCATAGTCGTCGAAGACAATAAAGCCCTGGATGCGTACCCGCTTGGTGAGCAAGGTGCGCTGCAGCAGTGGCAGGCGATCCGGCCCCGGCGGCAGCGCCTGGGCGTTGTACTGGGCGATCAGCCCGCACAGGGGAATACGCGCCCTGGGGTTGAGCAGGGGCAGTACCCCGTCGAAGACCTTGCCACCGACGTTTTCAAAATAGATGTCCACGCCCTTGAAGCAGGCCTGGGCCAGTTCGTCGGCAAAGTCGGGGCTCTTGTGATCGATGCAGGCATCAAAACCCAGCTCCTCGACCACATAGCGGCATTTGTCGGCGCCACCGGCCACGCCCACCACCCGCAGCCCCTTGAGCTTCGCCACCTGCCCCACCACCGACCCCACGGCGCCGGAGGCCGCACCTACCACCAGGGTTTCCCCGGCCTTGGGCTGGCCGATGTCCATCAGCCCCATGTAGGCGGTCATTCCGGGCATGCCGAGCACACCCAGGGCCATGGAAGGGCTGGGCAGGCCAGAGGGCACCGGGATCAGGTTGCGGCCATCGCAAATGCAGTGGCTCTGCCAACCAGTGGCGCCCACCACCAGGTCGCCCTCCTGGAACTTGGGGTTGAGCGAACGCTCGACCCGGCTCACTGCACCGCCGGTCATGACCTCGTCTATTTCCACTGGCGCCGCATAGGACGGGGCATCACTCATGCGCCCGCGCATGTAGGGGTCCAGGGACAGGTAGAGGGTCTTCAACAGCACCTGGCCATCAGCCAGTTCCGGCAAGGCCACCCGCTCCAGGCGGAAATTCTCCGGGACCGGCGCGCCTTCGGGCCGAGAGACCAGTACCACGCGCTGATTGAGGGTCAATGTTTGCGGCATCATGGACACTCCTTTAGGGAAGGTTGAATGAAAGGGTATAGGTTGCAGACCCTGTGAATAGCATCACGTTCGATGTTTCTGCAGATGGATCTGCTGTTGCCTTCGCCGGCTAGCCGGCTGCTACCCACCGCGCAGTGCTGATCGCCAGGGCAAAAAAAAGCCAGGCTCAAGGCCTGGCTTTATGTAGTCCATCCGATGCGCTTGCGCGAATCAGAACGGCAATTTCATGCCTGGAGGCAGTTGCATGCCGGCGGTCATGCCGGACATCTTTTCCTGGCTGTTGGACTCGATCTTGCGCACGGCGTCGTTCACCGCAGCGGCAAACAGGTCTTCGAGCACTTCACGGTCATCTTCGCTGACGCCTTCCAGCAGGCTCGGGTCGATGCTCACGCGCTTGATGTCATGACGGCCGGTCATGACTACGGTGACCATGTCGCCACCGGCTTTGCCGGTGACTTCGGCATTGGCCAGTTCTTCCTGCATCTTGGCCATTTTTTCCTGCATCTGCTGTGCCTGCTTCATCAGGCCGGCCATGCCACCTTTCATCATGGGAATTACCTCAAAGTACGGGGATGGAAACGGCGCCCGGCCCCTGGCCCGGCGCCCTTTGAATGATCAGCCCTGAGCCGCCAGGGCCTCGACAGGTTCAATAGTATCGTGGCGCACCACTGCACCGAACTCCTGGACCATCCGCTGGATGAACGGATCACCATGGATCGACTCCTCGGCCTCGCGCTGACGATCGGCACGGCGCCGTGATGCAGCCTGGGCCGGGGTTTCCTGCTCGGGCTTGATCAGCTCGATCGCCAGGGTCAGGGTACGCCCGTGGTACTGGTTCAGGGCGTCGTTGAGGCGACGCTGCTGGGTGGCGTTGAACAGTGCGCTGTGGGCCGGGTCCAGGTGCAGCAGCCAATGGTCGCCGTCCACGGCCATCAGGGTGCAGTTGGCGGCGATGCTGCCGGTCATGCCCGAGATCGGCAGTTTCGGGAACAGTTGCAGCCATTCCAGGGCCAGGCCAGTGGCCGGCTTGGCAGCAGGTTCGGGCTCGGGTTCCGGCGCCGGATCGGCTGCGTGCTCACTGGCCAGTTCGTCCAGGTAGCTGTAGGCCGAATCCATGTCCGGCTCGATATAGTCCTCGTCCAGCGGCGGCTCGTCGTCCAGGTCGATACCCGGAGTGGCGGCGTCGACTTCCGCCACCGTGGGTTCCGGCACCGGGGCGCTGACCCACTCCGGCGCGTCCGGCACCACGCTGTCCGGCGTCGGGGTCGGCATCGGCGTCAGCTCAGGCTGCTCGGCGGCCACCTCCAGCACCGGCTCGACCGCTGGCTGCTGTTCGATCTGTGGCTCCACCGGATCGTTCCAGGGCAGGTCGACCACCGCTTCGGCAACCACCGGCTCGGGCTCGACGGCGACCGCTTCGGCCACAGGGGGCGCGACAGGTTCTGGCGCGGCAACAGGTGCTGGCGCCACTGGAGCACTCACAACCGGAGCCGGGGCAACGGTCGCTACAGGCACGGCAGGTGCCGGCGCCGCCACGGCTTGGGCGGAATCAACTGTGGCCTGGCTGATCCCCACTGGCTTTAGCGGCTGTCTCGGTGCATCCGCGGTATCGGCTGGGCGGAAGGCCAGCATTCGCAGCAGGACCATTTCAAAGCCGCCGCGGGGGTCCGGCGCCAACGGCAGGTCGCGCCGACCGATCAGGCCCATCTGGTAATAGAACTGCACGTCTTCGGCAGGCAGGGCCTGGGCCAGGGCCAGCACCCGGTCACGATCGCCGTGCCCGTTGTCGACCCCTTCCGGCAATGCCTGGGCAATCGCCACCCGGTGCAGCACGTTGAGAATTTCCGAAAGCACGCCGTTCCAGTCCGGCCCCTGCTCCGCCAGGTGCCGCACCGCCTCCAGCAACGCCTTGGCGTCGCCGTTGATCAGCGCATGCAGCACGTCATAGACCTGGCCGTGATCGAGGGTGCCGAGCATGGCCCGCACATCGGCCGCCATGACCTTGCCTTCACCGAAGGCAATCGCCTGGTCGGTGAGGCTCATGGCATCGCGCATCGAGCCATCGGCGGCGCGGCCCAGCAGCCACAGGGCGTCATCCTCGAACGGCACGTTCTCCACGCCCAGGACGTGGCTCAGGTGCTCCACCACCCGTTCCGGGGTCATGTTCTTGAGGGAGAACTGCAGGCAGCGCGAGAGGATGGTCGCCGGCAGCTTCTGCGGATCAGTGGTCGCCAGGATGAACTTGACGTAGGGCGGCGGCTCTTCGAGGGTCTTGAGCAGGGCGTTGAACGAGTGGCTGGAGAGCATGTGCACTTCGTCGATCAGGTAGACCTTGAAGCGCCCGCGGCTCGGTGCGTATTGCACGTTATCCAGCAATTCACGGGTATCCTCGACCTTGGTCCGGCTCGCGGCGTCGATCTCGATCAGGTCGACAAAGCGCCCCTCATCGATCTCGCAGCACACCGAACAGGTGCCACAGGGCGTGGAAGTGATACCTGTTTCACAGTTCAGGCATTTGGCAATGATTCGCGCGATGGTGGTCTTGCCCACCCCGCGAGTGCCGGTAAACAGGTAGGCGTGGTGCAGCCGCTGGCTGTCCAAGGCATTGATCAGAGCCTTGAGCACATGGGTCTGGCCGACCATTTCGCGGAACGAGCGCGGACGCCATTTACGTGCAAGAACCTGATAACTCATCGAAAACCGTCGCAACTGGAAAGCGGAAGCCGGTAATGCTAGCGGAGCAAGGGCGAAATTGCATCCGGCGCGCTCGTCTAATCTGTCTAAGCTTGCATTTTGCAAAGGATTGCTCGCCCGCCGACACCCTGGAGACTGTATGCGTTTGACCTGGTGCGCCCTGTTTCTCTTCAGCGCCAGCCTGGAAGCCGCAGAGCCGCCCCTGCGCTTTGCCATCGCCGACAGTTGGACCATGCCGGCCATCGAGGTCGAAGGCGACCAGCCCACCGATGGCATCCTTTTCGACACCATGAACAGCCTGGCCCGGCACCTGGGTACCCCGGCGCAGTTTCATGTCCTGGCCCGGGCCCGGGTGCAGAACGCCATGGCCCAGGGCGAAGTCGACGTGCGCTGCTACGCTGCCCAGGCCTGGCTGCCGAACCTCTCCGGGGATTACCTGTGGAGCGTGCCGCTGTTCATCCAGCGCAACCTGCTGGTGAGCACCCATCCGGAGCCCTCGGCGGTCAACCTGCAACAACTGTCGCGCCAGCATATCGGCACCGTCCTCAGCTATACCTACACCCCCTTGCAGCCGCTGTTCGACACCAACCAGCTGATACGCGACGACGCCCGCAACGAGGAGCAGGTGCTGCAGAAACTGGTGGTCGGGCGTTACCGCTACGCCATCGCCAGCCAGTGGACCCTGGACTGGTTCAACAAGACCCAGGCCACCGGCAACCCGCTGTACAGCGTCGCGGTGCTTCAGGAGCAGGCCGTCGGCTGCTATGTACGCAACGATCCGAGAGTGCCGGCCCAGCGCATCCTGCGCACCCTGTTGCGGATGAAGATGTCCGGCGAGATCGACGCCATCATCCAACGTTACGTCGGCCCCCAGGACGGCGCTCAGCCTCCCGACATCGCCTCGCCCTGAAGCTCGTCGCTTCGCCATGCCTGCGGTGGCTCGAAGCTGCGCACCCAATCCAGCACCGCCTCGGCGGGCATTGGCGGCGCAATGAAATCCCCCTGGGCGACGTCGCAGCCAAGGGCCATCAAGCGCTCGCCATGCGTCAGGCTTTCCAGCCCCTCGGCCACCACCCGCCGGCCAAAGGCCTGGGCCAGCCCCACCAACGCCTGGATCAGCGCCTGATCGTCCGCGTCGTGCAGCATGTCGCGCACGAACAGCCGGTCGATCTTGATGGTCTGGGTGCGCAGGCGCTTGAGGTAGCTGAGGGACGAATGGCCAGTGCCGAAGTCCCCCAGGGAGAACTGCACGCCAAACCCCTGGCAGGCATCGAGGCAATCGCTGACCCGCTGGATATTGTCGATGGCCACCGACTCGACGATTTCCAGGTCCAGCAACGCCGGCAACACATCCGGATAGCGATCGAGCATGTCCTTGAGCCGCTCGACGAAGTCCGGGCGCTGGAAATGCCGCGCCGCCACGTTCAGGCTCACCGGCCAGCCCAGCCCCGCCTGCTGCCAGCCTTGCAGGCGGGTCATCACCTGGTCCATGACCCATTCGCCGATCTCGACGATCAGGTCGGTCTCCTCAACCTGCTGCAGAAACTCCTGGGCCCCCAGCATGCCGCGCTGCGGGTGCTGCCAGCGCAGCATCGCCTCGAAGCCCACCACCTCACCGGTGCGCATGTTCACCTTGGGCTGGAAGTACAGGCGCAACTCGCCTGCGAGCAAGGCCTGGCGCACCTGCTCGACGGTCTGGTAGGTGACCATCACTTCACGGTCGCGCAGCACATCGAACAGGTGGAAGCGGTTGCGTCCACTCTGCTTGGCCACGTACATGGCCTGGTCGGCGTGGCGCAACAAGGTGTCGGCGTCGTGGTTGTCGGTGGGGTACAGGGTCACGCCGATGCTGGCGAAGACGTTGATGTCCTTGCCCTGGATCGAGTATGGCTGGGAAATGGTCGCCAATACTCTTTGCAACGCCGCGCGCAGCTCCAGCATGTCGCGCACGTAACGTAAAATCAGCACGAACTCGTCGCCGGCCAGGCGAGCCACCACGTCCTCGCCGCGGATGATCGAGCGCAGCCGCGCAGCCACCTCCACCAGCAGCAGGTCGCCACAGGCGTGGCCATAGCCGTCATTGACCGCCTTGAAGCCATCCAGATCGAGCATGCACACCGCCAGGGGAATATCCTGCGCCCGGGAGAAATCCAGAGCCTGGTGCAGCAGGTCCGAGAGAAAGGCCCGGTTGGGCAGCCCGGTAAGCACGTCGTGGCCGACCCGCCATTGCAACGAATGCAACAGCTGACGCTTTTCGCTGACATCGAAGCGGATCGACACATAACGCACCACCTGCCCGGAGCGCTGATCCACCAGCGGCACCATGGTGCTGTCGACCCAGTACAGGCTGCCGTCCTTGGCGCGGTTGCAGATCTCGCCCTTCCACACCCGGCCCTGGGTTATGGTCTGCCACAACTCGGCAAAGAACTCCGGCGGATGCAGCCCGGAACTGAGCATGCGGTGGTTGGCGCCGATCAGTTCTTCACGGCTGTAGCCCGAGACCTGGCAGAACAGATCGTTGACATAAGTGATGCTGCCGCCCAGGTCCGTCTCGGAGAAGATGGCGGCGGCATCGACGGCCCTGCGGTATTTCTCATCCATGAGTCGAACTCACTGTCGCTAGCGGTTGAACCGCTCGACCAGGGCACGCAGCCCGGAAGAGATGTTTTCCAGCTCGGCGCCGCGAACCACTCCGGCGCTGGCATTCTCGGCAGTGCGCTGCACCGTGACGGCGACACTGTTGATCTGTTCGGAGACCGATTCGGCTACATGGGACTGCTCCTGGGATGCCGCGGCCATTTGCTGGCTCATATCGGTAATACGCTCCACTGCCGCGCCGATGCCTTGCAGCGCCTGCTGGGCCTGGACCACCTGCTGCACGCCCTGCTCCGCCTCCTCGATGCCCAGGCTGGCGATCTGCACGGCTTCGTCGGCCCCGGCGCGCAGGCTCTGGATGATGCCCTGGATCTGCTGGGTCGACTCGCGGGTCTTGCCGGCCAGGGCCCGCACCTCATCAGCGACCACGGCAAAACCACGGCCCTGCTCACCGGCTCGGGCTGCCTCGATGGCCGCATTCAGGGCCAGCAGGTTGGTCTGGTCGGCAATCGCCTGGATCATACTCGCCGCCACCATGATCTCCTGGGTCTGCCCGGCCAGGTCGCCCACGGCCTGGTTGATCTGGGTCACGGTGCGCGCCAGCAACTGGATGGCATCCCGCGAGGTGCCGGCCACCTCGCTGCCCTGCCGGGCCAGCAGGTTGGCGGTGTGGGCTTCGCTGGCGGTGTGCTGGACGTGTTCAGCGACCTCGGTGATTGAAGCAGCCATCTGGGTCATGGCGGCCGCGGTCATGTCGGTTTCCGCCCGCTGCTCCAGCAGCGCCGACTCGGTGCGGCTGGACAATTGGCTGGAATCGGCCGCTGCGGTAGCCATCTGCCGGGCCAAATCGCTGAGGCGCGTCAGGGCGGTCTTTAGGCGCGCCTCCTCACTGATCAGGATCATCTGCAACTGCGCCGCCGGCCCCAGTGCTTCGCTGTAGGCCAGGGCGCAGATCGGATCGGCAAAAGTGTTCGGTGTGCTACTGACAATCTGCTTGAGCTGTTGCCCCAGGCGGCGCTGGGCCAGCAGCCCGACAGCCACGAAACCCGCGACGGTCAGGCCCTGGGCGGCCAGCGTCGGCAGCCAGTGGAAGGCGGCCAGGCAGCCTACCGCCACCGCCACCGGCAGCAGCAAGGGCCGGGCTGCGGCCTCGATGCGGCGCCAGGCGCAAACCGGCGCCTTGTCGGCCCGCAGGCGCGCATACAAGGTTTCGGCGCGGCTGACCTGCTCTCGGCTTGGCTTGACCCGCACCGACTCGTAGCCCACCAGTTTTCCGTCCTCCAGGATCGGCGTGACATAGGCGCTGACCCAATAGAAATTGCCGTTCTTGCAACGGTTCTTCACCACCCCCATCCAGCTCTGGCCGGCCTTCAGATAACCCCACATCGACTCGAACACCGCCGCCGGCATGTCCGGGTGGCGAACCAGATTATGGGTGCTGCCGATCAGTTCGGCCTGGCTGAAACCGCTCATCGCTGCGAACTCGGCGTTGCAGTACGTGATGTGACTGTTGATGTCGGTGGCGGATATGAGCCGCTGCTGGTCGGGAAAGGTCTGCTCGACAGAGGTGACCGGCAAATTGAGACGCACTTTAGAACTCCATAGACAGCCTGCGATCAACAGTTACCGGCACCCGGCAAGAGGCTGATTCGCGATGTACTTTCCTGGCGGTACGGCTCAATCGGAAGGTTCGCCCTGATTGCAGCCGTACAGCGGTTTGCGCGGCAGTTGACCATCGATTCGACGGAGATCAACTAGGATCAGATGAGGCGTCAGGTGGGGACGGCGGACGGAGCGTTGGCGGGATTTACGAGACGTTCGAGCCTCTGCCAAGTCCTTGGTTTAGGTGAACAAGGGAAATGCAATGATTTCTTGTTTCATAAACCAGCCTTCTGAAACTAGATCACCAAATACCTGTCCGAAGCGCCGATTCTACGAAATACATCACATTTTGCAAAGCAAGGTGATGAACCATGGTGTTGTCTAATGCCAATATTTATCGTTAAGTTCTTGATTCTAAATGGGAATTGAGCGATGCAAATTTCAAGTTTGGGTGCAGCCATCAAGCGCTATCGAAAGGTAGCGGGGCTTACTCAGGCTGAACTAGGTGAAAAAACCGGTTTTGACCCAAAAACCATCAGCCGCTTCGAAACCGGCACCTACACCCCCAGCGTTGAAGCTCTATTTCTGTTAGCCGAAGTACTGGGAGTGAAGCTGAAAGCCTTCTTCGCCGATCTGGGCGACGAAGAGGAACAGCGGGCTTATTTGTTCGGTGTCATTCACAAAGCCACCCCGAAGGATCTGGGAAAGCTGATAGCAGCGGTAGACCAGGCCTTGTCCAAGCCTTGAGCCCCGCAACAAATCAACTCCAAGAGGCAGGTTTATCGACACCGATAAGCCGGCCTCTTTTTCAATCGACGACTCCTGACAGGAACTGACAGGCCAGCCCCCTAAGCTTGCGCCCAACGCACCACCCAAAGGCCTCTGGAGTCGCCATGATCACCAACACCTATTTCCTGCTCTACGTGGACAGCCCCGCCCTCAGCGCAGATTTCTACAGCCGCTTGCTGGATAAACCGCCGGTGGAATCCGGCCCGACTTTCGCCTTGTTCATCCTCGACTCGGGGATCAAGCTTGGCCTCTGGTCCCGACACACTGTTCAGCCGAGCGCTCAGGCCGTCGGCGGTGGCGGCGAACTGGGCTGGGCCGTGGACAGCCGCGAAGCGGTGGATGAACTGCATCGGCACTGGCAAGCCCTGGGCATGACCATCGCCCAGCCGCCGACCCAGATGGATTTCGGCTACACCCTGGTGGCCCTCGACCCGGACGGCCACCGCCTGCGGGTGCTGTACCTGACCATCGACTGAGTCGCCAGCACTGAAACAGCGCCGTATCGGCGCCCGACCCTGCAGCAAAATAAAACCGACCGCCACATTGAGCCGCCCGGCACTCATCGTTATCCTCCCCGCCAACTTGTCACAAAATGTAAGGGAATACGATGAAGTACCTGCGCCTCCTCATGGCCATGGCCGCCCTCTGCGCCATGCCCTTTCTTGCCAGCGCCGCCACCGCGCCCGAGAGCAAGGACGCCGAACCCCAGACCGCCGAACAGTTTCTCGCCTCGCTCTCCCCACGCCACGGCAACGTCAAGCTGCCCGGGGATATCGCCAGCCTCGATCTGAGCAACGAGTTCTACTACCTCAACCCCAAGGACACCGAGAAGCTGCTCACCGAGGGCTGGGGCAATCCACCTGGCTTCACCACCCTGGGCATGATCGTGCCCAGCGCCGTCAGCCCGCTGTCCGCCGAAGGCTGGGGTGTGATCATCAGCTACAAGAACGATGGGCACATCTCCGACGACGACGCCGCGAAGATCGACTACCAGGACCTGCTCAAGCAGATGCAGGAAGCGGACGAGGAAGACAACAAGCAGCGCCAGGAACAGGGCTACGGCGCCATTCACCTGCTGGGCTGGGCCGAGCAGCCAAGCTATGACGCACAATCGCACAAGATGTACTGGGCCCGTGAACTCAAGGCCGAAGGCGCCCAGAGCCACACCCTGAACTACAGCATCCGCGTGCTGGGCCGCGAAGGCGTGCTGGAACTCAATGCCGTGGCTTCAATGGACGACCTGGACACCATCAAACGCGAGATTCCCAAGGTGCTGGCCTTTACCAACTTCACCGACGGCAACCGCTACGCCGACTACAACCCGAGCACCGACAAACTGGCCTCCTACGGGCTCGCCGCCCTGGTGGCCGGCGGCCTCGCCAGCAAGGCAGGGCTCTTCGCCAAGCTCGGCGTACTGCTCCTGGCCGGCAAGAAATTCATCGTTCTGGGGGTATTGGGCCTTGCCGCCTTCATCGGCCGCCTGTTCAAGAAAAAGAGCTGAATCCCGCCCGGTAGCGCCCCGCCATTGCGCGGCGCTGGCACTTGCAAGGCCGGCACTAGCGGCCTTGCCCGGCAGGCACCTCATTGGCAGGTGTCGCCGACAAGCGCCGGCGCCACCGCCAACGCCCGTCCAATTGCATCGCCATCACGCTACCCAGCACCACCGCCGCCCCCAGCACCACGCTGGACTGCAGAGTTTCGCCCAGCACCGTCGCCGCCAGCAGCATCGCCACCGGCGGGATCAGGTACATCGCGATCGACGCGCGGCTGACCTCGACCCGTGCCAGCACATAGGCCCAGGCCAGGTAAGCCAGTGCACTGGGAAACAGCCCCAGCAACAGCACCGCGAGGTTCACCCGTAGTGATGCCTGGGCCACCGCCTGCGTTAGCCCGGGGGCATACACCAAGAGCAGTAGCGTACCGCCCCAGACCATGTAGCAGACAGTGGTCAACACCCCATAACGCCCAGAAAAGCGCCGCTGCAAGACGAAGTACAGCCCCCAGGAAAACGCCGCCAGCAGCACCAGCAGCCCTCGCGGCTCGATCGCCCCCAGGCCCTTGTCACCGGCCACCACCAGCACCGCCCCCAACAGCCCGACCACCACACAAAGCCAGCGCCAGCCACTGACCGGCTCCCTGAGCCAGAAAAACGCGATCAGCGTGCTGAAGATCGGCGCGGACTGCGCCAGCACGCTGGATGCTCCGGCGCTCAGCCCTTGCTGGCCGTAGTTGAGGCTGACGTGATGAAAAGCGATGGCGAAGAAACCCAGTACCAGCAACCAGGGCAGGTCGCGCCAGCGCGGCAGGGAGATCTTCAGCACTAGCGCCATTGCGGCCATGAACAGCGAGGCAATCAGGAACCGCAGCAAGGCCAGGTGCCCGGGGCTGTAGCCTTCCAGGCCGATATGGATACCCACCGGCGAATAGGCCCAACACAGAATCACCGCAGCGGTGGCCAGCACCAGCTTGAACAGGGGCGAGAGCATCACGACACAGATATCCAGAGGCAAGAAGAGGACCTGCAGTGTCCCGCCCTGCACAACTCACCACAATTAACCGATACTGAGGTTATTCCTCACTGGAAATGAGCAATGGAACTGACCCAACTGAAAATGGTGAAGGCCGTGGCCCGCACCGGCAGCATTGCCCGAGCGGCCGAGCAACTGCATTGCGTGCCCTCCAATATCACCAACCGCCTCAAACAGCTGGAAGGCGAGCTGGGCACCGAACTGTTTACCCGGGTCGGACGCGGCCTGCGGATCAGCCCCGCCGGGGAAATCTTCCTCGGCTACAGTGAACGCATCCTGGCCCTGGTGGATGAAGCCAAACGTGCGGTGGACAACCAGGCCGAACCCAGCGGCCTGTTGCGCCTGGGCTCGATCGAGTCATGCGCCGGTGGGCGCCTGCCTCCGCTGCTGGCGCAATACCACAAGCGCTATCCGAAGGTGAGCGTGGAGCTGGTGACCGGAACCTGGTCGCAACTCTTTGAAGAGCTGCTGCACCAACGCATCGACGGCGCCCTGGTGGCCATCGACAGCCTGCCGGCCAAACTGCAACAGACCGTGCTCTACCACGAACCGCTGGTGCTGATCTCCAGCGGAAACAGCGCCCCTATCCGCAGCGCCAGCGACTTGCAGCACCACAACCTGTTCATGTGGCCGCCGGGCTGCCCCTATCGCCGCGCCCTGGAAAACTGGTTGGGCAGGCACGGTCTGAACCTGCCCATCACCGGCTATGCCAGCTGGGGCACCATCATCGGCTGCGTCAGCGTGGGGGCCGGGGTCTCGCTGATACCGGAAGGGGTGCTGGAGCGCTATTCGCAATCGGCCAACCTGAGCGTGCAGCGCTTCGACGACCTGCTACCGGTGGATAACCGTTTTGTCTGGCACAAGGATGTACAACACCATGGCGCCAGGGACGCCTTTGCCCAGTTGCTGCGGGAGCAGCTGGGGGCCTGACAGCCCCGCAGCAACCTAGCAGGCAACACCGAGCATTTGGGCACAACGAGGCAGTCACGATGACTGAGCCCCCATCAGGGCGTCGATAAAGGGGGCCTTCTGCGCAAGGTACTCGCCAATGCCCTCGCGATTGCTGGCCTCAAGCCGAAACTTCAGATCCTGATACTGTTGGCGGATGCCGCTGTCCTGACGCAACAGATCGCGAAAGCGCAGCATGCGCCCCACCTGCTCATGACCGGCGACACAGACATGCACCTTGTGGGTGCGTATACCCTCTACATCGCGGCGGTAAAAATGATGCCCGGGGGACAGATTGCTACCCCGGACATACCCCAGGGTCGCCATGAAGGCATTGCGCGCGGCTTCATCCACCTGCTCCGCGACCACCACCAGCAGATCGATTTCCGGCTTGGCCGCCAATCCTGGAACAGCAGTGCTCCCCACGTGATGAATATCCATCAGCTCGCAGCCGAAGCCTTTGGCTATGCGCGCCTTCTCCCCTGCAAATGCCGCAGGCCAACGATCGTCATAGAGGGAGATCTTACTGGTTAGCGCCATGACCACTCCTTGATGCAAAGGCGTTGGATATTCCAGGAGCCCGCCGCCCGAGCCAACAGGACACAGGGATTGGCGAACCACAAACAAGGCGCACGACAACGGCACGTCAACAGAAATGCTGCACGAGCTCGAAGGTTGGCAGGAATTTTGATTCATCTCGTTGAGGACCAACGAGGAGCGTTATGGAGGCAACCCCACCAGCCACACCCCGGCACACAATGTTCCCGCTGTGGCTGCTGCCTTCCGGCTCTGACCAGGTTCACGGGTAATCGTTGCGGGGGGACCGATGGGGTCACCATAACGACGTTCGCCTGACGGCGAGCCGCGCCATTGTACCTATCTGAGTCGAACTTACAACCGCTGGCTGCAGATTAAAACTCGATGGGCTTCAAGCACTTGGCCGTGGCCCACCTGCCGTGGGGGCGAACTTGCTGGCGAAACAGGCATCGCGGTGCACCAGGGAAATCGCGCCGGGGCCTTCGCGAGCAAGCTCGCCCCTACAGGACGGAGAGGATCAGTCCAGGGACAGGACCTCGTCGGCGCGACCGCCTTCCTGCTGGATCACCAGGTGGATGAAATGCAATTTGGCAATCACCGCGGGCGGCAGGATGAAGGGGTAGAAATCCGGTTGGCCCATGCTGCGGGACAGTTCGTTGAGCATGCCCGCCAGTTCGATCCAGGCGTTGACGAAAGCCAGGAACGCCGGCCCGCCTGGATGCTGCGGATCATAGAGGCTGCTCAAGGGAAACGGCTGGTAGTCGAGGTCGACGTCCCGGGCGCTCATGCCGAAACCCAGGGCGGTGTCCACTGCATCCACCATGTGCAGGTAGTGAGCCCAGGTCTCCGCCCAGTCTTCCCAGGGGTGCATGGTGGCGTAGGCGCTGACATGGCTTTGCTGCCAGCCAGCCGGCGCGCCCTTCTGATAGTGCCGCTCCAGAGCTTGCGCGTAGCTGTAGCGTTCATCGCCGAAGAGGCTGCGAAAGGCTTCCAGCCAGGGGCTGTTGGCTATCAACCGGTCCCAGTAGTAATGCCCCACTTCGTGACGGAAATGCCCGAGCAGGGTGCGGTAAGGCTCATGCATCTGGGCCCGGATCTTTTCCCGGTGGGCGTCGTCGGCTTCCTTGATATCCAGCGTAATGAGGCCGTTGGCATGCCCGGTAACCGGCGCCCTGCCCTCCAGATCAACACCGATGAAATCAAAGGCCAGCCCGGCCTGCTCATCTTCGCCCTTGGGGATCACCTGCAACCCCAGGTCAAGCAATTGCGCTACCAGCCGGCGCTTGGCAATTTCCACCTTGCGCCAGCGCTCCGGGTTCTCGGCTATGGACAGGTCGGGAATGGTGCGATTGAGCTTGCAGGCCACGCACAGGCTGTCGGTCAGATGCGCCGGCAGCAGCCAGTTGCAGGCTGCCGGGGTATCGAGGTTGGCGCAACGCCTGAAGGCGCCGGCTTCGGGCTTGGCATCCAGCACCCAGGTATCGCCCGCCGGCCCGGGCTGCAGGGAAGACAGCAGACCCAGGTGTGGTGCATAGCCAAGCATTGCCGAACAGGCCAGGCACTGGCTGTTGCGAAAGAACAGCGATTGCCCGCAGCGGCAGGACCAGAGTTTGCTGTTACGTGAACGGTCGCCGACGAAGGGTGCGGCGATCCGGGAACTGAGCTGCTCGAAGAAGCGGTACATGGCGAATCCTCCCTGGGGCTTGCCAAGACTAGATCATGGGCAAGCCTGTGGGGTTCCAAGATTCGTACCACTGCGCCGCTGGCGACGAGGCGTACCCGAAGGCACGGCAGCGGCTACAGGTCAGGTCGGGACGCCGTGCTCGGTCAGGAAAGCCACGAAGGCTTCTTCGTCCAGCACCTTGAGCCCCAGTTCGTTGGCCTTGGCCAGTTTGGAGCCGGCGCCGGGGCCGGCCACCACGCAGTGAGTCTTCGCCGAGACCGAACCCGCCACCTTGGCACCAAGGCTTTCCAGCTTGTCCTTGGCCACGTCGCGGCTCATCAGTTCCAGGGAGCCCGTAAGCACCCAGGTCTGCCCCGCCAGCGGCAGGCCCGCAACCACCTTCTTCTCGCTCTGCCAATGCATGCCAAAGGCCTGCAGCTGCTGTTCGATGGCCTGGGCCAGTTGTGCGTTGGCCGGGTTGTCGAAGAATTCACGCACCGCCTTGGCCTGCTTCTCCGGCAGCGCCTGGCGCATGTCCAGCCAGTCGGCCTCGATCACGCCTTGCAGTGAGCCGAACTTGTCGGCCAGTTTCTGCGCGGCGCCCGGGCCTACTGAAGGGATGTTGAGCTTGTCGAGCATGCCGCCCAGGGTGGTGCTGGCGGCGAATTCGGCGCCCAGTTCGCCCTGATCCTGCAGCACCAGGCCGCATTGATCTGCCGCCAGCAGGGAACCGATGACTTCCTGGTTATGACTGTCCTCAAAGAAGCTGTGGATTTCGTGAGCCACTTCCAGACCGACATCCGGCAGATAGGTCAGCACTTGCGGCAGTGCCTGCTGAACCCGCTCCAGGCTGCCCAGGGAGCGTGCCAGGACCTTGGCGGTTTCCTCGCCGACATCCGGGATACCCAGGGCATAGATGAAGCGCGCCAGGGCCGGACGCTTGCTGTCTTCGATGGCCTTGAGCAGTTTGTTGCTGGACACCTCGGCAAAGCCTTCCAGGTCGATGATCTGCTCGTATTTGAGCCTGTAGAGATCAGCCGGCGAGGCAATAAGGTTCTCGTCCACCAACTGTTCGATGGTCTTGTCCCCCAGGCCTTCGATATCCATGGCACGACGGGACACAAAATGGATGATCGCCTGCTTGAGCTGGGCCCCGCAGGCCAGCCGGCCAACGCAGCGATACACCGCACCTTCGCTGACGGTTTCCCGGCCCTTGCTGCGCTTGACCAGTTGCGTGCGCTCTACGTGGGAACCACAGACCGGGCAGCTCTCGGGGATCTGCACCGGGCGGGCGTTCTCCGGACGACGCTCGGTCACCACTTGCACCACTTGCGGAATCACGTCGCCGGCACGGCGGATGATCACCGTGTCACCGATCATCAAGCCCAGGCGCGCCACTTCATCCATGTTGTGCAAAGTAGCGTTGGATACAGTGACCCCGGCCACCTTGACCGGCTGCAAGCGCGCCACCGGCGTCACGGCACCGGTACGACCGACCTGGAACTCCACGTCCAGCAGCTCGGTGAGCTCTTCCATGGCCGGGAACTTGTGGGCGATGGCCCAGCGCGGCTCCCGGGCACGGAAACCCAGTTCCCGCTGGGAGGCGATGCTGTTGACCTTGAACACCACGCCGTCGATCTCATAAGGCAACGCATTGCGCCGCTCGCCGATCTCGCGGTAGTAGTCCAGGCATTCGTCGATGCCCTTGGCCAATCGCAGTTCACGACTGATGGGCATACCCCACTGCTTTAACCGTTCAAGATTGCCGATGTGGGTGTCGGCGATGTCCGCGCTGACCTGGCCCAGGCCATAGCAGCAGAACTCCAGGGGCCGACTGGCGGTGATCTTCGAATCCAGCTGGCGCAGGCTGCCCGCCGCGGCGTTGCGCGGGTTGGCGAAGGTCTTGCCGCCCGCTTCCAGTTGCGCAGCGTTCAGGCGCTCGAAGCCGGCCTTGGACATGAACACTTCACCGCGCACTTCCAGGGTTGCCGGCCAGCCACTGCCTTGCAGCTTGAGGGGAATGTTGCGCACGGTACGCACATTGACGCTGATGTCTTCACCGGTGGTGCCATCGCCACGGGTGGCGCCGCGTACCAGTACGCCATCCTGGTACAGCAGGCTGACTGCCAGGCCATCGAGCTTGGGCTCGCAGCTGTACTCCACCGCCGCGCCGCCACCGAACAGATCACCGGCCGGCAGGTCCAGGCCTTCGTTGACCCGGCGATCGAACTCGCGCATGTCGACTTCCTCGAAAGCGTTGCCGAGGCTGAGCATGGGGATTTCATGACGCACCTGGGTGAAGGCCGAAAGCGCTGCGCTGCCGACACGCTGGGTTGGCGAATCGCTGGTCACCAGTTCAGGGTGCTCGGCTTCCAGGGCCTTGAGCTCACGGAACAGCCGGTCGTATTCCGCATCCGGAATGCTGGGTTCATCCAGTACGTGGTAGCGGTAATTGTGCTGGTCCAGCTCAGCGCGCAGCTCAAGAATGCGGGTTTCGGCGGCGGTCATGGGGTTCTCTCACAAAGCAAAAGAGCAGCCTAGGCTGCTCGATCTGAAGATTGGGGCAAGGACTTCGCTGGCAAGCCAGTTCCTGTACAAGCCAGCCCCTACATGGAGGGGCTGGCTCCAGGAGCTTAGCGCTTTTGGGTCAGGGCGCGGCGTTCGAATTCGACGATGCGCTGGCGGTAGTGTTCGATGGTCTGGGCAGTCAGGACGCTGCGTTGATCGTCCTTGAGCTCGCCATTGAGCTCCTGAGACAACTTGCGCGCCGCCGCCACCATCACGTCGAAGGCTTGCTTGGGGTGACGCGGGCCCGGCAGGCCGAGGAAGAAGCTGACAGCCGGGGTGCTGAAGTGGTCGATATCGTCCAGGTCGAACACGCCCGGCTTGACCGCGTTGGCCATAGAGAACAGCACCTCGCCGTTGCCAGCCATGCTTTCGTGGCGGTGGAAAATATCCATCTCGCCAAAACGCAGGCCGCTTTCCAGGATGTTCTGCAACAGGGCCGGCCCCTTGAAGCCGGCAGCGTCGCGGCAGATCACGCTGATCACCAGCACTTCTTCGGCTTGCGGCTGGTCCTTGTCGCTGTGGCTCGCGGCCTTGCTTTCCTCTGCCGGGAAATCATCGTCGCGGCTGCTGAAGCTCGGGCCACTGTCCAGATCCAGGTCCAGGTTGAGGTCGCCCTGATGCGGCTCGCCACCGCGCTTGCCGCGCTTGGACGAAGAACTTTCCCGCGGTTCGCGGGCAGGCATGCTGACCGACGGCAGGTCATGCTCGTCCAACTGCGGCTCTTTATGGGTATCCAGAACGCGGGGCGGGCCCAGCAGCTCGGCACTGCCTTCATCGTCCGGCAGATTGGAAAGACTTCGATCAAGACGGAACTTCAACTTCCCCTTGCCGCCGCGCATACGCCGCCAGCCATCAAAAAGAATACCGGCGATAACAATAATGCCGATGACGATCAGCCACTCGCGCAGACCGATTTCCATGTAATCCCGTGCCTCTATAAAAAATGCTGAAAAATAAGGGGTTTACAATCTGCAAACCGCTTTAAAACGTGGCGCCAACTCTATGTTCTGAATGGCGTTTTGCCCACGCATAGGAAAAATTGACATTAAACTAGCACGACCAAAGGCAACTTTACACCGTCTGTCGCAACGGCTAGGGCCAATATATCGATTGGCCAGCTGGGTAATGGGAAAAATCCCCCCTACTTGCCCCCTACAGTCGCCTCAGTCGCCCGGACTCAAGCGTCCACCATCGCCATCGCCTCCTCGACATCCACGGCTACCAGGCGCGAACAACCGGGTTCGTGCATCGTTACCCCCATCAACTGATCAGCCATTTCCATGGCGATCTTGTTGTGGGTGATATAGATGAACTGCACGGTCTGCGACATCTCTTTAACCAATCTCGCGTAGCGTCCAACGTTAGCGTCATCCAGCGGTGCGTCAACTTCGTCGAGCATGCAGAACGGCGCCGGGTTCAACTTAAAGATGGCAAATACCAGGGCCAATGCGGTCAATGCCTTTTCGCCACCGGAGAGCAAATGAATGGTGCTGTTCTTCTTGCCCGGAGGACGCGCCATGATCGTTACCCCTGTATCGAGTAGATCTTCGCCCGTCAGTTCCAAATAAGCGCTGCCGCCACCGAAAACTTTTGGAAAGAGTGCCTGCAAACCGCCGTTGATCTGATCAAAGGTATCTTTGAATCGATTACGGGTTTCCTTGTCGATCTTGCGGATCACGTTCTCCAGGGTTTCCAGTGCCTCCACCAGGTCGGCATCCTGGGCATCCAGATAGCGCTTGCGCTCGGACTGCTGCTGATACTCGTCGATGGCCGCCAGGTTGATTGCGCCCAGGCGCTGGATCCGTGCGGCAATCCGTTCCAGCTCTTCTTCGGCGGCCTGCTCGCTGGCTTCCGCGGTCAGGGTCGCCAGCACGCCGTCCAGGTCGTAGCCGTCGGCCAGCAGTTGCTCCTGCAAGGTCTTGCGGCGCACGGTCAGGGCTTGCCATTCCATGCGCTGCTGCTCCAACTGGCCACGAATCAACTGCGACTGCTGCTCGGCCTGGTTACGGCGCTTCTCGGCATCGCGCAATTCGCGGTCGGCATCTTCCAGGGCGATCTGCGCGGTCTTGAGCTCCACATCCACGGTCATGCGTTTTTCCAGCAGCTCTTCGAGCTTCAGGCGCAACTCTTCCAATGGCGCCTCGCCTTCTTCCAGGTTGAGGCTGAGTTGTTCGCGCTTCTCGGTCAGACGCTCGGATTGCAGCTCCAGACGCTCCAGAGCCTGCCGGGTGGAATCGTGCTGGGCCTTGAGCGAGCCCATGCGCACTGCCAACTGGTGGGCGTGATCCTTGTGCTGGCGCGCTTCCTGGCGCACCCGGTCAAGACGCTCGCGCAGGCTGTCGCGCTGGGCCAGCAGCAGCTCACGCTGCTCGGTGTCCAGGGCCATGCTGTCGAGAGCGTCCTGCAATTGCAGGCGCGCCTCCCCAATCTGTTCGTGTTCCAGCTCGCGCTGTTCGCCAAGCTCCACCAGCTCTTCATCGAGACGGGTACGCCGCAAGGTCAGTTGTTCGGCCTTGGCCTTGCCGGCAGACAGCTTGGCCTTCAGCTCACCTTGCTGGCGAGCTTCGTCCTGCAGCAGACGGCGCAGATGCTCGCGACCGTTCTCCTGCTGGCGCTGCTGGGCCCGCAGGTTGAGCAACTGGCTTTCCAGGGCCTCGACACTGGCTTCGCGCTCATCGCGCTCCTGGGTCAATTGCTGGATTTCCTGGCCCCGGGCCAGCACGCCGCTTTCCGCTTCGCTGGCGCGGCGCACCCGCAAAAAATGCCGGCCGACCCAGTAGCCATCGCGGCTGATCAGGCTCTGTCCGGCAGCCAGTTGCCCCCGCAAGGCCAGGGCCTGTTCGAGGTTTTCCACCGGTTTGACCTGACCCAGCCAAGGCGACAGATCCACCGTGGACTCCACCTTGTCCAGCAGGCTGCCGGGGATGCGCATTGCATCGCCTTGCTGGCTCAGCAGGCGCAGATCGCCTTGCTGGAAACCCGCGAGGTCAAGACCGGTAAAATCGTCCACCAGCACCGCCTGCAGATCGGCGCCAAGCACGGTTTCCACCGCCAGTTCCCAGCCCGCTTCCACATGCATGCCATCGGCCAGGCGCGGACGCTCGGCCAACTGCTGCTCACGCAACCATTCGGCAGTGCCAGTGGCGGGGTCCAGCGCGGCCTGCTGCAAGGCTTCCAGGGAGGCCAGCCGGCCATTGAGGCGCTGCAATTCACCCTGGGCCTGCTGCTGTGCCTGGGTTGCCTGCTGCAATTGCTGGCGCAGTTGTTCCAGGCGCTCGACCTGGGACTCCTCGCTGGCTTGCAGGTCTTCCAGGGTCGCTTCACTGGCGGCCAGTTGTTCGTTGAGTTCGAGGATCGCCGCGTCTTCCGGGTCGGCCGAAAGCAACTCGCGCTCCTCGCCCAGGCGTCGCTGGCGCTCGGACAGCCGCTCCATGCTGCCTTCGAGCTGCTGGATGCGTGACTGCTGCACTTCCGCCTGGCGCCGCGGTTCCGCGGAACTCAGGTTGAATGCGTCCCACTGCTCCTGCCAGCCGTGCATGGTGGTTTCAGCTTCCTCCAGGGTCGCGGCGGCTTCTTCGGCCGCAGCGGAGGTGACTTCCTGCTCGGGCTCGAGCATCGCCAGCTCTTCCCCCAGGGTCGCCAGCAAGGTGCGGTCGTGCCCCAGGTGCGACTCGGTTTCCAGGCGCGCGCGCTCGGCTTCCTTGAGGTCGTCCTGCAACTGCCGCAGGCGCTGCTGGCCATGCTGGATGCTCTGCTCGACCCGGGCGATGTCACCGCCCACCGAATAGAAGCGCCCCTGCACCAGATTGAAGCGTTCGGAGAGCTCGTGGTGCCCGTCGCGAAAGCGTTCGATGGCGGCATCGGCGTTGCGCTGCTCGGCCACCAGGGCCTCGAAGCTGACTTCCTGGCTACCGATCACCGACTCGCGCTGGCCCACCTGCTCATTCAGGGCTTGCCAGCGCAGGGCCGACAGTTGCGCCTTGAGCTGGCGCTCCTCGGCCTTGTACTCCTGATACTTCTCGGCGGCCTGGGCCTGGCGATGCAAGCGTTCGAGCTGACGCTCCAGCTCTTCGCGCAGGTCGGTCAGGCGGGCGAGGTTCTCGTGAGTGCGGCGGATGCGGTTTTCCGTCTCGCGCCGGCGCTCCTTGTACTTGGAGATGCCCGCGGCTTCCTCGATGAAGTTGCGCAAATCCTCGGGCTTGGCTTCGATCAGCTTGGAGATCATGCCCTGCTCGATGATCGAGTAGCTGCGTGGCCCCAGGCCGGTGCCGAGGAAGATATCGGTGATATCCCGACGGCGACATTTGGCGCCGTTGAGGAAATAACTGTTCTGGCTGTCTCGGGTCACCTTGCGGCGAATGGAGATTTCCGCATAGGCGGCGTACTCGCCCACCAGGGTGCCATCGGAGTTGTCGAACACCAGTTCGATGCTGGCCTGGCTCACCGGCTTGCGGCTGGTGGAGCCGTTGAAGATGACGTCGGTCATCGACTCGCCGCGCAGGTTCTTCGCCGAACTTTCGCCCATGACCCAGCGCACGGCGTCGATGATGTTCGACTTGCCGCAGCCATTGGGCCCGACCACCGCCGCCATGTTACTGGGGAAGTTCACCGTGGTCGGATCGACGAAGGACTTGAACCCCGCCAGCTTGATGCACTTGAGTCGCACGTTTACGCATCCGCCAACGCAGATACCACCAGATCGCTGCTGCGCTCGGCGTAGGCCGTCAGCACCTGGCGGATCTGCACCAGGTCACGGGCCAATACCGCGGCCAGCAGTTGCTCGAACAACGCCAGGTACTCGCTCATGGATGCCTTGCGCTGGTCCAGCGCCAGGTAATAGGCGCGGCTCATGGCCGGCTGCAGGTTCTCGACAGTCTCCTGCAGGTAGGGGTTGTCGGCGAACGGATAGGCCGCGCGCATCACGCTGAAGCTGTCTTCGACGAAGGCGCGGATGTCCTGGCGTTCATAGGCACTCTCCAGGCGCTGCTGGATCTGCAGGAATGGCGTCATGTCGCTCTGCTGTGTCCAGCCGCTGGCCACCGAGTTGCCCAGCAGGATGTACAGCTCGCTCATCAGCGTGCACAGGCTGCGGACCTTGTGCTCGGTGAGCTCGGTCACATGGGCACCACGGCGCGGCAGGATGGCGATCAGATGGCGGCGCTCGAGAATCAGCAAGGCCTCGCGGACCGAACCACGGCTGACATTGAGGGCCAAGGTGACCTTCTGTTCCTGAATGCGCTCCCCAGGCTTGAGATCCCCGCGAATGATACGTTCGGCGAGGTGGTGAGCAATTTGCTCGGCGAGGCTGTCCGGCGCCTTGAACGTCATGGTTTTCCTTCAAAATCTTTAATCGGCACAAGCCGCGCAGTGTAGCGCAATTGCCACTTCATCGCGGAGTGCCCAAGGGGCGGAATTTGGCACGAAATAAGCAAATTGACCGTGATCCGAGCAATTTTCCACAGCCGTTCATACTTGAATTGTTGGAGTCGAAAATTTCCTGACCTTGAAGTCAGAAAATCATTGACCGAAAAGTCAGACATGACTAAATTCGGCTGACGTCGGTTAACAACAATAATGAGTCTGCGAGGCCTTCCGTGATCCAGTTTTTACTCAACCAGGAACTCCGTAGTGAGCATGCCCTGGACCCCAACCTGACCGTGCTCAACTATCTGCGCGAGCACCTGGGCAAGCCCGGCACCAAGGAAGGTTGCGCCAGCGGCGACTGCGGCGCCTGCACCGTGGTGGTGGGCGAGTTGCAGACGGATGCGCAAGGCGGCGAAAGCATTCGCTATCGCAGCCTCAACTCGTGCCTGACCTTCGTTTCCTCCTTGCACGGCAAGCACCTGATCAGCGTCGAAGGCCTCAAGCACCAGGGGCAACTGCACAGCGTGCAGCAGGCCATGGTCGACTGCCACGGCTCGCAGTGCGGCTTCTGCACCCCGGGCTTCGTCATGTCGCTGTTCGCCCTGCAGAAAAACAGCAGCCAGCCCGACGCCCACAAGGCCCATGAAGCCCTGGCCGGCAACCTCTGCCGCTGCACTGGCTACCGGCCGATCCTCGCCGCCGCCGAGCAGGCCTGCTGTGGTGGGCAGAGCGATCAGTTCGATGCGCGCCAGGCCGAGACCATCAGCCGCCTCAAGGCCATTGCGCCCAAGGACACCGGTGAGCTCAACAGTGGCGACAAGCGCTGCCTGGTGCCGCTGACGGTGGCCGATCTGGCCGACCTTTATGACGCCTACCCGCAAGCCCGGCTACTGGCCGGCGGCACCGACCTGGCCCTGGAGGTGACCCAGTTCCACCGCACCCTGCCGGTGATGATCTATGTCGGCAATATTGCCCAGATGAAGCGCATCGAGCACTTCGACGATCGCCTGGAAATCGGCGCCGCCACCGCCCTCACCGACTGCTACGACGCCCTGCGCGCCGAGTACCCGGACTTCGGCGAACTGCTGCAGCGCTTCGCCTCGCTGCAGATCCGCAACCAGGGCACCCTAGGCGGCAACATCGGCAACGCCTCGCCCATCGGCGACTCGCCGCCGCTGCTGATTGCCCTGGGCGCGCAGATCGTCCTGTGCAAGGGCGAAGTGCGCCGCACCCTGGCCCTGGAAGACTATTTCATCGATTACCGGGTCACCGCCCGCCAGGAAAGCGAGTTCATCGAGAAGATCATCGTGCCCCGGGCCAGCGCCGAACGGCTGTTCCGCGCCTACAAGGTCTCCAAGCGCCTGGACGACGATATTTCCGCGGTCTGCGCGGCTTTCAACCTGCGCATCGACAACGGCGTGGTCAGCGATGCGCGCATCGCCTTCGGCGGCATGGCGGCGATCCCCAAGCGCGCCAAGAGCTGCGAAGCCGCACTGATCGGCGCGCCCTGGAATCAATCGAGCATCGAGCGGGCCTGCGCCGCCCTGGCAGAAGACTTCACCCCGCTCTCGGATTTTCGCGCCAGCAAGGAATACCGCCTGCTGAGCGCGCAGAACCTGCTGCGCAAATACTTCATCGAACTGCATGCACCGCACATCGAGACCCGGGTGACCGCTTATGTCTAATCATCACAAGGTCGAGAAGACCCAGGCCGAACTCACGGCCCTGTTTCACCAGGACCTGACCAGCGGCGTCGGCCGCAGCGTCAAGCACGACAGCGCCGACAAACATGTGTCCGGCGAAGCGGTGTACATCGACGACCGCCTGGAATTCCCCAACCAGTTGCACGTCTACGCGCGACTGTCGGACCGGGCCCACGCCAAGGTCATCAGCATCGACACCGCCCCCTGCTACGCCTTCGAAGGCGTGCGCATCGCCATTACCCACGAGGACATTCCCGGCCTCAAGGATATCGGCCCGCTGCTGCCCGGCGACCCGCTGCTGGCCATCGACACCGTGGAGTTCGTCGGCCAGCCGGTGCTGGCGGTGGCCGCCAGGGACCTGGAAACCGCGCGCAAGGCGGCCATGGCCGCGATCATCGAATACGAAGACCTGGAGCCGGTGCTGGACGTGGTCGAGGCCCTGCGCAAGCGCCACTTCGTGCTGGACAGCCACACCCACCAGCGCGGCGACTCGGCCAGCGCCCTGGCCAGTGCCGAGCACCGCATCCAGGGCACGCTGCACATCGGCGGCCAGGAACACTTCTACCTGGAAACCCAGATTTCCTCGGTGATGCCCACCGAAGACGGCGGCATGATCGTCTACTGCTCGACCCAGAACCCCACCGAAGTGCAGAAGCTGGTGGCGGAAGTGCTGGACGTCTCGATGAACAAGATAGTGGTGGACATGCGGCGCATGGGCGGCGGCTTCGGCGGCAAGGAAACCCAGGCCGCCAGCCCCGCCTGCCTGTGCGCGGTGGTGGCACGCCTGACCGGCCAGCCGACCAAGATGCGCCTGCCACGGGTCGAAGACATGCTGATGACCGGCAAGCGCCACCCTTTCTACGTCGAATACGACGTGGGCTTCGACAGCAGCGGGCGCCTGCACGGCATCCAGCTGGAACTGGCGGGCAACTGCGGCTGCTCACCGGACCTCTCGGCATCCATCGTCGACCGTGCCATGTTCCACTCCGACAACTCGTACTACCTGGGCGATGCCACCATCAACGGCCACCGCTGCAAGACCAACACTGCGTCGAACACTGCCTATCGCGGCTTCGGTGGCCCGCAGGGCATGGTCGCCATCGAGGAGGTGATGGACGCCATCGCCCGCCATCTGCATCTGGACCCACTGGCGGTACGCAAGACCAACTACTACGGCAAGACCGAGCGCAACGTCACCCACTACTACCAGACCGTCGAGCACAATATGCTCGAGGAAATGACAGCCGAACTGGAAGCCAGCAGCCAGTACGCCGAGCGCCGCGAAGCCATCCGCCTGTACAACGCCAACAGCCCGATCCTGAAAAAGGGCCTGGCGCTGACCCCGGTGAAATTCGGCATTTCCTTCACCGCCAGCTTCCTCAACCAGGCCGGCGCGCTGATCCATGTCTACACCGACGGCAGCATCCACCTGAACCACGGCGGCACCGAAATGGGCCAGGGCCTGAACATCAAGGTGGCGCAAGTGGTGGCCGAGGTGTTCCAGGTGGACATCGACCGGGTGCAGATCACCGCCACCAATACCGACAAGGTGCCCAATACCTCGCCCACCGCCGCTTCCAGTGGTGCCGACCTGAACGGCAAGGCCGCGCAGAATGCGGCGCAGACCATCAAGTCGCGCCTGGTGGAGTTTGCCGCGCGCAAGTATCAGGTCAGCGAAGAAGATGTGGAATTCCACAACGGCCACGTGCGTGTCCGCGACCATATCCTGACCTTCGAGGAACTGATCCAGCAAGCCTATTTTGCCCAGGTGTCGCTCTCCAGCACCGGCTTCTACAAGACCCCGAAAATCTACTACGACCGTGCCCAGGCCCGGGGCCGGCCGTTCTACTACTTCGCCTTCGGCGCGGCCTGCGCCGAGGTGATAGTCGACACCCTGACCGGCGAGTACAAGATGCTGCGCACCGACATCCTGCATGACGTCGGCGCCTCGCTGAACCCGGCCATCGACATCGGCCAAGTCGAGGGCGGCTACATCCAGGGCATGGGCTGGCTGACCACCGAGGAACTGGTGTGGAACACCAAGGGCAAGCTGATGACTAACGGCCCGGCCAGCTACAAGATCCCGGCAGTGGCCGACATGCCCCTGGACCTGCGAGTCAAGCTGGTGGAAAACCGCAAGAACCCGGAAGACACGGTGTTCCATTCCAAGGCCGTGGGCGAACCGCCGTTCATGCTGGGTATCGCCGCCTGGTGCGCGATCAAGGATGCGGTGGCGAGCCTCGGCGACTACCGCCACCAGCCGCAGATCGATGCGCCGGCCACTCCGGAACGGGTGTTGTGGGGCTGCGAGCAGATGCGCCGCTTGCAGGTGACCAGGGCCGCGGATCAGCAAGCCGAACTGGCGCCGCTGTAACGGCCCGCGTCGGCAAGCCGGCTCCCGCAGGAGCCGGCTTGCCGACGAAGAGGCCCACACAGACAACCAAGATGCCGAGGTGAACATGTACAACTGGATCAGCGCCCTCGCCGACCTGCAGACCCAGGGTGAACCCTGCGTGCTGGTGACCATCATCGAGGAGCTCGGCTCGACGCCGCGCAATGCCGGCTCGAAAATGGTGGTCAGCGCCACCCAGGCCTTCGACACCATTGGCGGCGGGCACCTGGAATACAAGGCCATGCAGATCGCCCGGGACATGCTCGCTGCCGGCAAGCAGGCAACCCATCTGCAGCGCTTCAGCCTCGGCGCCAGCCTCGGTCAGTGCTGCGGCGGTGCCACGGTGCTGCTGTTCGAACCCATGGGCCAGGTGCAGGCGCAGATCGCCGTGTTCGGTGCCGGGCATGTCGGCCGCGCGCTGGTGCCACTGCTGGCCAGCCTGCCCTGCCGGGTACGCTGGGTCGATTCCCGGGAGCAGGAGTTTCCCGAGCAGATCCCCCCTGGAGTACGCAAGATCGTCAGCGAAGAACCGGTGGACGAAATCGACAACCTGCCCGCCGGCAGCTATTGCATCGTCATGACCCATAATCACCAGCTGGACCTGGAGTTGACCGCGGCCCTGCTCAAGCGCAACGATTTCACCTATTTCGGCCTGATCGGCTCGAAGACCAAACGGGTCAAGTTCGAACACCGCCTGCGTGACCGCGGTTTCGACGCCGAAACCTTGCAGCGCATGCGCTGCCCGATGGGGCTCGGCGAAGTCAAAGGCAAGTTGCCTGTGGAAATCGCCATCTCCATTGCCGGCGAGATCATCGCCACCTATAACGCCCATTTCGGCCAGCCCAGCGCCAGTGCCGAACCCATTGCCAAACTGCTGCCGGTATCACGCCGCAGCCAGGCTGCAAACTGACACGCCACACACTGAGAATCCCCCATGCCTTTGACTCGCAAAGCCTACCGTGCCGCCATCCTGCACAGCATCGCCGACCCGGCCGAAGTCGGCATCGAAGCCTCCTATGAGTACTTCGAAGACGGCCTGCTGGTAGTAGAAAACGGCCGGATCAGTGCCCTCGGCCACGCCAGCGAACTGCTGCCCGGTCTGCCCGCCGGGGTGCAGGTCGAGCACTATCCCGATGCCCTGATCACACCGGGCTTCATCGACACCCATATCCACCTGCCGCAGACCGGCATGGTGGGCGCCTATGGCGAGCAGTTGCTGGACTGGCTCAACACCTACACCTTCCCCTGCGAAAGCCAGTTCGCCGACCCGGATCACGCCAATGAAGTGGCGGACATCTTCATCAAGGAACTGCTGCGCAACGGCACCACCACCGCCCTGGTGTTCGGCAGCGTGCATCCGCAGTCGGTCAATGCCTTCTTCGCCGCCGCCGAGAAGCTCGACCTGCGGATGATCGCCGGCAAGGTGATGATGGACCGCAATGCCCCGGACTACCTGACCGACACCGCCGAATCCGGCTACCAGGAAAGCAAGGCGCTGATCGAGCGCTGGCACGGCAAAGGCCGCCTGCACTACGCAGTCACCCCGCGCTTCGCCCCCACCAGCACCCCGGAGCAACTGACCCTGGCCGGCCAGTTGCTGACCGAATACCCCGACCTCTACATGCAGACCCACATCAGTGAAAACCTGCAGGAAATCCAATGGGTCAAGGAGCTGTTCCCGGAGCGCAAGGGTTACCTGGACGTGTACGACCACTACCAGTTGCTCGGCGAGCGTTCGGTGTTCGCCCACGGCGTGCACCTGTGCGACGACGAATGCGCACGCCTGGCTGAAACCGGTTCGGCCGTAGCCTTCTGCCCCACCTCGAACTTCTTCCTCGGCAGCGGCCTGTTCAACCTGCCGATGGCGGAAAAGCACAAGCTCAATGTCGGCCTGGGCACCGACGTCGGTGGCGGCACCAGCTTCTCGCTGCTGCAGACCCTCAACGAGGCCTACAAGGTCATGCAACTGCAAGGCGCGCGCCTGAGCCCGTTCAAGTCGCTGTATCTGGCCACCCTCGGCGGCGCCCGGGCCCTGCGCCTGGAAGACAAGATCGGCACCCTGCATCCGGGCACCGACGCCGACTTCCTGGTCCTCGACTACCACGCCACTCCGCTGCTCAGCTACCGCCTCAAGCAAGCCAACAGCATTGCCGAAACCCTGTTCGTGCTGATGACCCTGGGCGACGATCGCACCGTGCTGCAGACCTTTGCCGCCGGCCAGCAGGTCCACCAGCGCTAACCCCGGAAAATGAAAATCCCCCGTTCGCCAGACGCGTACGGGGGATTTTTTTTGCCTGCATCCAGGCCCGGACTGCGGGCGAGCCTAGAAGGTCACTTCCATGTTCAGGGTCGGTGTCGAGGTGCGGCTGCCACGGCCGCCGTCCACCCCGAACTTGTTGTGCCAGTACTCGTAGCCGACACCCAGATACAGGTTGGGCTTGACGTTCTTGCCCGGCAGCACCGCCACCATCAACGAGGTACGCATCAGGGTTTCGGGGGCAGTGTCGCGGTAGTTGTAGTCGTGGCCCTTCTCCCCGGTGTAGTTGACGAAACCCTGGAACTTGGCAGCGTGGGTGCCGACTTCGAAAGGTCGCATCCAGGCCAGGTTGAGCAGGTAGGTGTCGTCGAAGGTGTGATCCGGGTCCTTGGCCCCGGGGATCCCGGAATGGTTGTTTTCCTTGTAGTACAGCAGGCTCAGGTCCAGCACCCCGACGGTGTTGAACTTAAGGGTCGGGCCGAAGACCAGGGCACGCTTTTTCGCCGACCCCAGGTTGTTGTTGCGGCTGGCGTCAAAACCCATGGTCAGCGCGTAGTCCTTGATCAGGCCGGTGCCCAGCGGCGTATCCAATACCCGGGAGGAATAGAGCTGGTGGCGATAGACCCCGTAGACCTCGCTGCTGCCCTTGTTGGTGCCCTTGCGCGGGTCGTCGTTGTCGGAGAGCAGCACATCCAGGTGCAGGTAGTTGCTGCCGTACTGGTAACCGCTGGCGTGGGTGAAGCTGTAGATGCGCTTGCTGATGTAGTGCGGGTTGTTCGGGTTGGTGAACTCCTTGCCGTATCGAAAGCCGACGCTGTTGTTCATCCACTCGAGGGCGGCCGCTTCCCCTGCTCCGATCATGCTCATCAGCAGGGTTGCGCCTTGTAGTGCCTTTTTCATTTTTATTATGTCCTGTGGCGGTGTGGCTTTAGGCAGCTTCGCTGGCTGCCGACCGCACGCAGTATCGACACAAGCGCTACAGCGCCCAAAGCACAGAATATCGACCAGGGCGCTGCCGAAATGGCAACACAGGCCCAGGAGGCCGGACTCAGAGCACCGGCTGGCCGAAAGCGCGCTCGGCCCGTTCGCGAAGAGCGATCTCCTCACTGAGCAAATGCGCCAGCGCCTCCACCGCGCTGGGCAGGTCGCGCCCGCTGCGGGCGTAGAGCCCCAGGTCGCTGTAGATACCGCCCTGGTCGCTCAGGGGAATATGCAACAGCTCGCCCTTTTGCAGATCCGCCTCGACTCCGACCCGGGTCTGGAACGCCACCCCCATGTTGTGCCGGGCCATCTGCCGCGCCAACTCCATGGAGTTGCTCTGCAGCGGCGGTTTGTCCAGCAGGCCCAGACGCTTGTGCAGCGGCGCCAGCAGGTGATGGATCGACAGCTCGCTCTTGGCCAGGATCAGCCCGTGCTCGGCACAGGTGGCGAAATTGACGCTGCCGCGCTCGGCCAGTGGGTGGTCCGGGCTGACCAGCGCCCCGAGGCGGAAATGCCCGACACTCAACTGGCGGATTTCCGCGGCCCGTGGCACAGCAAAGGCCAGGCCCAGGTCGGCGCGGCTGTTGATCAGGGCCTGGGGAATGGATTGCGAACCCTGCACGGTCACACCGATGGTCACTTGCGGGTAGTGATCACGCATGCGCTTGAGCACCGAGGGCAGCAGATCGACCGTGGCACCTTCGGCGGTGGCGATCTCGACGTGGCCGCTTTTCAGGCCGCGCAAGGCGTCGAACTCCAGGCGCACCCGCTCCAGGTCCTGCAACACCAGGTTGGCGTGACGGCTGAGAATCTCCCCGGCCATGGTCAGGCGCAGGCCGCCGGGCAAGCGCTCGAACAGCGGCGCGCCGATCTCGTCCTCGATCTTGAGAATCTGCCGGTTCACTGCCGAGGACGCGACATTCAAGCGCCGGGCAGCCTCGCGGATCGAGCGGCAGCGCCGGACCATGTCGAAATAGTGGATCGCGGAGGAATGAATACGTAGCGTTCTGCCGCTCATGCCGCGGGCTCCTTTCGCAGGGCGAGAGGCGAGCCTTGGCCGACTGCTGCCGGGCCACGCGCCTCGAAGCAGGCACTGTATACAATCTAAAACAAAAACCGCAACAAAATGCCCAAGCCAAGGCCCGGCAAGGGGCCGCAGAAACAAGAATCCCTCGCTCCGTGCAGCACACGAAGCGAGGGATTGCTTGAAACGCAAGGCTTGCAGCTTAGAGCTTGGCGCTTGGCCGCCCCGGTTTCTTGGTCTGCAGCAAGTGCGAGAACACCGCATGCAGGTCGTCCGAGGCACTTTCCTCGTCGAGGTTGAGCTTGCTGTCGATGTGGTCCATGTGGTGCATCATCAGGTTCACCGCCAGCTCGCCGTCCCGGGCTTCGATGGCATCGATCAGTTGGGTGTGCTCATCGTAGGAGCAGTGCGAACGGTTGCCGCTTTCGTACTGGGCAATGATCAGCGAGGTCTGGGACACCAGGCTGCGCTGGAAGCTGATCAGCGGGGCATTCTTCGCCGCTTCCGCCAGCTTCAGGTGAAACTCCCCGGAAAGGCGGATACCGGCACCACGATCGCCGCGGGAAAAGCTGTCGCGTTCCTCGTTGACCATCTGCCGCAACTCCAGCAACTGCTCGGCAGTGGCATGCTGCACGGCCAGTTCGGTAATGGCCCGCTCCACCAGGCGCCGGGCGAGAAATACCTGGCGGGCTTCCTCGACGCTCGGGCTGGCGACGACCGCGCCACGGTTGGGCCGCAGCAGGACCACGCCTTCATGGGCCAGGCGCGACAGCGCGCGACGGATGATGGTCCGACTGACTCCGAAAATCTCCCCCAGCGCCTCTTCGCTCAATTTGGTGCCCGGCGCCAGGCGCTGCTCGAGGATGGCCTCAAAGATGTGCGCGTAGACAATATCGTCCTGGGTTCCGCTGCGACCGGCTTTGCCTGCTCGCGGTTGTTTCTTGAGAGGTTGCAACTGTTCGTTCATGGGCACTCGGGTCGGGAGGACTGCGGCGATTTCAGCGTGACTTTAATACGCCACGGTGGGTCGCTGGCAAGTATCGCGTTAAAACAGGGGCACATTGTACACAACCCATGGCCATCACTAGCAAAAAGTGTTGTCGGGCCCGCGACTTGTTCAACGACTGTACGGCTATTTGTAGTCACGGCTGTATTGCAATGCAAAGTTACTTTTAAGTTTAGGCTTGGACCTTGAACCCCATTACTGGCCCATTGCTCGAGCCCGCCTCGATCAATGCGCGCCGGATGTGGTTTTTTGCGTCTTTCAAGAACAAGGAACAGCAGTAATGTCCGATGCCACTCCCGCGCAGCTACGCCCTCTGGCCGACACTTCGCCGTCTGCCATAGTGGCCGGCTTCATCGCCATGATGACCGGCTACACCAGTTCCCTGGTGCTGATGTTCCAGGCCGGGCAGGCCGCCGGGCTGACCAGCGGTCAGATTTCCTCGTGGATCTGGGCCATTTCCATCGGCATGGCGGTGTGCAGCATCGGCCTCTCCCTGCGCTATCGCACCCCCATCACCATCGCCTGGTCGACCCCCGGCGCCGCCCTGCTGATCACCAGCCTGTCCGGAGTGACCTACGGCGAAGCCATCGGCGCCTACATCACCTGCGCCGTGCTGGTGACCCTGTGCGGCCTGACAGGCAGCTTCGAGCGGCTGATGAAAAAGATCCCGGCGTCCCTGGCGGCGGCCCTGCTGGCGGGGATCCTGTTCAAGATCGGCAGTGAAATCTTCGTCGCCGCCCAGCACCGCACCGGCCTGGTGCTGGGCATGTTCCTCACCTACCTGGTGGTCAAGCGCCTGTCGCCGCGCTATGCGGTACTGGCTGCACTGCTGATCGGTACGGCCTTGTCCGGGGCCATGGGCCTGCTGGACTTCAGCGGCTTTCACCTGGAAGTGGCGACCCCGGTATGGACCACGCCGCACTTCTCCCTGGCCGCCACCATCAGCATCGGCATTCCGCTGTTCGTGGTGGCCATGACCTCGCAGAACATGCCGGGGATCGCCGTGCTGCGGGCCGACGGCTACAACGTCCCGGCTTCGCCGCTGATCACCGCCACCGGGTTGGCCTCGCTGCTGCTGGCGCCCTTCGGCTCCCATGGCATCAACCTGGCGGCCATCAGTGCCGCCATCTGCACCGGGCCCCACGCTCATGAGGATCACAGCAAGCGCTACACCGCGGCGGTGTGGTGCGGGATTTTCTACGGCATCGCCGGGGTCTTCGGCGCCACCCTGGCGGCGCTGTTCGCCGCCCTGCCCAAGGAGCTGGTGCTGTCCATCGCGGCCCTGGCGCTGTTCGGTTCGATCATCAACGGTCTGAGCATCGCCATGAGCGAAGTGAAGGAACGGGAAGCGGCGCTGATCACCTTCATGGTCACGGCGTCGGGGCTGACGCTGTTCTCCATCGGCTCGGCGTTCTGGGGAATTGTTGCCGGGGTGGTGACCCTGATGATCCTGAACTGGCGCAGCGCCTGAAGGGCTTCGCTGGCAAGCCGGCTTCTACACCGACCGGCGCTCGCTCACGCGCCGGCTTGCCGGCGAACGGCGCCCACGACAACGCCCGGGGCTGGCCCGTGGCAGAGGCAAGGATACAAAGGGGAAAATCGACAGGTTGCCCTCGGGCAACAACGCATGAGCGACCCGGACGGGTCGCTCATGCATGACATCACGCGACTGGGTTGATCGCGTTGTCCGGGTACCACACGTCGAGCAGCGGGCTGACTTCAACGGTGGTCAGCTCGGTGCGCGCCTTGAGCCAGGCTTCAACGGTGGCACGTTGCTCTTCGCTGACGGAACCGCGCTTGCTCAGGCAAACCAGACCGAAGTCGTCGCCGCCTACATAGCCCAGGCCGTTGGCTTCCATCGCTTCTTTGAGGAATGCGTCGAGGAAAGCGTCGATAGCTTCGTCAGCCAGACCTTCTTTGAAATCCAGGTTCAGCTCAAAACCCAGCTCCTGAAATTCATCTACGCAGAGTTTTTTGCGCAGACGGCGGGAACGGTTAGTGGCCATGGAACAATCCTCATAAGTAATAACGGGCGGCACTTTACCAGTTTAGGCAGGCGATTGCCTGACTCTATGAGGATGCGACCCTGCCATTGGTAAAAAAAATACCGCCCCAGCGGCCCGTGGCACGGCACAAGCCGCTATACCTTGGGGCATAATGCCGACACTTTCATGACCACTGAGGGATTTTATCTGCATGCCCTCGCCTTTTTTCCCCTCGACTGCAGGGTTCCATTTCATATGATCAAATCGTTGCGTCCTCTGTTGCTGGCCAGTGTTTTTCTCCCCCTGGCCTTTCCCGTTTCCGCGGCTCCGGTCAACACCACCCTGACCCCCAAGGTCCAGCAAGCCCTCAAAGCCAGCAAACTTCCGGATAACGCCCTGTCCCTGGTGATGATTCCCCTGAACGGCCCCGGCACCCCGACCATCTACAACGCCGACGTATCGGTGAACCCGGCCTCCACCATGAAACTGGTGACCACCTACGCAGCCCTGGAAATGCTCGGCCCGACCCACCAGTGGAAAACCGAGTTCTACACCGACGGCACCCTCAGCGGCGGCATCCTCAATGGCAACCTGTACCTCAAGGGCGGCGGCGACCCCAAGCTGAACATGGAGAAGCTCTGGCTGCTGATGCGTGACCTGCGGGCCAATGGCGTACAGCAAGTCACTGGCGATCTGGTGCTGGACCGCAACTTCTTCGTGCAGCCGCAACTGCCGGAATTCAATGACGATGGCAACGACGAGAACAAGCCGTTCCTGGTCAAGCCGGACGCCCTGATGGTCAACCTCAAGGCCCTGCGCTTCGTTGCCCGCAATGACTCAGGGCGGGTCCTGGTTTCGGTGGAGCCGCCGATCGCCAAGATCCGCATCGACAACCAGGTCAAGGCGGTCAACACCAAGCAGTGCACTGGAGACGTGCGCTACAACCCCGTCACCCAGGCCGATGGCAGCGTGATCGTGACCGTCGGCGGGCAGTTGGGTGATGGCTGCAGTTCCCAGACTTACCTGTCGCTGCTGGACCACGCCACCTACACCGCCGGCGCGGTGCGGGCGATCTGGAGCGAGCTGGGCGGCAGCATCCAGGGCCAGGATCGCCTGGCCGTGGTACCCAAGGATGCCAAGGTCCTGGCCCGCGCCTTCTCCCCGGACCTCGCGGAAATCATCCGCGACATCAACAAATACAGTAACAACACCATGGCCCAGCAGTTGTTCCTGAGCCTGGGGGCCAAGTACCGCAACGAAGCCGATGGCGACGACGCCAAGGCGGCCCAGCGTGTGGTGCGCCAATGGCTGGCGAAGAAAGGCATCACCTCGCCGCACCTGGTGATGGAGAACGGTTCCGGCCTGTCGCGTGCCGAGCGGGTCAGTGCCCGGGAAATGGCCGGCCTGCTGCAAGCGGCGTGGAAAAGCCCCTACGCCGCCGAGTTCATCAGCTCGATGCCGATCGCCGGCATGGATGGCACCATGCGCAAGCGCCTCAAGCGCACCGCCATGTCTGGTGAGGCGCACATCAAGACCGGCACCCTGAACACCGTGCGCGCCATCGCCGGCTACAGCCGCGACGACAACGGCAATACCTGGGCGGTGGTGGCAATCCTCAACGATCCACGGCCATTTGGCGCCTCTTCGGTGCTCGACCAGGTCCTGCTGGACCTGTACCGCCAGCCGAAACTGGCGACCAGCGCTTCGGCGCTGTAAGCGGCGACGCTGGCGGCGGCAAGCCTTGCGCGCCGCCAGTGTTCACGGCAGCTCCATCTGGACCCGGTCCCGCCCCGCCTGCTTGGCGGCATAGACCGCAGAGTCGGCCCGCAGCAGCAGCTCATCTGCACCCTCCCCCGCACGCCAACTGGCGATACCGAAACTGGCGGTGACACTCTCCACCGGCCCGATCGGCGAACTGCGCACACCGTGCCACAGCTCCTGCGCCAGAATCAGCGCTTGCTGGCCGCTGGTGTCCGGGCACAGGACCATGAACTCCTCTCCCCCCAGACGGCAGAAGACGTCGATGCGCCGCAGGCGCCGGCCAATGCGCTCGCACAACCCGCGCAACACCTGATCCCCCACACCGTGACCGTACTGATCGTTGATCCGCTTGAAATGGTCGATGTCCAGCATGATCACCGCCATGACGCCACCACCTCGCTCCAGGCGGTGCATCTCGGCTTGTAGCCGCTCCTGGAAATAGCGCCGGTTGTGGATACCGGTCAGGGAGTCGGTGACCGACAATGCCCGCAGTTCCTCCTCGACCCGCTTGAGATCGGAGATATCCGATATATAGCCGTGCCAGAGCACACCGCCGCCCCGCAGGCTTTCCGGGCTCGCTGCGCCGCGCATCCAGCGCACCCCCCGCTGCGGCAGGCAGACCCGGTACTCCTCGCGCCAGGGACTGAGCTGCTGCGCCGAAACCCGGATCGACTCACGCACCCGCTCCACATCCTCAGGATGGATGCGCTCGAATGCCGCCTCGGCATCCTGCTGCAGCAGTTGCGGCTCGATCTCGTAGATCTCGCGCAGGCCATCGCTGGCATAGGGAAAACTGGTATGCCCGTCGGCGTCCAGCTTGAACTGATAGATCCCGCCGGGCACGTGGGCGCTGAGCCGCTGCAGCAAGCGGTCACGGGCGGCCAGGGCTTCATGCACGCGCTTGCGTTCGGTGATATCGATGCAGATGGCCAGATGGCCCACCCACAACCCCTGGTCGTCAAGCACCGGGGTGGCCAGCATGTTGACTTGCAGATGGCTGCCGTCACGCCGCACCAGGGTCCATTCCCGGGCCTCATGCCCGCCGGCCATGCCCTCTTCCACCAGCATCGCCTGGGACACCGGGATGGCTTTGCCGTAACGCTGGGTGAGGCTCTGGGCCCAGCTTTCCAGCTCTTCGGGCAGGTGCAGGCTTTCCAGGGTCAGGTGCCCCACCGCCTCACTGCTACTGTAGCCGAGCATCTGCTCGGCCCCGGCATTGAAAGTGCTGATCACTCCGCGCAGGTCGGTGGCAATGATCGCTACTTGAGTGGCGGCATTGAGCACGCAGCGCAACTGGCTGTGGGTGCCGCGCAACGCCTGCTCGCTGCTACGCAGCTCCTCGGTGCGCTGCTCCACCAGGGCCAGAGCCCGCTGACGCTGGCTGACCAGGACGTAGAGCAAGGCGCTGAGTAGCAGGCTGAGCATGCCGCCAAGGATCACCAGGCTACCCAGGGCTGAATGGTTGGCGTGCAGGAAGGCCGCGCTGGGGCGGATGTCCACTTGATAGTCCCGGTCCGCCAGGCGCAGCAGGCGGCTGGCGGTCAGGCCGCTGCTGATGGGCGGGTTGTTCGACTCGTAGAGCACCTCGTGCTGGCCCTCGGTGGACAGGTCGAGAATCCGCACCGACAGGTTATCGCTGGCAGGAACCGGCAGGCCGTCCGCCACCAGTTGCCGCAGGCTGATGATCGCCAAAACATAGCCGTAGGGCCGGCCTTGGGGGCCGGAAGTATCCTGCGCGCGCCTGACCGGCGCCGCCAGCAGCACCCCTCGCGCATAGGCCTGGTCCACGGCCACCAGTTGCAAAGGCGGCGAGACCGCCAGGCCATTGAGTTCCCGAGCACGTTCCAGGGTGGCGCGGCGCAGGGGTTGAGCCAGGAGGTCGTAACCCAGGGGCGACCCCAGGGGGCTCTGGGTCTGGCTGTACAGCACCGGCGCGTAGTCATCGTGCTCGCCGGCTGGCTCCATCTGGCCCGTGGCATTCAACTGCAAAATGGAAAACCCCGGCAGCCCCTGATCGCGAATCGACTGCTCGAACCCCGGGCGCTGGGCGCGGCTCACCAGAGGCGCCCAGGCATAGGCCTGGGTGCGGCGCAACAAGGGTTTGGCGTAGCCATCGAAATCCTGGCGGGTCACCAGGTCGGAATTGACAAAGAAGCGCCGCAAGCCGTCCAGGCGTTGTTCCTGGTCTTGAAAGCGTTCTTCGATGCGGCTGTAGCGTTCGCCGGCCAGCAACTGAAAGCGCTGGCGCACCTGCTGCTTGTTCAGGCTGTAGGTGGACCAGGCCAAGAGCCCGGTGAGGATGCCGCCCACAACCAGGACCAGCACCGCCACCAGCCAGGCAGATACCTCTTCACTTATGAAACCCAGGATTTTCGGGCGTACAACATGCAGAGGCATAAGCAGAACTCATCACGCCAGCGAGTTTGGGCATCATCCGGACCAAGTGTGAGTTATAGCTATTAGCCACTAATTTGACCAGCGCTAAACAGCCCCCGAAGCCTGAAAAAACAGGCCTCGGGGACATATCCGGCCATCAGCGTGCGGTGACTTTCCAGGCACGGTGGATTTTGCCGTTGCGGGCGAAATCCGGATCGATGGTTTTCGCCGTGATTTCCTCGATCTGGTAGCGCGCGGCGAGGTTTTCATCCAGCTGGAACTTGCGGAAGTTGTTGGAGAAATACAGTACGCCCCCCGGCGCCAGGCGTGCCATGGCCAGGTCCAGCAACTGCACCTGGTCACGCTGCACGTCGAACACCCCTTCCATGCGCTTGGAGTTGGAAAAGGTCGGCGGGTCGATGAAGATCAAGTCGAACTCGTCACGGCAGCTGTCCAGCCAGGCCATCACATCGCCCTGCTCCAGGCGGTTCTTGTCGGAGAAACCGTTGAGCGAGAAATTGCGGCGCGCCCAGTCCAGATAGGTTTTCGACAGGTCGACACTGGTGGTGCTGCGCGCGCCGCCCTTGGCCGCGTGCACACTGGCAGTGGCGGTGTAGCAGAACAGGTTGAGGAAACGCTTGCCCGCCGCCTCTTGCTGAATACGCATGCGCATCGGCCGGTGATCGAGAAACAGCCCGGTATCCAGGTAGTCGGTAAGGTTCACCAGTAGCTTGATCCCGCCTTCACGAACTTCGGTGAACTGGCCCTGGGCACTCTGGCGCTCGTACTGCTTGGTGCCGCTCTGGCGCTCGCGACGCTTGATCACCACCCGGCTCTTGTCGACATTCAACGCCTGGGGAATCGCCGCCAGGGCATCGAACAGACGTGCCTGGGCCTTTTCTGGGTCCACCGATTTGGGCGCCGCGTATTCCTGCACGTGCACCCAATCCTGGTAGAGGTCGATGGCCAGGGAGTATTCCGGCATGTCGGCATCGTAGACACGGTAGCACTCGATGCCCTCGCGCTTGGCCCACTTGCCCAGTTGCTTGAGGTTCTTTTGCAGGCGGTTGGCGAACATCTGCCCGCCCTCGCTCAGGCGCGCCTGTTCGACCACGGGAGCAGGAGCCGGGGCCGGCTTGATCGGGTTGCCATTCTTGTTGTACTGGCGCACGGGTGCTTCGTCCGCGGCGGCCTGGGCCTGCTCGCGTTCCACCTGGCGCTGCTCGGCGGTGCGGCGCTCGCCGGTGACGAACTGATCCGGCAGGACCTTGATCAGCAGCAGCTTGCAGGGCAAGGCGCCGTTCCAGAACGAGTACTGTTTGTGGCTGCGGATGCCCATGCGCTTGCCCAGGTCCGGGGCGCCGGTGAACACCGCCGCTTCCCAGTTCAGGCAGGCCTGGCGCAGGCGCTCGCCGAGGTTCTGGTAGAGGTACAGCAGGCTGGCTTCGTCACCCAGGCGCTCGCCGTAGGGTGGGTTGCAGATCACCAGGCCTTTCTGGTTCTGGTCCGGGCGCGGCTCGAAGGTGCCCACTTCGCCCTGGTAGATCTTGATCCACTCGCTCAGGCCAGCGCGCTCTACGTTGTTGCGGCCGGGCTGGATCAGACGCGGATCGGCTTCGTAGCCGCGGATCCACAGCGGTGGCTTGGCCAGGCCAGCCTGGGCCCGGGCCAGCGCTTCGTCGTGCAGCTTGCGCCACAGCGCCGGCACGTGGCCAAGCCAGGCGGTAAAGCCCCATTGTTCACGCTTGAGATTGGGGGCGATGTCGGCGGCGATCATCGCCGCCTCCACCAGAAAGGTACCCACACCACACATCGGGTCGGCCAGGGCACCGCCTTCGGCAGCGATGCGCGGCCAGCCGGAACGGATCAGGATCGCCGCCGCCAGGTTTTCCTTGAGCGGCGCGGCGCCTTGCTGCAGGCGGTAGCCGCGCTGGTGCAGGCTGTGACCGGAGAGGTCCAGGGAGAGGATGGCTTCGCCGCGGTCCAGGCGCAGGTGGATGCGCAGGTCGGGGTTGAGCTTGTCCACCGAAGGGCGCTCGCCGGTCGGAGTGCGCAGCTTGTCGACAATGGCGTCCTTGACCTTCAGGGCGCCGAAGTGGGTGTTGTCGATGCCCGAGCCATGGCCGCTGAACTCCACGGCCAGGGTGCCGTCGGCCAGCATATGGTCCTGCCAGTCGACGTCCAGCACGCCGTGGTAGAGATCCTCGGCGTCCTTCATCGGGAAGCGCTTGAGCACCAGCAGTACCCGGTTGGCCAGGCGCGACCACAAGCACAGGCGATAGGCTGTCTCCATGTCGGCCATGCCGCGCACGGCAGAAGTGTGCTCACGCGCTTGCTCAAGGCCAAGCCCGACGGCTTCCTCGATCAGCAGGCCTTCAAGGCCTTTGGGACAGGTGAGGAAGATTTCGTAACGATCCGACATGGGAATACCAGGGCCTTTAGCAATAAGTGAACGGGCAACGCATCGCCCGTTCGGTTTTCAATCAAGCACTTTTCTTCAAGAGCGCTCGTGTGGCGCGAAACTGCGCCGTCCCACCCCGGCAGGCTGGCTTTCTTGCAGGGCAAAAGAGCTTAGAGGCCGGGACAGATAAAAAGTCAGGGCAACAAAATGACATAAGTCGACCCTTCGTCGAATAGTAGTTGAGTGCAACCGTTCGACATTCTCACTAAAGCATTAACCTCATCATCTAGTGAGAGGCTGATCACAGGGGGCTTTGCGTGACAGGCACGATACAAAACCGCCCCAGGCTTATGGCCTGGACAGCATTATCGTTACGTCCTTATGACAAAACGATCATTCACTTGCTGTGACCTATTGGTTAGAACTCAACACAGGTTGGCGCCGCAACGGCGTCAACATCAAGGCTCGCGACGCCGGCAGCGAGCACCAACGGCAGAAGCAATCTGCCCGACCTCAATGAAGGTCGACGGGACATAAAGCAGTCAACAAGTGAGGGAAACACCCTATGAGAAGACTAAAGCGTGATCCGTTGGAAAAAGCGTTTTTACGCGGATATCAGTATGGCGTTAATGGCAAGTCCCGTGAGCTTTGCCCATTTACTCTACCGTCGGTACGCCAAGCCTGGATTAACGGCTGGCGAGAAGGACGCGGCGACAACTGGGACGGTATGACAGGCACTGCGGGCATCCACAGACTCAACGAACTTCGCGCTGTCGGCTGATCAGGGCACATTCCGACACCTAAAACTTGAATAGATGACGACTTAACCACGCACGCCCCATCCGGGCGGCGGGCTTCGGCCCAGGGGCTCCTTCGAGGAGCCCTTTTTTATGCCCGCGTGCTGTCCTTCCCTCTCAGCCCATGGCCGCGATGGCATCCACCGACTCGCGAATCAGCGCCGGCCCCTTGTAGATGAACCCCGAATACAGCTGCACCAGGCTGGCGCCCGCAGCGATCTTCTCAGCCGCGTGCTTGCCTTCGGTGATGCCGCCCACGGCGATGATCGGCAAACGGCCGGCCAGTTCAGCAGCCAGTACCTTGACCGTGTGGGTGCTCTTTTCCCGTACCGGTGCGCCGGACAGGCCGCCGGCCTCGGCGCCGTGCTCCAGGCCTTCGACACCTTCACGGCTCAAAGTGGTGTTGGTGGCGATCACTGCGTCCATGCCGGTTTCAAGCAGGGCGCGGGCCACTTCCACGGTTTCCTCGTCACTCATGTCCGGAGCGATCTTGATGGCCAGCGGTACACGCTTGCCGTGGATCGCAGTCAGTTCCTGTTGGCGCTGGCTCAAGGCCGCCAGCAGTTGCTTGAGCGACTCGCCAAATTGCAGGCTGCGCAGGCCCGGGGTATTGGGCGAGCTGACGTTGACCGTGACATAGCTGGCGTGGGCATAGACCTTGTCCAGGCAGATCAGGTAATCATCCACCGCCCGCTCCACCGGGGTGTCGAAGTTCTTGCCGATATTGATCCCCAGCACGCCCTTGTATTGCGAGGCCGCGACCCGTGCCAGCAGGTTGTCGACACCCAGGTTGTTGAAGCCCATGCGGTTGATGATGGCCTCGGCCTGGGGCAGGCGGAAGATCCGCGGCTTGGGGTTGCCCGGTTGCGGGCGCGGGGTGACGGTGCCGATCTCGACAAAACCAAACCCCAATTGGGCGAAGCCGTCGATGGCTGCGCCGTTCTTGTCCAGGCCCGCAGCCAGACCTACCGGGTTCGCAAACTCCAGCCCCATGACCTTGACCGGCATCTGCGCCGGGGCCTTGCACAACAGCCCGTTAAGGCCCAAACGCCCGCCCGCGCCGATCAGGTCCAGGGACAGATCGTGGGAGGTTTCCGGGGAGAGTTTGAACAACAGCTGGCGGGCCAGGGTATACATGGGCGGGATGAACTCGGTTGGCGGCGAAATAGGGCGCCGATTATAGCCGGCCCCGGGGCTTGCAGGCGAGGCGCGAAGTGAAATCCCCGCCGGGCTGGCATATGCCTTGCAGTCTCTTGTGCGTGCAGACCTCGGCCAAGGGCGGCTGAGGTCCCAGGACAATGGCGTCGTCACCCGCCCCGGCTTCACCCGGCCGGCGGGTACGACGCTTTTTTATGCAAGGTGCCACGTCATGACCGATCTCCCCAACACCCCGCTGGCCTGGGTCAACGGCAGCGATGCCCCGGAAAAGTCCGCCATCGACCTGGGCTTCATGGCCCTGACCGATTGTGCCTCGGTGGTGGTCGCCGCCACTCAAGGCTTCGCCCAGCCCTACGGCCTGACCCTGAACCTCAAGCGCCAGAGTTCCTGGGCCAGTCTGCGGGACAAGCTGGTGAGCGGCGAGCTGGACGCCGCCCACAGCCTGTATGGACTGATCTACGCGGTACACCTGGGTATCGGCGGCACCAACCCCTGCGACATGGCAGTGCTCATGGGCCTGAACCAGAATGGCCAGAGCATCAACCTGTCCCGGGAGCTGCAGAACCTCAAGGTGACCAGCCCTGAAGCACTGGACCGCCACGTGCACCAAAGCCGAACGCGGCTGACCTTCGCCCAGACCTTTCCCACCGGCACCCACGCCCTGTGGCTCTATTACTGGCTGGCCAGCCAGGGCATCCACCCGTTGCTCGACGTCGACAGCGTGGTGGTGCCCCCGCCGCAGATGGTCGCCCACCTGCAGGCCGGGCGCATAGACGGTTTCTGCGTCGGCGAACCCTGGAGCGCCAGCGCGGTACAGCAGGACCTGGGCTTCACCCTGGCCACCAGCCAGGCGATCTGGCCCGACCACCCGGAAAAGGTCCTGGGCTGCACCCGCGCCTTCGTCGAGCAATATCCCAACACCGCCCGAGCCCTGGTGATGGCGATCCTCGAAGCCAGCCGCTTCATCGAGCAAAGCCCGGAAAACCGCCGCAGCACCGCCCAGCTGTTGAGCAGCGCCGACTACCTGGATGCACCACTGGCCTGCATCGAGCCCCGCCTGCTGGGAGACTATGCCGACGGCCTGGGCAACCGCTGGCAGGATCCCCACGCCCTGCGCTTTCATCAGCACGGCGCGGTGAACCTGCCCTACCTGTCCGACGGCATGTGGTTCATGACCCAGTTCCGCCGCTGGGGCCTGCTGCGCGAGGACCCGGACTACCTGGGCGTAGCTCGCCAGGTACAACAGCTCGGGCTCTATCGCCAAGCCGCCACGGCCCTGGGCATCGCCGCCTGGGGCCAGGACATGCGCAGCAGCCAGTTGATCGACGGCAAGGTCTGGGACGGCTCGCAACCCGCCGCATACGCCCGCAGCTTCCGCCTGCACGCCTTGAACCACAGCCCTGCCCTCGCTGCCCAGCGCTGACCGGAAGCCACCTCTATGCTGCGTATCTTGCTGATCAACGACACCGCGAAAAAAGTCGGCCGGCTCAAGGCCGCACTCAGCGAAGCCGGCTTCGAGGTGATCGACGAATCCGGCCTCACCATCGACTTGCCGGAGCGCGTCGTAACAGTGCGCCCGGACGTGATCCTGATCGATACCGAGTCACCCAGCCGGGATGTTCTGGAACAGGTAGTGCTGGTGAGCCGCGACCAGCCCCGGCCCATCGTCATGTTCACCGACGAACACGACCCCGCGGTGATGCGCCAGGCCATCAAGTCGGGGGTCAGCGCCTACGTCGTCGAGGGCATCCAGGTGCAGCGCCTGCAACCGATCCTCGACGTGGCCATGGCGCGCTTCGAAAGCGACCAGGCTCTGCGCGCGCAACTGCAGGCCCGAGACCAGCAACTGGCCGAGCGCAAACGCATCGAACTGGCCAAGGGCCTGCTGATGAAAATGAAGGACTGCGATGAGGAACAGGCCTACACCCTGATGCGCCGCCAGGCCATGAGTAGACAGCAGAAGCTGATCCAGGTGGCGGAGCAGATCATCGCCATGCAGGAACTGCTGGGCTAAGCCGACTTCCCGTAGGAGCCGGCTTGCCGGCGAACAGGCCTCTGAACCTTGTGCCAGTCTTGAGGACGCTTTCGCTGGCAAGCCAGCTCCTACAGCCAGTTCCTGCAGCCGGGGTCGACAGGGGTTGGCGCGGCTATTGCTATCAGATCCATACCGGTAACCAACGGCGGTTGCCCCACCTACGACAAAGACGTCGCGCACTCTGCTCGCCCACAGCGAACCGGGTGCCGGCGTCTTTTCGTTTTGGCCCCACTGACCGGGGCCGGTGGCGCGGCCGTGGCGGCGCTCCACCTGCAAGCTCATGACGACTCCAACGACTCTTATCAGCTGAGGTGCGCGATGAATTCAAGCTTCTGGAAATCCGGCCACACCCCGACCCTGTTCGCGGCCTTCTTGTATTTCGACCTGAGCTTCATGGTCTGGTATCTGCTAGGGCCCCTGGCAGTGCAGATCGCCGCCGATCTGCACCTGAGCACCCAACAGCGCGGGCTGATGGTGGCCACGCCGATCCTCGCCGGCGCGGTGCTGCGTTTCATCATGGGCCTGCTGGCCGATCGACTGTCACCGAAAACCGCCGGCCTGATCGGCCAGGTGATCGTCATCGGCGCGCTGTTCATGGCCTGGAAGCTGGGCATCCACAGCTATGAGCAGGCGCTGCTGCTGGGGGTATGCCTCGGCATGGCCGGGGCTTCCTTCGCCGTGGCCCTGCCCCTGGCCTCGCAGTGGTACCCGCCGCAGCACCAGGGCAAGGCCATGGGCATCGCCGGCGCCGGCAACTCCGGCACGGTGTTCGCCGCCCTGCTGGCACCGGTACTGGCAGCGGCCTATGGCTGGAGCAATGTGTTCGGCCTCGCCCTGATTCCCCTGCTGGGGACCCTGGCGCTGTTCGCCTGGCTCGCCAAGAACGCCCCCCAACGGCCTCAGGCCAAGTCCATGGCCGACTACTTCAAAGCCCTGGGTGATCGTGACAGCTGGTGGTTCATGTTCTTCTACAGCGTAACCTTCGGCGGCTTCATCGGCCTGGCCAGCGCCCTGCCCGGCTACTTCAACGACCAGTACGGTCTGAGCCCGATCTCCGCTGGCTACTACACCGCCGCCTGCGTCTTCGGCGGCAGCCTGATGCGCCCTCTGGGCGGCGCCCTGGCCGACCGCTTCGGCGGCATCCGCACCTTGCTCGGCATGTATAGCGTGGCGGTGGTGTGCATCGCCGTCGTGGGCTTCAACCTGCCCAGTTCCTATGCGGCGCTGGCGCTGTTCGTCTGCACCATGCTCGGTCTGGGCGCAGGCAATGGCGCGGTATTCCAACTGGTGCCGCAGCGCTTTCGCCGGGAAATAGGGGTCATGACCGGGCTGATCGGCATGGCCGGCGGCATCGGCGGTTTTGCCCTGGCGGCGGGCATGGGTGCGATCAAGCAGAGCACCGGCAGCTACCAACTGGCACTGTGGCTGTTCGCCAGCCTCGGGGTCCTGGCCTGGTTCGGCCTGCACGGGGTCAAGCGCCGCTGGAGAACCACCTGGGGCTCCGCGGCCGTGACTGCAGCACGGGTCTGAGGGAGCCATGGGCCTGCAACTGAGCCACGCCGAAGCCAGCGCCACCGGGCCGCGCGCGGAAAACCAGGACGCCCTGCGCCGGGTCACCCCGGCGCCGGACCTGGCCGCAAGCAAAGGCCTGCTGTTCGCCATCGCCGACGGGGTGAGCCAGTGCGCCGACGGCGGCCTCGCCGCCCGTTCAAGCGTGCAGGCCCTGGCCCTGGACTACTACGCCACCCCGCAAACCTGGGCTGTGGCCCAAGCCCTGGAACGCCTGCTGGTCGCCCAGAATCGTTGGCTCCAGGCCAACGGCGGCGGCCAGCCACTGCTCACCACCCTCAGCGCTTTGGTGTTGCGGGGCCGGCGCTTCACCCTGGCCCATGTCGGCGACTGCCGGGTCTACCGCTGGCACCGGCAGCAGTTGCAACGCATCAGCCAGGACCACGTCTGGGAGCAACCGGGCATGCAGCATGTGCTCAAGCGCGCCCTGGGCCTGGACCAGCATCTGGTGCTGGACTTCCTCGACGGCGAACTGCGCCAGGGCGAAAGCTTCCTGATGCTCAGCGATGGGGTATGGGCCACCCTGGGCGACAGCGCCATCGCTGCCATTCTGCGTGACCAGACGGACCCGGACAGCGCGGTACAGACCCTGGTCCGCGCCGCCCACCTGGCCGGCAGCCAGGACAACGCCAGCGCGCTGCTGGTGCGAGTCGATGAGCTCGGCGAAAGCAGCCTCGGTGACGCCCTGCTGCAGCTGCAGCAATGGCCCCTGCCGCCGCCGCTGAAACCCGGCCAGCGCTTCGAGGGCTGGCAAGTCGAGGCATTGCTCAGCCACAGCCAGCAGGCCTTGCTGTATCGGGTACACGACGAACAGCAACAAACCTGGCTGCTGAAGACCTTGCCCCCGGCCCTGCACAACGACCTGACGGCCTGCCAGGGACTGCTATGCGAAGAATGGCTGCTGCGCCGCGTTGCCGGGCGTCACTTTCCCCAGGTACACAGCGCAACTTCACGCCAGCACCTGTACTACCTGATGCGCGAATACCCGGGCCGTACCCTGGCACAACTGTTTCGCCAGAACGGCCCCTTGCCCCTGGCCCAGTGGCAGCCCCTGGCCGAGCATCTGCTACGGGCAATCGGTCTGCTGCACCGGCGGCAGATCCTGCACCGGGATATCAAACCGGACAACCTGCTGCTGGGGGACGACGGCGAACTGCGGGTACTGGATTTCGGCCTGGCGTACTGCCCCGGCCTTTCGGCAGACCCGGCACACCTGCTACCCGGCACCCCGAGCTTTATCGCCCCGGAAGCCTTCGACGGTGAACCTCCCGGCCCGCAACAGGACCTCTATGCGGTAGGCGTCAGCCTGTACTACCTGCTGACCGGACACTACCCCCACGGCGAGATCGAAGCCTTCCAGCGCCCGCGTTTCGGCGCAGCGACGAACCCCGGCCGCTACCGCCCGGACCTGCCGGAATGGTTGGCACAAAGCCTGGAGCGCGGGGTGAATGCCGATCCGGCACAGCGCTACGAAACTGCCGAAGAATGGCTGCTGGCGCTGGAACAGGGCGAACGCCGCAGCTTGAGCACCAGATCGCGGCCATTACTGGAACGCGAACCGCTGAAAGTCTGGCGCGGCATCGCCCTGCTCGCCTTGCTGCTCAACCTGATCTTGTTGCTGTCACTGCTGCATCACTGAGGCCATCGGGTGGGTGGCCTTGCCCCTCAAACTCCCGACAAACCTCAGGCCCCTGCGTCCCTAGGAGCCGTTGATCCAAGCGCGACCCGATCTGCCACAAAGAGCCGAAACAGGGCATAGCGTCTCAATTCAGTGCAACAGCCGAGATCAGCACGCACAGAACCTTCATCAAAGCTCAATAAAACCAGCACCTCGGCCACTTGGCACAGGCGCTGCATTGCGTCAGGCAACAGACATAAAGCCCGGCCTTCAACGACGAAGGCAGGCTTCCCGAGAGAACGGGATCGGACAAAGGCGTCCTCGTCAGGCCACTGACGGGACGCCTTTTTTGTTTGCGCGCATTTTGTCGAGCCAGGCCTCACTGACCCTGCCTGAGCTCCGGAGAAGCCCATGAAAAGACTCAAACTGGTGATGATCGGCAACGGCATGGCCGGGGTCCGCACCCTGGAAGAACTGCTCAAGCTGAGCGACGAGCTGTACGACATCACGGTCTTCGGCGCCGAACCCCACACCAACTACAACCGCATCCTGCTGTCGCCGGTGCTGGCCGGTGAACAGACGTTCGAGGACATCGTCCTCAACGACCTCGATTGGTACCTGAAGCACAACATCAAGCTGCTGCTCAACCGCAAGGTGGTGCACATAGATCGCAGCCGGCGACGGGTGATCGCCGCGGACGGCACGCAAGCCGAGTACGACCGCCTGCTGATCGCCACTGGTTCCACGCCCTTTATCCTGCCGATCCCCGGCAACGACCTGCCGGGGGTGATCGGCTATCGCGATATCGCCGACACCCAGGCCATGATCGACACCGCCAGGCCCCACAGGCATGCAGTGGTGATAGGCGGCGGCCTGCTGGGCCTGGAAGCCGCCAACGGTCTCAAGCTGCGGGGCATGGACGTGACCGTGGTGCACATCGGCGAGTGGCTGCTGGAGCGACAACTGGACCAGACCAGCGGCCGGTTGCTGCAAGGTGCCCTGGAAAACCGCGGTCTGAAGTTCCGTCTGGGCGAACAGACCCGGGCGCTGATCGACGCCGGGAACGGCCGGGTCGGCTCGGTGCAGTTCCACAATGGCGACTGCATTGCCGCCGACCTGGTGGTGATGGCCGCCGGCATTCGCCCCAACACCGAGCTGGCGGAACGGGCCGGCCTGCCATGCAACCGCGGAATCCTGGTCAACGATACCCTGCAGACTTTTGACCCACGCATCTACGCCATCGGCGAATGCGCCAACCACCGCGGCATCGCCTACGGCCTGGTAGCGCCGCTGTTCGAACAGGCCAAGGTCTGCGCCAACCACCTGGCCCAACTGGGCTTCGCCCGCTACCAGGGCTCGGTGACGTCCACCAAGTTGAAGGTCACTGGCATCGATCTGTTTTCCGCCGGGGATTTCATGGGTGGCGACGGTACCGAAACCATCACCCTCGCCGACCCCATTGGCGGGGTCTACAAGAAGCTGGTGATCAAGGACGACGTGCTGGTCGGCGCCTGCCTGTATGGCGACACCGCGGATGGCGGCTGGTACTTCCGGCAGATCCGCGAGCAGCAGGCCATCGGCGAGATCCGCGACCACCTGATGTTCGGTGAGAACGCGTTGGGCGACGTCGGCCACCAGGGCCAGGACAAGGCCATGAGCATGGCCGACAACGCCGAAGTCTGCGGCTGCAACGGCGTGTGCAAGGGCACCATCGTCAAGGCCATTCAGGAACAGGGGCTGTTCAGTGTCGACGAGGTCAAGAAGCACACCAAGGCCGCCAGCTCCTGTGGCTCCTGTGCCGGGCTGGTGGAACAGATCCTGATCAATACCGTGGGCGGCGCGGCGGACGTCAAGCCGAAAAGCGAAAAAGCCATCTGCGCCTGCAGCGACCTGAACCACGGGCAGATCCGCCAGGCGATCCGCGACCAGCACCTGCTGACCATCGCCGGCACCATGAGCTACCTCAACTGGCGCACCCCTAACGGCTGTGCCACTTGCCGTCCGGCGCTGAACTACTACCTGATCTCCACCTGGCCGGGGGAAGCCCGGGACGATCCGCAATCGCGGCTGATCAACGAACGGGCCCACGCCAACATCCAGAAAGACGGGACCTACTCGGTGGTGCCGCGGATGTGGGGCGGCGTGACCAATCCGTCCGAGCTGCGACGCATCGCCGATGTCGCCGACAAGTACCAGGTGCCCATGGTCAAGGTCACCGGCGGCCAGCGCATCGACCTGCTGGGCATTCGCAAGGAAGACCTGCCCGGAGTCTGGAAAGATCTGGACATGCCTTCCGGCCATGCCTACGGCAAATCCATCCGCACCGTGAAGACCTGCGTCGGCAGCGAGTTCTGCCGCTTCGGCACGCAGAACTCCACCCAGCTGGGAATCGAGCTGGAACACGACCTGTTCAACATGTGGTCGCCGCACAAGGTCAAGCTGGCGGTCTCCGGTTGCCCGCGCAACTGCTCGGAAGCCGGGATCAAGGACGTGGGCATCATCGGCGTCGATTCGGGCTGGGAGATGTACATCGGCGGCAACGGCGGGATCAAGACCGAGGTGGCGGAGTTTTTCGTCAAGCTCAAGACCGCCGAAGAAGTGCGCGAATACAACGGCGCCTTCCTCCAGCTGTACCGCGAAGAAGCCTTCTACCTCGAACGCACCGTGCACTACCTGCAACGAGTTGGCATGGAGCATGTGAAAAAGGCCGTGCTGGAAGACCCGCAGCGGCGCAAGGCGTTGAACGAGCGCCTGCAGTTTTCCCTGTCCTTCGAGCAGGACCCATGGCAACAGCGCCTGGCCGAGCCGCAGCTGAAAAAAGAGTTCGAGTCGATCCCCGTAAAACAGCTGGAGGTGCCGGCATGAACTGGCTGGACATCTGCGCCCTGGAAGAAATCAACACCCTGGGCTCGCGCATCATCAAGGGCCCGCGGGGCGACATCGCGATTTTCCGCACCAGCGACGACCAGGTTTTCGCCCTCGACGACCGCTGCCCGCACAAGGGCGGGCCGCTATCCCAGGGGCTGATCTACGGCAAACGGGTAGCCTGCCCGCTGCACAACTGGCAGATCGATCTGGAATCCGGCCAGGCCCAGGCCCCAGACCACGGCTGCGCCCACCAGCATCTGGCCCGAGTGGAAAGCGGCCGGGTGCTGCTGGCCCTGCAGGATGCCGGCTAATGGAGCGCCAGAGCACGGCCTCGACTTGCTGCTACTGCGGGGTCGGCTGCGGAGTGCTGATCGAGCATGACGGCCGGCATATTCTCGGGGTCAGTGGCGACCCGACGCACCCGGCCAACTTCGGCAAACTGTGCAGCAAGGGCGCCAGCCTGCACCTGACCGGCGACCACGGGGCCCGCGCGCTGTACCCGGAACTGCGCCTGGGCAAGGCCCTGGCCCGCAACCGCTGCGACTGGGACAGCGCCCTGGAACATGCCGCCGGGGTGTTCGCCCAGGCCATCGCCGAGCACGGCCCGGACAGCGTGGCGTTCTATATTTCCGGGCAACTGCTGACCGAGGACTACTACGCCTTCAACAAACTGGCCCGGGCCCTGGTGGGCACCAACAACATCGACAGCAACTCCCGGCTGTGCATGTCTTCGGCGGTGGTGGGCTACAAGCGCAGCCTGGGGGCCGACGCGCCGCCGTGCAGCTATGAGGATCTGGAGCAGAGCGACTGCGTGATGATCGTCGGTAGCAACATGGCCTACGCCCATCCGGTGTTGTTTCGTCGCCTGGAACAGGCCAAAAGCCAACGCCCACAGATGAAAGTCATAGTGATCGACCCGCGTCGTACCGACACTTGCGACCTGGCTGACCTGCACCTGGCGATCTTGCCCGGCACAGATGTCGCTTTATTTCACGGCATCCTTCACCTGCTGCTGTGGGAGGACTGGATCGACCGGGATTTCATCCAGCAACACACCGAGGGCCTGGTGCAGCTCAAGGCGCTGGTCCGCGACTACACCCCGCCGATGGTGGCCCAGCTGTGCGGCATCAGCCTCGAGCAATTGCAGGAATGCGCCCAGTGGGTGGGCAATGCGCCAAGTTTTCTGTCCCTGTGGTGCATGGGCCTGAACCAGTCCAGCGCCGGCAGCGCGAAAAACAGTGCATTGATCAACCTGCACCTGGCCACCGGGCAAATCGGCCGCCCCGGTGCAGGCCCCTTCTCGCTCACCGGTCAGCCCAATGCCATGGGTGGGCGCGAAACCGGCAGCTTGAGCAACCTGCTGCCTGGACACCGCGAGGCTGCCGACCCGGAACACCGCGCCGAAGTCGCCGCCTACTGGGGGGTGGAGCAACTGCCTGCCAGCCCTGGCTTGAGCGCAATGGAGCTGTTTGAACAGATGCGCAGCGGCCGCATCAAGGCCTTGTGGATCGCCTGCACCAACCCGGCGCAATCCCTGCCGGACCAGAACCGAGTGCACGAGGCGCTGCTGAACTGCCCCTTCGTGGTTCTGCAGGAAGCCTTTGCCACCACCGAAACCGCGGCATTCGCCGACCTATTGCTGCCAGCCGCCAGTTGGGGCGAAAAACAAGGCTCGGTGACCAACTCCGAGCGCCGGGTTTCCCATGTCCGCCAGGCCGTTGCCGCCCCCGGCGAGGCCCGAGCGGATTGGGCAATCACCGTGGACTTTGCTCAACGCCTGGAACGACGCCTGCGCCCCGGCCTGCCGAGCCTTTTTGCCCTCGATACCGCCGCCCGGGTGTTCGATGAATACAAGGGCCTGACCCGTGGCCGCGACCTGGATCTGAGCGGCCTCAGCCACGAGTTGCTCGACCGCCTCGGCCCACAACAATGGCCCTTCCCTGAAGGAGCAACCCAGGGCACTGAACGCCTGTATGTACACGGGATCTTTCCCACCGCCAATGGCCGTGCGCGTTTTGTCAGCGACCCTTATGTAGCAGCCAAGGAGCAGCGGGACGCACGCTTCCCCCTGACCCTGATCACCGGCCGCCTGCGCGACCAATGGCACGGCATGAGCCGTACGGGCACTGCGGCGCAGTTGTTCGGCCATGTCAGCGAAGCCTTGCTGAGCCTGCACCCGGACGAACTGCGGCGCCAACGCCTGCGGGATGGAGAACTGGTGAACCTGAAGAGCCGGCGCGGCAGCATCATCGTGGCTGTGACCGGCGATGACAGCATGCGCCCCGGGCAAGCCTTCCTGCCCATGCACTTCGGCGATCGCTTCCTCAAGGGCGGGGTCAATGCCGTCACCCAGCCCGCCTTCGACCCCTTGTCCAAACAGCCGGAACTCAAGCACAGCGGCGTGCGCCTGGAACCGGTGCAACTGCCCTGGCAACTGTTCGTGCTGATTGAAGGTGATGTGCAGGCGCATTTCCGGGCCCTGCGCCCTCTTTGCCAGGCTCTGGCCTATGTCAGCCTCAGCCTGACCGGCCGCGAGCGCCCGGCGCTGGTGATTCGCGCCGCCCATGCGCAAGCGCCGCAAGCGGCACTGCTTCAGGCCATCGACCGGCAATTGCAGCTCGACACAGGCCCGGTACTGGCCTACGACGACCTGCGCCGGGCCATCGGCAAGCGAGTGCGGATCGAACAGGGGCGAATTATCGCCATCCGCTTGTCCGGGGAAACCCTGGCACAGCATTGGCTGCACGAGCTGTGGCAGCAAGGCCGCGCCGATGAACAACTAAGGCGCTGGCTGCTGGCGCCGATGAGTGCACCGCCAGACGCCAGCGGCCTGGGCGGACAACGGGAGCGCATCTTGTGCAATTGCAGGCACGTCAGCCACAGCGCGGTCTGCACCGGAATCGCGCAAGGCCTGGATCTGGAACAACTGAAACAGCAACTGGGTTGCGGCAGCCAATGTGGCTCCTGCGTGCCGGAGATCAAGCGCCTGCTCGCGGCTTGCGTGCAACCTGTCGTCGCCCTGGAGTGAGGAAACCCTATGAATGCAAAAGTCTGGTTGGTAGGCGCTGGCCCCGGAGACCCGGAGTTGCTGACCCTCAAGGCCGTACGCGCCCTCGGTGAGGCCGATGTGGTGCTGATCGATGACCTGGTGAACGCTGCCGTGCTGGAGCATTGCCCCGGGGCGCGGGTGATTCCGGTGGGCAAGCGCGGCGGTTGTCGCTCGACGCCCCAAGCCTTTATCCACCGCTTGATGCTGCGCTACGCCCGACAGGGCCGCTGCGTAGTGCGCCTCAAAGGCGGCGACCCGTGCATTTTCGGGCGTGGCGGCGAGGAGGCGCAGTGGCTCAAGGCACGGGGCATCGAAGTGGAGCTGGTAAACGGCATAACCGCCGGCCTGGCAGGTGCCACACGCTGTGATATTCCCCTCACCCTACGCGGCGTTGCTCGAGGCGTGACCCTGGTAACTGCTCATACGCAGGACGACAGCCAACTGAACTGGCAGGCGCTGGCACACAGCGGAACGACCCTGGTGATCTACATGGGTGTGGCGAAGCTGGCGGAGATTGCCGAGCAGTTGCTCGGTGGTGCACTGGCGGCGGATACGCCGGTGGCGATGATTGAGAACGCCTCGCTGCCGCAGCAGCGCGAATGCCGCAGCGTACTGGCGAACATGGAACGCGATGCCCAGGTTTTCGCCCTCAAGAGCCCGGCAATCCTGGTGATCGGGGCAGTCGCGGCAACCGCGTCGGTCACGGCCCTTACCTCTGAAACCCAAGTGCAACTGGCCTGACTCTCGCGCCAGGAAGGCAAACCGCAGGCAAAGAAAAACCCGGCCTAGGCCGGGTTTTTCCAAGCTACAAGGCTAATTACTTAGCTTGAGCTTCTACCGAGGCTTCTACGCGACGGTTAACTGCGCGACCAGCTTCAGTTGCGTTGTCGGCAACTGGGCGGGACTCACCGTAACCAACGGATTGAACGCGGTTAGCGCCAACGCCGTACTGGTTAACCAGAACTTGTTTAACGGCGTTTGCACGACGCTCAGACAGCTTCTGGTTGTAAGCGTCAGGACCGACGGAGTCAGTGTGACCTTCAACAACGGTGGTGGTCTGTGGGTACTGCTTCATGAAGTCAGCGAGGTTCTTGATGTCAGCGTAGCTGTTAGGCTTGACGACCGACTTGTCGAAGTCGAACTTCACGTCCAGCTCAACACGAACCACTTCAGCAACTGGAGCTTCTGGAGCTGGCTCTGGAGCTGGTGCTGGTGCTACTGGAGCTGGAGCGACTTTGCCGCCGCTGCCACCGAAGTTCACACCCAGACCGATGGTAGGAGCGTAGTCCCACTTGCCGTTGTCCAGCTTGTAGTCAGCTTCAACGCCAGCACGGGCGAACAGGTTGTCGGTGATGTACCACTTAACACCAGCGCCTGCAGTCAGGAAAGTCGACTGGTCGCGACCGCTGTGGCCGTCGGCCTCAACGTTGGTCATGCTCTTGTGAGCAACACCGCCGGAAACGTATGGACGCAGAGCGTCACCCACGGTACCAAAGTGGTACTGAGCGTTCAGGCCGAAGTTGTCGCCTTTGATTTTCTGGTTACCAGTACCGTCGTTGGAACGGGTGTGGTTGGTCTTGTCGTAGGTGGCGTTCAACGACAGATCGTCGGTCAGGAAGTAGCCGATCGATGCGCCTGGGTTGAAGCCGTCTTCAACGTGATTAACGCTGTCGTTGTACTGTTTTTTGTAAAACAGTTCACCCTCGACCGCGCCTTGGCCTTGCGCCAGAACGCCGAACGAAGTCACGGCAACAATAGAACCAATGGCAATGCCCAAGGTGTTTTTCAGTTTCATCCGTTAAATCCCCATCTGGTGATTGTAAAGCAGTCCCACATACCGGGGGACAACTCGGCGGTAAGTCTATCAGAACTCACCTAGACGTAAGAGATATTTGCGCCGAACTAAGTTTCAGCAATACCTGCAAATTTCTCACGCAATTTATCAAGAGCACGTTTGTAACGCATCTTTGTAGCACTCAACCCCATATGCATGATGTCCGCAATCTCTTGAAATTCCAGCTCTGCGACAAATCGTAGCACCAGAATTTCCCGATCAATCGGGTTCACATGCACCAACCAGCGGTCAAGTCCGCCCTTTTCCTCAGGTTTCGGCGCCTTCTCTTCAGAGGCCTCCTCGAGGGGGTCAAGACTTAAAGCGTCCATCAACCGACGCTTGCGCCGCTCCTTGCGATACTGCGTGATGCATTCGTTGTACGTGATGCTATATAGCCATGTCTTGAACTTCGATTTACCCTCAAAGTTCTTAAGGCCATACAGCACCTTCAACATCACTTCCTGACAGACATCATCCGCATCCCGATCGTTCCCCAGATAACGTGCACAGACATTAAATAGGGTTCTCTGATAGCGCCGCATCAACTCTTCATAGGCGCGTGTTACGTGAAACAGCTCCGTATGTGAGCGCGCAACCAACTCCTCATCAGAGAGCTCACGGGGGTCATAGCGCGTGGATAGCGATTGGGTTTTATTCAAAACGAGTCGTGCCGACAGTCAGGTCAATGTCCGCCGCAGCCCGATGACGGGCATTTTGCGGCGGCATACATTAGCAGGGTTTGCCGGGTTAGCGGCTACTTACATGCTGCTCCAGCAGGATCCGATTGGAGAGAGAGACTAGCTCACCCTCATCGGTCAGCAATGTAGTTTTAACCGTGCCAATCTCTTCGATCTGGCCTTCGACCTCGCCAACACGTACTTGTTGCCCAACCTGATACAACTCACGCACATAGATTCCCGCAAGAATCTGCCCGGCAATTTCCCGGCTTCCCAAGCCCATGGCCAGCGCAACAGCCAGACCAACGGTAATCAATACAATGACGATCACATGGTTGAGCAGGTCGGTTTTAACCTCCAACTGACTGATCGCCACGGAAATACTGATGATGATCACCAGCCCCTGGGCAATTCGCCCCAGGCCGCTGGCGTAATCCAGGCCTACGCCCTCTGCGGCGCCGCGCACCAGGCCATTGGCCAGTTGCGCCAGCAAAACCCCCACCAGCAGCACCAGCGCAGCACCGAAAACCTTCGGCAAATACAGCGCAAGCATATCGAGCGTAGCCGAAACTCGCTCAAGGCCAAGGGATTCAGCAGCAGAAACCAGAAAAATCAGCAAAACGAACCAATAGACGATCTTGCCGATCAGGGTCGAGATGGGTACCTGCAAACCCGCACGAGACAGCAACTTGGTCAGGCCGGTGCCGCCCATGAGGCGATCCAGGCCCAGCTTGGCCAGCAACTTCGAAAGCAGGGTATCGAGCAGCTTGGCTACCACGAAGCCCAGCAACAGCACCACCAACGCGCCGAACAGGTTCGGAATGAAGTTCGCCACCTTGGTCCACAAGGCGGTCATCGCCGTGACGAGGCTCTGCGTCCAGAGATCCAGTTCCATATTCAATCAGCCTTATCAGCAGTGCGAGCAGAAGATTTACGACGAGAAACCGGCGCAATATGAGCCGATCCGTTATTCAAGGCGATCATCAGCGCCGGCAGCCAGCGGCCCAGAAGGCTGAACAGATCCCCCGCCCCCACCTGACGGTTGGCGGTTTTCAGTACGCGGCCCAGGCAGGCATCGTCATCGCGGCTCGATGGCGAGGCTTTGAGCATGTCACGCAAAGACTGTTCAAACGGATCGTGCATACGCACCTCTGGTGATGTCTGAAAAAGACGCGATCAGATTTATTCGGGTCACATGAAGCATCATCACACCCAGCGCAAACGACGAAACAACCACCATTGCCCCATGGCCACCGCCACCAATAAAAGGCAGGCGATGATGAAACCATAAGGGCTGGCCGAGAACGGAATGCCGCCCACGTTGATCCCCAAAAGGCCAGTGAGAAAACTCATCGGCAGGAAGATCCCGGTAATGATCCCGAAGCGGTACATGGTGCGATTCATACGCACGCTCAAACGCCGGTCTTCGGCCTCCAGCACAAGCCCCACGCGCTCTCGGGTCAATTCCAGCTCTTCCAGGTAACGGGTCAGACTGTTGTGCAACTCGTTCCAGTAATCACCATCATCCACGGCGAACCAGGGCAGTTTTATCCGGCTCAACTGGGCGAAGATATCCCGCTGCGGAGCCAGGAAGCGCTTGAGCCCGGCAGCCCGCCGACGGATCTGCAAAATGCTGCCGTGCTCGGGGGTATACCGTTCGTCGGCATCCAGTTTTTCTTCCTCGCCATCGACCACTTCCGAGAGGTCGCTGACCAGATTCTGCACCTTGTGGGTCAGGTACTCGGCCATATAAAGGAGGAGTTCGGCAGACGTCTTCGGCCCTCGGCCCTCGGCAAGCTGCACCAGCAGCTCATCGGTGGCGCGCAACTGACGCAGGCGCAATGAAATCACCCGCTGGGCAGAGGCAAAGATCCGCACCGAGACCATGTCTTCCGGCTCGGCCCCCGGGTTCAGGTTGATACCCCGCAGAAACAGCAGCAACTCCGAGTCCGGGAGCGCCAGCAAGCGTGGCCGGGTGTTTTCCTCCAGCAGCAGGTCACAGCTGAACTCGCTCAGGCCGCTGGAGCGACGCAACCAGGTCTGGGTCTGCGGATGACTGCGATCCCAATGCAGCCACAGGCTTTCATGGGCCTGCAGTTGCAGGTCGTCGAGCTCAGTCCGGGCAATCGAACGCGCACCGCCTTCACCATCCAGCACCAGGGCATGTACCAGCCCCCATTGCGCGTTTTCTTCCTCGAACATCCGCATCCCTTGTCAGGTCGATTGTTTATTCAGGCATTTTCAGCGGGCTTGGCGAAACGATCACGCCATTGTTGTCGGCGTAGACATACTCGCCAGGGCGGAAAGTCACACCGGCAAAGGTCACCGCCACATTGAGGTCGCCGATGCCGCGCTTGTCAGTCTTCATCGGGTGGCTGGCCAGGGCCTGGACGCCAAGATCGGTCTGGGCGATGACATCCACATCACGGATGCAACCGTAGATCACCAATCCTTCCCAACCGTTTTTTGCGGCTTTCTCGGCCAGCATGTCGCCCAGCAGGGCGCGGCGCAGCGAGCCGCCACCATCCACCACCAACACCTTGCCCTGCCCCTTGAGTTCCACTTGTTCCTTGACCAGCGAGTTGTCCTCGAAGCACTTGATGGTGACGATTTCACCGCCAAAGGAATCGCGACCACCGAAATTGCTGAACATCGGCTCTACCACCTGCACCAGGTCCGGATAGGCGTCGCACAGGTCGGGAGTGAGGTAATGGTTCATCGAGAAACTCCTGTAACAGAAAGAACACGATCGAAGGTGTCGGTGCTGCCTTATATAGATACGCGCCCAGACCGCAGATGTTTAACCTGCAAGGCCTGATGAGCGACCCCGCCTGCCCCGTATTTTCGCAGCCAGGCCAGCGGAACGGAAAGCCGACTCAATAACTGAATGTGACCAGAACAGCGCAATGCGTCATATCTTAGCCGCAAGCGCTATCGAGCGAAATGCCCTTGTCAGAGCCTTCGCCTCAAACCGCAGCCACGGGTTCGGCAACAGAAACCAGCAATGGAGCCTGCTGATCCTTGAGCCAGCACGCGACCAGCGGCCAGACCTCAGTCTGCGCCGATTTGCTCACCAGCATCTCGACGTGACCGAAATTACCGCTGAATCCCTGCTCGCGCCCCAGGCAGACAAATTGTTTCTGCTCGCTACCCAATTGCTCGAACAACTTGCGACAGGCCCAGGTCGGATCCTGATGATCTCCTGCGGCACTGACTGCCAGTGCGGGCACCGTAACCTGCGCCAGGCCCGCCCACCAATCCTTGTCGGCATCGCCGAAACGACCAAACAATCCATGCCAGCGCATGCTCTCCAGAGCCAGCCCGATGGGCTCGTCCTCGGGGCCACGCTTGAGCCGCGAGCCGGACAACTGGGCAAAGCGTTTGATCACCAGGCGCCCACCCCACTCCACCATCGGGATCTTCAACGGCCAGTAGGTACGGCTGATCTGGGTACCGAAAAACGCCGCCGAAGCCACGCCCGCATCACCCAGGTATTGCCCGCCCAACGCCGCAGCCAGGGTAGTGCCGCCCAGGGAATGACCGATCCAATGGGGAACCTGCGCACTTTGCTCACGGACAAAGGCGGCAATTGCCGGCAAATCGTACCGAGCGTAGTCGGCGACACGGTTCTTGCGGTAGTCGGCATTGCGGCGCGACAAGCCGTGACCGCGCATTTCAGGGATCCACACATCGAATCCCGCGCGGGCCAGATAGGCCCCCAGCCCGATGCCCTTGGGCGAATACCAGAAACGTCGATTGGAAAAGCTGCCATGCAGCAGGACCACGGGGATCCCCCGGGCTTCAGGCTCATCGGCCAGCCCCAGGCGGGTGACGGCCAACTCCACGGAAGGGTCGGGACTGTTGCCGGGCTTCAAGCGATAGACATCTTCGCTGAGGTCGCCTCGACGCTCGGCACTGATCAAGGCGACCGGAAATAGGTTGCTGCTGCTTTGCATATTCTTCTTGCACAAAAAAGGGCGGCATCCAGAAGAAGCACGCCCTGCTTGAATCTTCAAGAGCCAGCCAGCCTTGCGACCGACCGGCTCTGCACTCACCGATTACGCTGCGCCCTGACCTTCAGCCAGAAAGAACCAGGTTTCCAGTACCGAGTCCGGGTTCAGCGAAACGCTTTCAATACCCTGCTCCATCAGCCATTTGGCCAGGTCCGGGTGGTCCGAAGGCCCCTGGCCGCAGATGCCGATGTACTTGCCAGCCTTGTTGCAGGCGGCAATGGCATTGGCCAGCAGCTTCTTGACTGCAGGATTACGCTCGTCAAACAGGTGGGCGATGATCCCCGAGTCACGGTCCAGGCCCAGGGTCAGCTGGGTCAGGTCGTTGGAGCCGATGGAGAAACCATCGAAGTACTCGAGGAACTCGTCAGCCAGAATGGCGTTGGACGGCAGTTCGCACATCATGATCACGCGCAGGCCGTTCTCGCCGCGCTTGAGGCCGTTTTCAGCCAGCAGATCAACTACTTGGCTGGCCTCGCCCAAGGTGCGCACGAACGGCACCATGATTTCGACGTTGGTCAGGCCCATCTCGTTGCGCACGCGCTTCAGGGCGCGGCATTCGAGCTCGAAGCAGTCACGGAAGGATTCGCTGATGTAACGCGAAGCACCGCGGAAGCCCAGCATCGGGTTCTCTTCTTCCGGCTCGTAGAGCTTGCCACCGATCAGGTTGGCGTATTCGTTGGACTTGAAGTCCGACAGACGCACGATGACCTTCTTCGGTGTGAACGCCGCAGCCAGGGTGCTGATGCCCTCAACCAGCTTGTCGACGTAGAAGTCCACAGGATCGTGGTAGCCGGCAATACGCTTGTCGACGCTGTCCTTGATCTCTTGTGGCAGCCCGGCGTAGTTCAGCAGTGCCTTGGGGTGCACGCCAATCATGCGGTTGATGATGAACTCCAGGCGGGCCAGGCCCACGCCGGCGTTCGGCAGCTGGGCGAAGTCGAAGGCACGGTCCGGGTTGCCGACGTTCATCATGATCTTGAACGGCAGCTCCGGCATGGCATCCACCGAGTTCTGCTTGATGTCGAAGCCCAGTTCGCCTTCGAAGATGAAACCGGTGTCGCCTTCAGCGCAGGAAACGGTCACGCCCTGGCCATCTTTCAGCAGCTCGGTGGCGTTGCCGCAACCCACTACTGCCGGAATGCCCAGCTCGCGAGCGATGATTGCTGCGTGGCAGGTCCGGCCGCCGCGGTTGGTGACGATGGCGCTGGCGCGCTTCATCACCGGCTCCCAGTCCGGGTCGGTCATGTCGGAGACCAGCACGTCGCCGGCCTGGACCTTGTCCATCTCGGACACGTCCTTGATGATCCGCACCTTGCCGGCGCCAATGCGCTGGCCGATGGCACGGCCTTCCACCAGCACGGTGCCGGTTTCCTTGAGCAGGTAGCGCTCCATGACATTGGCCTGGGTACGGCTCTTCACGGTTTCCGGACGGGCCTGGACGATGTACAGCTTGCCGTCGTCGCCGTCCTTGGCCCATTCGATGTCCATCGGGCACTGATAGTGCTTCTCGATGATCATCGCCTGCTTGGCCAGCTCGCTGACTTCAGCATCGGTCAGGCAGAAACGCGCGCGATCGGCGGCGTCCACGTCCACGGTTTTCACCGAGCGACCAGCCTTGGCTTCGTCGCCGTAGATCATCTTGATCGCCTTGCTGCCCAGGTTACGGCGCAGGATGGCCGGACGACCGGCTTCAAGGGTGTTCTTGTGGACGTAGAATTCGTCCGGGTTGACCGCGCCCTGGACCACGGTCTCACCCAGGCCATAGGCGCCGGTGATGAAGACCACGTCACGGAAGCCCGATTCGGTGTCGAGGGTGAACATCACGCCGGCGGTGCCGGTTTCCGAACGCACCATGCGCTGCACACCGGCAGACAGGGCCACCAGCTTGTGGTCGAACCCCTGGTGCACGCGGTAGGAAATGGCGCGGTCGTTGAAGAGCGAGGCGAACACTTCCTTGGCAGCGCGAATCACATTGTCTACGCCACGGATATTGAGGAAGGTTTCCTGCTGGCCGGCAAAGGAGGCGTCCGGCAAGTCTTCGGCGGTGGCCGAGGAACGCACGGCCACGGCGATGTCGGGATTGCCCGCCGACAGTGCGGCGAAGGCGGTACGGATCTCGGTGTTGAGGCGCTCGGGGAACTCGGCCTCCATGATCCACTGACGGATCTGCGCGCCGGTCTTGGCCAGGGCGTTGACGTCATCGACATCCAGCGCATCGAGCGCCGCATGAATCTGGTCGTTCAGACCACTCAACTCAAGAAAATCACGATAAGCCTGAGCTGTCGTGGCGAAGCCACCAGGGACCGATACGCCCGCACCTGCGAGGTTGCTGATCATCTCGCCCAGGGATGCGTTCTTGCCCCCCACATGCTCAACATCGTGTTTGCCGAGCTTATCGAGGGAAACTACGTACTCTACCAAGGTGATCTCTCCACTAACTGTGTTGGAAAAGCTCAGAAGCCGGCTGCTCCAGGGAGCGTTTGCCCGCTATATGGCCTGGACCTGGAAAATAAGTGAGAATGCGGGCCATTCCCGGCCGACAAATCGCGCCTATCATATCCAAGAATCGTCACTAGCTTAAGGCCCAAGCCGCAAATGAAACGATCTGCTTTCTTTATCTCCGACGGTACCGGCATCACAGCGGAAACCCTCGGCCAGAGCCTGTTGGCGCAGTTCGAAAACGTTACCTTCAGCAAATTCACGCGGCCGTATATCGACAGCATGGAAAAAGCGCGGGCCATGGTACAACAAATCAATATAGCCGCCGAAAAAGACGGCCATCGCCCGATTATCTTCGACACCATCGTCAATCAGGACATTCGTGAGATCCTCGCGACCTCCAATGGTTTCATGATCGACATCTTCTCGACCTTCCTCGCGCCCCTGGAACAGGAGTTGAGCGAACATTCCTCCTACTCCGTCGGCAAATCCCACTCCATTGGCCACAACTCCAACTACATGGAGCGGATCGAGGCGGTGAACTTCGCCCTGGACAACGACGACGGCGCCCGCACCCACTACTACGACAAGGCCGACCTGATCCTGGTGGGCGTGTCGCGTTGCGGCAAGACCCCGACCTGCCTGTACATGGCCATGCAATTCGGCATCCGCGCGGCCAACTACCCGCTGACCGAGGAAGACATGGAGCGCCTGCAACTGCCCAATGCCCTGCGCGCCCACAAGCACAAGCTGTTCGGCCTGACCATCGACCCCGACCGCCTCACCGCGATCCGCAACGAGCGCAAGCCCAACAGTCGCTATTCCAGCTACGCCCAGTGCGAATTCGAAGTGCGCGAAGTGGAAAACCTGTTCCGCCGCGAAAACATCCCCCACATCAATTCCACCCATTTCTCGGTGGAAGAGATCTCGGCCAAGATCCTCGTGGAAAAAGGCGTGGAACGGCGCTTCAAGTAACCTCTGCGCGACCGACGGCGAGGCCCGCACTGCCCCTCGCCTGCCGCCCTACCAGCGGGGCAGCCCGCTCTCCTGCTTCAAGGCCGCGGCCAACACGGCGAAGCCGTCCTGCAGCCGACGATCATCCGCGGTGGTATTGCAGACACTGGCCCGGACGAATTGCGGCACCGCGGCCTGGCCCACGGCAAAGGCTTCGGCAGTGGCCACCAGGTATCCCTGATGCTTGAGATCCGCCTCGATTTCAGAGGCACGCCACGGCTCCGGAACCCTGATCCAGAAATGCGGGCAACCCTCCGGACTGCGCCAATCCAGCCCCTGCAACACCTCCGTGACCAGCTCCTTGCGCCGGGCGATTTCGGCCATCTGCTGCTGACGCAGGCGCTCGGCAACTCCCGTGTCGATCCAGCCCGCTACCAGCTCCAGCGGCAAAGGCGTGGCCATCCAGCAGGTGGCGCGTACCGCTGCGGCCAAACGCCCCACCAGGGGCGACGGCGCATGCAGGAAACCGACCCGCAGCCCTGACGCCACGGCCTTGCTCAGACTGCTGATCAGCACCGTGCGCTCCGCAGCGAAATGGGCCAGTGGCGCCGGGCGCCGCTCCATCAGCACGGCGTGGGTTTCATCCTCCAGAATCAACAGGTTATGCCGGCGACAGAGCTCCGCCACGGCCTCGCGCCGCGCAGCGGACTGCACCGCAGCCGTGGGGTTTTGCAGGGTCGGGGTGCAATACAGCGCTGAAATGCGGTGCTGCCGGCACGCTTCGTCCAGGGCCTCCGGCAACAGCCCCTGTGCGTCCATCGGCAACCCCAGGAGCTTGATGCCCAACATTCGCGCGGTGCTGATCAGGCCCGGATAGGTCAGGTGTTCAGTGGCCAGGGTATCGCCGGGCTTGAGCAGTGCCAGCAAGGCGACATGCAAGCCGTGCTGGGCGCCGTTGACGCAAATCACCTGCTCGGGATCCGCCTGCAGGCCATCCTGGGTCAGCCAGCGCGCACCCGCGGCGCGATACCGAGCCAGACCGGCCTCGGCGCTGTAACGGGCGATTTGCTGCAGTCCCAAAGGATCTTCTGCCAATGCCCGCAAACCCTGAGCGATGAAATGGTTTTCCTGGCCGGGAATATGGGTGTTGCGGCTCATGTCGAACAGCGCCTCCGGCTCCTCGGCGACGTTGCGAAAGCCGCTGTCGCGCTGGCGCTGCAAACCATCCTGGCGCACATAAGTACCATCGCCGACCCGTGCCACCACCTGTCCCAGGCGTTCCAGCTCGGCGTACGCGCGGCTGATGGTGCCAATGGTCACGCCCAGCTTGTCCGCCAGCAGGCGATGGGGCGGCAGCTTGCTACCGGGGGCCAGCGTACCGTCGGCAATGGCCTTTTCCAGGGTCTCGGCCAGTCGCTTGTACTTGGCGCCCACCCCTTCCTGCAATGCGGAATGCATCATTGACACTGTGTCAATACTTACTTTGACAGCCATCATTTTCACCAATAGCGTTGCTCAAGGGCTCAATTACCGCAAATGACTCGCCCAATATAGAGGTCAATTACTCATCATGAAAGGAATGCCAGCGTGAATACCAGCACCGTCATATCCGACACCCGGGCCCTGCCCCGCCCCTGGCTTGCCACCCTGGTGACCTGCACCCTGTTCCTGATTGTCTGCCTGAGTTGGGGCACCACCTGGCTGGGCATCAAGATTGCGGTGCAAAGCGTGCCGCCACTGACCGCCGCCGGCCTGCGCTTTCTGATTGCCTTTCCGCTGTTCGCCTGTTTTGCCTGGCTGCGCCGCGAGCCGCTGATGTTTCCCAAGGGCAGCCGGGGCTTCCTGGTATTCGTCACCCTGTGCTACTTCAGCCTGCCCTACACCCTGCTCAACTACGGCGAGGTACACGTTTCCTCCGGCCTGACCGCGCTGCTGTTCAGTTGCATGCCGGTGTTCATCCTGATTTTTTCCGCCCTGCTGCTGCGGGAGAAGATTCACCTGGCGCAACTGCTAGGCATCGCCATCGGCTTTGCCAGCCTGTTCCAGATCATTCGCGGCCAGGGCCTGCTCAGCGACCACAATGAACTCTCGGGAGTACTGGCAATTCTCGGCGCGGCGCTGCTGCATGCACTGTGTTACGTGGTCACCAAGAAACACGGCAGCGCCATCAGCGTCATCACCTACAACACCTTGCCGATCGGCATCGCCGGTCTACTGCTGTGCCTGGCGGGGTTGGGGATCGAGCACCCGGACTTTTCCGCCATCAGCCCGCGTTCCTGGGGCGCCCTGCTGTATCTGGGGCTGGCGGCTTCGGTGGGTGGGTTCATTGTCTATTTTTTCCTGCTGAAACGACTGAATCCGGTGATCCTGTCCTTCGTGTTCATCATTTTTCCGGTGTTCGCGGTGATCATCGGCGCCTGGTACGAAGGCCAGAGCCTGTCCCGGGACCTGCTGCTGTATTCCTCGACCTTGCTCGGCGGTTTCGCCATCACCAAGCTGCCCCTGGACAAATGGCTGTCCAGAAAGCCCGCCCGACGCTAAAGAGACTCTGTAGGAGCGAGCTTGCTCGCGAAGCTTCAAGGACACCGCGTCCGCCCAGCGAGCCCGCGTCATCATTGACGTTCATCGCGAGCAAGCTCGCCCCTACAAGGGTGGGTTTCAGATCACCAGCAGGTCGACGAACCGGTGCACGGGCGTCGCCTCAAGCCGCGCCTGATCCTTGCACAGCTGGAAAATCTGCGTCGAACGCTGGGCCGTGAAACGCGTGGCCAGGTTGGCCTTGAACTTGTCTTCCAGCAGCGGGATGCCTTCGGCGCGGCGGCGCCGGTGGCCAATGGGGTATTCCACCGCGACCTGCTCGGTGCTGGAGCCGTCCTTGAAGAACACCTGGATCGCATTGGCAATGGAACGCTTGTCGGCCTCCAGGTATTCACGGGTGTAGCGAGGCTCTTCGACGATGTGCATCTTCTCGCGCAACTGATCGATGATCGGGTGCGCGGCATGGAAATCGTCCTCGTAATGCTCGGCCACCAGAGTGCCGAAGGCCAGGGGCACGGCGGTCATGTATTGCAGGCAGTGGTCGCGGTCGGCGGCATTGGCCAGCGGCCCGACCTTGGAAATGATGCGGATCGCCGACTCATGGGTGGTGATGACGATGCGGTCGATTTCGTGCAGGCGGTTGCGCACCAGAGGATGCAAGGTCACCGCCGCTTCGCAGGCCGTTTGCGCATGGAATTCTGCCGGGAAACTGATCTTGAACAGCACGTTTTCCATCACGTAGCTGGCGTATTTCTGCGTCAGGCTGAACTGCCGCTGGCCCTCGGGTTTGAGCGCCAGGTCCTTGTTGGTATGGCTGAACAGCACGTCATAGAAGCCCCACTGCGGCGCCGTCAGGACGCCGGGAATGCCCATCTCGCCACGCAGGGCGATATCCGCCAGGCGCACTCCACGGCTGGAGGCATCCCCCGCCGCCCAGGATTTGCGCGAACCGGCATTGGGTGCATGGCGATAGGTGCGCAGCGCCTGGCCATCGACAAAGGCCTGGGACAGTGCCGCCAGCAACTGCTCGCGATTGGCCCCCATCAGCTTGGCGCACACCGCGGTGGAAGCCACTTTCACCAGCAGCACATGATCGAGGCCGACACGGTTGAAGGAGTTTTCCAGGGCAATCACGCCTTGAATCTCATGGGCCATGATCATGGCCTTGAGCACATCATTCATGGTCAGCGGCGCTTCGCCATTGGCCACGCGCTTTTGTGACAGGTGATCGGCCACCGCGAGAATTCCCCCGAGGTTGTCCGAGGGGTGGCCCCATTCGGCCGCGAGCCAGGTGTCGTTGTAGTCCAGCCAGCGCACGATGCAGCCGATGTCCCAGGCCGCCTTCACCGGGTCGAGGCGATAGCTGGTGCCGGGCACCCGGGCACCGAAAGGCACCACGGTGCCTTCGACGATCGGCCCCAGGTGCTTGGTGCATTCGGGAAAACGCAGGGCCAGCAGGCCGCAGCCCAGGGTGTCCATCAGGCAATTGCGTGCGGTATCGAGGGCTTCACGGGAGTCGATGGAATAATCCAGGACGTAATCGGCAATGTCCTGCAGGACCTGGTCGTAATCGGGACGGTTGTTCAGGTCAACGTTGCTGCTCATGTGCGCTTCACTCCAGTACAGGATGGTAGGTGGTGTCGATTCCTCAGTGACAGGTTCAGGTCAATAACGGCATCGCAGGTCTGCGCCTGCTCAGCGATTCAATCACAACCAGCGGCTGTGGCGAGGGAGCTTGCCCCCGCTGGACAGCAAGCCCCTCCACAGCAAGCGCTTCTCTTCCTAGAAACTGTCGCCGGGCACTCGCACCCAGCCTTCCATCAGCACCCGCGCGCTGCGGCTCATGATGGCCTTGACCACCGTCCAGTCACCGCCGCTCCGGGTGGCTTCGGCGCCGACGCGCAAGGTGCCCGAGGGATGGCCGAAACGTACCGCGCTGCGCGCGCCACCACCGGCCGCCAGGTTGACCAGGGTCCCGGGAATCGCCGCGGCGGTACCTATGGCCACCGCCGCGGTGCCCATCATCGCGTGGTGCAGCTTGCCCATGGACATGGCCCGCACCAGCAGGTCGACGTCCCCGGCCTTGATCGCCTTGCCGCTGGAGGCCTGGTAGTCCGCAGGCGCGGCGACAAAGGCCACTTTCGGCGTGTGCTGGCGCTGGGCGGCTTCATCCAGGTGTTTGATCAGGCCCATGCGCAGGGCGCCATGGGCGCGGATGGTCTCGAACATCGCCAGGGCCTTGGGGTCGCCATTGATATCGCCCTGCAGCTCGGTACCGCGATAGCCGATGTCTGCCGCGTTGACGAAGATCGTCGGAATCCCGGCATTGATTAGGGTCGCCTTGAAGGTGCCGACACCGGGCACTTCCAGGTCGTCCACCAGGTTGCCGGTGGGGAACATCGAACCGCCCGCACCCTCTTCCTCGGCCGCAGGGTCAAGGAACTCCAGCTGCACTTCGGCCGCCGGGAAAGTCACGCCGTCCAGCTCGAAGTCGCCGGTTTCCTGGACCTCGCCGTTGGTGATCGGCACGTGGGCGATGATGCTCTTGCCGATATTGGCCTGCCAGATGCGCACCACCGCCACGCCGTTCTGCGGAATGCGCGCCGGGTCCACCAGGCCGCTGCTGATGGCGAAGGAGCCCACTGCCGCCGAGAGGTTGCCGCAGTTGCCGCTCCAGTCGACAAAGGCCTTGTCGATGGCCACCTGGCCGAACAGGTAGTCGACGTCGTGGTCGGCCTTGATGCTCCTGGACAGAATCACCGTCTTGCTGGTGCTGGACGTGGCGCCGCCCATGCCGTCGATCTGCTTGTCATAGGGATCGGGGCTGCCGATCACCCGCAACAGCAGGGCGTCACGGGCTGCGCCCGGCAGTTGGGCCGCCTCGGGCAGGTCCTGCAGGTTGAAGAACACGCCCTTGCTGGTGCCGCCACGCATGTAGGTGGCGGGAATCTTGATCTGCGCTACGAATGCCATGAATTTCAGGTCCCGATAATGACCGGGGGCGGCGCCTTGCGGCGCGCCCCCGGTACGTTGCTTAGCTGGCTACTGCCGATTCCAGGAAGTCCTGGGCGAAGCGTTGCAGCACACCGCCCGCCTCGTAGATCGATACCTCTTCGGCGGTGTCGAGGCGGCAGGTCACCGGTACCTCGAGCCGCTCGCCGTTCTTGCGGTTGATCACCAGGGTCAGTTGCACCCGAGGCGTGCGCGCGCCGATCACGTCGTAGGTTTCAGTGCCGTCGATACCCAGGGTCTTGCGGTCGGTGCCCGCGAGGAACTCCAGCGGCAGCACGCCCATGCCCACCAGGTTGGTACGGTGGATGCGCTCGAAGCCTTCGGCGACGATGGCTTCCACCCCCGCCAGGCGCACGCCCTTGGCTGCCCAGTCGCGGGACGAGCCCTGGCCGTAGTCGGCACCGGCAACGATGATCAGCGGCTGCTTGCGCTGCATGTAGGTTTCGATGGCTTCCCACATCCGCGTCACTTTGCCTTCCGGCTCGATCCGCGCCAGGGAGCCCTGCTTGACCTTGCCGTTTTCCTGGACCATTTCGTTGAACAGCTTCGGGTTGGCGAAGGTCGCGCGCTGAGCGGTCAAGTGGTCACCACGGTGGGTCGCGTAGGAGTTGAAGTCCTCTTCCGGCAGGCCCATTTTCGCCAGGTACTCGCCGGCCGCGCTGCCCGCCATGATGGCGTTGGACGGCGACAAGTGGTCGGTGGTGATGTTGTCCGGCAACACCGCCAGCGGGCGCATCCCGGTCAGGCTGCGCTCACCGGCCAGGGCCCCTTCCCAGTACGGCGGACGGCGGATGTAGGTGCTCTGCGGGCGCCACTCATACAGCGGCTCGACTTTCGGGCCGGTGTCTTCGTGGATGGCAAACATCGGGATGTAGACCTTGCGGAACTGCTCCGGCTTGACCGCCGCCTTGACCACCGCATCGATCTCTTCATCGCTCGGCCAGATGTCCTTGAGGCGGATTTCCCGGCCGTTGGCGTCCAGGCCCAGCACGTCCTTTTCGATATCGAAACGGATGGTGCCGGCAATGGCGTAGGCCACCACCAGCGGCGGCGAAGCCAGGAACGCCTGCTTGGCGTAAGGGTGGATGCGCCCATCGAAGTTGCGGTTGCCCGAGAGCACGGCGGTGGCGTACAGGTCGCGGTCGATGATTTCCTTCTGGATCACCGGGTCGAGGGCACCGGACATGCCGTTGCAGGTGGTGCAGGCAAAAGCCACCACGCCAAAGCCCAGTTGCTCCAGCTCATGGCCCAGGCCGGCCTCTTCCAGGTACATGGCCACGGTTTTCGAACCCGGGGCCAGGGACGACTTGACCCATGGCTTGCGGGTCAGCCCCAGCTTGTTGGCGTTGCGCGCCAGCAGGCCGGCGGCGATCACGTTGCGCGGGTTGCTGGTGTTGGTGCAACTGGTGATCGCGGCGATGATCACCGCGCCGTCCGGCATCTGCCCCGGGGTTTCGGACCACTGCCCGGCGATGCCCTTGGCCGCCAGGTCGCTGGTGGCGACCCTGGCGTGCGGGTTGCTCGGCCCGGCCATGTTGCGTACCACCGACGACAGGTCGAACTGCAGGCCGCGCTCGTAGCGTGCGCTCTTCAGGCTGTCGGCCCACAGCCCAGTGTGCCTGGCGTAGCTCTCTACCAGGCGCACCTGCTCGTCTTCACGGCCGGTGAGCTTGAGGTAGTCGATGGTCTGCTGGTCGATGTAGAACATCGCCGCCGTGGCGCCGTATTCCGGGGCCATGTTGGAGATGGTGGCGCGGTCGCCCAGGGTCAGCGCCGCGGCACCTTCGCCAAAGAATTCCAGCCAGGCCCCCACCACTTTCTGCTTGCGCAGGAACTCGGTCAGCGCCAGCACCATGTCGGTGGCGGTGATGCCCGGCTGCAGCTTGCCGGTGAGCTCGACGCCGATGATGTCCGGCAGGCGCATCCACGAGGCGCGGCCGAGCATGACACTTTCGGCTTCCAGGCCGCCCACGCCGATGGCGATCACCCCCAGCGCATCCACGTGGGGAGTGTGGCTGTCGGTGCCGACGCAGGTATCAGGAAAGGCCACACCGTCGAGCACCTGGATCACCGGGGACATTTTCTCCAGGTTGATCTGGTGCATGATGCCGTTGCCGGGCGGGATCACGTCGACGTTCTTGAAGGCCTTCTTGGTCCAGTTGATGAAGTGGAACCGGTCTTCGTTGCGCCGGTCTTCGATGGCGCGGTTCTTGTCGAAGGCGTCCGGGTCGAAACCGCCGCACTCCACCGCCAGGGAGTGGTCGACGATCAACTGGGTCGGCACCACCGGGTTGACCAGCGCCGGGTCACCGCCCTGGTCGGCGATGGCGTCGCGCAGGCCGGCCAGATCCACCAGTGCGGTCTGGCCAAGAATGTCGTGGCACACCACGCGGGCCGGGAACCAGGGGAAGTCCAGGTCGTCGCGGCGTTCGATCAGTTGGCCGAGGGAAGCGTTGAGGGTTGCCGGATCACAGCGGCGCACCAGGTTTTCCGCCAGTACGCGGGAAGTGTAGGGCAGGCTGTCGTAGGCGCCTGGCTTAAGCGCATCGACCGCCGCCCGGGCGTCGAAATAGTCCAGTTGGCTGCCGGGCAGCGTCTTGCGAAATTCACTGTTCATGGTCAGGGCTCGGTCACGGTAGTTTCAAAGGGAGCGCCTGGCACCGTGTTGAATGGGCATCTATCCCTTGTAGGAGCGAGCTTGCTCGCGATGACTGAATCAGATCCGACATCGCGTCGGCTGAACCATCGCTATCGCGAGCAGGCTCGCTCCTGCAGGTGCTGCGGTGCATTCAATCAACAGTACCGGCGCCCTCCCGGTCAGCGGCGCTCGATTGGCACGAACTTGCGCTGTTCAACGCCGATGTACTCGGCGCTTGGACGAATGATGCGGTTGTTGGCACGCTGCTCGAACACGTGGGCGGCCCAGCCGGTCAGGCGCGAGCAGACGAAGATCGGTGTGAACAGCTTGGTCGGGATGCCCATGAAGTGGTACGCCGAGGCGTGGTAGAAATCGGCATTGGGGAAGAGTTTCTTCTGCTCCCACATGGTCTTGTCGATGGCTTCGGACACCGGGAACAGCACCTTGTCACCGACTTCGTCAGCCAGCTTCTGCGACCAGCCCTTGATCACCTCGTTGCGCGGGTCGCTGTCTTTGTAGATCGCATGGCCAAAGCCCATGATCTTGTCCTTGCGCTCGAGCATCCGCAGCAACTCGGCAGTCGCCTCCTCGGGGCTCTGGAAGCGCTCGATCAGCTCCATGGCCGCTTCGTTGGCGCCGCCGTGCAACGGGCCGCGCAGCGAACCGATGGCCGCGGTGACACAGGAATAGAGGTCCGACAGGGTCGAGGCACAGACCCGGGCGGTGAAGGTGGAGGCATTGAATTCGTGCTCGGCATAGAGGATCAGCGAGACGTTCATCACCTTGACGTGCAAGTCACTGGGCTTCTTGCCATGCAGCAGGTGCAGGAAGTGGCCACCGATGGTCTGCTCGTCGCTGACGCAATTGATGCGCACGCCTTCGTGGCTGAAGCGGTACCAGTAGCACATGATCGCCGGGAAGGCCGCCAGCAGGCGGTCGGTGACGTCGTGCTGCTGGGAGAAGTCCTTCTCCGGCTCGATGTTGCCCAGGAACGAGCAACCGGTACGCATCACATCCATCGGATGGGCCTGGGCCGGTATGCGCTCCAGCACTTCCTTCAGCGCCTGTGGCAGGTCGCGCAGCTTGCTCAGCTTGGCGCTGTAGGCGGCCAGTTGTTCCTGAGTCGGCAGGTCGCCGTACAGCAACAGGTAGGCGACTTCCTCGAACTGCGCATCGGCCGCCAGTTCGCGCACGTCATAGCCGCGGTAGGTCAACCCGGCACCGGCCTGGCCCACGGTGGACAGCGCGGTTTGCCCGGCCACCTGGCCGCGCAGACCTGCACCACTCAATACTTTTGCTTCGGCCATTGCTCTCTCCAATCTTGAATTTGTTAGGGACTTGGCAACTTCACGGGTCGGGGCTCCCCCGACAGTGCAGGAGCGAGCTTGCTCGCGATCCGGGCCCGCGCGCCCCAGCGAATCAGGGGCTGCGCGTTATCGCTGACGGCCATCGCGAGCAAGCTCGTTCCCACAGGGATTGATTCAGCCTTTCTTCTGCGCGAACAGCGCATCGAGCTTCTGCTCGAAGCTGTGGTAATCGATGCGCTCGTACAGTTCCATGCGGGTCTGCATGGTGTCGATCACATTTTGCTGGGTACCGTCGCGACGGATCGCGGTGTAGACGTTTTCTGCGGCCTTGTTCATGGCACGGAACGCCGACAGCGGGTACAGCACCAGGGAAACATCCACGGATTTCAACTGTTCGGTGGTGTACAGCGGTGTGGCGCCGAATTCGGTGATGTTGGCCAGGATCGGGGCTTTCACCCGATCGGCGAAGATCTTGTACATCTCGAGCTCGGTGATGGCTTCCGGGAACACCATGTCGGCGCCGGCCTCGATGCACGCCGCGGCGCGTTCCAGGGCCGACTCCAGGCCTTCCACCGCCAGGGCGTCGGTGCGCGCCATGATCACGAAGCTGTCGTCGGTACGGGCATCCACCGCGGCCTTGATTCGGTCGACCATTTCCTGCTGGGAAACGATCTCCTTGTTAGGGCGGTGACCGCAGCGCTTGGCGCCGACCTGGTCTTCGATATGGATCGCCGCGGCGCCGAACTTGATCATCGACTTGACGGTACGCGCCACGTTGAAGGCCGACGAACCGAAACCGGTGTCCACGTCCACCAGCAGCGGCAGGTCGCAGACGTCGGTGATACGACGCACATCAGTGAGGACGTCGTCCAGACCGGTAATGCCCAGGTCAGGCACGCCGAGGGAGCCGGCAGCGACCCCGCCGCCCGACAGGTAGATGGCCTTGAAACCGGCGCGCTTGGCCAGCAGGGCATGGTTGGCGTTGATCGCGCCGACCACTTGCAACGGCTGTTCGCTGGCGACCGCATCGCGGAAACGCTGGCCTGGAGTGCTCTTGTTGGAACTCATGACTCACCTCGTGGAGTGGCTGTCTGATGGGCGCTGTCCTGGTAGTGACGCGCGATATTGCGTTTCGAGGCGCCGATGTGGCGGCGCATCAACAACTCGGCCAGTTCGCCGTCGCGATCGGCAATGGCATCGAGAATCCGGTGGTGTTCGGCAAAGGCCTGGTGCGGGCGATTGGGGGTCGCGGAAAACTGGATGCGGTACATGCGCACCAATTGATACAGCTCGCCGCAGAGCATCTGCGTGAGGGTGCGGTTGCCGGCGCCCTGGATGATCCGGTAGTGGAAGTCGAAGTCCCCTTCCTGCTGGTAGTAGCCGACGCCGGCCTGGAACGCCGCATCGCGTTCGTGGGTATCGAGCACCCGGCGCAGTTCGTCGATTTCCTCGGTGGTCATGCGCTCGGCCGCCAAGCGACAGGCCATGCCTTCCAGGGACTCACGGATTTCGTAGAGTTCGATCAGCTCGGCATGGCTCAGGGACACCACCCGGGCGCCGACATGGGGCACCCGCACCAGCAGGCGCTGACCTTCCAGGCGGTGGATGGCCTCGCGCAGCGGGCCGCGACTGATGCCGTAGGTGCGCGCCAGTTCAGGCTCGGAGATCTTGCTGCCTGGGGCGATCTCGCCCTTGACGATGGCCGCCTGGATCCGCCGGAAGACGTTTTCGGACAGGGTTTCAGAATCGTCCTGTGCCTGCATCGGGTGTTCGAGTTGACCCAGCATATTGTCGACACCTTTAAAATCAATGAGGCAAAAATTAGCCAATACACCGAAAACAGTCAAAGGAAAAATAGAGATTGTCGACAATCGTCTAATAACCCTAAGCGCCAGGACAAGACAAAAGGCCCGCCCCCGGCGCTGGCGCCATAAAACCAGCATGCTAGAATGCCGCCCGCATTGGCCTGTCATCTTTTTATGGCACGCATACGAGGGAGCTTGCGCAGCAATGCCGGTCGCCTTGAACTGAAGAACCCATGCCCATCAGGATCTATGAGACTCAAGGCCCTTCCCCTACTGCTCTGCCTGCTTGCCCTGCCCGGCATCAGCGCCGCCGCCGGCAAGACTGTCTACGGCTTGAATGAATACGCTCGGCTGTCCGGCATCGACCTGGAGGTCGCGGCCAAGCTCGACACCGGGGCCAAGACCGCTTCCCTGAGTGCCCGCGACATCAAGCGCTTCAAGCGCAATGGCGAGTCCTGGGTGCGTTTCTACCTGGCGATCGACGCCGCCCATTCCCATCCCATCGAACGGCCTCTGGCCCGGGTCAGCAAGATCAAGCGCCGTGCCGGCGACTACGACCCCGATGAGGACAAGAACTACACCGCACGGCCGGTCATCGCCCTGGATGTCTGCATGGGCAGCGCCTTGCGCAGCATCGAAGTGAACTTGACCGACCGCAGCGCATTCCAATACCCGCTCCTGATCGGCTCCGAAGCCCTGAAACGCTTCGATGCGCTGGTCGACCCCAGTCTTAAATACGCTGCTGGCAAACCCGCCTGCGCCACCGACGCTCATACCGCAGAGTAATTCCAATGCGCTCTCTTACCCTTCATCTGAAAGTCCTGATCGCCATCCTGGTGGTGCTGGGCATTTCGATCACGGCCTATCAGATCTTCGTGCTCGGCATTCCGGTGACCGAAGACGCTACCGACGATCTGTGGAACATCGATGCCAAGGTCGAGTTCGTCGCCAACGGCAAGGACCCGATCAAGATCCAGATGTTCGTGCCGCCCCTGAGCCGCGATTACGTGAGCCTCAACGAGAGCTTCATTTCCAACAACTACGGGGTGGCGGTGAACCGCGTCGACGGCAACCGCAAGGTCACCTGGTCGGCGCGCCGGGCCAAGGGCAACCAGACCCTGTACTACCGCCTGGTGCTGACCAAGCGCTACAGCGCCGAGAAAGCCAAGGTCAAGGGCCCGACCTTCCGTGACAGCATGGCCGTGGAAGGCCCGGAAAAGATCGCCGCCGACGCCCTGCTGGCGCCGATTCGCCAGCATTCGGCGGACGTCGAGACCTTCATCAGCGAAGCCATCAAGCGGGTCAACAACGCCAATGACGACAACGCCAAGCTGCTGCTGGCCGGCGATCCGTCCAGCACCAACAAGGCGAAGATTGTCGAGCTGCTGCTGTCCATCGCCCACGTGCCGGTGGAAAAGGTCCACACCATCCGCCTGGTGGCCGACCAGCCGCAGACCCCGGAGCTTTGGCTGCGCAGCTTCAACGGCACCGACTGGCTGTACTTCAACCCGGAAACCGGTGAGCAGGGCATGCCCAGCGACCGCCTGCTGTGGTGGACCGGCGACGACAACCTGATCACCGTCGATGGCGGCAAGAAAGCCAACGTCACCTTCAGCCTCAACAACAGCGAAATGAACGCCATTCGCCTGGCCAAGCTGACCGACGAGAACACCGACGCCAACTTCCTCGAATACTCGCTGTACGGCCTGCCGCTGCAGACCCAGCAGACCTTCATGATCATGGTGATGATCCCCATCGGCGTGCTGGTGATCCTGGTGCTGCGCAACCTGATCGGCCTGCAGACCCTCGGCACCTTCACCCCGGTGCTGATCGCCCTGGCCTTCCGCGAGACCCAGTTGGGCTTTGGCATCGTGCTGTTCACGGTAATCACCGCGCTCGGGCTGTCCTTGCGCTCCTACCTCGAACACTTGAAGTTGCAGATGCTGCCGCGACTCTCGGTGGTACTGACCTTCGTCGTGGTGCTGATCGCCGCCATCAGCCTGTTCAGCCACAAGCTGGGCCTGGAACGCGGCCTGTCGGTGGCGCTGTTCCCGATGGTGATCCTGACCATGACCATCGAACGCCTGTCCATCACCTGGGAAGAGCGCGGCGGCGGCCATGCGATGAAAGTCGCCATCGGCACCCTGTTCGCCGCCTCCCTGGCGCACCTGATCATGAGCGTGCCGGAACTCACCTACTTCGTCTTTACCTTCCCGGCGATGCTGCTGATCCTGGTGGGCTTCATGCTGGCGATGGGTCGCTACCGCGGCTACCGCCTGACGGAGCTGGTGCGTTTCAAAGCCTTCGTCAAGGCCGACTCCTGATGTTCGGCCTGTGGAAGACCTGGAAAGCCCTGGAAGCGCGGGGAATCATGGGCATCAACCGGCGTAATGCCGACTACGTGCTCAAGTACAACAAGCGCAGCCTGTACCCCATCGTCGATGACAAGATCATCACCAAGGAACGGGCGATCAAGGCCGGTATCCATGTGCCGGAACTGTACGGGGTGATCTCCACCGAGAAGGAAATCGACAAGCTCGGCGAGATCCTCAAAGGGCGCAACGACTTCGTGATCAAGCCGGCCCAGGGCGCCGGAGGTGACGGGATCATTGTGATCGCCGACCGCTTCGAGGGCCGCTATCGCACGGTGTCCGGCAAGATCATCAGCCACGAAGAGATCGAGCACCATATCTCCAGCATCCTCACCGGCCTGTATTCCCTGGGCGGCCACCGCGACCGGGCGCTGATCGAGTACCGGGTGACCCCGGACCAGATCTTCAAGAGCATCAGCTATGAAGGCGTGCCGGACATCCGCATCATCGTGCTCATGGGCTACCCGGTGATGGCCATGCTGCGTTTGCCGACCCGCCAGTCCGGGGGCAAGGCCAACCTGCACCAGGGTGCCATCGGCGTCGGGGTCGACCTGGCCACCGGCCTGACCCTGCGCGGTACCTGGCTGAACAACATCATTGCCAAGCACCCGGACACCACCAATGCGGTGGACGGCGTGCAACTGCCCTACTGGGACGGTTTCATGAAGCTGGCGGCCGGCTGCTACGAACTCTGCGGCCTGGGCTACATCGGCGTGGACATGGTGCTGGACCAGGACAAGGGCCCGCTGATTCTCGAACTCAACGCGCGGCCGGGGCTGAACATCCAGATCGCCAACGACTGCGGCCTGACCCAGCGCACCCACGCCATCGAAGCCCACCTTGAGGAGCTCAAGGCCCAGGGCATCGAGGAAAGCGTCGAGGAGCGGGTACGCTTCGCCCAGGAACTGTTCGGCCATATCCCTGCCGTGGAAGGCTGATAGCGCCTGCCGCAGGGTGCGAACGGAAGGTCCTGCGGACCTTTTCGCAGCCTGCGGCAGCAGCTACAGGTCGGTGAATACGCCACGAACCGGGCAAACACCGACATCCCCTCTAGGAGCAACTCCTGCAGAGGCATACAATCGCCAACCGCGCTCCGATGGCTGATTTGCCCCGCATGTTGACCTGTTCCGTACACCCGCTCCCCTACCGCACCAACCCCGCCGAGTATTTCGCGGCAATCGAGCACGCCCCCGGCGCCGTGCTGCTGGACAGCGGCCGGCCCAGCGCCGAGCGCGGGCGCTATGACCTGCTCAGCGCCTGGCCCCTGGCACAGTTGACCGTGGCCGCCGAAGAAAGCGGCAGGGGCTTTCTCCAGCGCCTGCGGGACAACCTGGGGCAACTGGGCCCGGCGCAACTACCCGCTCCTTATGAACTGCCCTTCGCCGGCGGCCTGATCGGCTACCTCAGCTATGACTTCGGCCGCCATCTGGAGCGCCTGCCAAGCCAGGCCCGGGATGACCTGCAACTACCCGACGCACGCTTTGGCCTGTATGCCTGGGCGCTGATCAACGACCACCAGGCAGGCACCAGCCAGCTGGTGTTCCACCCCAGCCTGGATGCCACCGAGCGCCAGCGCCTGATTCAACTGTTCAGCCAGCCGCTGCCCGCGTCGCAGCCGGCATTCAAGCTGACCGGCGCCATGCTGGCTGATCTGAGCGCCGAGGACTACCGCCAGGCGTTCCAGCGCATCCAGCACTACATCCAGGCCGGCGACTGCTACCAGGTGAACTTCGCCCAACGCTTTCGCGGCCAGTACCAGGGGGATCCCTGGGCGGCCTATTGCGCCCTGCGCGCCGCCTGCCCGACCCCGTTCTCGGGTTTCCAGCGGCTGCCGGAAGGCGGTGCGGTGCTGAGCCTGTCGCCGGAGCGCTTCGTCCACGTCAGCCAGGGCCGGGTGGAAACCCGCCCGATCAAAGGCACACGCCCCCGCGGCCGGGATGCCGCGCAGGACGCGGCCAATGCCGCCGAGCTGCTGGCCAGCCCCAAGGACCGGGCGGAAAACCTGATGATCGTCGACCTGCTGCGCAACGACCTGGGGCGCACCTGCCGCATAGGCTCGGTACGGGTACCGGAGCTGTTCAGCCTGGAAAGCTACCCCAACGTGCACCACCTGGTGAGCAGCGTCACTGGCGAGCTGGCGGACGGCAAGGACGCCCTGGACCTGATCGCCGGCAGCTTTCCCGGTGGCTCGATCACCGGAGCACCGAAGATCCGCTCGATGCAGATCATCGATGAGCTGGAACCCACGCGGCGTGCGCTGTACTGCGGTTCGCTGCTGTACCTGGACGTGCGCGGAGAAATGGACAGTTCGATCGCCATCCGCAGCCTGCTGGCCAAGGATGGGCAGATCTGTTGCTGGGGCGGCGGCGGAATAGTCGCGGATTCCGACTGGCAGGAGGAATACCAGGAATCCATCACCAAGGTGCGGGTGTTGCTGGAAACGCTGCAGGGGCTTTAGGGCCTCTTCGCCGGCCAGCCGGCTCCTACAAGCGCGCGCCGTTCTCCCACCCGTAGGAGCTGGCTTGCCAGCGAAGGCGTCGGCAGGATTTGCGCAAAATCCAGAGGCCCCTTCGCCGGCAAGCCGGCTCCTACAAGAACGGTTTTACAGGCTCAGGGGACGATTGGAAGCCTTGATGAACTCCTGCTTCAGCTCGGCAAAGCTGTGCACCGCCGGGAACTGCGGGAACTCGCGGATCACGTTGTCCGGGGCGTGGAACAGGATGCCGGCATCCGCCTCACCGAGCATCGTCGTGTCGTTGTAGGAATCCCCCGCCGCAATCACCCGGTAGTACAGGCTCTTGAAGGCCAGCACCGACTGGCGCTTGGGGTCTTTCTGGCGCAACTGATAGCCGGTCACCCGGCCGCCGTCATCGGTGATCAGGCGGTGGCAAAGCAGGGTCGGAAAGCCCAGCTGGCGCATCAGGGGCTGGGAAAATTCATAGAAGGTGTCGGAAAGGATCACCACCTGGAAGCGCTCGCGCAGCCAGTTGACGAATTCCACCGCGCCGTCCAGTGGCTTGAGGGTGGCGATCACTTCCTGGATATCCGAAAGCTTCAGGCCGTGTTCGTCGAGAATCCGCAGGCGCTGTTTCATTAGCACGTCGTAGTCGGGAATATCCCGGGTGGTTGCCTTGAGGGATTCAATCCCGGTTTTTTCGGCAAAGGCGATCCAGATTTCCGGGACCAGTACACCTTCCAGATCGAGACAGGCAATTTCCACAAGACACTCCCATTGGTTCTGATTATTTAAATTGAGCGAGCAAAAGGACTGCCGAACTCTAGCGATTCGCCTGCACAGGCGCAACGCAGAGGAGCGCGCCAGGGCGGTGTGGATTTTGTTAAGATCGCCCTCCTATAGAGCGCACAGCGCCACCGACCTGTAGGAAACCGCCCTGATGACCCCATCGTTCGACGTCGCTGAACTCGCCGCGACCTATGCCAACAAGTCTGCCCAGGACATTCTCAAACTGGCCTTTGCCCAGTTCGGCGATGACCTGTGGATTTCCTTCAGCGGTGCCGAGGATGTGGTGCTGGTGGACATGGCCTGGAAGCTGAACAAGAACGTCAAGGTGTTCAGCCTGGATACCGGCCGCCTGCACCCGGAAACCTACCGTTTCATCGATCAGGTGCGTGAACACTACAAGATCCAGATCGAGCTGATCTCGCCGGACCACAGCAAGCTCGAACCCTTCGTCAAGGAAAAGGGCCTGTTCAGCTTCTATAAGGACGGCCATGGCGAGTGCTGCGGTATCCGCAAGATCGAACCACTGCGGCGCAAGCTGTCCACCGTCAGCGCCTGGGCCACCGGCCAGCGCCGTGATCAGAGCCCGGGTACCCGCAGCCAGGTGGCGGTGCTGGAAGTCGACACAGCCTTCTCCACGCCGGAGCGCACCCTGTACAAGTTCAACCCACTGGCACAAATGAGCAGCGAGGAGATCTGGGGTTACATCCGCATGCTCGAACTGCCCTACAACAGCCTGCATGAACGCGGCTTCATCAGCATCGGCTGCGAGCCCTGCACCCGCCCGGTACTGCCCAACCAGCACGAGCGCGAAGGCCGCTGGTGGTGGGAGGAAGCCACTCAGAAAGAATGCGGCCTGCACGCCGGCAACATCATCAGCAAAGCCTGACCCCCTTCCCTGCGGGCGCGCCTGAAGGACGCCCGCACTGAAAGCCAACCCGCAGCAAAACCTGTACACAAGAATGTCACCGTCGGTGCCATTTTTGTGTGCACTTCAAAGATTCCCCGCCCCAAAAGGTTACAAGCCTTTCCTGCGCCGATATCCATTGGGCGCCAAGCCGTGCCTGGCGAAAAATAAATACCTGTTCAAACGGTCAATTTTTAATCTCGTCTTTTCAGAAGGTTAGGAATAACCCATAACAAAACGAAATCAGCAGCCAATTTCATAGTCGTGAAATTGGCACAGAAGTGGCTTTAGTGGATTTATGTTTTGTATACAAAAAAACCAAAACATACATACACTAACCGTCCGCACGCCTGACCCACGACTCAAGCTGCAGATGCCCCGAACCCAGTGATTCCTTACCCTGTGACGAAGATTGTCGAGCCCCCTCGCTCAAGCACAGTCATCCAGGGCCGGAGTCAGGAGCATGCCGGAATGCGTACCAGCCCTTCCAACAACATCGCACTGGATCTGCCCTCCTCGCTGCATTCGCACAACGTCCAACAACCGGTCGCCGATGCGGCCCCCATCGCGCTCAGCCCACGCCTGCACAACAGCGACCTGGCACCGACCAAGGTCGAAGGCCGGCGCTGGGGTGGCTACAGCATCTTCGCCTTGTGGACCAACGATGTGCACAACATCGCCAACTACTCCTTCGCCATCGGCCTCTACGCCCTGGGCCTGGGCGGCTGGCAGATCCTGCTGTCCCTGGGGATAGGCGCGGCGCTGGTGTATTTCTTCATGAACCTGTCCGGCTACATGGGGCAGAAGACCGGGGTGCCGTTCCCGGTGATCAGCCGCATCAGCTTCGGCATCCATGGCGCGCAGATTCCGGCACTCATCCGGGCGGTGATCGCCATCGCCTGGTTCGGCATCCAGACCTACCTGGCCTCGGTGGTGTTTCGCGTGCTGCTCACGGCCATCCATCCGGGCTTCGCCGATTACGACCACAACTCGATCCTCGGCCTCTCGACCCTGGGCTGGGCCTGCTTCCTGGTGATCTGGCTGGTGCAACTGGCGATCCTCGCCTATGGCATGGAAATGATCCGGCGCTACGAAGCCTTCGCCGGGCCGATCATCCTGCTGACCGTGGCCTGCCTGGCCGCCTGGATGTACACCCAGGCCGACGGGCAGATCGCCTGGTCGATCCGCGAACCTCTGACCGGCAGCGAAATGTGGCGGCAGATCTTCGCCGGCGGCGCCCTGTGGCTGGCAATCTACGGCACCCTGATCCTCAACTTCTGCGACTTTGCCCGCTCCTCGCCGTGCCGCAAGACCATCAAGGTCGGCAACTTCTGGGGCCTGCCGGTGAACATCCTGGTGTTCGCCACCATCACCGTGCTGCTGTGCGGCGCGCAGTTCCAGATCAATGGCCGGGTCATCGAAAGCCCCACGGAGATCATCGCCTCGATCCCCAACACACTGTTCCTGGTCCTGGGCTGCCTGGCCTTTCTGATCGTGACCGTGGCGGTGAACATCATGGCCAACTTCGTCGCCCCGGCCTTCGTCCTCAGCAACCTGGCGCCCAAGTACCTGACCTTCCGCCGCGCCGGGCTGATCAGCGCGGCGCTGGCGGTGCTGATCCTGCCGTGGAACCTGTACAACAGCCCGCTGGTGATCGTGTATTTCCTCTCCGGCCTGGGCGCCCTGCTCGGCCCGCTGTACGGGGTGATCATGGTGGACTACTGGATCCTGCGCAAAGCCCAGGTCAACGTGCCGCAGCTCTATAGCGAAGACCCGCAAGGCGCCTATTTCTACAGCCGCGGGGTCAACCTGCGGGCAGTGGCGGCCTTTATTCCCGCGGCGCTGATCGCCATCGTGCTGGCCCTGGTGCCGGGTTTTGCCAGCGTCTCACCATTCTCCTGGCTGATCGGCGCCGGCATCGCCGGGATGCTCTACCTGATCATCGCCAAGCGCCAGCCCGGCTACGCGGACGTCAGCGGCGAAAGCATCGCCGTGGACAACGTCAGCCATTGAACCTGCCCGGCCCGGCGCGCCGGGCCTGAACTGCCCAACCTGCAAGGAACCCTCATGCGAATTCTCGTGGTCAACGTCAACACCACCGACTCCATCACCCAGGCCATCGCCCACCAGGCACAAAGCGTGGCAGCGCCGGGCACCGAGATCATCGGCCTGACTCCCTACTTCGGCGCCGAATCGGTGGAAGGCAACTTCGAAAGCTACCTGGCGGCCATCGCCGTAATGGACCGGGTGCTGGCCTACGACCAGCCCTATGACGCGGTGATCCAGGCCGGCTACGGCGAGCACGGCCGCGAAGGCTTGCAGGAACTGCTGAACGTGCCAGTGGTGGACATCACCGACGCCGCCGCCAGCACTGCCATGTTCCTTGGCCACGCCTACTCGGTGGTCACCACCCTGGACCGCACCGTGCCGCTGATCGAAGACCGGCTCAAGCTCTCCGGCCTTTATGACCGCTGCGCCTCGGTGCGGGCCAGCGGCCTGGCGGTACTGGAGCTGGAGGAAGACCCGCTGCGCGCCGTGGAAGCCATCGTGCGCCAGGCCGAACGGGCGGTGACCGAGGACAAGGCCGAAGTCATCTGCCTGGGCTGCGGGGGCATGGCCGGCCTGGATGAACAGATTCGCCAGCGCACCGGGGTGCCGGTGGTGGACGGAGTAACGGCAGCAGTGACCATTGCCGAGTCCCTGGTGCGTCTGGGGCTATCCACCTCCAAGGTACGCACCTATGCCACGCCCCGGCCCAAGCGAGTGCTGGGCTGGCCCTTGCGGGCGGGGCGCTGAGGCCGGCGGTACATAGACTCGTCGCCAGGCCGGCTCCTACAAGGCGCTGAAGGCCTGAGCCAGGCCTTGCTCGGCGAACTGCTCAATGACGAAGTCGACGAAGGCCCGCGTCTTGCCCGGGAGCATCTTGTGCTCGGCGTAGTAGATCGAGGTAAAGCCATCGTCCACGTACCAGTCTGGCAACACCCGCTGCAAGGCCCCGGAACGCAGGTAATTGACGGCAAACGGCATGCTCACCAAGGCCAGGCCCAGCCCTTGGGCCGCGGCGATGCAGGCGGCCTCGGAATCGCTCATGGTCATGCTGGCCTTGAGCTCCAGCGGGCACATCAGCCCTCCCCGACCGGTCATCTGCCAGGTGCGGATGCGCCCGGTCTGGGGGGAGCGGATAAGAATCCCCCGGCAATGCCGCAGGTCTTCGGGCCCGTTGATCGGTGCCCGCCCCCGCAGGTAATCGGCGCTTGCCACCAGCACCCGGTGAGCCGGCGACAGCCGCCGGGCGACCACTCCCTGGGGCAATTCGAAACCGCCGCCAATGGCCGCATCGAAACCTTGGCCGATCAGGTCCACCTGGCGGTTGTCGAAATGCCAGTCGGGATGAATATCCGGGTAGCGGCGCAAAAAGGCGCCGAGCATCGGCACTATGTACAGCCCGCCAAACACCGTGCCCATGCTGACCTTGAGCGTCCCCGCCGGGCGCCCCTGGGCATCGGCCAGGGTGCTGACCGCGTTCTGGATGGTCTGCAGGCTGTCGGCGACTTCCGCGAGAAACAGGCGGCCGGCCTCGGTCAGGGTCAGGCGCCGGGTGCTGCGCTGGAACAGGCGCACACCAACCCGGGTTTCCAGCTTGGCCACGCTCTTGCCCACCGCCGCCGGGGTCAGGCCGAGCCGCCGCGCCGCCTCGGCAAAGCTGCCGACTTCAGCGCTGCGGACAAAACATTCGATACTGCTAAAGGCTTCCATAGAGGCCACTCTAAACTTTTGGTTTACACAGAGTATAGGGATTACCGGCTACACAGAGGCTAATCCGCGGCAGATACTCGCTCCAAGCACAAAGGCACCCGGCCTTGAATCTCTGGAGAAGCACATGAGCACATATGACCTCAGCGGCAAAGTAGCCTTGATCCAAGGCGGTTCCCGCGGCATCGGCGCAGCCATTGTCGAGCGCTTGGCGGCAGAAGGCGCCAGCGTCGCCTTTACCTACGTCAGTTCGGCGAGCAAGGCCCAGGCCCTGCAGGACAGCATCATCGCCAAGGGTGGCAAGGCCCTGGCGATCCACGCCGACAGCGCAGACGCCGAGGCCATCCGCCGCGCAGTGAATGACAGCGTCAAGGCCTTTGGCCGACTCGATATCCTGGTCAACAACGCCGGGGTGCTGGCCATTGCGCCATTGGACGAGTTCAAGCTGGAGGACTTCGATCGGACCCTGGCCATCAATGTGCGCAGCGTATTCATCGCCACCCAGGAAGCCGCACGACACATGGGCGAAGGTGGCCGCATCATCAACATCGGCAGCACCAACGCCGACCGTATGCCCTTCGCCGGTGGCGGCCCCTACGCCATGAGCAAGGCCGCGCTGGTGGGCCTGACCAAGGGCCTGGCCCGGGACCTTGGCCCGCGGGGCATCACCATCAACAACGTCCAGCCCGGCCCGGTGGACACCGACATGAACCCGGCGGACAGTGACTTCGCCGCGAGCCTGATGGACCTGATGGCTATCCGTCGCTATGGCCATGCCGAGGAAGTCGCCGGTTTCGTCGCCTACCTGGCCAGTGCCGAAGCGGGCTATATCACCGGCGCCAGCCTGACCATCGACGGTGGCTTCGGCGCCTGATCCTCACCCGCATAAAAAAACCGGGCCGGGGCTCTACGCCCCGGCCCGACCACCGTGCAACCGGTGCGCAGGATCAATCAGGGTTCGCGGCGCATACGATGTTGATGATTCGATCAGGAACAAAGATGAACTTCAGCAAGCGCCCGCCAGACAGCCAGCGTTGTACCGTTGCATCCTCCAGCACCTGGGCCTTCACCGCCTCTTCCGTCATCCCCCGCTGCAGCATGATGCGAGTACGCAACTTGCCATTGATGGAGACCGGGCATTCAAACTGCGCCTCATACAGCACACTTTCGTCGGCGACGGGATAGCCGCAATCAAGGATCGACCGCGAGTGCCCCAGCGCCTCGGACCATAGCTCTTCAGTAATGAACGGCGCATAGGGGTGCAACAGCTTGAGCAACAGCTCCAGCACGCCACGCTTATGGCACTGCAACACGCTGAGCTGGTTCACGCAGATCATCAGAGCGGCAATCGCAGTGTTGTAGGACATATCCTCGGTGGCACGCCCCACCTTGGCAATCGCCGTGTGCACCGCCTTGAGTTCCTCGTCGCCGGGCTCAAGGTCATCCACGATCACCGCGCCCTGCTCGTCCAGAAACAGGCGCCAGACCTTCTGCAGGAACTTGTGCGGGCCATCGATGGATTGCGTCGACCAGATGGCAGTCTGGTCGATCGGCCCGAGGAACATTTCATGCAGGCGGAAGGTATCGGCCCCGTAGACCTCGATCAGGTCATCGGGGTTGACCACGTTGTACTTGGACTTGGACATCTTTTCCGACAGGCGATCACACAGGAACACGCCTTTGGAGCAGACGAACGTGCCTTCGGTGTAGGTTTGGCGCCATGTGCGAAGAGCGTCGATATCCACCTGGTTCTTGTCATTCACCATGCTGATATCGACATACAGCGGCTGCACGTCCCGCCCGTCCTTGAGATCGGCAGAGACGAACTCATGGGTCGTCTTGTCCCGATAGATGATCGCCGAGACGCCGAGGATCATGCCCTGGCACAGGACCCGCTTGAAGGGTTCGGAAAAACTCAGCAAGCCGCGATCCTTGAGGAAATGCGTCCAGAAGCGCGAGTACAGCAGGTGGCCAGTGGCATGCTCAGATCCGCCGACATACAGATCCACGGCCTGCCAGTAGGCCAGGGCCTCCTTCGACACGGGCTCATGGCTGTTGGTCGGATCCATGTACCTGAGGAAGTACCAACTCGACCCGGCCCAACCCGGCATGGTGGTGGTTTCATACTTAAAGCCGCCGTAGCGCCAGCTACTGGCTCGCTCCAAGGGGGGCTCGCCCTCGCTGGTCGGCAGGAAGGCCTCGATATCGGGCAAGGTCACCGGCAGGTCCTGCTCGGGAACCACTCGAGCAATGCCCTGCTCGTCGTAATACACCGGGATCGGCTCGCCCCAATAGCGCTGACGGCCAAAAATCGCATCGCGGATACGGTAATTGAAGGTGCGCTTGGCGGTTCCGGTCGCCACCAGGCGCTGCAGAATCCACTCGGTGGCCTCGGCACGCAGCATGCCCGTGGCTTCCTGAGAGTTGATCAGGCGGCCTTCATTGATCAGGAACGGCTTGTCAGCCTGCTCTGCCCCCTCATAGATATGCACCACAGGCAGATCGAAGGCCTGGGCAAAGTTGAAATCCCGTTGGTCCCCGGAAGGTACCGCCATGATGGCGCCCGTGCCGTAATCGGCCAGGACGTAGTCGGCAATCCAGATCGGCAGGTTTTCGCCGGTCAAGGGGTGGACGGCGTAGGCGCCGGTGAACTGGCCGGTGATCCGCTCGGCCTTGGCCATCCGTTCGCGCTCGGAGCGCAAGGCCACTTCTTCGCGGTAATTGGCCACTGCGGGCTTGAGAGACGCTGAAGTGATTGCCTCGACGGCCTCATGCTCAGGCGCCAGCACCAGGAACGTTGCGCCATACAGCGTATCGGGGCGGGTCGTGAAGACCTTGATCGCGGTCTGAGAATCACGCACCTGGAAATCAATTTCCGCGCCCTGGGATTTGCCGATCCAGTTGCGCTGCATGTCCTTCAAGGCTTCCGGCCAATCCAGGCTATCGAGCCCCTCCAGCAGGCGATCGGCATACGCGGAAATTCGCAGCATCCACTGCTTCATTATCTTTTTCTGAACCGGGTGGCCACCCCGCTCGGAGAAACCGTCCTTGATTTCGTCGTTGGCCAGCACCGTGCCCAGGGCCGGGCACCAGTTCACATAAGAGTCGGCGCGATACGCCAATCGGTAGTTCATCAGGAACTCCGACTGCTGCAAAGGCGAGAAAGCGGCCCACTGTTGCGCGCTGATGGTTGTGGTCCGCGAATCAGACCAGGCATTCACCCCGGCATTGCCGGATTGTTCAAAACGCCGGATCAGGGCATCGACAGGCTGGGCCTGGTGGGTATCGAGGCAGAACCAACTGTCGAACAGTTGGGAGAATATCCACTGCGTCCAGTGATAGTACTGAGCATCGGAAGTCTTGATCTCGCGGTCCGGGTCATAACAGAAACCCAGTTTTCTCAACTGCGACTTGAACGTGGCAATGTTCTTGTCAGTGGTCACTCTTGGGTGCTGTCCGGTTTCGATTGCATACTGTTCCGCGGGTAATCCGAAAGAGTCGAAACCCATGGGATGCAAAACATTGAAACCAGCCATTCGTTTAAAACGACTATATACATCAGTCGCAATATATCCGCGCGGATGCCCAACATGCAGACCGGCACCCGAAGGATAAGGAAACATGTCAAGGCAATAATATTTAGGCAGAGAAGTATCTAGTTCAACGGAGTAATGCTTTTCATTTTCCCAGCGAGCGAGCCATTTATCTTCTATCTTCCTGATACTTTCCGTCTTCATGAACAACTCCTGAAAAATGCCGCACGCACTCATTTACGAGGGCGGAATATATTACAGTCGACTACCATTCGCAACGCGCGGCAGATTGCTTTAGGAGACGCACTTAATGTTCGAATAAGCTATTTTCGGGTTTGCGCCCAAGCATATAGGCACGCCCTTGTTGAGCATTAGATCTGCCGCAGATTGCCCAGTTGCTATCATCTCGTTCAGCGCTTGCAGATAACCGCTCTCGAGCTTGGTTACTCCCTGGTACTGCAACCCCTGAGCGGCCAGCCCGACCAAGCGTCCAATCCCTTCGGCAAGCGAGTTCCCCGCCCCATCGACCCCGGCCATGCCGAACTCCGCGGCCTGGGCATACTTGCGATTCAACTCGGAGGGCGTCTGCGCGCCGAGCATGTCCAACGCGGCATCAAGCGCCTCTTCGCTATAGGCCAGGCCCTTCCAAAAGGCCGCGAGTGAAGCGGCGAAGTGAGGTGCACAGGTGTCGGCCGAGCGAAACTCGACAATGTTCTTCAGCCGAGCCTCAGGGTAGAGAGTACCCAGATGCATGATCCAATCCTGCAGCGTCGCAGCGCCCGAGGCAGCCCCCAGGCGCATGTAGTCGCGAAAACTCAGGTCGTTCATGTGGATCAACTGCCCTTCCCGCTGGATGAACAGCAGTGGTTTCTCCAGGGCCCAGTCAACATAGTGCTCAAAGGCATGGGCGCTGAAGTGTGCATGCAACATGAACTCGGGAATACCGGAGCGTTGCTGATCGAATTGGGTCCAGGCATGCATCCGATGACTCTTATAGCGGCTGGTGACCGCCGAAAAGTACGGAGAGTTAGCGAACAAGGCGACGATGTAAGGCTGACAGGCAACCCCCAACTGCAACAACTTGCCCGCATGCTGCTCGGAGAAGTAGTCGACGGAAATCTGCATCGAGGCCGTCATCTTCTGCCCGGCCGAGGCCCCCGAGACCTTTTCCAGGATAGGCATCATGTGCAAGTAGCGAGTACGCGGCACCGTCGCCACCGACGCCACGCCCCCGTAGGGCCGATAACCGATGGGCAGCAACGAAATGGCCAGGCCCTGGCAGACCCGATCCAGTTCCCGCAGAAACACTTCGAGTTCGATAACAACATCGGACACCAGACGCAACGCCGATGAAGAGAACTCTACCTGGCCACCAGGCTCCAGGCTGATGACCGTGCCGCCGCGCCTCAAACCGATAATCAAGCCGTCGTCATAAACTGGCGAGTAGCCATATCCCAGCAAGCCCTTGAAGATGCTCGACAGGCTGCGCAAGCCAAAAAACGGCACACTCAGGGAAGTCGCCTTATCAATCAGGATCAACTCGTATTCAAGTCCGATCAATGCCGAAGTCCGGCGTTTGATATGCCGATGAAAATAGGCAATACAATCTTCCTTGGTGATGGCTCTTGCGCCCAATACTTCCAGCAATTCAGCGGCCATATTGATTCCCTCCTACTAAGCCAGCAGATCCTGGAGATCAGTGAGTGCCATCACCAACGTATCGATATCTTTGCGACTGTTGTAAAGATGCATCGAGACCCGCAAGGCGCCATTAATTCCACTGTTGCGGTAGAGCGGCTGGTTGCATTGGTAGCCGGAACTCAGTGCAATGTCGTAACGATCGGAAAGAATCCGCGAGACAAATCCGATATCCACCTTGCCGACGGCAACCAGAGGAAAAATCGGCAAGTGCTGCGGCCCGATGGGGAAGGCGATTTCAATATTGCGCACCGATTGAATCTGCGACAGGAAATAGCGCTCCAGATCCTCATCGTGGTCTTGAACCCACTGCCCGCCCAAGCTGTTTATATAGTCGACCGCCGCCCCCAGTCCGATGGCCCCTTCAATGTTCGGCGTGCCGGCCTCGAACCGACCGGGGCCGGATTGATAACTGACATCGCCCTGCTCCACTTTGTTGACCATGCCGCCGCCATAGCGATAGCTCTGCATCGACGCCTGCAGATCTCGCCGCATGTACAACGCGCCAACCCCCGAGGGGCCAAACATCTTGTGCCCGGAAAGGGCGAGAAAATCACAATCGATCTGGCCGACATTGACCGGGATATGGCCAACGGTCTGCGCCGCGTCCAGCAGGCTCAAAGCCCCCCTTGCCCGGGCGATCTGACAGATCTGCCTGACGGGTTGCACATTGCCGGTGACATTCGATGCATGGCAGACCGCGACCAGACGGGCCGGATCGGCGGCAAGCAACGAATCCAGATGATCCAGGTCGATACAACCGTTCTGATCCAGACGGGCAACCGTGACTCGACACCTGGACAACCAGGGCAGGAGATTGGAATGGTGCTCCAGGGGCGAGACCACGACATGGTCGCCATTGCCCAACGCCAGCCCATGGGCGAGCAGATTGATCGAGTCCGTGCAATTGGCGGTAAAGATCACTTCATCGGCGCTGCACCCCAGAAAGCAGGCCAGCTTGTTGCGCGACGACTCAAACAGTTGGGTGGACAGCTGAGCATACTGATGATTGGAGCGCCCGACATTGCTACCGGCATGCAGGTAAAAATCAGTGATGGCGCTGATCACCGACGCGGGTTTCAACGAGGTGGATGAACTGTCCAGGTAGATCCGCTGATTATCCCGAAAGAACGGAAAGTCACTGCGCGCATCCGGCAACACCATGCATTTCACATCCAAGGCTTGCATAACATTCTCTCTTTTTTAGTGAGGGACGACTCTTCACGGACCCGCTATTTGATAATCGCGAACTTTCCCGAGGCTTGTGGCGCAATGCTTGGAACGGCCATTGACTCAACAGTACGCATGCGGCCAAACCAGCCACGCAGGCACCGCTCGACGACCGCCAGGGTGGCGTCGTGTTCCTGGACATCGGAAACGTAAAACAGCGTGACCTTGTGCTCGGTCACCTGCAGTTGATACTGCCGGACCCAAGGCGCGGAAACGGCAAACAGCTCATCAAGATCGGCGAGGGTCTTGAGCTCCCCATCATCGGTCACCAGGCAGTCCCTGATACGGCCATGCAGCTTCAGCAAAGGAATGTCATCCACGGCGCCGAAGACCTTATTCGACCACTCGCCTTCCGGCACTTCGACAAGATCCCCGGTGGCATAGCGCAACAAAGGCATCAGCGGGTTTTTCCAGGACGTGACAATCAACTCGAACAGATTGCGCCGGGCCAGGTACGGTTTGAGTTCGACCAATGTGTCGTGGCCACAACGGACAAAAGTGCCGCTGCGGTTCTGCATGAACAGTACGCCCAGCTCCGTCGAGCCATACATGCTCAGAACTGGCAAACCATAGGCGCTCTCGATGAGCCGGCGAACATTGGCGGTCATGTACTCGTAGGAAGCCGCGATGTAGTCAGGGATGTACAGAGGCTCAGTAATCCGGTACTGCGCACGCTTGCTGAGGAAGATCGCGAGATAGGTCGGATCTATCTCCAGAAGCTTTGGCGCAAACATCCGCAGTTCCGCATCGATGCGCTGGACATCGGTGAGCGTCCAGCGCGTAGGGTCCGGATGCGTATTCAGGCTTAGCACCCCATTATGGATACGCTGCTGGTAGTCCGGGTCGTCAAGAAAACACGACACCGCGGAACAGGCCGCCGTCGTCAGTACCGCTTTCCTGTCGTGCTCCATCGAATAACCAACCATGTCCGCCACCCGCTGATAGGCGCGCGTGAACTCACGCCCCCACCAGCCCTTGTAACGAATGATCTGGAGAATCTGGGAGCTGCTCCCGGAGGTATTGGCAAACTCGACATCGCCGCCCTCGATGCCGACACGCATCGCCTGGGTCATGAAGTTTCCAGGAAACCCGGAAATGATTGCCTTCTTGTCCAGCAGCGGAATACCGGCGGGGTCGCCCACCTCGAAGAATGAGTCGAGGCGCTTCATCAAGGGCTGATAAAGGGGCACCTGGAAGTGTTCAATTGACATGTTGCCGACTCCTTGTGGCAGCCTCACTGGCGAATGTTTTCCATATCTGCAGGTGCTCGGGATGATTGAGCAGGGTCTTTTCTATATGCCCCTGCAGCCCCAGGACGAAATGCTCGTGACTGGCCAGCTCGACCGCCTCGATCACCCCATCGGCAGCCCTCGCGCAGGCTTTCAAGCTCGGCGCCAGGCGCTTGATCGCTTGGTGGTGCACCGACGAAACGCTGAAACTGCGCTTGTCGATAATTCGATAGAGCCGGCTCTGCGGATCGACGTCCACAGGGTGATAGTTGATCCAGCCATCGGGGTCGATCCCGTGCTCGATCCCTCGATCGGGGATCTCCTGATACAGCGAGCCGCCTTCGGCAACGTTGATCAATTGCAGGCCTCGGCAGACTCCGAGAATCGGTAGCTGTCGAGACCTGGCCTGCCGGTACAAGGCCAACTCCAGTACGTCACGATCCTTGTCGGGACTGAGCATCAGCGGCCGCTTGTAAGGCTCGCCAATCCCGGATACCAGCGCCGAATAGCTGACCTCGCAATCCTCGCCGTAATGGCTAGGACAAAGGTCCTGACCGGAGCCCAGCAACAGCCCGTCGGCCATGCTGAACAGGCGTTCCAACGCCTCAACGGGCATCCCCGGCACCACCACCAGCGGAACACAGCCCAGGCTGATCAGCAGCTCGGTGAAACTGCAATTGAGAACATTCATCGCCAAGGCAGCGGAGTGATTGATAGCCAGCCGCTGGCGTGCGGCGCTGATGAGAATAACGGGCTGCATCATTCAATTCCCTGAATAGGTACCTGCACCGCGCCTACGCGCAGTGCCCAGGTTTCATGGCGTCGGTGTCAGTGACTGGCGCGCAGGCAGCGCATCGAGGTAGCTGGCAATCGAGTCCAGCTTCAGTCGGTCATAGGAGTAACGCTGGTCCGGCTCGGTATCGGGCATCTTGGTGCCGGCACGCATGGCCGATTCGACGAAGATACCCAGCAAGGGATTGACCTCGAGGACATAGAACTTGCGGTCCGCGCTCGACTGGACCATGTCGACGATCGTCCCATTGATTCCCAACACCTGGGCGGCCTTGAGTGCAACTTCAACTTCGCCTCCCAGGATGCGCGGCGTCATTTCACCGCCCGCGGAAATATTGGTCTTGAAGCTGTGTTTCTTCTTGCGGCTGTAACCGCCCATCAACTCGCCATTGAAGATCTCGACCCGACAATCGTAATCGCCAAACTCGATGTATTGCTCAACGTAGTAATCACCGAGAAAGTGCGCCGTCGCCTGGATGAAGTCGATGAACTGTTCAGCCTCCACAAAGCGCATCACACCCACGGCCCCATGGCCCGAGCGGGGTTTGTAGACCAGGCTGCCCCAGCGCGCAAAGAGTTGGTGGATGACCGCATCATCAATCTGGCTACCCAACAAGGCGGAGTCGGGTACGTTCACTCCATGCATGCGCAACAGCTGGTTGGCCTTGAACTTATCGCGACAGTTGAAGAATGAAACACACTCGTTCACCACCACTACGCCACCGTCTTGCAACGCCCGAAGAATATCGGCCTGATACGGCGACTGCTCATCGGCGTTCATATGAAACAGGGCATCGAACTCACTGAGGCAGCGCCCACAGGCGGTATAGACCTTCCCGGAAATGACATGGCATTGGCGCATGTCGAAATCGGAAAAAACCACAAAGCCTTTTTCCTCAAGCAACTCACGAAGCATTTGCTTGGGAATATGGCCGTTGTCGTTTTCATACATCCACAGCACTACCGAACGACGACTTCTGGCTGAAGTGCTCATCGCACAATCTCCGTGTTGCTATCTGCTACCGAGGGTGGGCATGGCGTGCCATGGCACGCCATGCATGATTCAGAGAATGACCGAGAGCGGGTCTTTGTAAGACTCGCGCTGAGTCAGGCCATACCACCAGCGACGAACGTTCTCATAGTTGAATACGATGCTTTCGCTCTGCGCTTTAAGGATGTAATCGGTGTACTGGACAAACGCCAGGTCGGCCAGGGACAGCGAGTCCCCCACCAGGAATCGCCCCTCCTCGCCAATGGCGCGATCCATGGCGGCGTAGATGGCGTTCAACTTCTCCTCGGCCTCCTTGACCACCGCCTGGTCAGTCTGTCCGCCGTACATGGGCAGGAACAGCTTTTGCCAAACCAGGGTATAGGCCTGGGGCGTGAAATAGCTGGAGTCCACGCTGAGCCACTGATCCATCCGCGCAATGTCTTGCCGGCCCTGCGGAATCAACGAAATACCGGGTAGGATCGCCTCCAGATAACGGTTGATAGCCTGCGACTCATAAAGGGTCAGGTCACCGTGGATCAGCACCGGAACCTTGCCGAACGGGTTAAGACTCAAGTGCTCGTCCGACTTGTGCGCACCGGTCCCCAGGTCGATGCTGACAAACTCCACCGGCGTGTTCTTTTCCTTCAGAACCATCAGCACACTGCGGGTGCAGGCGCTGTTTTCGTTGCCGATCAACTTCATGCGGCGCGCAGTCATTTACCCATCCCCATTTGCGACCCCATGTCCAGGGTATTGCCGAAGGTCCAGCCCTTGCGGATCACATTGCCGTCAAAGTAGGCAATATCCATGTTGTCCACGTTGACCACCCGGTTGGACGCCGGAATACCTTTGAGAGGCCCCTTGTGCGTCGCGGTGAAGATCCCCTGGTGAATCACGAAGTCCCCTACCGACCACATGTTGGTCATGTTGATGGAGGCATCGGGGAAGGCTTCGGCCAGCATCACGAAGTCGTCCCGCGAATGGTCCTTGCCCACGGCCAACCCGGGGACCATCTGGTCATCCCATTCGATGTCGTCGCTCATGCAGTCGAGCCACGGCTCCAACTGCTTGCTCAGCAGCAGCTCGTTGTAGTGGCGCATCTTGGCCAGGTTCTCGAAGCGCGGCTTCAGCGTCTTGCAGTCATAGATCTCGCACGGCTCGGTCAGTGACGGCACGCTGCGCCCCTGATCGTTGATCACGCCGAGCTGGATCAGCAGGGTGTAGGGGTCCTCGTAGGTGTGCTCCTTGGTCACGCGGAAATCACTGTCGAACCAGAACAGGCTGGCGGCGATCAGGCCAACCTCCTTGTTGCTCGGCTCAACGCCCATGTAGGCCTGGACGTGCCGCCCCTTCCAGCCCCACACGGCGATGAGCACATTGTCCTTGAGAAAAAGGATGCGGTCGGCCAGTTGCATGTCGGCGAACGTGCCCTGCCACTCCTGGTAGTGCTCGAGGATCTGCATCACGCCGATGCGGTCAGGCTGTCCGGGAGATTTGCGAATGGCATCTGCCGCGTACAAAGATGCCAAAGACTTGTAGTCTTTAGTACGGACCGCAGTCAGATAGCTCTCACGAAATAAGGTTAGGCTCATCTTTATTACCAACTTTGTGAATGAATGGGTTCAACTTTGCACTGCAGCAGTACTTCAGGCATCGGGTCATCACTGGGGGACTCGAAGTCCATGCCAAAGATTTCCTTGTTTTCCTGCTTTATCCACTTGTCAAAGGGATGCTGGGAGCTCGCCAACTTTGCGAATGCCGCATTCAAATCTGGCGCCGCCAAATAACAGATAAAAAGCTCCATCTCGCCAAAAGGCTGCAGGAACCAGTTCTCCTCAACCGTATCGAGGCGCTCCAGAAACTGGCGAAAATCGGCATTGCGTTCATTGCGGATCAACTGGGCAAACTTCAGGAAACGCTCTTTCTTGTCACCGGGTAAAGGCACCGCAAAAGCAATGGTCTGCATAAAACACCTCAGTTGCGCTTGATAAACTCTAGGCACACGCCCGGTTCGGAAGTCATGAACAACCGGGCTTTCAATGTCGGTTCATTCCCATTCACTGCGCGCAACTCATAACGTTGCGCAATACGCACCAGAATCGTCTTCCCCTCGCCCTCGGCCAGATGGATGCCGATGCACTTTCGAGCGCCCGCGCCAAACGGCAGGTAGGCATACTTGTGCACATGCTTGATGCGTTCCGGTGCAAAGCGTTCCGGGTCAAACTTCAAAGGCTCTTGCCAATATTCCGGATTGCGATGCAGGCCCCACTGGGCAACGATGAAGTCCGCGCCCTTGGGAAACAGATAGTTCTTGTACTGATAGTCTTCCAGCACCACTCGGCTCATGCCCCAGGAAGACGGATAGAGCCTGAGGGACTCCTTGAATACCCAGTCGGTGTAATCGAGGCGCTTCAAATCTTCCAGGGTGCAGAGTGCATTGCCGAGTTCAGCCTCGACTTCCTCATGCAGCTTCTGTTGTTCTCGTGAGTTGTTCGCCAGTAGATAGAGGGCGAATGCCACGCCGTTCGCGGTGGTTTCATGACCGGCCAGAAACAGGTTCATGACTTCATGCCGGAGTTGGATATCCGTCATCCCCTCCCCGGTGTCTTCGTACACCGCAGACATGTACATCGATAACAGGTCGTTGTGCTGGACCTTCTTGTTCTGACGACGGTCGTGGATGATGGTGTAGATGATCGCGTCGATTTTCTTCTTGGCGTTCTCATACGCCTGCTCATCGGCGGCGCTGATGCTCGCAGGTGACCACAACTTCAGCAGCGAATACTCCTGCAAGACCTCGAGGGCCGCGGTGACATCGCTGGAAAAACGCAGAATGTCCGTGGAGAACAGACACTTGATGACAATCCGCAGGGTAAGCTTTTTCATCTCCTGAGTTGCATCGAGAACACCTTCGGAACGAGCATCCCACTCATCGAACATCTCGTTGATGCATTCGTGAAATACGTTGCCGAAAGCGTCAACGCTGCGCTTGCTGAAAGAAGGATTGGCGATCTTGCGCTGACGCTTCCATTCGTCTCCGATCAGCGTCGACAGCCCATTGCCAATAGCCGGGCTGATCTTTTCCATGGTCTCGGCGCTTTTGGAAAAAAACCGCTCGTCACCAATCAGCATGCTTTCGATAAAGGGCGCATCGGCGATGAGATAGCCGTTGATGCCCCGCAGGTAAACAATATTCCCGTACTTTTCCAACGCCCGCGTGGTCAGGCCCAGGGGGTCCTTCAACATGTAGGAAGGGTCATTGAACTCGGGAGAAACATCATCGCTGCCCGGTACCACATCAAAGCCAGAATCAACCAGGAGTGCCGCTTCCGTCGCTTGCGGCAAATCGCCCTTCCTCAAGTCTTTCAAATTACTCATAGCTGGACACTCTCATAGTTATCACGATTTACAGATAAGACTCTTGGCTCACCATTTACAGCAAAGAAGTTAAGCGACCAGGACACTTCCAGATTCAGGACGTGGTGCCACCAACCGGCCGGCAAATACAACATATCGCCAGGCCGAAGCTCGCAAACAGTGGATACCGATTGTTGATAATCCGGAAACTTCTCAGCCAGGTAGTTTTCCGGATCCACGCGACTGGGCTCATACATCAAATTCCCACCGACACTGGCCGGGTAGAGAAATTTTGTTTCACTTGGAGCAAAAAGACGTATTTTTTTGCGCCCTTTCAATTGCACCAGAAAGTTATCCACCATATCCCGATGCAATCTCAGCCCGGTACTGGCAGGGCCTATCCACCATCTTGGTGTATTGAATACCTCGCGCGCGAAAACACTCGGAAAACAGTAGGTATCGTCCAACGCAGGCGGTACGGTATTGGCCGCCATATAACCGCTGGCAGACGCTTGTACGGCATATAAAGACTCTACATATTCCGCAAACGAGGTTTTCCGGTACTTGGGTGGCTGAGCATTTTCCAGATCGTATTCTTCAAGAAGAAGACTCACATCCAAGTTACCCACCCGATTGACTATATGCCCGACAGGCATCGAGAAGATCGGCCATGAAACTGCCGCATTGCGCACAATGACCGGTTCTCCACGACGTAAATAAGGTTCGATATCCCTTTCATCAGCGATCACCTGGCAAAACGGAAAATCCTTTCCTTGAGTGCTACGGATCCCCAGTTGAGCAATGCGCTGAGTGTCAACCAAGGCATTGTTGAAAATAAAATTCAACAGCTTCATCACATCGACAGAAATAGCGGAGTGGTCGTTGTCTGCGCTAATCAACAACTTCCCGGTATTGAACAGCGTCAGCGGATCATCGACCTTGTTTGCCAAAGCCTGGAGAGTCATATCACTGAGCACGATAGTGGCGCGTGGTTGGTACTCCTGCGCGGCAAACGACCAGCTCAGTGTTTCAGAAACTTCCATGCAGCCCAGATGAACTCCAGACTCAAGTTGCCAGTGATAGCTCCCTTGCAGGCCACGAAGTGCCCAGGCAGGAACTTTTTCACTCAATGTCTCGATCAATCGAAGGTTGGAAACTGCATTTGCCAACATTGCATAGGCTCCCTGCCAGGCCAGATCAAAGCTCAAACAACAGATCCTTATATTCGTGCCTGAATACAAGACCTATTGCATACTCGATATACCGCACAAACAGCGCGGCATAACCTTTGCTATCAGGTGCTAGATGTTCTGCAAGTTTAATCCACTCTCCAGCATTGGAGAAACGCGCATAAAACAACTGCGTGAACACATAGTCACTGGATACAGGCTTCACACCGGAAAAGTGCTGTTTACCGAAAAATGATATAACCGGCTGAATGCTGCTTGAATTTCGCCCAAACAACTCAAGCAGCCAAGCGTGATAAACATCTTCCTGCAATGCTCTGTCATCAGTTGCCTCACGACTCAGCAAAGCCTTGATGTCGCTGGGCAAGAGTCGCCCCTGGTCATCCCTGCCAAGCAATTTTGCCAAGTCCGTCCAATACGCCGAGCAGTCATCAAGATGTTGCTCCAGATAGAGCGCTATAAATTGGCTGAACGACTTATCTTTGCGATGAGCCTGGCACATCAGGGTGTTGGAGACGTAGTTGAAAAAACTGTATATCCGTTCTCGATCTCCCAGAGCACTTACCAGAAACTCTGGAAAATGAAAGGTCGGCCATTTGGAGTCCGTGGCGATAACACCATCACGACCAAAGGAGTAAGTGGTATCACTTGCAACAAAACCCTGAGTCCGACCTATGCCAAATACCCGAGTACTGGGAATCACATACCCCGCCTCGTACTTGTTTGTCAGTCCACTTTCTTCGAGAAATGCCAACGTACGAGCAATGGTGTATCTGTCCGCATGCGCATTCCCCAGAAAGAACGAGATGAGATTGGAGTACTCAATTGGCGCACTGGCGGTAAACTTCGCCTGCTCTTCCAGCTTTCGCGTTCTTTCCTCATGAATTTCCGCACGTATCGAAGACAGGCTTTTGAGAAAGGTAACGGCCTGCTCTCTCTTGTACGGCACCTTCGCCCGCTTCAGGTTATCTTCGTCCAACGAAAGAATATCGTTCATGGCGCCGGTGTAACCGGCACGCATCATCGTCTTCAGCTCATCGTGACCCAGCGAAGGCAGCGAATATCCTGACCATTTAATCTGGCGCTTCTTATAACGCTCATTAAGACGAATCACCCGCTCGGCCAGCTCCAAGGCGAAACCAGCACCACCGATATTCAGTTCAGAGCAGATAAACCAGAAGTCATAGAGATCGTTTTTTAATAGAAACTCCAGGTCGGCTTCGACCACATCCAGATTACGCTTGTCAATCCGCTTGCCCTTGACGTCAGGTTCAACACAAAAATAGCACTGGAACGGGCATCCACGCGAAACCTCTACAGCAATGGTCGGTGGGGTTTTCGACTGTAATGCCGGGCCGTAAAAGGCCTTGATCTCGTTAACGATATCCAGCCGGTACTCGGTCACTTCGGCTGGCTTGTAGAAACCGACATCGTTATATAGGTACTCAGCCCCGTTCTTGTGAATCAGACCAGGCACAGCCCCCAGGTTTCGGCCGGAGAGAGTGTCGTTGAAGGAGCGAAAGAAGCCGTCTGGACAGCCCTGCAAGCCGAGATCGATTTCCAGATAGTTAGCCAACTTTCTGGCATGAGTGGTAAAACCAAAGCCACCCATGATGATAGGTGCATCCGTCAACTCCCTCACTAGGCGAATCAGGCGCCGGCTGTCTTCAACGGGGTAATAGGTTCTAAAGTAATTCCCAGGCTCGCCATCTACGGCATCATAATTGGAAAGATCAAGGGAGTCCCCTTGCCGCAGATGTATACCAATCATCTTCGGACGCTGGGTCTTTATCACGTTTTTAAGATATTCGTACCAATGTTCAACGTATAGCAAATCAATACGTGTGACCCTGATATCGAATCGCCGAGCAATCTCACTAATCTGAACAAAGGCATACGGATATATCGGACGCCACGGTAAGTTACAACAATTCAGCAATAAGAAATCGGTTTCCTGCATACTCACGGCGCGTCATCCCTGTACAACAGTGCAGAAAGCTATTTAGTTAGCCAAGAACATTGGCAGCTTGAAAACCGCCTTGCGTGAATTACAGCCCTGACAAATCTCCATATTGCCCAACTGTTTCACCCTGCTTTTCACAATCTTCTTCAGGTTGTCATCATCAATATGACCAATATTTGATACGTGCCCAAAATCCTGGAAACAACCGAGTATCTCGCCGGTATAACTGATACTGACGCTGCCATCGCCAATTGCACAAAAATTTCTATTTTCAAGGGTACCCAGCAGGGCATTCAGCATGAACTTGACCTTGCCCATGCCTGTTTTGTACTCGCTCTCAGACAGGTTCAAACCCAACTCGCGCACAAGTTTCTGACGGTATTCACTTTCGAGTTTGGCGTTGATATCCCCCCCTCGGTTCCAGAGCGGGAACAGATAGATCCGCTTGAAACCCAGGCTACGCAAATGTGCGACGGTCGCTGGCAATGTGCTATAGATTGCCGGGCCGCCAGTCAAATGGACAATGACCTTATCCGCCGCGGCCTCGGCCAACGCGGCAATGTTGCGCCAGATTTTCTCGTGGTTCAGGCCAATGTGAACCTTATCGAAAACCTCTTTCTGAATAGAACTGACAGACAGCCTGATGACATCAACGTTTTGTACACAGGCATCTATATTGCGCTGATTGAAAGTGACTGCCGTTGTTGTCACGTCAGTCAAGACTCCGGAGCGACGCATCATTCGCAAGAGCTCATGAAACTCTGGATGAATGGTCGGCTCCCCTCTGCCCGCCAAGTCCAGTTCCCAGACGTAGGAAGGGTCTATCTGCGAAACTATCTTATCCATGGTCTCCAGCGAAATAAAACCATAGTCCTTGATCACTGAGCGGGGGCACATACTGCATGCTGCTGGGCACGATGGCGTTGCCTCAACATTGACAAGTACCTTCTTAAGCACGGGCAGTTCTCTCCATTGATTTTTATATTCCCTGTGGAGCTCATCTAGACTGCCGGCGCGTTCAAACAGCGCAGCCCGTCCGTCCTTCAACAATCTAGAGACATTACCGCTCATCTGTAACTACCACTATTGGTAGGTACTCAGCGAGACGAAGTCTTTACTCTTTCTATTCCGGCAAGACGCCATCGAACAAGTTGCTGGCAAGCGCCCATTGCCACATCTTTTTTCTGACGCCAAACTTACATCTACGCATGTTTCATATTTATAAACTTGATTTCCATCGTAGAACTGGTCAGATTCGCGACGCAACTCGATGTCACCGCAGTACGAAAGGTGACTATACAAGGAGGGTATTTATGAAAAGCTGGCAAGATGACTTACTGATGATAACGGACCTGAAACTTTCCGAAGCTCAAATAGTCAAGCGGATTCAAGATGCGGCTACAACGCTTGAGTTCGAGTACTGTGCTTACGGGCTACAGGTGATTTTTCCCGAGGAGAAAGTCGTGATGTTCAACAACTATCCTCGCCAATGGCAGAGGCGCTACGACACTGAAAACTACCTGGCCACTGATCCAGTAGTGGCGCAAGGTAGACAATCCCAGGCACCGATCATATGGGAGGACGCGGTGTTTCGCGAAGCACCTGTATTTTGGGAAGAAGCACGGGCAGCTGGACTTAAAGTTGGATGGTCGCAGTCAAGTACCAATGCTGCCGGTGCAGCCAGCATGCTATCACTCAGTCGATCGTCACAACCCATCACCCGCCAGGAACTGGATGCCAACGAAATAAAAATGCGCTGGCTGGTAAGTGTGGCTCACATCACACTTTCAAACCGGATCAGCACACGTCTTGCCAACCCCTACGAAGTTAAGCTGACCTCCCGTGAGAAAGAAGTTCTAAAGTGGACCGGCAGCGGGAAGACCTCATTTGAAATATCCTGCTTGCTGGCCATTTCAGAAAACACGGTAAACTTTCATATCAAGAACTCCATTCTAAAACTAAGTGCTGCCAATAAAACTGCGGCCGTTGTCCAAGCCTTCCTCACAGGACTACTGATCTAAATAACAATAATAGAAAATAATAAAACAAACCCAAACCGAAAACTTTCTCTGCCTTCACATTCCCCTTTTGCACCTCAGCCTCAGGAACCCTTCTGCTCTTGAGCCATGCTGGCGCCGGCTGCCCATACCTCCTGTCCGGCGACCAGCACTAATACCGCAAAGCCTTTGCCCGACAAAAAAAGCCACCTACCTACCAATAATGGTAGGTACCCGGCTTTACTGGCTAATTTACGATCACGCTCGACTTGAACGCCGAGGATCTATGATGCGTATTTTTTCCGGAAATGGTAAAGCATTAGGCTCGCAGCTGAAGCAGGACATTGCTTCTTATCGTTATAAGGTATTTGTCGAAAAGCTCGGCTGGCCATTGGATTGCCCCGACCAGTTGGAACTCGACGAGTTTGACCGGGATGACACACTTTACCTCGCGGCCAAAGATGAAACAGGTGCCATTGTGGGTACAGCACGCCTACTACCCACAACCCGCCCTTATCTATTATCGGAAGTATTTCCCGACCTGCTGGGTTCAGATCAGCCGCCCTCTCAAACTCATGTCTGGGAGTTGTCCAGGTTCGCCGCTGTATCGCTCGATAAAGAGACCGATGTTCTGAATGCCTACTCTTCCTCCCAGTCAATGTCGCTGCTACTTGAAGCCTTCGAGTACGCCAAGTCTCTGGGGGCACGCAAACTACTGACGGTTTCGCCGAGTGCAATCGCACGCCTGCTGATCAAGAGAAAGTTCAATATTCGGCGCCTCGGCCCCTCCAGGCTCAGTGAGGGGCTGAGCATCATGGCCCTGGAAATCGACCTGTCTGCAGCACGCAGCCATTAAGGTAGAACGGCCCAGGAGCTCCAGCGCAGCGCCTGGGCAGGCACGGGTTTATGCTGGCCAATCCAGCCTGGGCAAGCCACACGCTGCGGGCTGAAAGGCCTTCAACGATCGCAGGATCGCATCTGCGTGGGCAAACTTGCTATCGGCCATGGCCGGATCGGGCACTGCGATCACGCTCATGCCCGCGGCCCTGGCAGCGGTCACGCCAAATGGCGAATCCTCGAACACCAGACACTCGGCCGGGGCCACCCCCAGGCGACGGGCAGCCGTGAGGAAGATATCCGGCGCCGGCTTGGCCGCCGTCACTTCCGGATCGTCGGCGGTGACGATGGTGTCGAACAGCGCGAACCAGTCGCCATGGCGGGTGGTTTTCTCGCCGAACGACATCTGCGACGAACTGGTGCCCACGGCAATGGGGATCTGGTGTTCCTTCAAGTGCCGCACCAGCTCTTGGGCCCCGGGCATGGCCTGGGCGCGGGGAAAGCGCTCACGCATCAACGGTTCGCGCATCACCAGGAACTCTTCGGCGCTGATGGGCAGGTCCAGGGCCTGGACCACATAACGCGCCAGGTCGCCGGCTCCCCGGCCGATGATGTTCTGCTTGATGGTCCAATCGTAGGTGCGGCCATAACGCTCGGCGATCAACTGGGTGATCTCGGTGTAGATGCCCTCGGTATCCAGGAGCAAGCCGTCCATGTCGAAAATGACGGCCTTGATCGGCCCCAAATCGTTCAACTGTGCATTCATCGCATCTGATCCGTTAGCAAAAGTACATTCCAGGGAGCGGCTCAGGTACGGCCAGTTATTCTTGGCAATTCATCAATTAAAGGATTCAGCAGCATAGCGGTGGGCTTGGGTCGGGAGCAACCGAGGGGGCTGGACGGCGGTTGCTGCGGACCTTAGTCGGCTGCACCAGGCGGGCTCTTGTCGCCTTCCGGCGCCTCTTGCAGAGGTACGCGTGCATCGTCCTGCAATGAACCGGGGTCTTCATTCCCGGGGTCGTTGATCACCTCCGGCTCGTCGGAAGCGGGCTGTGCCTGGCCTGGCGTCTCGCGGGGCATGATCGTCTCCTTGAACATCGGGACTCAGAGCCATGAGTATGGCGAAGCCTGGGGCAAGCCACACAAAAAACCCGGCGCAGGGCCGGGTTTTCTTCAGGCAAGGCAGAATCAGTGACGCTTCTTGTGACCCATGCTGCTACCCAGGGCGCCACCGGCCGCGCCGCCGATACCGGCACCGACGGTCGAGCCGGTGCTACCGCCCAGGCGATTACCGATCAGCGAGCCACCGGCCGAACCCAGGCCACCACCGATGGCCGCCTTGGCCCGGCTGCCTTTGCGCGCCCCGGCCGCACTGCCTGCCGCACCGGCAACACCCGCGCCGATTGCCGCACCGGTACTGCCACCGAGCTTCTGCCCGACCACATTGCCCAACGCGCCGCCAAGCCCGCCACCAATGGCCGCAGTGCCATCGCCGGCCATAGCGCCTTGAGCCAGCAGAAGCCCCACAACCAGGGCAGGTAGAGTTAAACGCATGACTTGAACCTCAAAGAAAGACTGTCGGACTGACAAGAAAGCCCAGTGCCACGCTGGCCAATTCGAGCTATCGCGGCCGCACCCGGGTTGCTCCCAGGTGCCTTGGACAGCTGATTTTAAAAGAGTTTTATCCCCGCGCAAAAAAAAGCCCGCTGGGGAACGGGCTAGGGATGCTGCTTTTAACGGATGGTTCGAGCCTACTCAGGCAGATGTGAAGATTATGTGAAAAGCGCCTGTCAGTGGGAGCAACACCAACAGACCTTGGGCTTCATCCATCCCGAGGCATCTTCAGCTCACCTTACCGAAAATGTTCAGAGCGGGCCGCTGGCAGGCAACGCCTTGGAACGTTGCCAGTGCAACGCCCCGATCTCCGCCACAGAGGCTCGAACGCAGTTGCATTCAACGAATGCTGCGGATGCTGCCTTTATTGCCTTTGACCGTGACCGAGACTTTCTTGAAGACGAAGTAGTTTTCTTCGTTCACTTCATAACGCGGAGCAACGATCAGGTCGGCGCCCGAAGATTTGACTGCCTTGAAAGCCGCAGCGGACTTGACCGCACTGACCGGATCGAGGCCCAGGCCACCCAGTGCACCACCGCCGTCACCACCGTAAGCCACACCGTCGGCAAACTGGCTATCGCCACCGAACTTCAGGAAACCAAACAGGATGTTGACCGACGATTGACCGGAAATCGCTTCGCCCACTGCTACATCCGCCTTCAGGTCAGCCTTGACCTGACTGTCGATTGGCGAAGATGGCTGGCTGATGTTGTAGCTGGTGCAACCTGCGGCGGTGGCAACGAGAGTGGACAATGCGAGGAGTTTGAAAATGGCTTTCACGTTTATTTCCTTATCGCGTTTCATATAAAAGGCATCATCGCTGGATGCGCAGCCCCGTTTGAATCGGGATAAGGAACATATCGTCACTTATAACAAATTGAGATAAGAAAATTCCTAAACATATAGAAAAAAATCTTAATAAATAATCCATAAAGCTCCCCACCGAACAATGGGCCCCCGCCGACCTTTCCCCTGAAAAATCTCCAGGCAATAAAAAACCCCGCATAAAGCGGGGCCGCCTGCATCCTGCGTTACCTTCTCTTCGGCAACGCCCTGGGGAAAAACATCTTGTTGCTGGCTACAGGCACCGCCGCCGCCTTTCTCTTGCTGACAACTGTGCCAGAAGACTCAACCTCTGCTTCGAATGCAGCCTGACCGCAACGCACCAAGTTGTTGATTGGGAACTCATCCCCGTTGTCTTCAATATAAGCAAGACTCCTCATACCCAGCTCCCTCCAACAACCGACCAGTACCGGCAAGCTCCTGATTGCCTGGAAAATACTGCTCGTCACGGCATTTCAGACTAGACAGTCATTTGCCGACCCGCTGTTCAAAGCAGGCAGACGCCGACGAGTGGCTGCATGCCATGGGCGACAATGGATCGCTCCACCTCCCAACCGCACGCAAAGGCTGAAAATGGGCCGGTTGTCATCGGGTTACTACAGCTGGCAATACAGCTTTAAAAACCAGTCTAGAAGCATGCACTCAAGCTCTTCGTTACTTCACCAGCCACCATCATCTAAAAAACCCAGTTTTTTATATTTTTGTCAATAGTGCCGTTGAGCGACTGTGCGAGAGATAGCGCGGTGCTAGGCTTTCCTGGCGTCACACCATGCGAGCGCCCGATCTGTTCAGGCTATTGATAAAGGCAGGTCAGGCTCAGGTATAAGCCGCTTGTCAGATGACTGAAAGGATTCGCACATGAAAAAGTCCATAACTGCTCTGGCCGTATCCGCGACGATCGCTTTCACCGCAACTGTCGCGAACGCTTCCGTACATCCAACCCCGATAATGGCTCCGCAGACCGTCAATCAGGTGACAGTTTCTACTGACACCCCTTTCGGAACCCAAAAAGCAGCGAGCGAAATCCAGATGGCCAGCCTGGCCAGAAGCTGCTCCGATAGCCGATATTCCTGGTGGGAATACAGCGGTTGGGAAATCGTCGGCTGCCTCATAAGCGGCCAGTGGTAACCCTTCAGGCGTAGCTGGTGCGTGGCTTGCCGAATGAGCGCGCACCAGAGCCTGCAACAGGCTGCCCCGGGTCAACCCAACACAACTCCCCCTACCCGTTCCATCGGGACATTTTTCAGACGCCAAAAACCACAAACCCCCGACTTTCTTTAGGAAAATCAGGGGTTTGTGTTTGTAGAATGTGGCGGTGAAGGAGAGATTCGAACTCTCGATACAGTTTCCTGTATACACACTTTCCAGGCGTGCTCCTTAAGCCACTCGGACACTTCACCGTATCTCTTCAAACCGATTCAGTCTGTCGAGGCGCGCTAATGTAGTCGATAGCTTTTCAGATGGCAAACTTTTTTTTCAGAATTTTCATGCGCTTAAGCTCGATCCCCGGCCAAGGGCAATGCAGCCCCCCATGCAATAAGGCAAACCGGCCATTCTTCAGCCTTGCCCACAACCCTATAGAAGAAACCATGCGTTACCTGCTGTGTGATGCAGGGCCCTTAGCGGCCTTGGGGCTGACTCACCAGTCAGTCATGGCGCTTTACCGCAGCTACCGTGGTGGGTAACTTCTGCAGCACTTCAATACAAGGAATTGCGTCATGAGTGAGTTGATTTCCTACCATCTCGAAGACGGTATCGCGACCCTGACCTTGAGCAATGGCAAGGTCAATGCCATCTCCCCGGACGTGATTGCCGCCTTTAATGCGGCGCTGGATCAGGCTACTGCCGATCGCGCGGTGGTAATCATCACCGGCCAGCCGGGGATTCTCTCTGGCGGCTATGACCTCAAGGTCATGACTGCCGGCCCCAAGGAGGCCGTGGCTCTGGTAACCCTGGGTTCGACCCTGGCCCGCCGCCTGCTTTCCCACCCCTACCCGGTGATCGTCGCTTGCCCGGGGCACGCGGTGGCCAAGGGCGCGTTCCTGCTGCTGTCGGCGGACTATCGCATCGGTGTCCAAGGCCCCTTCAGCATCGGCCTCAATGAAGTGCAGATCGGCATGACCATGCACCACGCGGGTATCGAGCTGGCCCGTGACCGCCTGCGTCGCTCGGCTTTGCATCGCTCGGTAATCAATGGCGAGATGTTCGACCCGCAAAGCGCGGTAGATGCCGGCTTCCTCGACAAGGTGGTAGCGCCCGATGAACTGCAAGGCGCCGCCCTGGCCGCTGCACGCCAGTTGAAGAAGATCAACATGGTGGCGCACAAGAACACCAAGCTGAAGGTGCGCAAGGCACTGCTGGATGCCCTGGACAACGCGATCATCCAGGACCAGGAGCACCTGGGCTGAAACCCGCGGATTTGCTACCTGAACCAGCCCGGCCTTCGCGCCGGGCTTTTTACTGCATGCCTTGCCAACAAGCCGCGACCGCTCTAGATCACCATCGCCAGCCATTGCTGGAAACATGTACTTAAACATCGCCCATCTCCCGGCTGAGAACGGTAATTGCCGAAAACAGTGCACATCCGTACACTGCGCCACCTTTTGTCCCCGGGTGGGCCGTTTAGATGCTGTATCTGCTTCGTATGTCGTTGATGGGCTTGCACTTTATCCTGGCAGGCAGCCTGGGCCTGCTGCTCGGCCTGTGCCGCCCATTCAACCCGGACAACAGCCGCCTGTGCGCCCGCTTCTACGCCTGGCCGGCGATGTGCATCCTGCGCCTGCGGGTCAAGGCCGAGGTCGGCCCGCTGATGGACAAACCCCAGGGCTGCGTGATCATCGCCAACCACCAGTCCAACTACGACCTGTTCGTATTCGGCAACGTGGTACCGCGAAGGACCGTGTGCATCGGCAAGAAGAGCCTGAAATGGGTGCCGCTGTTCGGCCAGCTGTTCTGGCTGGCAGGCAACGTGCTGATCGACCGTGGCAACCCGCACAAGGCCCGGCGCTCGATGCTCACCACCACCCACACCTTGCAGCACAAGGACACCTCGATCTGGGTCTTCCCGGAAGGCACCCGCAACCTCGGGGAAGAGCTGCTGCCCTTCAAGAAAGGTGCATTCCAGATGGCCATCGCCGCAGGCGTGCCCATAGTCCCGGTGTGCGTCAGCAGCTACATCAAGCACATGCGCCTGGATCGCTGGAACAGCGGCAAAATCCTGATCCGCTCGCTGCCCGCCATCCCCACGGCCGGGCTGACCCTGGACGACATGCCCCTGCTGATCGCCCAGTGCCGCGAACAGATGCGCGAGTGCATCGCCAGCATGGACCGCCAACTGCAGGCCGCCTGACCCCGGCGCCACAAAAAGCCCGCCTTGCGCGGGCTTTTATTTGTCCGCGAACTCCCTCGCGGCCAGTGACTCTGATGGAGCATTGCAGGCTAAGCTGCACCTGATCTGTCACCGCCCCTTGATAAGAAGAAGTGAACCGGAACCATGGGTAGAGTTGTTGCTGCCGCCGTCTACAGCGGCGGAAAGAAAGTCACGGATATCAGCCTCGACGAAGGGGCCGCCTGGGCCGCCAAGCCCGGCCACTTCGTCTGGATCGGCCTGGAGGAACCCAACGCCCACGAGCTGGCCAATCTGCAGCGCCAGTTCAACCTGCATGAACTGGCCATCGAGGATGCCCTGGAAAAGCACAGCCGGCCGAAGCTGGAAACCTTCGGCGACGCGCTGTTCATCGTCACCTATTCGCCGGTGCGCGAGCAGGGCAAGCTGGAGTTCATCGAAACCCACATCTTTGCCGGCAACGGCTACATCATCACCGCGCGCAACGGCCACTCGGCCTCCTATGGCTACGTGCGCCAGCGCTGCGAGGCGCGCCCGCTGCTGCTGGAGCACGGTGAAGACTTCGTGCTCTATGCCCTGCTGGACTTCGTTACCGAGAACTACCAGCCGGTCAGCGAAGCCATCCACGCGGAAATCGACGAGCTGGAGCGTAACGTCCTCTGCGACTCGCTGAACGAACGGGACATCCAGCACCTGCACGGCCTGCGCCGCGACGTGCTGCGCCTGCGCCGGCATGTAGCGCCCATGGTGGAGATCAGCGAAGAGCTGCAGAAGCTCAGCTTTCCCTTTATCGACAAGAACATGCGGCCGTACTTCCGGGATGTGCAGATTCACGTCACCCGGCAGATGGAAGACCTCTCGACCCTGCGCGATATCGCCAGCCAGACCATCGAGATCGGCGTACTGCTGGAGGCTTCACGGCAAAGCATCGTGCAACGCAAGTTCGCCGCCTGGGCCGCGATCCTGGCGTTTCCGACGGCGGTGGCGGGAATCTACGGGATGAACTTCCAGAACATGCCGGAGCTGAGTTGGCACTACGGCTACTTTGGCGTCCTGGGTTTTATCAGCGTGGGTTGCGTCGGCCTCTGGGCCAGCTTCAAGCGTTCCGGCTGGCTCTGAAGGGGCGACGGCCCTGCGCCTTGCGGCAGGGCCATGGCCGGGTTCAGGCAGCCTCGGGCTTGTGAGCGACGAAACGCATCATCCACTCCGCCACAGTGGTGCCGTGATGGTCGTGCTCAAGGCTGGCCACGCCCTTCTGGTAGATCTGCTCGCCGAGAAATTCCTGGCGCAGGTCCAGCAAGGCGCGGGAATAGTCGTGGATGAACTCGGGGTGGCCCTGGAAGCACAGCACCTGATCATTGATATGGTAGGCCGCGAACGGGCAGAAATCGCTGGAGGCGATCACCGTGGCGTTCTCCGGCAAGGCGGTGACCTGGTCCTGATGGCTGATCAGCAGCGTCAGCTCCTCCACCACCGGGCTCATCCACGGCGCCTTGGCCGCCAGCTTGTAGCTATGAGTACCGACTCCCCAGCCCTGGCTCGCGCGCTCGCTCTTGCCCCCCAGCAGCAATGCCAGCAACTGATGGCCGAAGCAGATGCCCAACAGCTTGTCGCCACGCTCGTAGCGCCCCAGCAGGTAGGTCTTGAGGGTCTGGATCCAGGGATCGGTGCCGAACGAATCGGCCTTGCTGCCCGTCACCAGATAGGCGTCGAATTCCAGGTCATCGCTGGGGTACTCCCCCTGGACCACGTTGTAGACGTTGAATTGGGCAGCGATGGGCTGCTGGGAAAACAGGCGCTGGAACATCTGCCCGTAACCCTGATATTGATCGACCAGTTCGGGACGCAGGATATCGGTTTCAAGAATGCAGATGCGTAGCGACATAAAAAATTCCTGACAAGGCGATGGCAATAATGAACAGTCCAGAGCCTGCCTCGAAATACCACGGCAAGGCAAGCCCCGGATCAGCTCATTGAGCGCCTGTCGGTGTCAGAACAACTGGCCCAGGCGAGCCTTTTCCAGAAGCAGCGTCGGCGGCCGGAAACGTTCGCCATATTGCTCGGCCAGGTACTGCGCACGGGCGACAAAATCCTGCACCCCGTACTGATTGATGAACTGCAGGGCGCCCCCGCTCCAGGCGGCAAAGCCGATGCCGAAGATCGAGCCGATGTTGGCGTCCGCCGTGGAGTGCAACACTCCCTCCTCCACACAACGCACGGTCTCGATGGCCTGGACGAACAGCAGGCGATCCCGCACATCCTGGGGCGAGATCTGCCCGTCGGCCTTGTAGAAGCGCGTGCGCAACTGCGGCCACAAATGCTTCTGGGCACCAGCCGGATAATCGTAGAAACCGCCACCGGCCGCCTTGCCCGGGCGCTTGTATTCGTTGAGCAGCAGGTCGATCACGGCAAATGCCGGATGTTCGATGGCCGGCTTGCCCTCGGCCTGCAGGTCCTTGGCGGTCTGCTGGCGGATATGGCTCATCAGGCTCAGGGAAACCTCGTCGGAAATCGCCAGCGGCCCCACCGGCATCCCGGCCTTGCGCGCTTCGGTCTCGATCATCGGCGCCGCGATGCCCTCGCCGAGCATGGCGATGCCTTCGTTGGTGAAAGTGCCGAACACCCGGGAGGTGAAGAAGCCGCGGCTGTCATTGACCACGATCGGGGTCTTCTTGATCTGCAAGACAAAGTCGAAGCCGCGGGCCAGGGTTTCATCGCTGGTTTTCGCACCCTTGATGATTTCCACCAGGGGCATCTTTTCCACCGGACTGAAGAAATGCAGGCCGATGAACTTGTCCGGGTTCGGCACTGCCGTAGCCAGACCGGTGATGGGCAGGGTCGAAGTGTTGGAGGCGATCACCGCGTCACCGCCGACTACCTGCTGCGCAGCCCGGGAGACCTTGGCCTTGAGCTCGCGATCCTCGAACACCGCCTCGATGATCAGGTCGCAACCGGCCAGGTCGGCATCCTCGGCGGTGGTGCGGATCCGCGCCAGGGTGGCGTCCCGCTGCTCGCGGCTCAACTGCCCGCGAGCCACCTTTTTCTCCAGCAGCGCCGCCGAGTGGGCCTTGCCCTTCTCGGCCGCCTCGGAGCTGATGTCCTTGAGCACCACCTCGATACCCGCCACCGCACTGACATAGGCAATGCCCGCGCCCATCATGCCGGCGCCAAGCACCCCGAGCTTTTTCGTGACCTGCGGCGGCATGCCCTGTGGCCGTGAGCTGCCGGCATTGATCTGGTTGAGCTGGAACCAGAAGGTGCCGATCATGTTCTTCGCCACCTGGCCTGTGGTCAGCTCGGTGAAGTAACGGGTCTCGATCAGTTGCGCGGTGTCGAAATCCACCTGGGCGCCTTCGACGGCAGCGCAGAGGATCTTTTCCGGCGCGGGGAAGCAACCCTGGGTCTTGGTCCGCAGAATCGATGGGGCGATGGCCAGCATCTGCGCAACCTTCGGGTTCGACGGCGTGCCACCAGGGATCTGGTAGCCGCGCACATCCCAGGGCTGCTGCGCGCCCGGGTTGGCGAGGATCCAGGCCCGAGCCTTGGCCAGCAGGTCGTCGCGGTCCGTCGCCAGGGCATCGATCAGGCCTGCTTGCAACGCCTGCTGCGGGCGCACTTTCTTGCCTTCCAGCAGATAGGGCAGAGCCTTTTCCAGGCCCAGCATGCGCACCATGCGCACCACCCCGCCGCCGCCGGGCAACAGGCCCAGGGTGACTTCCGGCAGGCCGACCTGTACCGATTTATCGTCCAGGGCAACGCGATGATGGCAGGCCAGGCAGATTTCCCAGCCGCCGCCCAGGGCCGCGCCATTGATTGCAGCGACCACCGGCTTGCCCAGGGTTTCCAGGGCTCGCAGCTGGTCCTTGAGGGCCAGCACCATGTCGTAGAAAGCCTTGGCCTCGGGCCTGCCGACCTTGATCAGCTCATTGAGGTCACCGCCGGCGAAGAAGGTCTTTTTCGCCGAGGTGATGATCACCCCGGCAATCGATTCCTGCTCGGCCTGCAAGCGCGCCACGGCACCGGCCATGGCGTCGCGGTACAGGGCATTCATGGTGTTGGCGCTCTGGCCCGGCATATCGATGGTCAGGACGACGATCTGGTCCTGGCCTTTTTCGTAACGGATGGCATCGGTCATGAAAGGGATTCCTTGAAGTCGGGGCTCAGAGGCGTTCGATGATGGTGGCGATACCCATGCCGCCGCCGACACAGAGGGTTGCCAGGCCATAGCGCTGGCGCCGGGTTTCCAACTCATCGAGCAAGGTGCCGAGGATCGCGCAGCCGGTGGCCCCCAACGGGTGGCCCATGGCGATGGAGCCGCCGTTGACATTGACCTTGGCCGGGTCGATGGCCATGTCCTTGATGAACTTGAGCACCACCGAGGCAAAGGCTTCATTGACTTCGAACAGGTCGATGTCCTCGACCCGCAGCCCGGCCTTGGCCAGGGCCTTGCGGGTGGCCGGCGCCGGGCCGGTGAGCATGATGGTGGGGTCGGTGCTGGTGACCGCCGTGGCCACGATCCGCGCCCGGGGCTTGAGCCCCAGCTCGCGGCCCTTGGCTTCGGAGCCGATCAGCATCAGCGCCGCGCCGTCGACGATGCCCGAGCTGTTGCCGGGGGTGTGCACATGGTCGATCCGCTCCACATGGCTGTAGACCCGTAGCGCCGTGGCATCGAAGCCCATCTGCCCCATCATCTCGAAACTCGGCTTGAGCTTGCCCAGGCCCTCCAGGGTCGAATCGGCGCGAATGAACTCGTCATGGTCCAGCAGCACGATGCCGTTCTGGTCCTGCACCGGCACCAGGGATTTGGCAAAGGCCCCGCCAGCCCGGGCGCGGGTGGCCTTCTGCTGGGAGTGCAGGGCGAAGCGGTCGACGTCCTCCCGGGAGAAGCCTTCCAGGGTCGCGATCAGGTCGGCGCCAATCCCCTGGGGGGTGAAATGGCTGTGCAGGTTGGTCTCCGGGTCCAGCACCCAGGCCCCGCCGTCGCTGCCCATGGGCACCCGCGACATGGACTCGACGCCGCCAACCACCACCAGTTCCTCGAACCCAGAACGCACCTTCATCGCCCCCAGGTTGACTGCCTCCAACCCGGAAGCGCAGAAGCGATTGATCTGCACCCCGGCCACGCTTACGTCCCAATCCGCAGCCTGGACCGCGGTCTTGGCGATATCGGCGCCCTGATCACCGATCGGCGTCACACAGCCCAGGACCACGTCGTCCACCTGGCTGGTGTCCAGCTCGCAGCGCTGCTGCAGGGCGCGCAACAGGCCCGCGGCCAGGTTCACCGGTTTCACGCTGTGCAGGGCGCCATCGGCCTTGCCTTTGCCGCGGGGCGTGCGTAACGCATCGAATATCAAAGCTTGGGTCATGACGTCCTCGAACCGCTGTGCAGGGGAAAATGTCGAGCTCCCACCTTAGGCGCGGCAGCGTCGGATTCAATGACCGATGCGCTCAGCCGCCTTGACGCCGACGCTCAGACGAACGGTAGGCAGCTAAGGGCTCTGCCGATGAAGGGTCGCGAGCTGTCTAGCCAGAGGGCGGCCAAGGCACGCCCGGGCCGATATATAGCCTTTTAATAAATCAGAAATATAAATTCATATGAATTGGATCTAAGCCAGAGGATTCAAGGCCCCTAAGGTAGAAACTGTAGGAAGTTCCAGACGGATTCTGCACTGGGGCAAGTAAGAAAAAGGACACATAGCCGGTTCATAGTGACTCGTAATGGAGTTCACCCACCGGCATGCATTGACGCTCAGGAATAACAACAAAAGGCATTCAGCCATGTTCAAGCATTCGAAAGTACGTCAGGCGGGGCTCATTCTTTTCGCAACCACACTGCTGTTGATCTTGCCGAATCTCACCAAAGTGATCGGCTGATCTGTGGCTGCTCGATCAACGAGACGGAAAATTGTCCCCGGTTCCTACCGGGGCCCGGACTTGTGTGCCAGTCTTCCTGAGGAACACCAAGGGGAAGACTCATGCGCCATTGGATTGCACTCGCCACACTCCTGAGCGCCTTTCACGCTCACGCCGGAATCATCGACGTCAACCGCGCGGTGGACGAAATCAATGATGGGGCGTTGATCCTAGACCTGCGCAACGAGAGCGACTTTGCCGCCGGCAATGTGCACAACTCGCTGCAGGTCAATCTCGAACTGGAGGATGGCACCGGCATCAGCGCCGAGGGCCTGGCCTATCAGTTGCGCAAAGTGGTGCTGGACCCAAACGCCACCGTGGTGATCTACAGCGACACCAACCAGCACGCCCTTGAAGCCGAAGACACGCTGGTCAAGCACGGCTATTTCGGTATCGTGAACGGCGGCAACTACGAAGAGCTCCGGGACGCCCTGTTCGACCATGTGTCGCGACCGGACGACGTGCTTCCCGGCGACGAACCCACTGACGACGACCCGACGGCCATCAATTGAAAGTATTCCTCCTTGGCGCTGCCCTGCTGCTGAGCAGCCCGCTGCACGCCGCGCAACTGCTGATCGACCTGGGCTCCGCCAGCCACACCTGGCAGACCGAAGAACTGCTAAGGCACCCCCAGGCCCAGACCATAACCATCAAGGACGATGTGTCCTACAAGCGCGACATGCAGTACCGCGCCGTGCCCATGGCGACCCTGCTCAAGGGCCTGAAGGCCGAAGACCATCTTCAAGCCGTGGCCCTGGACGGCTTTGCCGCGGAGCTCAGCGCCGCGCCGCTGCTTGAACGCCAGGGCGCCCAGGCCTGGCTGGCCGTGGAGGACCCGAGCCGGCCCTGGCCTGCGCTAGCTGCCGACAAACCCAGCGCCGGGCCTTTCTATCTGGTGTGGACCGACCCTGCCGCCGGGCATATCAGCCCGGAGCAATGGCCGTTCCAGGTGGCGCGCATCCAGCGCCTGGAGCCAGTGGCGCAGCGCTTCCCGGCCCTGCTTCCGGATCCGCAGTTAGCGGCCACTGATCCGATCAACCAGGGCTTTGCCCTGTTCCAGAAAAACTGCCTGGCCTGCCACCGGCTCAACGGTGCCGGCGATTCACAGTTCGGTCCGGACCTGAATATCCCCTACAGCCCCACCGAGTATTTCAGCGGCGATTTCCTCAAGCGCTATATCCGCGATCCGCAAAGCATGAGGCGCTGGCCCCAGGCGAAGATGCCCGGGTTCAACAACAACGTGCTGCCGGATCAGGAGCTGGACCTGCTGCTGGGGTATCTCAGGCATATGGCGGGGCGCAAGCAGGTTCCCTGAGCCTTGCGACATCGCCTTTGCCACCTCTGGCACCTTCGCCGGCAGCAGGCTCCTAGCGAAAACGCGTGTTACTGCTGGAGCACCCTGGCGTGCATCTGCTCACCGGCGGCGCCCCGGCGCATGCCGCGCACCGGGCAGGCATCCAGGTAGTCCAGGCCCACCGCCAGCTTGAGGTGGCGCTCGGGCCGCGCCAGTTGGTGGGTCACATCGAAGCTGTACCAGGCGCCTTCCAGCCAGGCTTCGGCCCAGGCGTGGCCAAGTAATTGCCCGCTGTCCTCGCGGTACAGATAACCGGAAACAAAACGTGCCGGAACGCCCAGGCTACGGGCACATGCAAGGAAGGCGTGGGTGTGGTCCTGGCAGACCCCGGCGCGCCCGGCGAAAGCCTGCGCCGCACTGGTGGCCACGTCCGTTGCCCCAGGCGTGTAGGCCATGAGCTGGTGCAGCCCAAGCATCAGGTCGATCAACCCTGTGCGATCACGCCGCCTTGCGCATTGCCGGCCGGCGAACTCGCGCAACTGCGCATCCGCCTCGGTCAGGCTGGTGAAACGCAGGAATGGCAAGGGCGACTGGCATTCATGCTCGGCCTCGCGCAGCTCATCGATATCCACTTGGCCACGGGCGCCGATGATCACCGCTTCGTGAGGCTCGTCCAGGGTCAGTACGTGCAGGATGTTGCCGAAGGGGTCCCGTTGCGCACGCACCGGTCGTGGCAGATCCAGCTGCCAGCAGAGCACTTGCTGGCGCTCGCTGTCATGGGGTGTCAGGCGCAGGTACTGGATGCTGGCGCCTACCGGATCGGCGTAGCGATAGGTGGTTTCATGGCTCACGGACAGTCTCATGCCGCCTCCAGATAAGAGCGGTGAATCGCGTTGCCCAACTGGCGCACCAGGGGGATGAAGTCGGTCAGCCAGGCGTGCAGGCCTTCGTCGAGAATCTGATCGATACCGATGTAGCGCAGGCGTGCATCCATCTGCGCCGCCAGACGCTGGGCCGGGCGCCCGTTGTCGCCGGGCAGGCTGGCGAGGATCTGGTCGATCTCCTCGGTACAGGCCCGCAGCGAGCGCGGCACGTCGGCGCGCAACAACAGCAGCTCGGCCACATGCCGGGCGCCGGGGGCCTCGCGATAGACCTCGGTGTAGGCCTCGAAGGAAGACAAGGCCCGCAGCAACGCACTCCACTGGTAATAGGCATGGGCGGTGCCGTCGCACACCGCATCGGCCTGGTCACCGGCCATCTCGTAGCGTGCGTCCAGCAGGCGCAGGGTGTTGTCGGCGCGCTCGATGAAGGTTCCCAGGCGGATAAAGCGAAAGGCGTCGTTGCGCATGATGGTGCCGTAGGAGGCGCCACGAAACAGATGGGAGCGCTCCTTGATCCATTCGCAGAAGCGGTTCATGCCATAGGCACTGAGGCCCTGGCTGGCGATCTGGTGGATGTCCAGCCAGGTGGCATTGACGTTTTCCCACATGTCGGCGGTGATCCGCCCGCGCACGGCATGGGCGCAGGCCCGGGCCGATCCCAGGCAACTGTAGATACTGGCGGGGTTGGCCGGGTCCAGGGCGAAGAAATGCAATAGCTGCTCGGCGTGCAAGGCCTGGTGGCGGGCGTGGTAATCCTCCAGGGTGCCGGTGATCAGCAGTGGCATGGCCAGCTCATGCAGGCCATCGCCGCGCCCGTCCTGGGGCATCAGCGACAGGGAGTAGCTGACATCGAGCATCCGCGCGAGGTTTTCCGCGCGCTCCAGGTAGCGTGACATCCAGTACAGGTCCGAAGCGGTTCGACTCAACATGGCAGGCTTCCTTAATCCTCGACCACCCAAGTGTCCTTGGTCCCGCCGCCCTGTGAGGAATTCACCACCAACGAACCTTCACGCAGGGCCACACGGGTAAGACCACCGGGCACCACACGGGTTTCACCACCAGAAAGGACAAAGGGCCGCAGATCGATATGCCGCGGGGCGATGCCGTTTTCGACAAAGGTCGGGCAGGTGGACAGCGCCAGGGTCGGTTGGGCGATGTACGCTTCGGGCCGGGCCTTGATCCGTACGCGGAACTCCTCGATCTGCGCCGCCGTGGCCGCCGGCCCCACCAGCATGCCGTAGCCGCCGGAACCCTGGGTTTCCTTGACCACCAGTTGCGCCAGGTTGGCCAGCACATGGGACAACTCGGCGGGCCGGCGGCACTGCCAGGTCGGCACGTTCTGCAGAATCGGCTCTTCGTCCAGGTAGAAGCGGATCATCTCGGTGACATAGGGGTACACCGACTTGTCATCGGCCACCCCGGTGCCGATGGCGTTGGCCAGTACCACAGTGCCCGAGCGGTAGGCTGCCAACAGGCCGGGCACGCCGAGCAGGGAATCGGGGTTGAACGCCAGGGGGTCGAGGAAGGCATCGTCGAGACGACGGTAGATCACATCCACCGCCTGCGGGCCGGCGGTGGTGCGCATGAACACCCGGTCGTCACGCACGAACAGGTCGGCACCTTCCACCAGCTCCACTCCCATCTCCCGAGCCAGGAACGCATGCTCGAAAAATGCGCTGTTGAAGCGCCCCGGGGTCAGTACCACCACCGTCGGATTGTCCAGGGGGCTGGAGCTTTTCAGAGTATCGAGCAACAGGTTCGGGTAATGGTCGATGGGGGCGATGCGCTGGGCGGCGAACAGCTCGGGAAACAGGCGCATCATCATCTTGCGGTCTTCGAGCATGTAGCTGACGCCGCTGGGGGTGCGCAGGTTGTCCTCGAGCACGCAGTAGCGGCCGCCGCCGTCGCGTACCAGATCAACTCCGCAGACATGGGCATGGACATCACCGTGCAGGTCCAGGCCCTGCATGGCCAGCTGGTACTGCTGATTGGCCAGGACCTGCTCGGCGGGAATGATCCCGGCGCGGATGATTCGTTGCTGGTGGTAGAGATCGGCCAGAAACAGGTTCAGCGCCCGTACCCGCTGGATGCACCCTTGTTCGATGATCCGCCATTCCCGGGCCGGGATGATGCGGGGAATGGTGTCGAAGGGAATCAGCCGCTCGGTGCCCTGCTCATCGCCGTACAGGGTGAAGGTGATGCCGGCACGGTGGAACAGCAGGTCGGCCTCGCGACGGCGGCGGGCCAGGAGTTCGTCGGGGGTATTGGCCAGCCAGCGGGCGAACTCGCGGTAATGCTCGCGAACCTGGCCGTCGGCCCCATGCATTTCATCAACAGCGCTGTGGTTCATGCCGTACTCCCTGTCACCTGCACACCCGGGCTTCGCCAGCCCTGTGCCTTCGGCACAAGCGCCCCAAAATCAGTCCGTTGCAGCCCAAGGCCGATGCCCGCATAACCGATGCATGCGGACCGCCCCTGCCCCGGCCATGGCTGGCATCGGTCTTGGCTATCACCAGCATAGTCAGAGTTGATTTCACTGCCCGCTGGCCGCTGGGGATAATCGCGCCTATCGAGCAAACACTTCGCCAAGCCTGATGAAGTCGCTGCTGCAACCTTGATGACGCCGATGACAACCGGGTCCGGGCTCTCCCGACCGGTTCCCTCTCCTGACCGGTCTTCCCTTTTAGCCACCCTCTCGGGTGGCTTTTTTTTACCTTGTGCGGGCCCCGAAAACACAATTGGCCGGCCCAGGGGCCAGCCAATTGTCTGTCTCGGTATATCTAGCGCAGGCTATACCAGCCGTCCACGGATCTCCTGTTTCACTCCCCAGCCCTCAATGATGCCGCCCAGGGGCTCGACCACCGCCTCGAAGTCCTGTTCAAAATCCCCGATGCCGCCATAGGTGGCGTACATCACCTTGCTCAGTTCCAGGTACCAGGCGCCGTCGTCACGCACGCTGACCTGGGCATTCAAGGATTCACCGCGAAAATGTCCTGCCGCCCTGCGTGCCCGCTCCTCATCCGGAAAAATGGCGTAGAACTCGATGGGATGGAATCGTGAAAAGTCGAAACCGCCTTCTTTCATGCGGCGCAGCACACTGCTGCTGATGTCTTCTTGAACGGCTGTGCTCATGAAACGTCCTCCTCAAACCGATGGATAGACTTTCCGTGTTTCCCGAACCGCAGGCCAAAGGGACCGGCATCACGACCCGGGGCGGGTCGTCAGGAAACAAGCATGGAGCTGACAAGATCAGAGCCTAGCGAAGAATTCGCTGATCTCGTTTGCAGATTAGCGCCTTGCTCTGGACGTCGCCAGAAATTGCTGCGAAGCGCGCTCTACCCTCTCTAGATCGGCGTGATACTGAGAATCTGAATGCTGTTCTGCTCTTTCAGGCTCTTGAGGGTGGGATCCTCGGTGCGCCCGTCCAGATCGTTCAGGTCCAGTTCGGCACTCACTGGCAACAACTTGGCCCGCACCAGTTGCGCGGCGCGTTCCATCGTCGGTTGCTGGTCGCAGTCGAAATGCTCGACGGACTGGACACCATGATCGTCAACGAAAGTGACTTGCCACTTTTGCATCAGTGCCTCCTCGATAGCCCCATGAGTGGGCTGACAACATCTCGACCCTGAGCAACGGGCAATCGTTCCACCGCGCTGCCGGAACACATCAATGACAAGGCCGCCCGAAGGCGGCCCTGATAATGCTGGCAAAACTCAGCCGATCAAGGCTTTTCGGCGCGAGCCTTGAGTGCCTTCAGGGTGTTGAACGGCGCATCCACCACGAACTTGTTGGCCAGCCAGGACGGCACGCTGCCACCCGGCTCGGTGTGCACCTGGTAAGTCACTTCCACCTGGTCGGCGCCTTTGGGTACGAACTTCCAGTAGCCCTCGACCTGGGCCACCCGCACGAAGCCTTTCTCTTCAGGGATGTAGGTGGGCACGCCCTCCAGTTTGCGGGTCAGGCTACCGTCGGCCGCTTCGCTGGTAGTGATATGCAGCACCGAGTCACGGGCAGTGACTGGCCACGGGGTGTTGAACTGGGTGTAGGTCCAGCTTTGATCGCCCTCGTGCTTGAGCAGTTTCTGGGTCTTGCACTCATGGATCCAGGAGCAGGCGCCCGCCACGTCTTCCTGAAGCGCGCGGAGCTTGGCGATGGAGGTCTTCATGGTGGTCACACCACGGTAGGCCTTGTATTTGGAGCCGGCCACTTCACTCAAGGAGACCTTGATGCCGTCTTCATCCTTGGCGGTTTGCCAGTCTTCGGCGTGGGCCGTTGCCGACAACAGCACGGTTAAACCACAGAGCACAGCCATTCGTTGCAGCGAACCCATTGTCTTATTCCTTATTGTTGAAGTTCCGTTCATTGAGAACACTCTATGCCGCGGTCACTTGTTCCCACCAGCCAATCAGGCGGATGGCTTCTTCGCGGCTTTCGCCACACACCTCGGGATCCGCCAGGAACGCCCCACACACCGCCGGCCGCTCCGGCAGGCCGAACAGCCCGCACAGGTGTTCGACAGAAAGATGCAGGCAACGTTCTCCCGCCGGCTTGCCCTGGGGCATTCCGGGAATCGGGGTGCTGATGGAAGGGGCGATGCAGCAGGCGCCACAACCTTCACGGCAGTTCATGAGGAAAAGCTCCTTGCGACAAGCAGAGTGTTGAATGACGCCCGCCAAGAGTAACCGCTAAAACAGCCGTTTAAAATTACTCAAAGAACGGATTTGACGCACAACCGTGCGTGACTGATCAGTCTCCGACAAAGTGTCGAGCCAACCCGTCACAGAAGAGGATGAAGAATTTACTGCTTGAACTCGAAATCCAGGGCCGCGCCTTCGATATCCCGACGTTCCTCGTTGCGCAGCTGCAATTGCATTTCATTGCTGAGCAAGCGGCCGTTGAGCTGGAACGGGCTACTTTCCTTGGGCTTCTCGCCAAACATCTGCGGCAGCAGCGGCTCGCGCTTGGGTAGCGGCACACTGCCCACCGGCTGCAGGTGCTTGACCATTTCCGGCGGCAGGCTCAAGTCCACCTTGGCACTGGGCAACGGTGTCTTGATGTCCTGATAGGCCCATTTGGACTTGGGCTTGACGGGCGCCTTCTTCGCCGCGGACTTGCTCTTGCTGGCACTGGCCGAAGGCTTGGCCTTGCTGGCCGGAGCCTTCTTGGCAGGGGCCGCCTTAGTGGCGTGGACCGCCCCCGCAGCCGGCTTGTCCTGGGAGGAAGCCGCCTGGACAGGAGCCATGAAGGCGGTTCCCAACAGACAGACACTTAACCAGAGGGCAGGTAGAAAGGCTTTCATGAAAGACAGGTAGATCGACAAAAGGTCCTCTATGCTCGCTTGTTGCAGGCCCCATGACAAGCACAGGGCCACACTGATTAAAATCCGCCCGCCGCCTCCTGGCACAACTGGCTGGCAAGCATTCCCAAAGTCATCAGGGCCCGCTCGGCCTCGCGATTCCAGGGCGTACCGCAATTGAGCCGCACACAGTGGTTGAACTGCTCGGTGTTGCTGAAGATCAGCCCCGGGGCGATGCTGATGCCCTGCTGCAAGGCTCGCACATGAAGCTCCTGGGTGTTGACCCGCCCCGGCAGGCTGACCCAGAGAATGAAGCCCCCGTTGGGCCGGGTGATCTGCGTGCCCTCAGGGAAGTACTGCTGCACCGCCAGCTGAAAGGCGCTGAGATTCTTCCGGTATTCCTGGCGGATGTACCGTAAATGCCGGTCATAACCGCCGTTTTCCAGGTAGGCCGCAACCCCCATCTGGGTCACGCTGCACGCTGAATGGGTGCTGAAGGTCTGCAGGCGCTGGATCTCCTGCTGGTACTTGCCGGCAATCATCCAGCCGATGCGCACGCCGGGAGACAGGGTCTTGGAGAAGCTCGAACAGTAGATCACCCGATCCAGGCGGTCATAGGCCTTGAGGGCCTTGGTACGCCCCACCTCGAACATCAACTCGCCATAGATATCGTCCTCGACCACCTGGATATCGAAATCCGATGCCAGGCGCAGCAACTGCTTCTGCCGCTCCTCGGGCATGGTGCCACCCAGGGGATTGCTCAGGCGTGTGGTCAGCACCAGGGCCTTGATCGACCATTGGTTGGCCGCCAGTTGCAGGGCTTCCAGGCTCATGCCGGTGGACGGATCACTGGGAATCTCGATGACCTTGAGCCCCAGCAAGTCCGCCAGTTGCAGCAGGCCGTAGTAGGTCGGCGACTCCGCAGCAATCAGGTCCCCGGGCCGGGTCAGTACCCGCAATGACATCTGCAGGGCATCGACGCAGCCGTGGGTGATCACCACTTCCGACGGGTCGACCACCACCCCGGCATCGCGCATGCGAATGGCCACCTGACGCCGCAGTGGCTCGAAGCCCGGGCTAAACATGTAACTGAATGCCCGGGGGCTGTGGAACCGGGTGACCTTGGCCAACTGCTGGTGCAGCGCCCGTACTGGCAGATAGTCAACGCTGGGCACTGCGGCCCCCAACGGAAACACACCTTCGCGACGGGACTCCACCAGCACCTGCTGAATGATGCTGCTGCGGGTCACCAGCCCCGGGCGCTCGACCCGGGCGATATCCGGCGTTGGCGCGGTCAGCGCCGGCGTCTGGTGCACGTAGTAGCCCGACTGCGGGCGCGCGCGAATCAGCCCCTGGTCTTCGAGGTTGGCGTAGGCCTGGAGTACCGTGGCGTGGCTGACATTGAGCTGCGAGCTCATCTTGCGTACCGACGGTACGCGCTCCCCCGGCTGGTAGACACCACGGCGAATATCCTCAGCCAGTTGCTGAGCGATACGTTGATAGAGCAAGAGATTGGTCATGGCGCAGCACTCGATTTCACGGCGTTTTATTCTTGTGTGAAACAATACCGGCACAGTTTAGAAGTGTACTGGGACAGTTTCTACAATAGTCGAGGACACGGGGCAGTGAAAAGCATAACTGTAGGGTTTTTGTGAACCTCTTGGCAGGCATAAAAAAACCCGACGCGGGCAAGGCGTCGGGTTTTTCCGTGGCACTGGCGCAGCTTCAGCGAGAAGCGCCCAACTGGCCTTTTTCGTCGGAGAACACGATCTCTACCCGACGGTTCTGCGCCCTTCCCCGCTCAGAAGCATTGGCCTCCACCGGATAGTCGTCGCCATAGCCTTCGACCTGGATGCGTTTTTCATCAATACCCAGGTCCACCAGCACATCCGCCACGGCTTGGGCGCGGTCCTTGGACAACTGCAGATTGCTCTGGCGCTCGCCGGTGTTGTCGGTGTAACCCTCGATGCGCACCACGCGCTTGGGGTTCAACTGGAGGAACTGCACCACCTTGAGCACAGTGCGGTTCGCCGAGTTCTTCAGTTCCGCTTCGCCGGTATCGAACAGCACGTCCCCCAGAGTCATCACCAGACCGCGATCGGTCTGGGTGGTGGCCAGGCTGATGATCTGTTCTTCCAGCCATTTGCCCTGCTGCTGCACGCTGAGCAACTTGGCTTCGCGCAGGGCCAGTTGCAGGCGCTGGCGCTCCAGCTCGAGCTTGGCCGCACGCTCGTTGTTGAGTGCCTGTTCGGTATGCTCACGGGCGATTTCGCTGTAGCGCCGACTCAGGTAAGCGTAATGCTCCACATCGCCACCGCTGCCCCAATAGGTGGAGAGGCGATCGGCACGTGCCAGGGACTCCCCGGCACGGATCACGTCCTTGGGCGCGATACGCAGCACGTTGGAGTCTTCCTTGACCTTCTGGAAGTCGTTACTGGCCTGCTGCAGGGCTTCTTCGCTGTGCTGGCCAGCGCAGCCATAGAGTCCGGCGCATGCCAGGAGTACTGCACTGCCGATGATCCGGGTAGACAGATTCATTGGGCATCTCCCAGTTGCTTGCGCAGGCGAGTGATGCGGGTATTGAGTGCATTCACCTGTTCCTGGCTCTTGCGGGTCAGGACCTTGGCTTCGGCCAGGCGCGCATCCAGTTCGGCCTGTTCGGCGCGCATCCGCGCTTTCTTGTAGGACTCATCCTGCATGTTGCCCTGCGCCCGGGAGAACTTGTCTTCGGCCAGTTTCAACTCGGGCATGTCCTCGGCAGAAGCCCCCACGGCCTTGGCCTGCTCCAGCGTCTGCGCGGTGAGGCGCATCTGCTCGATGGGCGCCGGATCGGTTGCACAACCCGCCAGGGCGAGAACAGCCATGGCGGCGAAAAGAGGTCGAATAGTCACACAAGATTCCTACTGTTTTGGGCTGCTGACGGGTTGCTGCAACTGGGCCTTCCAGCGCTCCAGATTGCGCTGCAGCAAGGTCTCCGTCAGACCGGACGCGGGCAATTCTGTCATCTTTTTGGCCAACTGTCCGCGCAACCATGGGTCATTGCAGGCGGAGTTATGGGACAGCGCAAGGAACAGCCCCGGTTTGTCGATGGGCTGGGGAAACGCCGCCAGATCCGCCGTCATGCCCAGGGTCTGGGCCATGGCCATGCCTGCGTAGCGAGGCGCCAGCACATAGTCCACCTCCCCCAGGAGCAAGGTCTGGAAGACCTGGGTCAGATTCGGCAGGCGCTTGAGTTGCAGATGCTCCTTGGCCATGGCGACAAAGGGCTGAGTCAGCCGGGCCTTTTCCGACATGGCGCCGGGATGGCCTGCCAGGTCTCCCGGCTGGGTGTAACTGAGAGTCGAATCCTTGCGGGTCCAGACCAGATAGTCGTTCTGCACCAGCGCCGGGTGGATGTAGTCCAGCGATTCCAGCTCATTGAAGGTCAGCGGTGCATCGGCGAGCAGGTCCATGCGCCCGGTGCGTACCTCGTCCAGCGCCTCGGAGCGCTTGCCGGCATACAGCACCTCGACCTTCAGCCCCAGCTCCCCGGCCACCTGCTGCAGCAGGTCGGCGCTGGCACCCATCAAGTGCTTGGGGTCCTGAGGGTCACGCCACAGGTAAGGCGGTGCATCGGGACTGCCAGTGACCACCAGACGCTCGCACTTGCCCGCTGCCATCGACAACGATGGCAACAACGTCAGGCCCAACAGCACTGGCCAGCCACTCATGCGGCGCAGATCCATGGCGAAACCCTCCCCCGGCAAAAAACACACATAAAAAAACCCGGCCAAAAGGCCGGGCTCTTTATAAGTGAAGACGCCGGATTAGACCAGCTTCTCCAACTCAGGTACGGCTTCGAACAAGTCCGCGACCAGGCCGTAGTCGGCTACCTGGAAGATTGGCGCTTCTTCGTCCTTGTTGATCGCGACGATCACTTTGGAGTCCTTCATGCCCGCCAGGTGCTGGATCGCGCCGGAGATACCGACGGCGATGTACAGCTGTGGCGCAACGATCTTGCCGGTCTGGCCGACCTGCATGTCGTTGGGCACAAAACCTGCGTCCACCGCAGCGCGGGACGCGCCGACAGCAGCGCCCAGCTTGTCGGCCAGGGCATACAGGTGCTTGAAGTTGTCGCCGTTCTGCATGCCGCGGCCGCCGGAAACGACGATCTTGGCTGCGGTCAGTTCAGGGCGATCGGACTTGGCCAGTTCTTCGCCAACGAAGCTCGACTTGCCGGCATCGTGAGCGGCGCCCACGGTTTCGACTGCAGCCGAACCACCTTCAGCGGCAACGGCGTCGAAACCGGTGGCACGTACGGTGATGACTTTTACGGCAGCCGAGGACTGCACGGTAGCGATGGCGTTACCGGCATAGATCGGACGCTTGAAGGTATCAGCGCTTTCTACCGAGATGATTTCGGAGATCTGGTCGACGTCCAGCTGAGCGGCAACCCGCGGCAGGATGTTTTTGCCGTTGGAAGTAGCGGCTGCCAGGATGTGGCTGTAGCCAGCGCCCAGTTCGGCCACCAGCGGCGCAACGTTTTCCGGCAGTTGGTGAGCGTAGGCGGCGTTGTCGGCCACCAGCACTTTGGCCACGCCAGCGATCTTGGCCGCGGCTTCAGCCACGGCGCCAACGCCCTGGCCGGCTACCAGTACATGCACGTCACCACCGATTTTGGCGGCGGCGGCAACGGTGTTCAGGGTGGCCGGAGCCAGCGCCTTGTTATCGTGTTCGGCGATTACCAAGATAGTCATGATCAGATTACCTTCGCTTCGTTTTTCAGTTTCTCGACCAGTTCAGCCACCGACTTGACCTTGATGCCCGCGCTGCGTGCAGCCGGCGCTTCGACTTTCAGGGTCTTGTTGGTGGAGGCGGTGGAAACGCCCAAAGCATCAGGAGTCAGCGTTTCAAGCGGCTTCTTCTTGGCTTTCATGATGTTTGGCAGAGACGCGTAGCGCGGCTCGTTCAAACGCAGGTCGGTGGTGACGATGGCTGGCAGGTTCAGCGCAACGGTCTGCAGGCCGCCGTCGATTTCACGGGTGACGTTGACCTTGTCGCCGGACACTTCGACCTTGGAGGCGAAGGTGCCTTGAGCGTAGCCGCTCAGGGCTGCCAGCATCTGGCCGGTCTGGTTGTTGTCGCTATCGATGGCCTGTTTGCCGAGGATCACCAGCTGTGGCTGTTCCTTGTCGACCACGGCCTTGAGCAGCTTGGCCACGGCCAGGGAGTTCAACTCTTCAGCGGACTCGACGAGGATCGCGCGATCGGCACCCAGTGCCAGGGCGGTACGCAGTTGCTCTTGAGCAGTAGCAGGACCGATGGAGACGACGACGATTTCAGTCGCTACACCTTTCTCTTTCAGGCGTACGGCTTCTTCCACTGCGATTTCGCAGAAAGGGTTCATCGACATCTTGACGTTGGCGAGGTCGACGCCGGAGTTGTCCGCTTTGACGCGAACCTTGACGTTATAGTCGACCACTCGTTTGACAGCTACAAGAACCTTCATGGATTCCTCGTTACTCTCCGGTGAAAAGAAAGTCGCCTAGGCGAGAACCTGGCGGTTGATGCTCATCGGCACAAGGGCACCTCCAAAAACGCTGGCGCACAAAAAGGTTGACCTTGCTCACGGGGTGATGACCGTTCGTCAGTGGTGACCGACGAGTCATTCATTATCGCGGCGTGTAGACTGCGCACTTTCAAGCTGCGCGCGCGTCACCTTTACTGCCTTTGCCCTGTCTTTAGAGGTGCTCTTGAAACCAACAGTCAGCCTACGGCGAGCGCAAAACCGACCGTATCTTGACCGGAACGCCTTTTCCGGTCAATACGGCAAAATAGCCGTTTATAAGCCGCGCTTCTTTGATTTATCTGGGCTGCGTCCAATTCAAACAAACGTTTGTATTGGACGCTGAGAGTGGTGTAGATATAATGCGCCGCCCAGAGAGAAAGGTCGGCCGTCCTCCCCTTCTCCCCCCATGCGCGATGGGAGAAAGCGGGGATGCAACGCCAAACCTCCAATTAGAAAAAACCGTTGAGCCTTGAGTAGGAGATAGCCTAGTGGAACGCGAATACATGGAATTCGACGTGGTCATCGTCGGTGCCGGCCCCGCAGGCTTGTCCGCCGCTTGCCGCCTTAAGCAGAAGGCCGCTGAAGCCGGGAAGGAAATCAGCGTCTGCGTGGTTGAAAAAGGCTCCGAAGTCGGTGCTCACATCCTTTCCGGTGCCGTGTTCGAACCACGGGCCCTGAATGAATTGTTCCCGGACTGGAAGGAACTGGGCGCCCCGCTCAACACCCCGGTCACCCGCGACGACATCTACGTCCTGCGCAGCGGCGAAACCTCCACCAAGGTTCCAGACTTCTTTGTGCCCAAGACCATGCACAACGAAGGCAACTACATCATTTCCCTGGGCAATCTGTGCCGCTGGCTGGCCCAGCAGGCCGAGAACCTGGGCGTGGAAATCTACCCGGGCTTTGCCGCCCAGGAAGCCCTGATCGACGAAAACGGCGTAGTGCGCGGGATTCTTACCGGCGACATGGGTGTCGACCGTGAAGGCCAGCCGAAAGAGGGCATGTACACCCCCGGCATGGAACTGCGCGGCAAATACACCCTGTTCGCCGAAGGCTGCCGTGGCCATATCGGCAAGCAACTGATCAAGCAGTTCAACCTGGACAGCGACGCCGACGCCCAGCACTACGGCATCGGCCTCAAGGAAATCTGGGAGATCGACCCGGCCAAGCACCAGCCTGGCCTGGTGGTGCACACCGCCGGCTGGCCGCTGGACATCATGAGCAACGAGAACACTGGCGGCTCCTTCCTCTATCACCTGGAAAACAACCAGGTAGTAGTGGGCCTGATCGTCGACCTGTCCTACGCCAACACTTACCTGTCGCCGTTCGACGAGTTCCAGCGCCTCAAGCATCACCCGGTGCTCAAGCAGTACCTGGAAGGCGGCAAGCGCGTCAGCTACGGCGCTCGCGCCATCTGCAAGGGCGGCCTGAACTCGCTGCCGAAGATGGTGTTCAAGGGTGGCGCGCTGATCGGCTGCGACCTGGGCACCCTGAACTTCGCCAAGATCAAGGGCAGCCACACCGCCATGAAGTCCGGCATGCTGGCCGCCGATGCGGTAGCCGACTCGCTGTTCGCCGGTTCCGAAGGCGCCGACGAACTCAAGAGCTACGTCGATTCGTTCAAGGCCAGCTGGCTGTATGAGGAACTGTTCGCCAGCCGCAACTTCGGCCCGGCCATGCACAAGTTCGGCCCGATCATCGGCGCGGGCTTCAACTGGATGGACCAGAATATCTTCGGCGGCAAACTGCCGTTCACCCTGCACGACACCAAGCCGGACTACGCCTGCCTGAAGCTGGCCAAGGACTGCGTGAAGATCGACTATCCGAAACCCGACGGCAAACTCAGCTTCGACAAGTTGAGCTCGGTGTTCATCTCCGGCACCAACCATGAAGAAGAACAGCCTTGCCACCTGAAGCTGACCGACCCGAGCATCCCGCTGAGCCGCAACCTGCCGCTATACGACGAACCTGCCCAGCGTTACTGCCCGGCCGGCGTGTATGAGGTGATCACCCAGGAAGATGGCGAGAAGCGCTTCCAGATCAACGCGCAGAACTGCGTGCACTGCAAGACTTGCGACATCAAGGACCCGGCCCAGAACATTACCTGGGTCACTCCGGAAGGCGCCGGCGGCCCGACTTACCCGAACATGTAAGCCGGTGCGATAAAAGAAGGCCCCCTTTATGGGGGCCTTTTTCATGCCCGGGATTCTCTGGCACAGCACCCTGCAGGAGCCGGCTTGCCGGCGAAGCGCCCCCCAAGCCTTGCTCCGGCCCAAGGGCGCATTCGCTTGCAAGCCAGCTCCTACCAGGGGCGCGGTGTTTTCAGGCGGCGCGTTCTTCGCCCGGGTTGCGTTCGAAGTAGCGCTTGTACTCGCGACTGAACTGCGAAGTGCTTTGATACCCCACCCGATGAGCCACCTGGGCCACGCCCAGCCCCTCTCCCAGCAGCAACTGCTGGGCCTTGAGCAGGCGCAGGCGCTTGAGGTACTGCACCGGCGACAGCAGGGTGCTGCGCTTGAAATGCTCGTGGAAGGTCGAGGTGCTCATGTTGGCACAGCGGGCCAGGGTCTCGACGTTCAACGGCTCGGTGTAGTGCTCGTGCAGGTGATTGAGCGAAGCCGCAACCCGGGCGAACTGCCCCTGCTGCTCCACCAGCGCCCGCAGCGCATCGGCCTGGGGCCCGCGCAAAGCGGCAAAGAGCAACTCGCGCACCCGTGAAGGGCCCATGACCTTGCACTCCAGAGGATCGTGCAGGCAGCGCAACAGGCGTTCCACGCAACCACGCATGGCGTCGTCGAGCACAGCCGAGGTCATCGACTCCAGGGTCTGCGCCGAAGCCGCCCGGCCTTCGGTGACGCCCATGGCCAGCACCAGCTCGCTCAACACCGCCCGGTCGATGGCGATGGAAACCCCCAGCAGCGGCGCATCGGGCAAGGCGAAGGTTTCGCACTCGAAGGGCACCGACAGGGCCTGGATCAGGTAATGCCCGGCACCGTACTCCAGGGTTCGCGTGCCCAGGTAGGCCAGCTTGCTGCCCTGGGCAATGATCATCAGGCTCGGCTCATAGATCTGCGGGCCCCGCGCCACGTCGCAACTGGCCCGCAGCACCTGGACCCCGGGCAAGGCGGTGGCAACGAAACCGTCACGGCTGGCAAGGGGCTGGATCAGCGAGACCAGGGTGGCGTTGGCGTCCAGATGGCGGGTCAGCAGCATGGGGAAAACTTCACGGAAAAAGGGACGAAAACATCATCGCAGGTCTGTACGCCAATGCCGCGTGAAAACCGCCAATGCCGGAGGAATAGGCATGACATGCCGAGGAATCGCCATGGTTGGCCCAGGGCCCGGCGCCGAGAATGCCACGCCTCAATCGTCAATGCTTTTGCGAGGTCCACCATGTACACCGCCATCGGTTATGCCGCCCAATCGGCCACCACTCCCCTCGCCCCCATGAGCTTCCAGCGCCGCAGTCCGCGTGCGGACGACGTCGCCATCGAGATCCTCTACTGCGGCGTCTGCCACTCCGATATCCACCAGGCCCGCAACGAATGGGGCATCGCCGTGTACCCGCTGATGCCGGGCCACGAGATCGTCGGCAAGGTCACAGCCGTCGGCACCAACGTCAGCAAGCACAAGGTCGGCGACCTGGTGGGCGTCGGTTGCATGGTGGATTCCTGCCGCCACTGCGAGGCCTGCGCCGCCGACCTGGAGCAATACTGCCTGCAAGGCCCGACCATGACCTACGCCACCCCGGACCGGGTCGATGGCAGCAGCACCATGGGCGGCTACTCCGACAGCATCGTGGTCAGCGAGCACTTTGTGGTGCGCATTCCGGAGAAACTCGACTTGGCCAGCGCTGCGCCAATCCTCTGCGCCGGCATCACCACCTACTCGCCACTCAAGCATTACGGGGTCAAGCCCGGTGACAAGGTAGGGATTCTCGGCATGGGCGGCCTGGGCCACATGGGCATCAAGTTCGCCAAGGCCCTGGGCGCCGAAGTGACCCTGTTCACCCGCTCCGCGAGCAAGGCCGAAGAAGCCCGCCGCCAGGGTGCCGACCATGTGATCGTATCCACCGACGTGGCGCAGATGCAGTCGGTGGCCGGGCACTTCGACTTTCTCCTGGACACCATCCCAGTGCCCCACGACCTCAACCCCTACCTCGACACCCTGCGCTTCGATGGCGTGCATATCCTGGTGGGCCTGATCGAACCGGTGGACCCGGCGCTGCATGCCGGCAAGCTGGTGATGAGCCGCCGGGTGCTGGCCGGCTCGCTGATCGGCGGCATTGCCGAGACCCAGGAAGTACTGGACTTCTGCGCCGAGCACGGCATCACCTGCGATATCGAAATGCTCGACATCCGCCAGATCAATCAAGCCTATGAGCGCATGATCAAGGGTGACGTGAAGTACCGCTTCGTGATCGACATGGCAACCTTGAAAGGCTGATTCTCGACACCGTCAAAGCATGGCTGGTCGCCGGGGGCGCCGATGGCGTGCGCCTTCGTCGGCACGCCGGCTCCTCCACGAGCAAGCTGGCGTCAGCCGCGAGCAAAGGCGCGCAGCACTTCGCCATCCATGCGGTACTTGACCCATTCCTCCTGAGGCTGGGCGCCCAGGGACTTGTAGAACTGGATCGCCGGCTCGTTCCACTCCAGCACGCTCCATTCGAAGCGCCCGCAATCATTGTCACAGGCGATCTGCGCCAGATGCCGCAGCAGTTGCTTGCCCGCCCCGCCGCCCCGTTGTTCCGGAGTGATGTAAAGGTCCTCCAGGTACAGGCAGTTGCTGCCCAGCCAAGTGGAATAACTGAAGAAGAACACCGCAAAGCCGATCGGCACGCCTTCGCGCAGGCAGATCAGGCCATGGGCCGTGGCCCCCTCGCTGAACAGGCTGCGCTCGATATCGGCGACGCTGGCGATCACTTCATGGCGGGCCCGCTCGTAATCGGCAAGTTCGGTGATGAACGCAAGAATCTGCGGGGCATCGCTGGGCAGTGCAGGACGGATTTCTACGGTCATCGACGGCTCTCTTGTTGGAATCAGGCGGCCATATTAGAACGGCAGCAGAAATACATGCACGACCATTTATGCCAAGCCCCCCGGCCCAGTTCCTTGCGCACGGCACTTACTCCGCTGCCGACTAACCCTGAGGCCTGCAGGAACACAACAAACACCCGGAGGCGCCATGTTAGAAAGCCCGGCATGACTTCAAGCATAAAGAGGCACTTTCATGTCGGCGTGCACCCCGCAGCAGTCCCGGGTCTCGGCCCCGTTATTCGGCCTGTTCTGCCTGGGCAGCTATCTGCTGTCGCTGTCCTACGGCTCGACCTTTCTCCTGTCGCTGCTGATCGGCAGCCGTGGCGGCAATGAACACGATGCCGGCACGGTGATTTCCACAGCCATGCTCAGCACCTTCGTTGCGGTGATCGGCTCCGGGCACCTCTCGGACCGCCTCGGCGCCGCGCGCTCGGTGGCAGTGTTCGGCTGCCTGCTGGCGGTGGCCAGCCTGGGCTTTGCCCTGACCCCGGGGGTCGGCCCCGGCCTACTGTTCTTCGGCCTGACCCTGGGCCTGGGCTGGGGGGTGTTCTATACCCTGGGACCGATCATCGTGGCGATGCTGGTGGAGCCTGCGCAACGGGCCCGCTATTTCGCACTGCTGTCGGGCAGCATGATGACCGGCATCGGCTCCGGCCCCTTGCTGGGGCGCCTGGCCAGTGCCCTGGGCTACCCACTGGCCAGCGCCTTTCTGATCGCCGCCGGTGCCAGCCTGCTGGGTGTGCTGATCTTCTGGCGGCTGGGCGGCCGGCTGCGCCAGCAGGCCAACCACCTGGGCACCGCAGCGGCTGGCATCACCTGGGCTGGCACCGCGCAGGTGCTGTCCTCCCGCGCCGTCTGGCCGATTCTCATGGTGGGCCTGGGAGGTTGCGTATTCGGCGGCCTTTCGAGCTTCCAGACCAGCTACGGCCCCTCCCGCGGCGTCGACTACTCGCTGTTCTTCCTCGGCTTCATGAGCGCCGCCATCGCCAGCCGCCTGCTGATCGCCGGGATCGTGGTCAAGCGCGATCCCTACCGTGCCGCCTGCCTGCTCTCGGGGCTGATGCTGGTGTCGATCCTGCTCTTTTTATTTGCTGTCGACAGCAGCGCCAGCTACCTGCTGGCTGCCGTGACCCTGGGGGTGGGCTATGGCCTGACCTACTCGGTGATCAACGGCCTGGCGGCCAACGAAGCGCCAGCCGGCCGCACCTCCCAGGCGTTGCTGCTGTTCAGCCTGTCGTACTTCATCGGGGTTTTCGGTTTTCCCTGGCTGGCCGGGCGGATCATCGTCGAAGCCGGCATCCAGGCGCTGCTGTTCACGGTGCTCGGCGTGGCGTTGCTGAACTGGCTGATCAGCCTTGGCCGCCTGGGCTGGCGGCGCCTGGGCCACTGGCGTATGGCAGCCGGTGCATAACACCGTTCGTCGATCATCAGGCACCAACCGGCCCCGGCAGCGGACCAATATCAGGTAACGACTCTAACGAATGGAGGCGACACCATGATCAAGGTCCAACTCTGCGCCCTGGCCCTGGCCGGGCTGCTGTCCACTGCTGCCCTGGCCGGCGCCACCGGCCCGACCAACCCGGTTGAAGGCCCGAAATCCCCGGCCACCCAGGGCACGCCGAAGATCAACATCAACCCACCGGCCATGGACGAAGGCTCATTGCCACCGGCGACCGGGACCGACCCGCGCATTCAGGGCAACGACAACGGCCGCCAGGGCGGTGTCGGCACCATGGACTCCAGCACACCCGACAGTGGCAAGACCGGTACCGGCTCGAAAACCACCACCGGCGGCTCAGGTTCTGAAGGCAGCAGCCAGTAACCGCCGGTTCAATCCAGCAGGCCCTGTGCGCCAGGGCCTTGAGGAGAGATGTCATGACTCGAGGAAGCAAAGCCAAATACACCCTGGCCCAGCGCCGCAAGGCCGCGGCCATCGAAGCCAGCTACGAAGAACGCGGGCTCTCGCCGGAGCAGGCCGAAGCACGGGCCTGGGCCACGGTGAACAAGCAGTCCGGCGGCGGTGAACGGGCGGGTGGCTCCGGTCGGGACAAAAGCCCGGCAGACAAGGCCCGGGCCCGCAGCGAGTCGGCCCGGCGCGCGGTGGCCACACGCCACGGGCATGCCCGCAACAGCGCGGCGTCCCTGGGCACCCAGAGCAAGGACAGCCTGATGCGCGAAGCTCGGGCGAAGAAGATTCCGGGACGCTCGCGCATGCGCAAGCAGGAGCTGATCGAAGCCTTGAGCAAGGCCGGCTGACCGGCGGCCAACTGCTCGCCCTGACTCAGCCGCGCGCCAGCAAGGCATCCACTTCGGCACTGCCCGGAGCGGTGGCCGGGCCACGCCGGGTGACGGCAATCGCCGCCGCGGCGTTGGCCCGACGAGCCGCCATCAGCGGCTCGAGGCCCGCTGCGAGCCCGGCGACCAAGACCCCGGCGTGGGCATCACCGGCACCGTTGCTGTCCACCGCCTCCACCTTGAACCCCGGCACCTGCACCGCCTGCCCCTGGCGGCTGACCCAACAGCCGCGGGGGCCATCACGCAGCACCAGCAACGCCGCAGGTGACAACCAGCTTTCGAGCTGCGCCAGCGCCTGGGCAATCTGCGAAGTACCGGTCAATTGCAATGCCTCGGCGCGGTTGCTGCTCCAGATATCGATCCGCGGCAACAGCGCCGCCATCAAGGGTGAATCTGCCGAACCGGCCAACGGCCCCGGGTCGAACATCAATGGGATCGAACGAGGCAGCGCCAGCAACCAGTCCAGCAGGGCCCGTGCCTTGCACTCCTGCAACAGGCTGTAGCCGCTGACATAGAGGTAATCCCCCGCCTCCACCCGGACCCGGGCCAGATCCTCGGCCGACAATTCGCCCTCGGCGCCGATATGGGAAATGAAGGTGCGTTCAGCAGAGGCTTCGGTCAGGGCCACGCACAGACCGGTATCAGCCCCCCTGCCGGGCTCCAGGCTCATCTGTATGCCTTCGCCCTGCATCGCCGCCCGCGCCAGGTCGCCAAAGCGCCCCTGCCCGTGGCGCCCGAGGTAGACCACCGGCAACCCGTTGCGCGCCGCGGCGGCCATCACGTTGAAGCCGCCACCGACCTCGAAGCCCGCAGATTGCGCGAGCACATCGCCTCCGGAGGCCGGCAGGCGCTCTACCGCCATCACCAGGTCGACTATTACCTGGCCGGTGTGCAGCAACCTAGGCATTGGCGTTCTCGACAAAGGCCGCGCGCCGGTCCCGGGCACCGCCCAGTAGAGCGTAACCGCCGCCGGCCACCAGGAAGGTAACGATCCAGCCCAGGCCGTTATGCCCCAGCCAGGAATCTGCCAGGGGCCCGGTGAACCAGACGTCTTCGGCAGTGGTGCCGATGGTGGTGAAACAGAAGCCCAGCACAATCGCCAGCACCCAGGCGCCAAAGGCTCGCCATTCGATGCCGCCCCGGTACCAGTAGGCGCTGCTCGGGCCGACGTTGAGCAGATCATCGGCGCTGTAGTGATGACGATGGATCAGGTCCACCACGAAGATCCCCACCCAGGCGGTGATCGGCACCGCCAGCAGGGAGATGAAGCTGATGAAAGGGCCATAGAAGCTGTCGGCAATCAGCATGAAATAGATCGAGCCGAGGAAGATCGCCACGATATCCACCAGCACCGCATAGACCCGCTTGACCTTGAGGCCCAGGGTCAGCGCGGTGAGGCCGGCGGAATACACAGAGAGGTTGTTGGACAGCAGCAGGCCGCCAAAGGCCGCGACCAGGTAGGGCACGGCCATCCAGGTCGGCAGCATGTCGCGGATCGCGATGATCGGGTCCACTGCCGAGGCCAGGTGATCGTTGCCCACCGACAGCAATCCGCCCAGGGTAATCAGCAACACCAGCGGAATGCCGGCGCCAAACGCCGCCGAGGCCACCAGGCGCCCGGCCGTTACCGAACGGTGCTGATAACGCGACATATCGGCCCCGGAACTGGCCCAGCCAATCCCGGTCCCGGCGGCCATGGTGCCGACGCCGATGATCATCGCGCTCATGGGGGCCGGCGCGGCATTGAAGACCGCCGCCCAGTCGATGGTGGCGCAGAGGAAACCGCCCACCAGCACGTTCAGGGCACCAAAGCCGTAGGTGGCCCACTTCTGGATGACCAGCAAGGTGGCGTGGCCCAGGCCGGAGACGCTCAGGGTCATCAGCACGAAGATGCCGATGAACAGCAGGGTCAGCAGCGGCGCATCCTTGGCCGAGGCCGGGGTCTGAAACAGGATCGAGCTCAGGGACAGCAGGACAAAGGCCGCCGTGGTGGTATTGACCGTCTCCCAGCCAACCCGTGAAAGCATCGACACCAGGGTCGGGCCGATATTGCCCCGCACCCCGAAGATTGCCCGGGACAGGGTCAGGCTCGGCGCCCGCCCGCGCCGGCCGGCTACCGAGATCAGGCCGACCACGGCGAACGACCCCACCGACCCCAGGATGGCCACCAGCAGCACCTGCCAGATCGACAAACCGCGAAACGCCACCAGAGTCGCCCCCAGGGGCAGGCCGAGAATACTGATGTTGGCCGCGAACCAGACCCAGAACAGCTGCAGCGGGTGCCCGTCGCACTCGGCCTCGGGAACCGGCTCGATACCGCGGGTTTCCAGTTGCCCGGCGCCTGATCCGGCCGTGGATGAACTCATGATAAAACTCCTGTTGCCGTTGTTAGGGGTATTGGGCAATTTCGGAAGTCACAGAACATCCCGGCATTCCTGGCCGTGTCATAGCTTTCCATAGCGATCGGCAACATGGCCGCACACCGCGGCCAGTACCTTAAAGGCGGCTCAACGCAGCGCCAGCAGCTGTTCCACCAGAGGCTGCAGGTCCAGCTCATTGACCTTTCGCACCTGCCCGATCAGTTCGCCAGGCCAGATCTCCATCCCCAGGCAAGCGCCGAGCATGGCACCGAGAATCGCCGCGATAGTGTCGGTGTCGCCCCCAAGGCCCGCGGCCATGCACAGTGCCTCGAAGGCCGGCAATTGCCCCAGGGCCACTTGTCGGGCCAGGGCGAAACTCACCACCACCGATTCCTGGGAAGCCACCGAGGTGCCGATCAGCTCGTAGAGCATCCGCGCAAAGCCTTCCCGGTCGCCGTCGACACGCAGGGTGCCGGTCCAGTCCAAGCGAGCACCGATGGTGGCACCCGCTACCCAGTGCCCCTGGGCCTGGGCCTGCCAGGCGACCTGCACACCAAGTGCCAAGGCTTCGGCCAGAGGCTGGCCGTTGATTCCGGCGGACACCACCGCCGCCACCGCCGCCGCGCTGGCAATGCCCAGGCTGGTGTTGTGCGTCACCTGGCAGGCCTCGACCACCGCCTGCAGAAACGTCTCGGGCCGAGCCACATCGGCGGCGATGCCCACCGGCGTGATGCGCATGGCGGCGCCATTGGTGGTGCCATAGCGGCCCGCCTCTTCAACGGACTCCCCGGCGAGGATCACTTCAATGGCGCGTTTGGTGGAAGGCCCCAGCAGATCCTGGGAACCCTTGGCCTGCATCTGCGCCTCCCACTCGATCAGGCTCTGGGCCAGGGCCGCCGGAGCGATCCGGCCCTGCCCCCGGACCAACAGGCGAGCCACCAGGATCGCCTGCTCGGTATCGTCGGTAATGGAGCCCCGGGGCATGTTCGCGGCAATCGGCTGGTCCGGGCCGGCGTCCTCCAGGGTGCGAATGACGCCGAAGCGCTGCTGGATCTGTTCCCGGCTCAAGGATTGGGTCGGCATGCCCAGCGCATCGCCCAGGGCCAGCCCGTAGAAGGCGCCCAGGGCGCGCTGCAATGCATTCACCGCGGCTCTCCGAACTGCAGGTGCATGCGAAAATGCTGCGGGTCCAGCAGGCTTTCGACCTGCTCCATAAAGCGCCCCTGGCGGTCGTAGGTGGTACGCAGGGCCTTGAGGAAGACTTCGCCCGGCGCACGTCCGAGCAATTGGGCATCTTCAGCATTCAAGGGCTCGGCGCCGATCCACTGATCGCCGCGCTCGCCGATATAACCGTAGGCGGCCAGGGTAATGGTCAGGGAATCATCGATCAGGCCGACCCTAGGCAGGCCTTCCAGCTCGCCGGAAGCCGGGATCAGAGAGCGCTCCAGGGACAGCACCCGGCCATCGGTGCTGCGGCGCCGGCGATCGAGGGCGATGAACTGGTCGGTGCCCAGGCGATGCTTGAGGTCCGGGCGCTGGATCGCCTCCAGGCGCAGCACCTCGGTGTTGACCAGCGCACCGCTGTCGGCCAGGGCCTGGGCCCAGCCATGATGCTGATCCAGGGCAACACCGTCGAAGGTGACGATGGAGCCTACGCCGCTTTGCGTGGCGATGTAGTTGCGCCGCTTGAGCTCGGCCAGGGCCTCGCGCAAGGTGCCACGGCTGACACCGAACTCTTCGGCCAACTGATGCTCGCCCGGCAGTTGAAAGCCGTCCTCCAACAGGCCGCTTTCAATACGCCGGATCAACTCGTCGACCACCCTTGTTTTCTTATCGAATCGGACATGTTTGATCATGTCCGGCTTGATACATGAAAGGCCCGAGCCAGAGCAAGAAATATCTTCTTACAGCCGTCTGAAACGCCCGTCAGGGTTCAAGACCAATGGGAAAGAACACCCCGCAACTCCACACCCCCAGCCAATTCTGGCCGTCGATCTGGCGGGCCTGCGCCAGCTCCACCAGTTGGTAGAAGACGTTGCGATGGATCAGCGCTTCAAGATTGTGTCGAACCAGAATGTAAGGCGCCGGTTCCTGGGTCAGGGGGTCGATCACCACCCGCAGCGGGTGCTCATCATTGGCGACCACCTGCTCCTCGACGTTGGTAGAAAAGCGCAGCACCTGAGCCTCGCCCTGCCCTTCGACCTCCAGGGTCACGGCGACGAAGGGTGCGTCATCGACCTTGATGCCGACCTTCTCCACCGGAGTGATGAGGAAATAGTCATCGCCATCGCGGCGAATGATGGTGGAGAACAGCTTGACCATGGGTTTGCGGCCGATCGGCGTACCCAGGTAATACCAGGTGCCGTCGCGGGCGATGCGCATGTCAATATCGCCGCAGAAGTCGGGGTTCCACAGGTGGACCGGCGGCAGGCCTTTTTCAGCCTTGGGAATCTGCGCCAACAGGTCGTTGGCCTTGCCTGGACCACTCATACCGCTCTCCTCCCTCAATCAGTCGCTCAGGCCCAGCAGGCCGCGCGCGTATTGCTGCAACGGCGGACCAAGCAGATCCTGTGGCTTGTTGTCGTGGAACGTCAGTAAACCGCCACGGCTGCGAATCCGCGCGGAATCGATCAGGTACTGGGTACTGGTTTCGATCAACATGATCTGGATGGTACTGGTATCCACCCCCAGGCGGTCCACGGCTTCCTGATCCAGCCACTCGTCAGAGTTACCGATACGGTCATCGGCCTTGGCGAAACGGGCGTAGAGCAGATAGTGCGCCCCCGCTTCCCGGGCTTCGGCCATGGCTTCATTCAGGCCCTCGGGCGCCTTGGCCCGACGCACCATGGGGAAATACTCGACAAAGCCGTTGAAGGCTTCCTCGGCTACCACGTTGGGCCGCGGATAAGCGCCACCCGGCGGTACGAAATGCCCCTGGGCAATGAAAATGAACGAATCCGGTTGAATGCGGAACGAGCTGGTGCGGCGTGTATCACTGTGATCGAGCACCCCCGCATCACTCAGGTGATAGCGCACCCCTTCGCCCATATCACTGACATTCATGCAGCCGCCGAGTGCCAAAAAGGCCAGCAGCAAAACCAGGCTACGCATCCTACCCTCCAAAATCCGGTGACGGAAAACCGGCGAATGGCCACGGGATGCAGCTTCCGCGCCAGCTCCGCCAAGGAAGGGAATTCGTCGGCAAAGCACCTCAGCCGCCAATGATCTTCATCACCGTGGCTCCACCGGAAAAGGCCAGCTCCTGCTTGTCCCCCAAGGCCTTGACCAGCAGCCGCTGCATGGCCGGCAGAGCCTGATGGCGCGGCTTGTCCAGCAGGTCGCCGACATAGTGACGATTGCTCGAAGAAAGGCAGCCGTGCAGCCAGCCCGTGGAGGACAGCCGCAAACGCGAACAGGTGCGGCAGAACGGCACGCTTTCGTTGGCGATCACGCCGAAATGACCGTGCCCGGGAATGGCGTAGCGCACCGCGGTAGCATCCACCGGCGCATCGGCCTGAAGGTATTCGTAGCGCTGGCCGATCAGGTCCAGCAACTGTTGCAGGCTGACAAACTGCTGCAGGAAAGCGTTGCCATCATTGGCCAGGTGGCCCATGCGCATCAGCTCGATGAAACGCAGCTCGTAACCCCGTTCCAGGCAGTAATCCAGCAACGGCATCACCTGATCCAGGTTCTGCCCGCGCAACGGCACCATGTTGACCTTGATCTTCAAACCGGCACTGCGGGCTTGCTGCATGCCATCGAGCACCGTGGCCAGGTCGCCGCCACGGGCAATGCTGCGAAAAGCCGTCGCATCCAGGGTATCGAGGGAAACGTTGATCCGGCGGATACCGGCCTCCACCAGCAACGGCAGCTTGCGCGCAAGCAATTGGCCATTGGTGGTCAGGCTGATGTCGTCCAGCCCCATGCGCCCCACCGCGCCCATGAAGGCTTCCAGCTTGGGACTGACCAGGGGTTCGCCACCGGTGATGCGCAAGCGCTCGATGCCCGCCGCTTCCATCAGGTACGCCACGCCGCGAGCCATTGCCTCGGCCGACAACTCGTCCTGGGCAGCCACCAGCCGCTTGCCGTTGGGCACGCAGTAGGTACAGGCGTAGTTGCAGGCAGACGTCAGACTGATCCGCAAGTTGCGAAAGCGCCTGCCTTGACGATCAACGATCATGGATGACTCCGGCGTAGGAAGGGAGAACCGGGCAAAACCTGACCCAAAAATCAGGTTTTGGCAAGTCCCATGCCTGAGTATATTCCTCGGACACTGCGCCATACAGTTTGTCGATGGCGCAATACAGCGGCTGAATGCCTTAGCTGTTCGAGGTGTCGGGGTCGCGCTTGCGCTTGTTGCCCATGCGCACACCGATGTCCATCAGGAACTGGAAGAAGCCTTCCTGATCTTCCAGCACATTGCTCCAGAACGGCGAGTGGTACAGCGCAACCGCACCATGCACCAGCGCCCACGAGGCACAGTAGTGGAAGTACGGCGGCACGTCTTCAAGCTTGCCTTCACTGATGCGACCCTTGATCAGCAGGGTCAGGCGCTCGAAGTTGGACGCGCGGATCTTGTGCAGTTCCTCGACCATCTCCGGCACCTGGTTGCCCTTGACCACCTTCTCTTCCAGGCGGTCGAACAACCGATAGCGCTGCGGGTCACGCATGCGGAATTCGAAGTAGGCCCGGGACAGGGCTTCCTTGTCCTTGTCGACGTCGGCCGAGTGCAGCAGCTCGTTCAGGTCGCGCTCGTAGTCGAGCATCAGGCGCAGGTAGATCTCCGCCTTGGACTTGAAATGCTTATAGATGGTCCCTTTGCCGATACCCACGGCATCCGCAATCATCTCGACGGTGACACTGTCTTCACCTTGTTCGAGGAACAGCTTGAGCGCGGTATCGAGAATTTCTTGCTCGCGGCGACGAAACTCACGGACCTTACGAGGTTCTTTCTGCATAAGAAAAGGTCTGTTCGGGGTCAAAATCGAAGCCGCGTATTATGCCTAACTTGCGCCAAAATGCACGGATCATCCATCGTTGCTGGTGTTTCTGGCGCAAAAGCCGCCCCGTCAGAACCTTCCAGACAGGCGCCAAAAGCCAGGGAAATCCCGTGAATACGGGGCCGGGCCAGGGTTCAAATAGCAAACTTCCACAGCCGCCAAGCTCCGGATCAGACCGCGAAGTCTGGTTTTTCCCGCAACCAGCACCCTGGATTGCCCCACGCCCTGCGTGCGACGCAAAGACCTCGATAAGTCGCAATTTCATCATTGCCCGGCTGATTCGTCGCTCAGCGGGGGCCAATGCAACTGCCGTCCCACAGCATCAGAGAAGCCCTAGAAGAGCGGAAGAATAATCCGAAAGTATCGATGGCGTTGATAACTGCCAGCCGGACAGGTACCGCAAACTGCAACAGATTATGTAGGCAACCTTCAGGAAAATGCGGCTATTTTTAGTCTTATCGGCTAAAAATCAGGTGATATTCAGCGATCGCGTCGAAAATTGCGATACAGGCAACCCAAATGAGAACTCAAGCGAAGCGCGCGTATTCCAAATTTGTTTAAAAAACGAGCAGGGGCAACTGGACTGAATGCAATAGTGATCAATACTTCAACTGTCGGCGGGACATCTCCCCCAAGTGAAACGCCGATCAAGGTACCGAAGGACCGCGTGCCTTAGTTTTACTCCTAATGGTCTTAACCCGGATTCACCCCCCAGAACCCGGGTTTTTTTTTGCCCGCCATTCAGCGCCAGTGCACCGTACGACCCAGGCTCAGCCCTTGACCCGCGCCAAGGGGAACAGGCGCTTGAAGTTGGCCGTGGTTTGCTGGGCAAAGGCTTCATAGCTTTCGCCCCGCAGCATCGCCAGGAACTCCGCCACCTCGCGCACGTACTGCGGCAGGTTGGGCTTGCCACGATAGGGGATCGGCGCCAGGTAAGGCGAATCGGTCTCCACCAGCAGGCGGTCGGCCGGCACCTGTCGGGCCACGTCCCGCAGGGCATCGGCATTGCGGAAGGTGACAATCCCCGAGAGGGAAATATAGAAACCCAGGTCCAGGGCCGCCTTGGCCATTTCCCAGTCTTCGGTGAAGCAATGCAGCACACCGGCATTGGGCAATGCCGCCTCGCGCAACAGTGCCAGGGTGTCGGCGCGGGCGCCGCGGGTGTGCACCACCACCGGTTTGCCGGTCTGCTGGGCGGCCTGCAGGTGCAGGCGGAAGGATTCCTGCTGCAGCTCGGCGGCTTCCGGCTCGTAGTGATAGTCCAGGCCAGTCTCGCCAATGGCCACTACCCGGGGGTGATTCAGTTCATCCAGCAGCCAGTCCAGGGCCGGCGCTGCGCCGGGCTGCACATCCAGCGGATGCACGCCCACCGAGCAGTCGACATCGTCATAACGATCGGCCAGGGCCTTGACGTCCGCCGCGTTGTCGGCGCTGACACCGATGCACAGGAAGTGCCCTACCCCCCGCTGGCGGGCAGCAGCCAGCGCGGCATCCAGGGAGCCGTCATGAGCGGCGAGGTCGAGGCGGTCAAGGTGGCAATGGGAATCTACGAGCATAGGAGGCTACAACTACATCCGATCAATGAAAGGCCCGGGTTGTGGCGCCCGGGCGGAAACAACGCTGAGTCTAGGCGCTGCGGGTCAATTCTGGGTAGGCAGGGCCGCCCACTGCACCAGCAAGGCTTCCAGCAACAGCACGCGGTTGAGGTTGGCCTTGCTCAGGACCTTCTGGCGCTGGGCGAGGATCCAGTCCTGGATGTTCAGCACCTTGGCCTGGGCGGACTTCTGCGCCAGGTATTGCAGCACCTTGCGCATGTCTTGCAGGCCCAGTCCCTGCTCATCCTGGGTCAGTTGATAGCGCAGGACCAGGTTCGACCAGTCGCAGAACCAGTCGAACAGCAGCAACAAGGGAATGGCACTCCAGGATTCGGCCAGTTGCGTGGGCGACTGCTGCTGTTTCAGCAGCTTCTTCACCCCTTCCACCACTTGCGCCCGCTGCTCGCGAACACCCTGGGCCTGCAGGCTGACCGCTGCCAGCGGCGAACCGGCAGCCAGGGTCAAGAGCTCCACCCGCTCCTCCTCGGAGCAATCAGGCAGGGCCTGGGCCAGCCACTCAAGGCTCATGGCCTCGCTGGGCAGCGGACAGGCCTGCTGCACGCAACGGCTCTTGATCGTGGGCAACAACCGGCTGGGCTGGTGGCTTACCAGCAACAGCACAGTGTTGCCGGAAGGCTCCTCGAGACTCTTGAGCAGGGCGTTGGCGGCGTTGATATTCATCGACTCCACCGGCTCGATCAGCACCACCTTGCGCCCCCCCAACTGGGCTGTCTGGACCACGAAGCTCACCAGTTCGCGGACCTGGTCGACCTTGATCGCCTTGTCCGCTTCCTCCGGCTCCAGCACGTAGTTGTCCGGGTGGCTGCCGGCCAACAGCAACAGGCAGGACTTGCATTGACCACAGGCGTCCAGGCCTTCCGGGCGCTGGCACAGCAAGCGCGCCATCAGCCGCTCGGCCAGGGCCCGCTTGCCGATACCCGCCGGGCCATGCAACAGGTAGGCATGGGCATGCTGGGTACGCCCCGCCAATTGCTGCCAGAGGCTGTCCTGCCAGGGGAAGACTTCAGCCACGGGCGCGCTCCAGCAACTGCGGCAACAAGCTGTCCAGGGACTGCTGGACCTGGGCCAGGGGCTGCGCCGCATCCACCAGCACATAACGCTGCGGCGCCGCTGCGGCGCGGGCCAGGAAGGCTTCGCGAACCTTCTGGAAGAAGGCCTGGCCTTCCTGCTCGAAGCGATCCAGCCGGCCACGGGCACTGGCTCGCGCCAGGCCGACATCCACCGGCAGGTCGAAGACCAGGGTCAGGTCGGGGCGCAACTCGCCCTGAACGAAATCCTCCAGCGCAGCAATGCGCACAAGGCTCAGGCCGCGGCCCGCGCCCTGGTAGGCGTAGGTGGAGTCGGTGAAACGGTCGCACAGCACCACCGCACCGCGCTCCAGGGCCGGGCGAATCACCGTTGCCAGGTGCTGGGCACGCGCGGCGAACACCAGCAACAGCTCGGTATCGGCATTCATGACCTCTTCCACCGGGGTCAGCAGTACATCGCGAATCCGCTCGGCCAGCGGCGTGCCACCGGGCTCACGGGTCAACAGCACCTCGATCCCCGCAGCGCGCAGGCGCTCGGCGAGGTACTCGCGATTGGTGCTTTTGCCCGCGCCTTCCGGGCCTTCCAGGGTAATAAACAAGCCAGTCACGGGCAGTCCTTAATCAATGTCATTGCGGGCTTTTCGCCGCGGGCTCGGGCACAGGCTCGGCAGGAGCCGGAGTCGCAGCCGGCTCGGGCGCAGCTTGCGGGGCGCTTGCCGGAGCCGTCTCCGGGCCAGGGGCTGCAGGCGTCTCCGGTGCCTGACCTGCCGCTTCGGGAACCGCTGGCGTGGCGGCTGGGGCCGGGCTGGAACGGTAGTCGGCGCGACGCTTGAGCTGAAACTCGCGCACCGCGCTGTTGTGGGCATCCAGGTCATCGGAGAACACATGGCTGCCGTCGCCCCGCGCGACAAAATACAGGCTCTTGCCGGGCACCGGGTTGAGGGCGGCGTGAATCGCCTCGCGTCCGACCATGGCGATCGGCGTCGGCGGCAGGCCGGCAATCACGTAGGTGTTATAGGGCGTGGCTTCCTTGAGATGAGCCCGGGTCAACTTGCCGGTGTAACGCTCACCGAGGCCGTAGATCACCGTAGGATCGGTCTGCAGCAGCATGCCAATCTGCATGCGACGCACGAACACGCCTGCGATCTGCCCACGCTCCTGGGGTACGCCGGTTTCCTTCTCCACCAGCGAGGCCATGATCAGCGCCTGATAAGGATCGCTGTAAGGCGCATCGTCGGCACGCTTGCTCCACTCCTTGGCCAGCACATCGTCCAGGCGGTCGTAGGCTTTTTCCAGGAGCTCGGCGTCGGTCATGCCCCGAACGAAACGATAGGTGTCAGGGAAGAAACGCCCTTCAGGGAAAACCCCGGGATGCCCGAGCTTTTCCATCACCTGGCTGTCGCTGAGCCCCGTCAGGGTCTGCTGCAATTTTTCGCTCTTGGCCAGGGCGCTGCGTACCTGGCGGAAATTCCAGCCTTCCACCAGGGTCAGGCTGTACTGCACCACCTCACCGCGCTGCCAGAGGCCGATCAGGCCTTCGGCAGTCATGCCTGGGGTCATGCGGTACTCGCCGCTGTGCAGAGGCTGGCCCGCCATATTGAAGCGCCAGTAAAGGCGCAGCCAGAAGGCATCATCGAGCACACCCTCGGCTTGCAGACGATTGAAGGTGCCGGTGGGCGTCGAGCCGGCGGGAACATCGAGCAACTGTTCCTGGCTCAGGTTCAGCGGTTGTTCCAGGGCCGAGTGCAGTTTCCAGGCACTCGCACCCAACAGCAGTCCTGCCAGGACCAGTCCGGTTTCCAGCAGGAGCAGTAATTTACGTCTCACGAATCAAGCATCCAGTAGTGCGCGGGTAATGCCCTGCAGTTTACGGGTGAGCGCACCCGCCGACCAGCTCATCCCGGCACAGCCAAGCACTGGCCAGACGCCATAGACACTGTTGCAGACAAAGACTTCATCAGCCTGTTGCAGTTGATCGAGACTGATATCCCCGACTTGCGCGGGGATGCCCAATGACTCGGCCTGAAACAATATTTCAGCGCGCATCACCCCGGCCACGCCGCAGCGACCGAGGTCAGCCGTCAGCAGCCGCCCCTGGCTGACCAGGAACAGGTTGCTGAACACGCCTTCGATAACTCGCCCAGAGGTATCTCGCATCAAGCCTTCGGCATGCTCGGCATCACGCCACTCGGCACGAGCCAGAACCTGCTCCAGACGATTGAGGTGCTTGAGGCCGGCCAGCAGCGGCTGCTCGGCCAGGCGCGTGGTACAGGGAAACAGACGAATGCCTTGCTCGGCATGGGCCAGGGGATACACCGGCAATGCGGAGCCCTGGAGAATACGCCGTGCAGCGGTTGCAGGATCGGCGGCATAGCCGCGCTGGCTGTCGCCCCGGGTGAGGATCAGCTTGAGCACACCCTCCCCCAAAGCCGCCGCATACGCCTGCAGCTCACTGCGGATCAGGGCTTGATCCGCCGTCAGCGCCAGGCGCCGGCATCCTTCGGTCAGACGCTGCAGATGCCGCTCCAGCAGCTGCGGGCGCCCGGATTTGACGGCAATGGTCTCGAACAGACCATCACCGTAAGCCAGGCCGCGGTTCTTGAGCGACAGTGCGTCAGCCGGCTGACCATCGACCCAGCTGTGCATCACTCGGAGAACCGGCGGAACACCAGGGAGCCGTTGGTGCCACCAAAACCGAAGGAGTTGGACAGTACTACGTCGATGTCCATGCTGCGCGCGGTGTGCGGCACGAAATCGAGATCGCAGCCTTCATCCGGCTCATCCAGGTTGATGGTGGGCGGCGCGGCCTGGCTGTTGATTGCCAGCACACTGAAGATCGCCTCGATCGCCCCCGCGGCACCCAACAGGTGACCCGTCATGGACTTGGTGGAACTGACCGCCAGCTTGTAGGCGTGATCGCCGAACACGCTCTTGATCGCTTCGGCCTCGGCCAGGTCGCCGGCCGGGGTCGAAGTGCCATGGGCGTTGATGTACTGCACCTGGTCCACGTTGAGCTTGGCGTCGCGCAGGGCATTGGCGATGCAGCGCGCAGCACCGGCACCATCGGCGGGAGGCGACGTCATGTGATAGGCGTCACCGCTCATGCCGAAGCCGATCAGCTCCGCATAGATGGTGGCCCCACGAGCCTTGGCGTGCTCCAGCTCTTCCAGAACCAGGGCGCCGGCGCCGTCGGACAGGACGAAGCCATCACGCCCCTTGTCCCAGGGACGGCTGGCGCGGGTCGGCTCGTCGTTGCGGGTCGACAGTGCACGGGACGCACCGAAGCCGCCCATGCCCAGGCCACAGGCAGCCATTTCAGCACCGCCGGCGATCATCACATCGGCTTCGCCGTAGGCGATGTTGCGCGCAGCCATGCCGATGCAGTGGGTACCGGTGGTGCACGCAGTGGAAATGGCGTAGTTCGGCCCCTGGGCACCCAAGTGGATGGACAGGAAACCGGAAATCATGTTGATGATCGAGCCAGGCACGAAGAACGGAGAAATCCGTCGTGGGCCGGAATCGTGCAGGATGCGGCTGGTTTCCTCGATATTGGTCAAACCGCCAATACCCGAGCCCATGGCCACGCCGATGCGTTCACGGTTGGCATCGGTGACTTCCAGACCGGCGTTGCGTACCGCCTGGAAACCGGCTGCCAGGCCGTATTGAATGAACAGGTCGAGTTTGCGGGCCTCTTTGACCGACAGGTATTCCTCGACATTGAAGCCCTTTACCGAGCCGCCAAAACGGGTGGAATAGGCAGAAAGGTCGGTGTGTTCGATCAGACCGATGCCACTTTGGCCAGCCAGAATGCCCTGCCAGCTGCTTGGCACATCCGTACCCAGTGGCGACAACATACCCATACCGGTGACTACGACGCGTCTACGCGACACAGCACTCTCCTTTTTCTAATGACGACACTTTGTATCAGGCCTAAAGAAAAAACCGCACGCCGTAACGGCAGTGCGGTTTTTCCATGACAGCAAAAGACGACTACAAACGATTAAGCCTGGTGGCTGGTAACGTAGTCGATAGCTGCTTGAACGGTAGTGATCTTTTCAGCTTCTTCGTCAGGGATTTCGGTCTCGAATTCCTCTTCCAGAGCCATCACCAGCTCAACGGTGTCAAGGGAGTCGGCACCCAGGTCTTCAACGAAGGAAGCGGTGTTAACAACTTCTTCTTCTTTAACGCCCAGTTGCTCAGCAACGATTTTCTTGACGCGCTCTTCGATGGTGCTCATACCTTGTTTTCACTCCTAATGGACAAATTCAGGCAGCTGGCCAGTGGGTAAGTGTATAGAAAGGCTTTTCAGCTTTTCAACTGAAAGCTTTGTCCCTCAAACCCTTTGGCCATCTGCCTATAAATTGATTGCAGCTTTATAACGGATTTTAGACAGCTCGTATGACATTTTTTTGAAGCAATCCGTCACATTTGACTCACATATACATCCCGCCGTTGACCGGGATTGTAGCCCCGGTAACGTATGCCGCACCGTCGGATGCCAGAAAAGCGACCACTTGCGCGATCTCTTGAGCCTGGCCCAGACGACCCAGCGGAATTTGCGTCAGCAGTGCTTCACGCTGCGCTTGCGGCAGTTCGCGGGTCATATCGGTGTCGATAAAACCTGGAGCAACCGAGTTCACCGTGATCGACCGCGAACCCACTTCACGGGCCAGGGCACGGCTGAAACCTTCGAGACCGGCCTTGGCGGCCGCGTAGTTTACTTGGCCTGCGTTGCCCATGGCACCCACAACCGAGCCGATACTGATAATTCGACCCCAACGAGCCTTGGTCATGCCACGCAGAACGCCCTTGGACAGGCGATACAGGCTGTTCAGGTTGGTATCGACCACGTCGTACCACTCGTCATCTTTCATGCGCATCATCAGGTTGTCGCGAGTGATGCCGGCGTTGTTCACCAGGATCGCCGGCGCACCAAACTGCTCGGTGATGCTGGCCAGGGCTGCAGCCACGGACTCGTCACTGGTAACGTTCAGCTCAAGGCCAGTGCCCTGGATGCCATTTTCCTTGAGGGTGGCAGCAATGCGCTCGGCACCCGAAGCGGACGTGGCGGTACCCACCACGGTGGCGCCCATACGCCCCAGCTCAAGCGCGATGGCCTGGCCGATACCACGGCTGGCGCCGGTCACCAGTGCAACTTTACCTTGCAGACTCATGCAAGCTTCTCCTAGTTCAGGCCAACGCTGCACGGGCGGCAGCGAAAGCATCTGGGGTGTTCAGGTTAGAGGTCGACACGCCTTCGGCGCAGCGCTTGTTGAGGCCGGCCAGGACCTTGCCCGGACCGCACTCGACCAGCTCGGTGGCGCCATTGGCTGCCAGAGTCTGGACCGACTCGACCCAACGCACCGGCTTGTACAACTGCTCCAGCAGGTCGCGCTTGAGGGTGTCCAGGTCGGCGGCCACAGCGGCGCTGACGTTCTGTACCAATGGAATCTGCGGTGCCTGCCAGTTGATCGCAGCGATCGACTCGGCAAAGCGCTCGGCGGCCGGGCGCATCAGCTCACAGTGGGAAGGCACGCTGACCGGCAGCGGCATGGCGCGCTTGGCGCCCCGCGCCTTGCAGCCCTCGATCGCGCGATCCACAGCCGCCTTAGCCCCGGCGATCACCACCTGGCCAGGGGAGTTGTAGTTCACGGCGCTGACCACCTCGCCCTGCGCGGCTTCAGCACAGGCGGCGACCACATCGGCATCTTCCAGGCCGAGAATTGCAGCCATGCCGCCCTGCCCTGCCGGCACGGCTTCCTGCATCAACTGGCCACGACGCTCGACCAGCTTGGCCGCTTCACCCAGGGTCAGGCTGCCAGCGGCGACCAGGGCACTGTATTCACCCAGGCTGTGACCGGCGACGAAAGCCGGGCGCGCGCCACCTTCGGCCAGCCATACACGCCACAGGGCGATGGACGCGGTAAGGATGGCCGGCTGGGTCTTGTCGGTTTGATTGAGCAGCTCTGCAGGACCTTCCTGGGTCAGAGCCCAGAGGTCGTAGCCCAGAGCATCGGAGGCTTCTTTGAACGTATCGAGGATCAGTGGGTACTGCGCGCCCAGCTCGGCCAACATGCCGAGGGACTGCGAGCCCTGTCCTGGAAAGACGAATGCGAGGGATGCAGACATGTAACAAGCCCCTAATGATCTTGTCGTCGGAGAATTGACGTCACACCGTGTGTGGACGCAAGAAACTGACAGTTGGATGGCCAATTGAACTGAGCGGTCACATTTAAGCACTCCACAGGGAAAACGCCTAAAGCAACAAGTCTTCAAGACGCCCATGCAAGCGGCGCGGCAGGTCTTCCTGGATCTCGATCAACGCCCGCTGAATGGCACTCTGGAAACCTTGAACGCCTGCAGAACCATGGCTTTTCACCACGATCCCCTGCAAGCCGAGGAAACTCGCACCGTTGTGCCGCGCCGGCGCCAGATCCGCCTGCAACCTGCGCATCAGCGGCAAGGCCAGTGCCCCAACAGCCCGGGACAGCAGATTCTGCCTGAACAAGGCTTCTATACGAGCGGCAATCATGGTCGCCAGCCCCTCGCTGGACTTGAGCAGGATGTTGCCGACAAAACCGTCGCACACCACCACGTCCGCCTCGCCCCGATACAACCCATCGCCCTCGACGAAACCGATGTAGTTGAGGCCGCGGGCCTGCTGCAGCAAGCTCGCCGCCAGCTTGACCTGCTGGTTGCCCTTGATGTCCTCGGTGCCGATATTCAGCAAGGCCACCCGCGGCCGCACGATGCCCAGGGTTTCCGCCGCAACCGAGCCCATGATGGCGAACTGCAACAGGTGCTCGGCACTGCAATCGACGTTGGCTCCCAGGTCCAGCAATTGGCAATAGCCACGCTGAGTCGGGATGGCAGCCACCATCGCCGGCCGATCGATTCCGGGCAGGGTTTTCAGCACATAACGCGACAGCGCCATCAGCGCACCGGTATTACCGGCACTGACGCAGGCCTGGACCTTCTCATCGCGCAACAGCTCAAGGGCCACCCGCATCGAAGAGTCCGGCTTGCCCCGCAGGGCCTGGGAAGGCTTTTCGTCCATGGTGATCACCTCGCTTGCAGGGGTAATCGTCAGGCGCGCGCGATCCACAGCCGTTTGACCGGAAATCAGTTCTTCAAGAAGGGAGGGTTGACCAACCAAGGTCAGGTGCAGCGAGGGGGTAGCAGACAGACAAGCAATACTCGCCTGAACAATGCTGCGGGGACCGAAGTCCCCGCCCATTGCGTCAATCGCGATGACTTGAGCGGACAAGGATTACTCGTCAGCGCCCTTGTCGATCACTTTACGACCACGGTATACGCCTTCTGGCGATACGTGGTGACGCAGGTGAACTTCACCGGTGGTCTTTTCTACGGACAGGGTGCTAGCCTCGAGAGCATCGTGGGAACGACGCATGTCACGGGCAGAGCGGGATTTTTTGTTCTGCTGAACAGCCATAATTGATTAACTCCTAAACGTTTGGGTCACGCTTTAACTGCGCCAATACACTGAACGGGTTGGACCGCGTTACCTCGTCCTCGCTCGGTTCGGGCTCATCGAGCCCCGCCGGCTGCTGGCATTCTTCCGGATGATGAGCAGGCACGATTGGCAAGGCAAGCAAAAGCTCTTCCTCGACCAACGCCTGCAGATCCAAAGGATCTTCGCCCAGTTCCAGCACGTCATAACCTTTCGGCAACGACTGGGTATTCGCACCCTCCTTCACCACAGCGTAACTGCACTCACTGTGGATCGGCAGGGTGACCAGCTCAAGACAACGCTGGCAAACCATTTTGACTTCGACGTCGATGGAGCTGTGGATAACTACAGCTTTACGTTCGTCACGCTCGAAAACGAATTTAGCCTGCACCGTACCGACATTGTCGGAAAGCGGGTCGCAGAGTCTCTCCAAATCGGCCAGCAGCAGCTCACCTTGAAGGGTGGTGCCACGGTCAGCCAATTTGCGCGGGTCAACGTGAGGTGGAATCGGGTCATTCAACATAGGCGCAGCATTATAGGGATGCCCCAGGCCATGTCAAAGGAAATTCAGCCCTGTCCGTCACTTGCAAGCCTCGCTAGAATTCCCGGCCTGCCTCAGGAGACGCACATGCTGCCTTTATTACTCGCCTCAAGCTCGGCCTACCGCCGGGAATTGCTGTCCCGCCTGCGCCTGCCCTTCACCTGCAGCTCTCCTGACATCGACGAAAGCCATCGTCCCGGAGAGTCTGCCACGGCCCTGGTGAAACGCCTGGCCGAGGAAAAGGCCCGCGCCCTGGCAAGCAGCCATCCAGCACACCTGATCATCGGTTCCGACCAGGTCGCGGTGCTCGGCGAGCGCATCATCGGCAAACCCCATACCTTCGAAAAAGCCCGCCAGCAACTGCTGGACGCCAGCGGCGCCAGCGTGACCTTCCTCACCGGCCTGGCCCTGCTCAACAGCCAGACTGGCCACTGCCAGGTCGACTGCGTCCCGTTCACGGTCAACATGCGCACCCTGGACAGCACCCGCATCGAACGCTACCTGCACGCCGAACAGCCCTATGATTGCGCCGGCAGCTTCAAGGCCGAAGGCCTGGGGGTCAGCCTGTTCCAGAGCACCGCCGGCAGCGACGCCACCAGCCTTATAGGCCTGCCACTGATCCGCCTCGTGGACATGCTGCTGGCCGAGGGCGTAGAGACACCCTGAGCCGCCATAAAAAAGCCGGCACTCAAGCCGGCTTTTTATTGAGCAACACCCGATCAGCGCAAGGTTGGGCCCTGAAAGCCCATCCACATGGCGATCTGCTCTGCCACGCTGGCACCGAGCTTCTTCGAGAAGCGATCAAATGGCGATTCCTGGACGGTAAAGTCCACCACCTCTTTCTCGCCAATCACATCCCGCGCCACCGAACTGGTATTGCCCAGGCCATCGATCAACCCCAATTGCAGCGCCTGCTCGCCCGACCATACCAGGCCGGAGAACAGCTCCGGATGCTCCTTGTCCTTCAGGCGATCGCCACGGCCCTGCTTGACGCTGGCAATGAACTGGCGATGAGTGGTGTCCAGCACGCCCTGCCAGAACTGGGTCTCTTCAGGCTTTTGCGGCTGGAACGGGTCCAGGAACGACTTGTGCTCGCCCGAGGTATAGGTGCGACGCTCAACCCCCAGCTTCTCCATGGTGCCGACAAAGCCGTAGCCGGCCGCCGTCACACCAATGGAACCCACCAGGCTCGCCTTGTCGGCATAGATCTCGTCAGCAGCGCTGGCGATGTAGTAAGCACCCGACGCCCCGAGATCCGAGATTACCGCGTAGACCTTGGTGTCCTTGTGCAAAGCCCGCAGACGACGAATCTCGTCATAGACGTAGCCGGACTGCACCGGGCTGCCGCCAGGGCTGTTGATACGCAGCACAATGCCCTTGACCTTGGGATCATCGAACGCAGTACGCAGACTGCCGACAATATTGTCAGCACTGGCCGATTCCTTGTCGGCAATCACCCCCGTGATATCGATCACCGCGGTGTAGCTACCGCCACGAGTGGCATTCTTTTCCATGGTCATCAGCGGCGTGAACAACGCCAGCGCCGCGAACAGGTAAACAAAGGTCAACAGCTTGAAGAAAATGCCCCAGCGCCGCGAGCGACGCTGTTCCTGGACACTGGCCAACAGCGTCTTCTCCAGCAGTTTCCAGCTTTTATCATCACCACCTTCAGCGCCCGCCTTGCTCGGCGCCTTCCATTCGTCGGTCATGCCTACTACCCCAGCAAAAACTTAATCGGCACCCTGGCTCAGCCAGGCGTGCAATTGAGGAAAACGGTCGATGGACAAGCGAGGCTCGAATGCCTGCAAGGCCTCGATGGACTGAGCACCGTAGCTCACGGCCACCGAATCCATTCCGGCATTGCGCGCCATCAACAGATCAAAGGACGAATCGCCAACCATCAAAGCCTGCCGCGGCCCAACCCCGCAATGAGCAAGGATTTCCTCCAGCATCAACGGATGAGGCTTGCTGGCAGTTTCGTCGGCCGCCCGGGTGATATCGAAATACTCCTCCCAACCATGGGCCTTCAACACTCGATCCAGCCCTCGCCGGGCCTTGCCAGTGGCGACAGCCAACTGATAGCCCTCATCCCGAAAGGCGTCGAGAGACTGCATCACACCAGCAAACAGAGGCGAAGGCTCTGCCTCGAGAGCAATGTAGTGATCCGCATAATGCTGACGAAAGGCTACCAACTGCCCATCATCTATTTCCGGATACAGTGTGCGAATCGCCTCTGGCAATCCCAGACCGATAATGCCCTTGACGACGTAGTCATCGCGGCGAGGAAAGCCGGAACGATCAGCAGATGCGTGCATCGACTCGACAATCCGACCAATGGAATCGGCCAGAGTGCCGTCCCAGTCGAAGATCAGCAGTTTGTAATCAGGGTGCACTCAGGCGCTCCACGGTCTTGGCCCACATCTCATCCACCGGGGCCTGCAATTTCAGCTCGCCGCCATCGGGCAGCGGCACAGTCAACATATAGGCATGGAGAAACAGGCGCTTGCCGCCCAGCTCACGGATCTCGCGAGTGAAATCGTCATCGCCGTACTTGCTGTCACCGGCAATACAGTGCCCGGCATGCAGGGTGTGCACACGAATCTGGTGAGTACGCCCGGTCACCGGCTTGGCCTCGACCATGGTGGCGAAATCACCGAAGCGGCGCAGCACCTTGAACACGGTCAAGGCCTCCTTGCCCTCTTCGTTGACCTCCACCATGCGCTCGCCGGAGCGCAGGTTGCTCTTGAGCAGCGGCGCACGCACCTGCTTCACCGCCGTGGCCCAATGGCCACGGACCAGCGCCATGTAACGCTTGTCCACGCCATCGCCCCGCAGCGCGGCATGCAGATGACGCAGCATGCTGCGTTTTTTCGCGATCATCAGCAGGCCGGAGGTGTCCCGATCGAGGCGATGCACCAGCTCCAGCTCCTTGGCGTCCGGGCGCAACTGACGAAAGGCTTCGATCACCCCGAAATTCAAGCCGCTGCCGCCATGCACGGCAATCCCGGCAGGCTTGTTGATCACAATCAGGGCCTTGTCTTCGAAGACGATCGAGGCTTCCAGGCGCTGCAGCAACCCTTGAGCCAGCGGCACCGGCTCGTCGCGCTCGGGCACACGCACGGGAGGCACGCGCACCACATCACCCGCTTGCAGCTTGTACTCGGGCTTGATCCGCCCCTTGTTCACTCGCACTTCGCCTTTACGCAAAATGCGGTAAATCAAGGTCTTGGGCACGCCTTTGAGCCGGGCGAGAAGGAAGTTATCAATACGTTGGCCGGCATATTCCGGCGAGACCTCAAGCAATTGAACGCCTGGAGTCGAGGGGGCAGTAGTCGTCATGGCGCGAATGATAACAATTTTTTATGGATTTGAAGCACTTAATGATTGCTGCTATAGTCGCGAACGCCGCCAAAAGCGGCTGGGCAGAGGAACAGCGGCAAACAGCCGGCCCTGACCAACGCAATTCATAAGGACGCAAGGCCGTCCTACGCAGTTTTCACTATCTAACGGAAGAGTTCGGCGTTGTAACAAGCGCAGGTGACATGAGGCCTGAAACCCGTAGAAAGCAGAGTGACTACTCGCCTTTTACGCAGCGATTAACGGCCAGTTCACAAAGTGCAGTCAGCGACAAACGATCCCGAGCGAAAGTTGCGGAAACAACGCCTTTAGCCATGATGCGTGACCTCCCCTTTCGGAGTTCACGGTAAATGCCAACCCGCTGCGGATTCTGCGCGCGGCAGCACCCGAATTATCAGGGATACGTGTAGGGTGGAGATGCACAACCGTCGGACTGTGTAGCATTAGGCTTTATCAAGACGCTTCATCTCGTCCACAGTCGCCGGTTGATTCCTCCTCCTGACAGACTTTTGCTTAAGCGGTGCCTTAGTCACCACAGCAAGCAGGACGCGTAAGTCGCGACTTCGTTCTTAGTTACCCGGACGAACCTCGCTAGACACTCGAGTGGTCAACCACTCCTGACGCACCTGACACCGACCGTGAGAAGTCGTGTGTGCCGAACGCCGTTTCCGGCAGCCCGGAAACCGACGGTACTACATGAAAAGAATGCTGATTAACGCAACTCAACCCGAAGAGTTGCGTGTTGCTCTGGTAGACGGCCAGCGCCTCTACGACCTGGACATCGAGTCCGGAGCCCGCGAGCAGAAAAAGGCCAACATCTATAAAGGCCGCATCACTCGCATCGAACCAAGCCTCGAGGCTGCCTTTGTCGATTTCGGCTCTGAGCGCCACGGCTTCCTGCCCCTCAAAGAAATCTCCCGCGAATACTTCAAGAAAGCCCCCGAAGGCCGCGTCAACATCAAGGACGTCCTGAGCGAAGGCCAGGAAGTCATCGTCCAGGTCGAGAAAGAAGAGCGTGGCAACAAGGGCGCCGCCCTGACCACCTTCATCAGCCTCGCCGGCCGTTACCTGGTACTGATGCCGAACAACCCGCGTGCCGGCGGTATCTCCCGCCGCATCGAAGGCGAAGAGCGCAACGAACTGCGTGAAGCGCTGAACGGCCTGGTGGCACCCGCCGACATGGGCCTGATCGTGCGCACTGCCGGCCTGGGCCGCAGCAGCGAAGAGATGCAGTGGGACCTCGACTACCTGCTGCAACTCTGGACCGCCATCAAGGAAGCGTCCCTGGATCGTTCCGCGCCATTCCTGATCTACCAGGAAAGTAACGTGATCATCCGCGCGATCCGCGACTACCTGCGCCAGGACATCGGCGAAGTGCTGATCGACAGCGTTGAAGCCCAGGACGAAGCCCTGACCTTCATCCGCCAGGTGATGCCGCAGTACGCCAGCAAGATCAAGCTGTACGAAGACAGCGTGCCGCTGTTCAATCGTTTCCAGATCGAAAGCCAGATCGAGACCGCTTTCCAGCGCGTGGTCGAACTGCCTTCCGGCGGCTCTATTGTCATCGATCCGACCGAAGCCCTGGTGTCCATCGACATCAACTCGGCCCGCGCCACCAAAGGCAGCGACATCGAAGAAACCGCTCTGCAGACCAACCTGGAAGCAGCGGAAGAAATCGCTCGCCAACTGCGCCTGCGTGACATCGGCGGCCTGATCGTCATCGACTTCATCGACATGACCCCGGCCAAGAACCAGCGCGCCGTGGAAGAAAAAGTCCGCGAATGCCTGGAAGCCGACCGCGCCCGCGTGCAGATCGGCCGCATCTCGCGCTTCGGCCTGCTGGAAATGTCCCGTCAGCGCCTGCGTCCATCCCTGGGCGAAAGCAGCGGCATCGTCTGCCCGCGCTGCAACGGCACCGGCATCATCCGTGACGTCGAGTCGCTGTCCCTGGCGATCCTGCGCCTGATCGAAGAAGAAGCCCTGAAAGACCGCACCGCCGAAGTGCGCGCCCAAGTGCCGATTCCGGTCGCCGCTTTCCTGCTCAACGAAAAACGCAACTCGATCACCAAGATCGAACTGCGCACCCGTGCCCGCATCGTCATCCTGCCGAACGATCACCTCGAAACGCCACACTTCGAAGTTCAGCGCCTGCGTGATGACAGCCCGGAAGCCAACACCAACCAGTCCAGCTACGAAATCGCAGCGGCCGCCGCCGAAGCCGAAGAAGTCCAGCCAACCGCCGCCACCCGCACCCTGGTTCGCCAGGAAGCGGCAGTGAAGACTGCCCCGGCCCGCGCCAACGCTCCGGTTCCGACCGAAGTCGTCGCAGCCCCTGTAGCTGCACCGGCTCCAGTGGCCGAACCAAGCCTGTTCAAAGGCCTGGTGAAGTCCCTGGTCAGCCTGTTCGCTACCAAGGAAGAGCCAGCCGCACCGGTCGTGGTCGAGAAGCCAGTGACCGAGCGCCCTGCTCGCAGCAACGAAGAACAGCGTCGCAATGGCCGCCAGCAGAGCCGCAACCGTAACGGTCGCCGCGATGAAGAGCGCAAGCCGCGCGAAGAACGTGCTCCGCGTGAAGAACGCGCACCACGGGAAGAGCGTCAGCCACGCGAAGTTCGCGAAGCCCGTGAAGAAGTTCAAGCGGTAGCCCGCGAAGAACGCGCACCCCGTGCACCGCGCGAAGAACGCCAGCCACGCGCCCCGCGTGAAGAGCGCAAGCCACGTGGCGAGCGTGAAGAACGCGTGCGTGAACTGCGCGAGCCTCTGGACGCCGCTCCAGCTGCAGCCGCTGCTACCGCCGCCGTTGTTGCCGAAGAACGTCCGGCGCGCCAGCCTCGCGAAGAACGCCAGCCACGTGCGCCACGTGAAGAGCGCCAACCACGTGCCGAACAGGCTCAAGCCGTTGCCGCCAGCGAAGAAGAAGCGCTGCCGAACGAAGAGCAACTGCAGGAAGACGGCCAGGACAACGCCGAAGGCGAACGTCCACGTCGTCGCTCCCGCGGCCAGCGTCGTCGCAGCAACCGTCGCGAGCGTCAACGTGATGCCAACGGCAATGTGATCGAAGGCTCGGAAGAAAACGCCGAAGAGCCAAGCAGCGCCGATCTGGCTGCCGGCCTTGCGGTAACTGCCGCGGTTGCCAGCACCGCCATCAGCGCCAACGCTGAAGCCGAAGCTCACCAGCAAGCCGAACGTGCTACTGCCGCTGTAGAAGACAAGGCTCCGGAAGCCCCAGTGGTTGAAGCCACCACGCCGGTAGAAGCCCCAGTGGTTCCTGCAGTGGAAGTGGCTCCAGTGGCTGAAGAGCAGGCTCAGGTTGAAGTGGCTGCCGAACCGGCCGTGGTTGTCGAAGCCCAGCCTGTGGTTGCCGAACAACCGGCAGCAGAACCTGTAGCCCAGGCGCCAGTGGTTGAGGAAAAGGCCATCGAGCCGGTTCAGGAAGCCCCTGCGCCAGCCCCGGTTGCCGAGCCAGCAGTGGTGGTTGAAGAGCCTGTAGCGGCCCAGCAGCCTGCCCAGGTTGAAGAGCCGGCTCCGGTTGCAGTACCGGTGGTGGCCGAAGAGCCCGCACCCGCTGTCGAAGCTGAAGCCGCGCCGGTCAGCACCCTGACCAGCAATGGCCGTGCACCGAACGACCCACGCGAAGTGCGTCGCCGCAAGCGTGAAGCCGAGCGCCTGCAGAAGGAAGCCGAGCTGGCTGCCGCTGCTGCTCCGGCTGAAGCCGTGGTGACCGCCGAGCCGGCTCCGGTAGAAGCGCCAGAGGTGGTCGAGGCCGCCCCTGCGCCAGCCGAAGAGACTGCACCGGCGCCAGTGGCCGAACCTGCAGTGGAAGAAGCGGCCCCTGTGGCCGAGCAAGCACCGCGCGCTGTCGAGCACGCTGCGCATGCCGAGGAAGAACAGCACGAGCCTAAACCTCTCGTCTGATTCCAGCAGCCCATGAAAAAGCCCCGCCCGGGTAACCGGGCGGGGCTTTTTTATACCTGGAGCACCTGACAATCCGGAAACAGCAACGCCTGCGGAACGTCCACATCCCAGGTCACCCCCGGATCCGTCACCGGAACTTCCACCACCCGCCCCGAAGCGAACAGTAGCCGGGCTCCCCGATCACCAGACAGGCCCTGCAACGCTGCACCATAAGACCGGCCAAAGCCCACCGGATGACCCAACTCATCCCCCAGCCGCGGCACGCTGATGCCCTCCTCGGTCATTGCCTCCATCACCCGACTGGCGGTGGCGGGCAGGATAAAGGGCATGTCCCCCAGCCAGACCATCCAGCCATGGGCATCGACGCAGGCAGCCACTGCCGCGGCCAGGCTATGCCCCATGCCCACGGAGTCCAGCACCAGTACCTGACAACCGTAGGCACGCGCCAGCTCCACCACCTGGGGTCGATCCGCCGTGGTCACCAGTACTCGCCGGGCAACGTCCACCGGCAGGCTCACCAGCACCTGCTCCAGCACCGGCCGCTGCACCCCGTCACGCCCGCGGCAGGGCGCCAGCAGCTTGTCCTGCCCGGCCCCGGCCACCTGGCGAAAACGCCTGCCCTGCCCCGCCGCCAGGATGATCGCGCAAGGCTTGCGGCTCACCTCACCGTCTCCGCCACTCGCACCGGCAGCTTCTTCTGCACCGGTTCGACACCATTTTTCAGCGCGACGATTTCGGCCAGCAACGACAAGGCAATCTCCGCCGGCGTATGGCTGCCGATGGGCAATCCGACCGGCCCGTGCAAGCGCTCGATGGCCTGCGCCGAAAGCCCCAGCAGCGCCAGATTGTCCCGGCGCTTCTGGCTGTTGGCCCGGGAACCCAGGGCGCCGACGTAAAATGCCCGGGAGTCGAGCGCCGTCAGCAGCGCCATGTCATCCAGGCGCGGATCATGGGTCAGGGCCACCACCGCCGTGCGCTCGTCGGGCTCGATGCTCAGCACCGCATCGTCGGGCATCCCGGCGACAAATCGTCCATCCTGCCCCTCCCAGCCATGCACGAACTCCTGGCGCGGATCGCAGATCAGCACCTCGAAATCCAGCAAGCGGGCCATCTGCGCCACATAGCGCGACAACTGCCCGGCGCCGATCAGCAGCAAGCGCCAGCGCGGTCCATAGATCGCCCGCAGGGTGACCCCGTCAAACGCCAATTCATCGCCACGGTTCGCAGCCTTGAGCAGCACCTGGCCGGTGCCCAGGTTCAGCTCCCGGGCCACGATCTGGTGGGCTTCGCAGCGCTGGAGCAATTCGGCGACCCAGGCCGGGTCGCCAACCCGCTCTTCGGTGAGGCGCAAGGTGCCGCCGCAGGGCAGGCCGAATCGCGCCGCTTCCTCCAGGGTCACGCCGTAGGTCACCAGTTGCACCGGCGGCCCGTGGCGAGACAGGCGCCCATCGCCCTGGCGGCTGATCAGGTCATCCTCGATACAGCCTCCGGACACCGAGCCGGTCACCACTCCGTCGTCGCGCAGGGCCAGCATGGCGCCGGGTGGCCGCGGCGCGCTGCCCCAGGTCTGCACCACGCTGTACAGCAGCACGCCGCGCCCGGCGCGCCGCCATTCCAGGACACTGCGCAGGACATTCAGGTCGACGCTGTCCATCAGGCGCTCGCCTGCTGCCAGCCCTGCAACTGGTAGCGCACCGGCAGGTTGCGTATGCGCTTGCCGGTGGCGGCGAAGATCGCGTTGCACAGGGCCGGCGCAATCGGCGGCACACCGGGCTCTCCCACCCCGCCCAGGGGCACGTCCCCCGGCGGCGTCACCAGGTGCACCTGCACCTGTTTCGGCGCCAGGGACATGCGCGCCACTTCGTACATATGGAAATTATCCTGCTGGACCTTGCCCTCCTTGAAGCTGATCTCCCCCAGCACCGCATTGCCCAGGCCCATGACGCAGGCCCCTTCGAATTGCGAGCGGATACGCTCGGGGTTGATCTGCGGGCCGCAATCCACGGCGATATCGGCCTGATGCACGATCAGCGTGCCATCGTCCTTCACTTCCACCTCGATCACCGCCGCCACATAGGTCACGAAGCTGTAGTGCACGGCCAGCCCCAGACCGCGTCCCTTGGGCAGCGAGCGCCCCCAGCCGGCCGCCTTGGCCGCGGTTTCCAGCACCGTGCGCAGGCGCCCGGTATCAATGGGGTAGCGCTCGGGGGATTCGCCGTAGTTCCACTCTTCGCTCAGGGTTCGGGGGTCGATCTGACGATCCGGCCCCAGCAGCTTGAGCTGGTACTGCAGCGGATCCTGGCCGGCCTTGTGGGCCAGTTCGTCGACAAAACTCTGGATCGCGAAGCCATGGGGAATGTTCGACACCGAACGGTACCAGCCGACCCGGGTATGGGCCGCGGCCTCGGGGTTTTCCAGGCGCACGTTGGGAATCGCGTAGGCCATGTTGGTAAAGCCCATGCCCAGCTCGAAGGCGCCTTCGTGATTCATCCCCGGGGCGAACAGCGCGGTGATGCTCGGCGCCACGGTGCGGTGCAGCCAGGCCGCCGGCAGGCCGTCCTTGTTCAGCCCGGCCTTGAGGTATTCCGCCGACACGGTATGGAAGTAGGAGTTGTGGATATCGTCCTCGCGGGTCCACTGCACCCGCACCGCCTTGCCGGGAAAGGCCTTGGCCAGGATCGCCGCCTCCAGGATGAAGTCGGGCTTGGACTTGCGTCCGAAGCCGCCGCCCAGCAGCGTGACGTTCACCGTGACCTGCTCGAAGCCGATCCCCAGGCGTTCGGCGATTCGCTCGCGGGTCACCTGTGGCGCCTGGCTCGGTGCCCACGCCTCGCAGCGACCGTCCTGGAATCGCGCCACGGCCACCATCGGCTCCATCGGTGCCTGGGCCAGGTGCGGCAGGTAATAGCTGGCCTCCAGGCTGCTCTCGGCACCCTTCAGGGCCTCATCCAGGTTGCCGGTACTGCGCACCACCTTGCCCGGTTGCCGCGCCGCCGCCTCCAGTTGCTTGCGGTATTGGATGGAGTCGTAGCCAGCGTTGGCGCCATCCTCCCACTCGATCCTCAAGGCATCGCGGCCCTTGATCGCCGCCCAGGTGTTGCTCGCCACCACAGCCACGCCGCCCAGGGGCTGGAACTCCGAAGGCAAGGGGCGGCTGTCGATGGGCACGACCTTGATCACCCCCGGTACCTTCAAGGCAGCGCTGTCATCCACCGACTTGACCTTGCCGCCATACACCCGGGGCCGCGCCACCGCCGCGAACAGCATGCCGTCGAAATGCACATCGGCGCCGTACACCGCACGGCCGTTGACGATGTCCTGGCCATCGATGGCCCGGGTGGCCTCCTTGCCGATGTAGCGGAACTCCCCGGGCTGCTTCAGGCGCAGGCTATCCCGGGCAGGCACCGCCAGGGCGCCTGCCGCAGCGGCCAGGGCGCCATAGCCCAGCTCACGCCCGGTGGGCTGGTGAACCACCTTGTGCAACTGCGCCCGACACTGCGCCAATGGCACCTGCCACTGCGCAGCGGCGGCCTGTTCCAGCATGGTCCGCGCAGCCGCGCCACAGCGGCGCATGGGCTCGTACCAATGACGCATGCTGCGCGAGCCGTCGGTGTCCTGGTTGCCGAAACGCACCTCGTCACCCGGCGCCTGGCGAACCTTGACCTGCGCCCAGTCGGCGTCCAGTTCATCGGCCACCACCATGCTCAGGCTGGTGCGCACGCCCTGGCCCATCTCCGAGCGATTGCAGATCACCGTGACGCTGCCGTCGCTGGCAATGCTCACGTAGACCTTGGGGTCATCGACCCAGCCGTGGGGCATGCCGTCGGCACCGAATTTCTTGTCCTCGGCAAAGGCCTCCTGCCAGCCCCAGCTCGCAGCCAGCACCAGGGCCCCGGTGGCCCCCACACCTTTGAGAAAGCCCCGGCGGCTGAGGTTGCTCAGGGCAAAATCCTGCGGTAGGCGGTTCATGCCTTGGCCTCCTGCAGATGGCTAGAAGCCTGTCGGATCGCGGTCTTGATCCGGTTGTAGGTGCCGCAGCGGCAGATATTGCCGAGCATCGCCTCTTCGATCTGCTCGTCGCTGGGGTTGGGGTGAACCTTGAGCAAGGCAGTGGCCGACATGATCTGCCCGCCCTGGCAGTAACCGCACTGGGCCACCGCCGTATCCAGCCAGGCCTGCTGCACCACCTGCCCTACCGGGTCGGTATGCAGGTTGTCGATGGTGCTGACGTTCTTGCCCTGCACCGAGCCTATCGGCGTGATGCAACTGCGCGCCGGGTCGCCGTCGATATGAATCGTACAGGCGCCGCACAGGCCCATGCCGCAGCCGAACTTGGTGCCGTTGTAGCCCGCCACGTCGCGGATAGCCCACAGCAGCGGCATGTCCTCGGTGACGTCCAGTTGATGATCTTGACCGTTGAGCTTCAGGGTAATCATGGGCACGCCCGCATTTTCTGAGTGATGGGGTCGAGTCATCCGCCGTGCAGTACCGCCGCTACGGTGCACGCAGATCGGCTCAGGCTAATCGGGCTCTCTTGTGAAGACAGGCTTCACCGGGCCTTTGGGAACAGCAGAAAGCTGATTCTTAGCCTGCTAAGTTAAGCCGCAATTAACAAAAAAGCCTTGCCCGAACGTCAGCCAGGCAAGGCTTTTTGCTATCCACCGCAAGCCGTCTCTCGCTAATAGAGGTTGGGCTCCATCTCCAGCTCGACACTGAAACGCTCGGCGATATCGCGCTGGATCCGCCGCGCCAGTTCCAGCAACTGCAGGCCGCTGGCGCCGCCATAGTTGACCAGCACCAGCGATTGCAAGCGATGGACCCCGGCATCCGCCTCGCGAAAGCCCTTCCAGCCCGCCTGTTCGATCAGCCAACCGGCCGCCAGCTTCACCTGCCCATCGGCCTGGGGGTAACCCACCAGCCCCGGATGCGACTGCTTGATCTGCGCCGCCAGTGCCGCCGGCACCACCGGGTTCTTGAAGAAGCTGCCGGCATTGCCCAGCACGGCAGGGTCCGGGAGCTTCTCGCTGCGGATGCTGCAGATCGCTCGGCTGACATCGCTGGCCGTCGGCTGTTCGATGCCCTGCTCGCTCAGGCGCTGGCGCACCGGACCGTATTCCAGGTGCAGTTGATCGACACGGTTCAGGGCAAAGCGCACCCGCAGGATCAACCAGCGACCGGCCTGATGCTTGAACAGGCTGTCGCGGTACGCGAACTGACACTGCGCCAGGTCGAATTCCCGCAGCTCGCCGGTCTGCCGATCGAGGGCGGTCAGGCCGGCGAACACGTCCTTGATCTCCACCCCATAGGCGCCGATGTTCTGCATCGGTGCGGCGCCGACGGTGCCGGGAATCAGGCTCAGGTTCTCCAGCCCGGACAGGCCCTGCTCCAGGGTCCACTGGACAAAGGGATGCCAGGTTTCCCCGGCCTCGGCCTCGACCACCACCCGCTGCCCGTCATCGCTGAGCAGGCGAATGCCACGACTGGCCATGCGCAGCACCAGGGCCTGGATATCCGCGGTCAGCAGCAGGTTGCTGCCGCCGCCGATCACCAGCAGCGGCACCTGGTGGGTAGCGCAATAGGCCAGGGCCTCGCGTACCTCGTCGTCGCTGTGGGCCTGGGCAAACCACTTCGCCTTGACCTCGACCCCGAAGCTGTTGAACGGCTTGAGGGACACATCGGCCTGAATGTCCAGGGTCATAGCCGCCCCTTCAATTCGACCACCAGCCGGTCGCAGGCATCCTCGATCAGGTCCAGCACCTGCTCGAAACCCTGCTCGCCGTCGTAGTACGGATCCGGCACTTCATCCAGCGCCGCCTCGTAGCGACGCAGGAACAGGTCCAGCTCGGCCTTGCCCCGGGCCGGTTGCAGGGCCTTGAGGTTGCGCAGGTTGCTCTGGTCCATGGCGAAGATCAGGTCATAGGCAGCGAAATCGGCGCTGCCGACCTGCTGCGCCCGTTGCGCCGACAGGTCGTAGCCGCGCCGCAAGGCAGCCTGCTGGCTGCGCTTGTCCGGGGCCTTGCCGATGTGCCAGTCGCTGGTGCCCGCAGAGGCGACCTGCACCTGGTCACCCAGGCCGGCCTCGTGCAACTTGCGGCGCAGCACGCCTTCGGCGGTGGGCGAGCGGCAGATATTGCCCAGGCAGACGAACAGAACCCGCATCAGGCCTCCAGCAGGCGCCGAACGCGCTCAAGGTCTTCGGCGGTATCGACGCCGGTAGGCGGTGCTTCCAGGGCGTCGGCCACGTGGATCCGCACGCCATGCCACAGGGCACGCAGTTGCTCCAGGGATTCGGTGTTTTCCAGCCAGCACGGGCCCCAACTGACAAAGTCGTGAAGAAAGCCGGCGCGGTAGGCATAGATGCCGATGTGACGGCGATAAGGCACGCCTTCGGGCAATTGCTCACGACTCTGGGCAAAGGCATCCCGGGCCCAGGGCAAGGTGGCGCGGCTGAAGGTCAGGGCCAGGCCGTTGAGGTCGCTGACCACCTTGACCACATTGGGGTTGAACAGGGTCTGCACGTCCTCGATCGGCTCGGCCAGGGTGGCCATGCGCGCTTCGGTGTGGGCTGCCAGGTTGGCCGCTACCTGATCGATCACCGACGGCGGGATCAACGGCTCGTCGCCTTGTACGTTGACCACGATCGCATCCGCGGCCAGACCCAGCTGGGCGGCGACTTCCGCCAGCCGGTCGGTGCCGGAGTTGTGATCTTCCCGGGTCAGCAGCGCCTCGGCGCCAAAGCCCTGGCAGGCCTCGACGATGCGCTGATCATCGGTGGCCACCACGACCCGCTCGGCGCTGCTCTTGCGCGCCTGTTCCCAGACCCACTGGATCATCGGCTTGCCAGCGATCAGTTGCAGCGGCTTGCCTGGCAGGCGAGTGGAGGCGTAGCGCGCCGGGATGACAACGGTAAAGGCGCTGCTCATTTGTCCAGGCGCTCTTCGGTGGTCAGGGTGCGCGCCTCGCTTTCCAGCATCACCGGGATGCCATCGCGAATCGGATAGGCAAGGCCCGCGCCCTTGCTGATCAGCTCGGTCTTGTCGGCGCTGAGTTTGAGGGGGCCTTTGCAGATCGGGCAGGCGAGGATGTCGAGCAGTTTGGTGTCCATGAGGATTCCCTGGATAAAAGCGAATTAAGGCAGCAGACGATCAGGCAGCAGGCGCATCAACTGGGTGTCGAACCAGGCGACGAAGGCCGGCGAAGGCTGGGCATCGACCGCCAGGTACCACCAGTCGTCTGCCGCGAAAGCCCGGCACTTGACCGCATCTTTCTCGGTCATGACCAGCGGCAATGACGGGGTGAAGGTCAAGGCCTGCGCACTGTATTGAGCGTGATCGGCAAATGCATGGGGAACAGGCCGCCAGTGTAGCGTTTCAAGGGTGTTGAAGAAACGCTGGGGATTGCCGATGCCCGCCACCGCATGCAGCGCCTGGCCGGGGGCGAAATGCTCCAGCGCACGGCGCTCGCCACTGCGCAGGTTGACCAGCACCGAGGGCTTGAGATGAAAGGCGAACCCGTCGTCACGGTCATCAACTGCGCCGTTGTAGAGCACCGCGTCGACGCTCTGCAAACGCTCCGCCGGCTCGCGCAGCGGCCCGGCAGGCAGGCAGCGGCGGTTGCCCAGGCCGCGGGCGGCATCGATCAGCACCAGCTCCAGGTCACGGGCCAGGCGGTAGTGCTGCAGGCCGTCGTCGGAGAGGATCAGGTCCAGCGGCTCGGCGGCCAGCAGGGCCTGTACGGCGCGGCCGCGATCCGGGTCGATCATCAGCGGCACGCCGCAGCGCTGGACGATCAGCAGCGGCTCATCACCGGCCACCGCGGCGCAATCTTCGGCGCTGACGCGCCATGGCAGTTGCGCCGGCTTGGCACCGTAGCCGCGGCTGACCACCCCGACCCGCAACCCGAGGCGCTGGCAGTGCTCCACCAGCCACAGGATCAACGGCGTCTTGCCGGTGCCGCCGACGGTGATGTTGCCCACCACGATCAGCGGCACAGGTGGTTGATAGATCGCCCCCTCACCTGCAAGAAAGCGCTGGCGCTTGCCCGTCACCACTCGGCGATACAGGCATTCCAGGGGGCGCAGCAGTTTCAGCGCGGGGTGGCCGTTGTACCAGGCATTGAGCAGGCGATCGGAAAGTGCCATCAGGGTGCCGGGTCCGCCTCGACGGTGGTCATGCGCAGGTGGCTGAAACCGAGCTTGCCGGCTGCATCCATGGCTGTGATCACCGCTTGATGCTGGGTCTTGCCGTCGGCGCTGATGGACAGCGGCAGGTTGGTGTCGCCCGCCGACTCCTTCTGCAGGGCCTCGATCAAGGTCTCCAGGTCATTTTTGGGCAGGACCTGGTTGTTCACCGAAAACACGCCGTCGGCGCTGATGGCGATATCCAGTTGCTTGACCTGCTGGTCTTCGGCCGGCGAGCCGCTGACCGCTTCCGGCAGGTCGACCCGCAGCTCGGTTTCCCGGGTGAAGGTGGTGGTGACAACAAAGAACAGCAGCAGGATGAACACCACGTCGATCAACGACGCCAGGTTGATGTCCACGGTTTCCCGGGGCTTGCGACGGAATTTCACGCTTTGCCCTCGGCCAGATCGACATCGCGGTCGCCCTGGATCACTTCCACCAGCTTGATCGCCTCCTGCTCCATGCCCACCACCAGTTCATCGACCCGGCGTTGCAGGAAGCGGTGGAAGAACACCGAGGGAATGCCCACCATCAGGCCGGCGGCGGTGGTGATCAGGGCTTTGGAAATACCGCCTGCAAGGATGTGCGCGTTGGTGGTCATGCCCGAGCCCATGAACGAACTGAAGATGTCGATCATGCCCAGCACGGTGCCCAGCAGCCCCAGCAGCGGTGCCATGGCGGCAATGGTGCCGAGGGCGTTGAGGTAGCGTTCCAGCTCATGGATGACCCGGGCGGCAGCCTCTTCGATGCATTCCTTCATGATCTCGCGGCCATGCTTGGAGTTGGCCAGGCCCGCCGCCAGAATCTCGCCCAGGGGCGAATCGGCGCGCAGTTCCTTGAGCTTTTCCTTGTTCAGCTGCTTGTCCTTGATCCAGCGCCAGACCTGCCCCAGCAGGTGGGGCGGGGTGACACGGCTGGCCCGCAGGGTCCACAGACGCTCGGCAATGATGCCCACGGCAGCAATGGAACTCAGAATGATCGGCAACATCATCCAGCCGCCGGATTTGACCAATTCCCACACAGTGACAGCCCCCTCGAAAAAGTGCGCCACTCTAACATAGGGGCCGGACGCACCGAAGACCGTGATGTCGCATGCTCACAGGCTTTAATAACCCACGGTTATTTAAGGCATTGCGGGCGGCTCACGCCAGAATCGCTGTTGCTCGCGAAGGCCATGCGCCGCCCCGAAAGCCCCCAGTTGCAGCCTCAGAGCGCCCTGTTCGGCGCTGTCATAAATTGCCATGTCCAGGCGCCGATAGCGTGCCAGCACTTGAGGATGGGGGTGGCCGAAGGCATTGCCCCGCCCACGGGAAATCAGCACCGCGTCGGGGGCCAGCCGTTGCAGCAAGGCCATGGATGAAGAGGTGCGGCTGCCGTGATGGGGGGCCTGCAGCCAGTGGGTCCGCACCGCCAGCGGGCTGTCGAGCAAGGCTCGCTCGGCACGGGCGTCGATGTCCCCGGTGAGCAGCAGGCGCTCGCCGGCAGCCTCGACCTGGAGCACGCACGAAGCCTGATTGCCGTCGGTCGCCGCTGCCCATTGCCACTGGCGAAAGCGCACGCCATTCCACACCCAGCTCAGCCCACTGTCGCAAGGCCTTGCCTGCAGGCCCGCGGGCAAGGCGTCGGGCTGGCCACCGCGGACCTCGCCCACGGGCATTGCGCGCTGCACCGCCTGGGCGCCACCGGCATGGTCGTTGTCGGCATGGCTGAGCAGCATCAGGTCCAGCCGCCGGATGCCGAGCCTGTGCAGGGTCGGCACTACCACTCGCTCTCCCAGGTCGAACTCGGCGACCCGCGCGCCAGCGTCATACAGCAGGGCGTGATCACGGGTACGCAGGATGAATGACAGGCCCTGCCCCACATCCAGCTGCCAGACCTCCACCTCGCCTTCGGGCACGCGCGCCAGGGGTGGCCAGACCGCCAGCAGCAACAGCGGCCAACCCAGAACCCGCATGGGCACGCCCCTGGGCAACAGCAGCAACAGGCAACCCAGAGCATTCATGCCCCATAGCCACAGAGGGATCTGCGGCGGCATCCAGGCCGGCCACCCACCGGCAATCAATCCGAGCAAGCGGAACAACCCGTCCAGCAATCCACCGGCCAGCCACAACAGGCCCTCCCCCACATAAGGCACCGGCAGCAGCAGGCTGCCGAGCAAAGCCGGCGGTAACACCAGAAAGCTGACCCAGGGCACCGCCAGCAAATTGGCCAGCGGCCCGCTGAGGCTGATAGGCAGCCCCAGAGCCAGCAACGGCGGCAGCAGGCCAATGGCGATCAACCATTGGGCCCGGGTCCAGCCCTGCCACCAGCTCCACGCCCCCAGGCGCCCGGCAAAGATCAAGATCAGGATTGCCACTGCGGCAAAGGACAGCCAGAACCCCGCCTGCAAGCTGGCCAGCGGCTCGGCCAGCAACACCGCATTCAACGCCAGCAGCAGGGGCCAGCCAGCCCGCAGATGGCGAAAGCGCATGCGCCAGAGCAGTACCAGGGCGACCATCACACAGGCGCGCTGCACTGGCACATCGAACCCCGCCAGCAGGCCGTAGCCCAGGGCGCCGAGCCAGGCCAGGGCACAGGCCCAGGGCAACCACGGCAAGCGCTCGGGCCAGAGACCATGGCGGGCCAGCCCGGCCACCGCGAAATAGATCACCCCAGCCAGCAGGCTGATGTGCTGCCCGGAAATCACCATCAGGTGGACGGTGCCGGTGTCCTGCAACAGCTGCCAGTCTTGCCGCGTCAGGCCGGAACCGTCGCCCATTACCAGCGCCGCCAGCCCCGCACCGCGTCCCTGAGCCTCGACCTCTAGCAAGCGCTGGCGCAAGCCTTGCCGCCAGGCCTGTGGGGCCGGTGCCAGCAACTGCCCGGCCTTGACCGTGCCGGTGGCGCCGTTACGGCGCGCCAGCAGCCAGGCCTGGTAATCGAAGCCCTGGGGATTCAACAAACCCATCGGTTGGCGAAGCTTGACCGCCAGCCGCCAGCGCTCGCCACTCTTGAGCGCCGGGCCCTCACGCCAGGCCAGGCGCATGCGCCGGGGCAGCCGCTCACGGCGGGCCTGGGCATCTTCCAGCTCGAAACGCACCACGCCGCCCGCCTGCTCCGGCAGGCCGCTCACCCGCCCCTCCAGCCAGCGGGTCTGTGCCTCCAGGCGCGGCGCCAGGCGATCATCAAGGGCCGACTGCGCGGAGACACAGGCCCAGGTGAAACCGAACAGGAAAAATGCCACCGGATGTGTACGAAACGGCAACAGCATCAAGGCCAGTATCGCCATACACAGCAGCAGCCAGCCTGGGGGCAAGGCCGGCATGAAACCCAGCGCCAGCAGCCCCGCAGCCAGCGCCAGCATTGCGCTACGCATCCGCCCGCCCCTCCTTGGGAGTTCATACTCTTGGCTTAGTCGAGGATGGGCAGCGCGGCATTATCATTTGTCACAATGTCTGAATTTTCGCCGACTAGAATCCGGTCATAATCGTCGCCTGACCCGACCGAGAAGCCTTATGCCCCGGCGCTTATTCAAACGTTACATGCCAGATCCGACCAGCATCCGGGAACACAAGTCCTTACGCTTTCTCGGCACCCTGCTGCATGACGCCAACCTCTGGCACCTCAATCGACACTCGGTGGCCCGGGCCATGGCCGTGGGCCTGTTCGCCGCCTTTATTCCCATTCCGATGCAGATGTTGCTGGCTGCGGTACTGGCCATCTGGCTGCGCGGCAATATGCCCATCAGTGTCAGCCTGGTCTGGTTGACCAACCCCATCACCATGCCGCCGGTGTTCTTCTGCACCTACCAACTGGGGGCCTGGCTGATGAACGTGCCGCCGCGCACCCTGCCCGACGAGCTGACCTGGGAGTGGATCAGCAGCCAGCTGGCAACCCTGTGGCAACCCTTCCTCCTCGGCTCGGTGGTGGCCGGGCTGGTGCTGGGGGCCACTGCCTATTGCCTGACCATGCTCTATTGGCGCTGGTGGGTCGCGCGCCAATGGTCCAGGCGCAAGCAGCAACGGCAGTGACCAACGAAAACGGCCTCCCGAGGGAGGCCGTTTGCATGACGCACTAAAGGCATTTACTGACGCATGCCGCGCCCGCTCACCAGCAGCCGTGCGCAACCGATATACAGCACCAGGGTGGCCACCAGCATGAAGGTAATGGCGATGCTGATCTTGATGTCCGACACCCCGAGGATGCCGAAACGGAAGGCGTTGACCATGTGCAGCACCGGGTTGGCCAGGGACACCGTCTGCCAGAACGGCGGCAGCAGGTTGATAGAGTAGAACACCCCGCCCAGGTAGGTCAGGGGCGTCAGCACGAAGGTCGGGATGATCGAGATATCGTCGAAGTTGCGTGCAAAGACTGCGTTGATGAAGCCCAGCAGCGAGAAGATGGTCGCGGTCAGCACTACCACCAGCACCGTGATGCCCAGGTGGTGCACCTGCAGCGTGGTGAAGAACAGCGACAGCAGCGTCACGATGACCCCCACCATCAGCCCCCGCAGCACCCCGCCCAAGGTGTAGCCGATGAGAATGGTATGGGGCGACAACGGCGAGACCATCAACTCCTCGATGGAGCGCTGGAACTTGCTGCCGAAGAAGCTCGATACCACGTTGCCGTAGGAGTTGGTGATCACCGACATCATGATCAGCCCCGGGACGATGTACTCCATGTAGGTGAAACCACCCATGTCGCCGATCTGCCGGCCGATCAGGTTACCGAAGATGACGAAGTACAGGACCATGGTGATGGCCGGGGGCAGCAGGGTCTGCGGCCAGATCCGGGTGAAGCGCCGGACTTCGCGATAGACAATGGTGTTGAGCGCCACCAGGTTGGGTTTGAACTCCGAACTCATACCGCCACCTTCGACAGATTCTTCTCCACCAGGGACACGAACAACTCCTCAAGACGGTTGGTTTTGTTACGCAGGCTCAGCACCTCGATGTTCTGCAGGGCCAGTTGGCCGAACAGCGCGGTGATGCCCACGGCCTTGTCCACCTGGACCTCCAGGGTATGGCTGTCCACCAGCCGGGTCGGATAGCCGGCCAGTTGCGGCGCCACGCTCAGGTCGTTCTTCAGGTCGAGGAGGAAAGTCTCCACATGCAGCTGGCTGAGCAACTGGCGCATGCTGGTGTTCTCGACGATGGTGCCGTGGTCGATGATGCCGATGTTGCGGCACAGCTGCTCAGCCTCTTCCAGGTAGTGGGTGGTGAGGATGATGGTGATGCCTTTCTGGTTGAGCTCGGTGAGAAAGCTCCACATGGAACGGCGCAGCTCGATATCGACCCCGGCGGTAGGTTCGTCAAGGATCAACAGGCGCGGTTCATGCACCAGCGCGCGGGCGATCATCAGGCGCCGCTTCATGCCACCGGACAGGGAACGCGAAGGCACATCGCGCTTGTCCCACAGGCCGAGCTGGGTCAGGTACTGCTCGGCGCGCTGCTTGGCGATCTTCGCCGGAATGCCGTAGTAGCCGGCCTGGGTCACGACGATGTCGAAGGTTTTCTCGAACTGGTTGAAGTTGAATTCCTGCGGCACCACGCCGATGCAACGCTTGAGCGCCGCCGGCTCACGATCCAGGTCGTGGCCGAAGACGCTCACCGTACCGCTGGTCTTGTTCACCAGGGTCGAGAGAATGCCGATGGTGGTGGATTTGCCGGCCCCGTTAGGGCCGAGCAGGGCGAAAAAGTCACCTTCGGCGACATCCAGATCGATACCACTCAGGGCCTGGAAACCGTTGCCGTAGGTTTTGGTTAGCTGCCGGATGGACAGAGCGGAACTCATATCGGATTCATGCACCAAGAAGGGGGAATTTTATAAGTAAGGGCGGCCCGAGCCGATTGCAACGACGCCGGACGCCCGCCATGTTGCGTGCCTGCGTCGTGCAAGTACAGTCACCCGTATCGATAGTGGGTATTAAGTCAACGCGGTCATCACGGCCTGGCGATAGGCCGGGCGCTGTTTCAAGCGCTCATACCAGGCTTGCAGATGGGGCATGGAAGGACGCTCGATGGGCATCTCGAACCAAGCGTAGATGAAACTGCCGAGGGGAATGTCGCCCACGCCGATCTCCTGCCCGGACAGGTAAGGCTGCTCGCCCAGAGCCTGATCGACTCGCGCTAGCAGCTCGGCACACGTGGCCTTGGCGGCGTTGATCTGCGCCCAGTCCTGCTGCTCGGCCGGGGTGCGCAATACGCCCCAGAACAGATGCCGGAAGGGTTCAGCGAAGGTCGAGGTGGTCCAGTCCATCCACTTCTCGGCGCTGGCCCGCAGTTGCACGTCGGCCGGGTACCAATGGCTATCGGCGGCGTAGCGCGCAGCCAGGTAGCGCACGATGGTATTGGACTCCCAGAGCACGAAGTCGCCGTCTTCAATCAGTGGAATCCGGCCATTGGGGTTCAGCGCCCGGTACGCCGGGGTGTCCACCACCCCAAAGGCGCCGCCGGCGTCCAGGGACTCATAGGCGAGCCCCAGTTCCTGCGCGCACCAGAGTGCCTTCCTGACATTCGACGAGTTCTTGCGACCCCAGATCTTCAGCATGACCATCCCTCAGTAATGAATGCCGGGGCAGTCTACGCCTGATCAGCCGCGACTCAAATCGCCGCGCAGGTCTGCCAGCACTTGCGGCTGCTGCGCGTCGAACAGGTGCGGGTAGCATTTTTCCAGGTGGCCGAAAAACAGCTCCTGCGGCACGTCGGCAAACTGCCCGTGGTCCACCAGGTACTCCATCGACTGTTCGCCCTGGCGATTGAAAGGCTGGAAAACGCTGTCCTCCAGGCCGTCGAAATCCAGCGGCGCCACATCGAACATTTCACACAATTGCCGGTTGAACGCCGGCGTGGCCTTGACCCAACGACCCTGCAGATAGAACTCGGTGTAGCCGTGCATGGCGAACACATCGCTGCGCAGCAGCTCCAGCAGCCTGGGTGTGGACAGGTGATTGCGCACATCGGCCAGGCCGATGCGCGCCGGTATCCCGCAATGCCGGGCACAACCGGCGAGCAAGGTGGCCTTGGGCACGCAATAGCTCTCGCCGGTGGCCAGGGCATGGCTGCCGCGCAAGGTCTGGGGATCACGGCTGAAACTGTAGAAGTTGTAGCGTACGGCCTCGCGCACCGCGTAATAGAGGCTGACGGCTTGCTGTCGGGGATCGCGGCTGGCACCGCGATGAGTTTCGGCGAACTCCACCACCGCCGGGTGGTCACTATCGATGAAGCGGCTGGGACGCAGGTACTCGTGCATGGGCATGACCTCCGAGAGGAAGCCTGAGTCTATCGAGGCGTCCGCCCCAGTGATAACGACGTATCGGCCAAAGATCATGGCCCCCACGATCAACCGGGCCCGGCCCGCAAGATACAGTCTTGCGCTGCACCCGCACTGCCCTGCTCACCCGCGCTGTCGAAGGCCGACTACGCTCTGAGGGTGATTTCACCCCTGGTTTCACGGAGGATTGAATATGCTGTTGTTGTGGATACTGGTTCTGGTGCTCGCAGTGGCCTACCTGGCCCATCGCCGTACCGCCCCCCTGCCCGCCCTGGGCGTGGTCGCCATCTACCTCTTGGCCATGGGCGCCTTTAGCCGCGCCCCCGGCTGGCTGCTGCTGATTTTCTGGGTGCTGCTGGCAGCGGTCGCCGCCCCTCTGCTGCTACCCGATCTGCGGCGCAAGTATTTCAGTGCGCCGCTGTTCAGCTGGTTCCAGAAGGTTCTGCCGCCGATGTCCCAGACCGAGCGCGATGCCATCGATGCCGGCACCGTCTGGTGGGACGGCGAGCTGTTCAGTGGCCGCCCCGACTGGAATACCTTGCTGGCCTACCCCAAGGCCCAGTTGACCGAAGAAGAGCAGGCGTTCATCGACGGCCCGACCGAGGAGCTGTGCGCCATGGTCAGCGACTGGCAGATCGGCCAGCACATGGACCTGCCGGCCGAAGCCTGGGCCCACATCAAGGAGCACGGTTTCTTTGCCCTGATCATTCCCAAGGAGTTCGGCGGCAAGGGCTTCTCGGCCTACGCCCACTCCCAGGTGGCCATGAAGCTGGCCACCCGCAGCGGCGACCTGGCCTCCACCGTGATGGTGCCCAACTCCCTGGGCCCGGCCGAACTGCTGCTGCACTACGGCACCGACGAACAGCGCAATCATTACCTGCCGCGGCTGGCCCGGGGCGACGACATTCCCTGCTTCGCCCTCACCGGCCCCCTGGCCGGCTCCGATGCCGGGGCCATGCCCGACACCGGGATCATCTGCAAAGGCCAATGGCAGGGTGAAGAAACCCTGGGCCTGCGCCTGAACTGGGAAAAGCGCTACATCACCCTGGGCCCGGTGGCCACCCTGCTGGGCCTGGCCTTCAAGGCCCATGACCCGGACCACCTGCTGGGCGACCAGGAAGACCTGGGCATCAGCCTGGCGCTGATCCCCACCGACACCCCCGGCGTGGATATCGGCCGCCGCCACCTGCCCCTGGGCGCGGCCTTCATGAACGGCCCGAACTCCGGCAAGGACGTGTTCATTCCCCTGGACTTCCTCATCGGCGGCCAGGAAATGCTCGGCAAGGGCTGGATGATGCTGATGAATTGCCTGTCCGTGGGCCGTTCGATCTCCCTGCCCGCGGTGGGCACCGGCGCCGCCAAATTCACCAGCCTGGTGACCGGCCAGTACGCCCAGGTGCGGGAGCAGTTCAACGTGCCCCTGGCCGCCTTCGAGGGCATCCAGGAGGCTCTGGCCCGCCTCGGCGGCAATGCCTGGCTGATGGACAGTGCACGCATGCTCACTGCCAACGCCGTGGACCTGGGGGAAAAACCCTCGGTGCTGTCGGCGATCCTCAAGTACCACCTCACCGAGCGCGGCCGCGAGTGCATCAGCCACGCCATGGACGTGCACGGCGGCAAGGGCATCATCATGGGCCCCAACAACTACCTGGGCCGCAGCTGGCAAGGGGCGCCGATCTTCATCACCGTGGAAGGCGCCAACATCCTTTCGCGCAACCTGATGATCTTCGGCCAGGGGGCAATCCGCTGCCATCCATTCGTGCTCAAGGAAATGGCCCTGGCCGGTCGCGAAGACCACGACCAGGCGCTGCAGGAGTTCGACGCCCTGCTGCTCAAGCACATAGGTTTCGCCGTGAGCAACGCCGCCAGCACCCTGGTGCTAAACCTCGGCCTGGGCCACTTCGAACACGTTCCGGGAGACAAGGTCAGCCAGGGCTATTTCCGTGCCCTGAACCGCCAGGCCGCGGCCTTCGCCCTGCTGGCGGACTTCTCGATGATGCTGCTGGGGGGCGAACTCAAACGCCGCGAGCGCCTTTCCGCCCGCCTGGGGGATGTACTCAGCCACCTGTACCTGGCGTCGGCAGCGCTCAAGCGCTACCACGACCTGGACTCCCCGGAATACCTGCGCCCCCTGCTCGCCTGGGCCATGGAAGAGAGCCTCGGGCATTCCGAACGGACCCTGGACGAGTTGCTCAGCAACTTCCCCAACCGGGTGTTCGGTTGCCTGCTGCGGGTGCTGGTGTTCCCCTTCGGCCGTCGCCATACCGGGCCATCGGACCAGCTGGATGCCGAAGTGGCGGCGATCATCGGTCGTGCCCAGGGCGATCCGGCCCTGGAAGCGGTGCTTGCCGGCTGCTACCGCCCGCAATCCAAGGACGACCCGGTGGGCGCCCTGCAACATGCCAGCAACCTGCTGAGCGCCGTGCACCCGTTGCACAAGAAGCTCCACGAAGCGCTGAAAAGCGGCCAGGTCAAACCGGCTGCCGGCGAATCGGCCATCGACGCGGCGCTGGAAGCCGGCGTGTTGCAGGCCGCCGAGGCCCAGAGCCTGCACGAGGCCGAGGCGGCGCGGCGCAAGGTCATCGATGTGGATGATTTTGCCAAGGAGGAGCTGACCCTGAGCGAAGGCAAGACCCGCTAGACGGCCGCCTTCGGGGCAGGTCGATTATGAAACCGGGCGCGGGAGCTATATACTCCCGCGCCCGTTTTGCTCTTGAGGACCCTGTCATGTCCAACATCGTCGCCGATCATCTCGTCCTGCTGGACCACCTGCGCAGCATCCTGGTCGCCGTAGGTGAAGCCGAACAGGTGCCCGAGGAAAGCCACGCGCTGTTCCTGGAGCGCTTCGACGAACTGCGCGCCTCGCTGCCGATCGACCCGATCGAAAGCCAGTACCTGGGCCAGGACCTGCTGTGCCAGATCATGCAGCGCTACCCGCAGATCGCCCACCTGGTGCCTCGTGACCTGCTGTGGTTCTTCGCCGGTGACTGCCTGCACTACATGCCCGATGAAGAAATCGACCTGTACCAGGCCCTGGAAGAGCGCCGTTTCGAAGCCGAGCAGAACGACGAGCCCTTCGACTGGAACCAGGAAAAGCAGCTGCTGGCGCTTTCTGCCCAGGACAGCAAGCACTGATCACTGCGCCCGGCGCAGCCAAGGCCCGCACGGTTCGCCCGGCGGGCCTTTTTCATGGGCGCCTTTTAGCGCCGGCTTGTCAGAGAATTCGCTGGCAAGCCAGCTCCTACAGCGGGCGTTCCGCTTTGCCCGGGCGGTTGAGGGTCGGCTCCTTGGCCAGGCACTCCACCAGGTAGTCGATGAAAACCCGCAACTTGGGCGGCAGGTAACGGGTCGGTGAATGCAGCAGCCATGCACCGCCGTGGTAGGAGGCCAGGAAGGTCCACTCCGGCAGCACCTGGACGATCAGCCCCTGCTCCAGGGCATGGCGCGCGGTGAAGTACGGCAGGCTGCCGATCCCCAGGTGTTGCAGCACCGCATCCAGGCGCACCCCGGTGTGGTTGGCCGCATAGCGCCCGCGCACCCCCACCGTGACCGCCTTGCTGCCCTGGGTGAATTTCCAGCGCGCATCGCTGGGGGTCTCGCCCAGGTAGATGCAACTGTGCTGGCGCAGGTCCTGGGGATGGGCCGGCGTACCGTGCTCGGCCAGGTACTGCGGGGTGGCGCAGAGCAGGTGATCGATGCGCAACAGCTGGCGGCCGATCAACCCGGGCGGCGGGCGATCGGTGATGCGGATCGCCAGGTCGACGTTGTCGTCGATCAGGTCGACATCGCGGTCCTCATGCAGCAGTTCCACATCGACCTGGGGATAGCGCCGCAGAAACTCCGGCATGTGCGGGTGCACCACGAAACGCCCCACCGCCTTGGGCACGCTGACCCGCACCACGCCTTCGGCTTCGTGGGTGAACTGGCCGCTGACCTCCATCACCGAACGGGCCGCACTGACCATTTCACTGCAACGCTTGAACACCTCTTCGCCACCGTCGCTCAAGCGCAACTTGCGTGTGGTGCGCTGCAACAACCGGGTGGCCAGGGCCTTTTCCAGGCGCGAGATGCTGCGGCTGACCGCCGAAGGCGAGGAGCCCAGCTGGCGTGCCGCCTCGGAGAAGCTGCCGGTCTCCACGACCCTGACAAAAATGGCCATTTCTGCCAGCAAAGGCAGGGGTAGATTTATGCTCATGACGCAATAGTCCATTGAGTTCCGAACGGATTATCACGCAATTGCCCAGGCCGCATAATAAAAAAACACTGAATTCCAGGGTTAGAGAAATGACGCGGCGCCTGTATTACGACAATGACCAGTTACTGACCTCCGTCGAGGTCCTGAGCTGCATCCCCCACGAACAGCAATTCGCGGTCACCCTCAACGCCACGCCCTTCCACCCCCAGGGTGGCGGCCAGCCCAGCGATACCGGCTGGATCGGCCAGGCCGCCGTTCTGCGGGTGGCCCAGGAAGGCGAGCAGATCGTGCATTACCTGGACCAGCCGCTGGAGCCGGGCATTTTCGAGGCCCGGGTCGATGAGGCCGCGCGCCTGTTCAACAGCCGCATGCACTCCGCCGGGCACCTGATCGGCCACTTCGTGCAAAGCCAGGGCTGGATACCGATCAAGGCCCATCACTGGCCAGGTGAAGGCCGGGTGTCGTTCAAACCGGCAGAGCAGCCCCGGGAGATCGACGGCGCCAGCGTGCAGGACGCGATTGCGCTGTGGATAGAGGCCGACCTGGAACGGCATAGCACAATGGCGGACGGTTCGCGCCAGATCAGCTTTGGCCAACTGCCGGCCTATGGTTGCGGCGGCACCCACGTCAGCCACCTGCAGCAACTGGGCGCGGTGCTCATCACCGCGGTCTCACTCAAGAAAGGCACCCTTTCGGTCAGCTACAGCCTCGACTGAAAACGGCCTGCCACTCAACCACCCTGCTTTGCGGAGTCCGCATGCTCTCCAACTATCTTGGCGAGTTCCTCGCCCTGGCCCTGGTTCACTTTCTCGCGGTGGTCGCTCCCGGGCCGGATTTTGCCGTGACCATCCGCCAGAGCGTGCGCTTTGGCCGCATGACCGGGGTCTGTACCGCCCTGGGCATCGGCGCCGGCATCTCGGTGCACGTGCTCTACACCCTGCTGGGGGTGGGCGCCCTGATGCACGCTACGCCCTGGTTGCTGAGCGCGGCCAAGCTGCTGGGCGGCGCCTACATTCTGTACTTGGGTATCAGCCTGCTGCGCAGCAAGGCCAAGACCAGCCTTCCCGGCGAGGCGCCCACCGATGAGCCCCAACAGACCTTGCTGCGAGCCTTTACCACGGGGTTTCTGACCAATGCCACCAACCCCAAGGCGACCCTGTTTTTCCTGGCGATCTTCACCACCCTGGTCAGCGCCACCACCCCACTGAGCATCCAGGCCCTATATGGCGCCTGGATGTGCCTGGTGAATGCGCTGTGGTTCGTGATCGTCGCGCTGTTCTTCTCCAGCTCTCGGGTGCGCTTGCTGTTCATGCGCCTGGGGCACTGGTTCGAGCGCTGCATGGGGCTGATCCTGCTGCTGTTCGCCGGGCGGTTGCTGCTGTCGCTGTAGGCAAGGCAAACGACAAAGGCCCGCGCAGGTGTACTGGCGGGCCTTTTTTCTGGGCACTGGCTGCAGCGTTGAATCGCAGGCAAACAAAAACGCCGCTCTATGAGCGGCGTTCTTGTGAATTTGGAGCGGGAAACGAGACTCGAACTCGCGACCCCGACCTTGGCAAGGTCGTGCTCTACCAACTGAGCTATTCCCGCAAATGGCGTCCCCTAGGGGACTCGAACCCCTGTTACCGCCGTGAAAGGGCGGTGTCCTAGGCCACTAGACGAAGGGGACACGCTAACCGCAACACATGGTGTGTGTTTCGGCGCCCAGAGCCGCGTCCGAAGACTCGGGTTCTGGTTTCACTCAGCCCCGCCCGAAGGCAGTGCTGCTTAAATTGGAGCGGGAAACGAGACTCGAACTCGCGACCCCGACCTTGGCAAGGTCGTGCTCTACCAACTGAGCTATTCCCGCAAATGGCGTCCCCTAGGGGACTCGAACCCCTGTTACCGCCGTGAAAGGGCGGTGTCCTAGGCCACTAGACGAAGGGGACACGCTAACCGCAACACATGGTGTGTGTTTCGGCGCCCAGAGCCGCGTCCGAAGACTCGGGTTCTGGTTTCACTCAGCCCCGCCCGAAGGCAGTGCTGCTTAAATTGGAGCGGGAAACGAGACTCGAACTCGCGACCCCGACCTTGGCAAGGTCGTGCTCTACCAACTGAGCTATTCCCGCAATGGCGTCCCCTAGGGGACTCGAACCCCTGTTACCGCCGTGAAAGGGCGGTGTCCTAGGCCACTAGACGAAGGGGACACGCTACAGCATTCACTTCCTTCAACGTTTTGCTATTTGCTTTCCGTTGAAAGTGGCGCGCATTCTATGGATGCTTTGGGAGGCCGTCAACCCCCAGATATAATTTTATTTAAATCAATGACTTCGGGGCTGTTTTAGGCCCGCTTCAGGGTTTTCTGCCGTCCGCGCTTTGACGCCTATATTCTGGCACTCGACAAGGCGTTATAGTCCTCCACAGCCGGTGATGGCAATTTGAACCCTGGGATCCCCCGAGGCAAATGCCACCTATATAAGCAGCACAATCCATGCCCGGCTCGTCGAGCGGCGCTATGCGTCTAAATGCCAAGCCACTACACTCGCACGCGAATCCCATAACGAGGTTTTAACGGTGACACCACTCATGATCACCCTGCTGGTAATAGCCGGGATCGCACTATTGATCGCCATTGGCTACATGAACCATGTGGTGGAAAACAACAAACTGGAAAAAGCCCGCACCAAGGTCGAACTCAATGATCGCCTGCGTCGTTGCGGCGAGATCACCGAAACCTTCCCCGGCCAGTTCATGTCACCGGCCCTCAAGCTGCTGCTGACGCGCCTGGAGCTGAACGTCGTTCAGCGCATGCTCAACCTCGATAAAACCGACAGCGCCCTCAAGGCTCGCCTGGCTGAGCTCAATACCCTGGTGGGCCAGGGCGAGTCGATCCCGGTGAACAACCCACCGGCACCGATCCAGACCGAAGCCAAGGCCAAGGACGTGCGCTTCCTGCTGGAGGCCATGCACGGCCAGGTCACTCGCGCCGCCCACGACGGTTTCCTGCAGCCCAACGAAGCCAAGCGCTGGATCAAGGAGATCCGCCACATCCTGGTGCTGCTGCATATCGAGTTCTTCAACAACCTGGGCCAGTACGCCCTGCAGCAGAATCAGCCGGGCCAGGCCCGGCTGGCCTTCGAGCGTGGCGTGCAGTACCTGCGCAAGCAGCCGGACCCGGCGGTCTACAAGGAGCAACTGGAATACCTGGACAAACTCCTGGCCCGGGCCAATGCCATGGTGCTGTCGACCCTGGAACCTGCCCCGGACGAAGACAACCAGCTGACCCAGGGCCTCAAGACCGTAGAAGCCGACGCCGACTGGAAAAAGAAAGCCATCTACGACTGACAGAAAAAACCCTTGCCCGGAACACCCGGGCAAGGGTTTTAGAACGCTGCGCCCTCCCCGCCGCTACAAGCGGAAATGCCCCACCATCCCCTTCAGCTCCACGCCCAACTGCGCCAGTTCGATGCTCGACGCGGCGTTGCCCTGCATCGCCAGGGACGACTGATCGGCACTGGCGCGAATGCTGGTGACACTGCGGTTGATCTCTTCGGCCACCGAGCTCTGCTGCTCGGCCGCAGCGGCGATCTGCTGGTTCATCTGCTGGATCAATGACACCGCCGCGGCAATGCTGCCCAGGGCGCTTTCGGTCTGCAGGGCATCGCTGACCGCCAGCTTCACCAGCTCGCCACTGCTCTGGATCTGCTGCACCGAGGAGTCGGCCGCCGCGTGCAGAGCCGTCACCAACCGGGCGATCTCTTCGGTGGACTGCTGCGTGCGTTTCGCCAGGGCCCGCACTTCATCGGCCACCACCGCAAACCCCCGGCCCTGCTCCCCGGCCCTGGCGGCTTCGATAGCGGCGTTGAGGGCCAGCAGGTTGGTCTGCTCGGCCACGCTCTTGATCACATCCAGCACGCTACCGATGTTGTCGATTTCCGCGCTCAGGCTCTCGATACCACTGCTGGCACGGCTGGCGGAATCCGCCAGTTGCTCGATGCGCTGCATGCTCTGGCGCACCACTTGCTGGCCACTTTCGACCTTGTCGTCCGCCGCCTGGGCGGCTTGGGCGGCCTCCTCGGCATTGCGCGCCACATCGTGCACCGTGGCGGTCATCTGATTCATGGCCGTGGCCACTTGCTCGGTTTCTTCCTTCTGGGTGCTGACTTCCAGGTTGGTCTGCTCGGTCACCGTGGACAGCGACTGAGCCGAACTGGCCAGTTGCTCGATCCCCGCCTGCAGGCCACTGACAATGCCGCTCAGGCCGCTGCCCATCTGCTGCATGGCCTGCATCAACTGACCGATCTCGTCACGTCGGGTCACCTCCACGGTCGCGGTCAGATCACCGGCGGCAATCTGCTGAGCCACGTACATCACACTGCGCAACGGGCGCACGATCAGGCGGGTGACGCTCAAGGCCGCCAACAGCCCCACCAACAGCGCCAGGGCCGAGGAGCCGATGATCAGCAGGGAGTTCTTGTCCAGTTCCCCCAGCATCGAATGCTCTTGCGCCCCGTACGCCTGATCAACCCGCGCCATCACCTGGGCGGCGCGCTCATGCAACTGCTGATAGACCTGCTTCTCCTGGGCCAGCAACCCGGTGTACTCGTTGAGCTTCTCGCTGAAGTTGCCGATATGCCCCGAGACTTCGTTGAGCACCGTCTGATAGCCCGCATCCTTGACCGTGGCCTTCAACTGCTCGGCCTGGGCCAGGGCCTGATCGGCCTGCTCGATCTTGCCCTGCTCGGCGGGCTCCTGGTCGCCGCCCTTGCGGTTCTGATCCAGGCGCAACCGGGCCTCATTCATGGCCTGCAGCATCAGGCGTGAAACCTGGCTGATCTGATTGGCCTGCTCGATGAATTCGGCACCGTCCTTGCCCTGGGATTCCTTGAGCGTATAGGCACCGTCATCCGCCAGCCCCGCCTGCAGCACGTCCAGGTTATTGGCCACGCTGGACACCGACCAACTGGCCATTTCCAGGGCCAGGTCCTTGGCCTGGGTCAGCTCGACGAACTCGTCGAAGGCCTTGCGATAGTCCGCCAGCGCCAGCTCCACATCGCCCATCGCGGTCTGGTTGGCCGCCGACCGCACCTTGAGCTGCTGGGCCAGGGCCTGCAGGCCTTCCAGGCTTTCATGCAGGCTGTCCACGGTCTTGCTGTCACCATGCAGAGCGTAGTCCTGCTCCTGCAGCCGCACCTTGAGCACGCCGCTATTGAGCTGGGACATCTGCTTGAGGCCATCGAAGCGCTGGCTGATGGTCTGCAGGGACCAGACACCGATCCCCGCCACCAGAGCGGTTAGGAGCAACACCAGGGCAAACCCGATGCCCAGTTTCTTTGCCATGCCCAGGTTGGCAAAACGTCCACTTGCGGCCGAAGTCATGGTGCGCAGTCCCCTTCCAATCCCCAATGGCAATAGGGCCATCTTGTCTTGGCGAAGGGTCGCAACGGCATGCACCGGCGCACAAGTCTCTGACATCGGAATAATGGCAAAAAGCTACGCCGAGGTCGTTTTCAGGACACTGGAGGTCGATTCCATCGAGCCCCGGCCATCGGCATCAGATCGCGGTGGCCCCGCCGTCGACCGCCAGTGCATGGCCGGTGGTAAAGGCCGCGCCATCGCTGCACAGGTAGAGCACCGCGCTGGCGATCTCCTCGACCTTGCCGATGCGCCCCACCGGGTGCATGGCCGCGGCGAACTCGGCCTTCTTCGGGTCCGCCTCGTAGGCACGGCGGAACATGTCGGTGTCGATCACCGCCGGGCATACCGCGTTCACGCGGATTTTCTTCTTCGCATATTCGATGGCCGCCGACTTGGTCAGGCCGATCACCGCATGCTTGGAGGCCGCATAGATGCTCATCTTCGGCGCCGCGCCCAGGCCCGCCACCGAGGCGGTGTTGACGATCGCCCCACCGCCCTGGGCCAGCAGCAGCGGCAACTGGTACTTCATGCACAGCCAGACCCCTTTGACGTTGACCCCCATGATGGCGTCGAACTCATCCATGGAGCCCTCCGCAAGGCGGCCCTTTTCGATCTCGATACCGGCATTGTTGAAGGCGTAATCCAGGCGCCCATAGGCTTCGATGGTGCGGGCCATGAGGCTTTGCACATCAGCCTCCAGGGTAACGTTGCACGGCACGAACAGCGCCTCGCCACCGGCCTCGCGGATCAGCGCCACGGTGCCCTCGCCCCCCGCCGTGTCCAGGTCCGCCACCACCACCTTCAAGCCTTGTGCGGCAAATGCCTGGGCGGTGGCCCGGCCGATACCATTGGCTGCGCCGGTCACCAGGGCCACCTGGCCGGAAAACGTCATGCTCATTGCAGGAATCCTCGATCGAATGTGGGTCAGCTACCCGGCCCAATCTAGCCACAGCCGGGGCTGGTGGCGTCAGCACTATCAAAAGCCCGGTTGGATGCTCATGCATTCTGGTGATGAATCTGCCGGGGGCTTTATCAGGGCGATCGATTGGCCTCCATTCGCTGCAGCGGCAAACCTTGCGGCACCGAGGCCAAGGGGCTATCAACTAGGGGTTCATTCATCCCACGAGTGCCTGCCATGACCGCCCCGACCAATCGCCAGTTCCTGCTCGCCAAACGCCCCATCGGACCGGCCACCCGCGATACCTTCACCTACCAGCAGGTGGCAGTGGGCGAGCCCGCCGCCGGGCAGATCCTGGTGCAGAACCAGTACCTGTCCCTGGACCCGGCCATGCGCGGCTGGATGAACGAGGGCAAGTCCTACATTGCCCCGGTGGCCATCGGCGAGGTCATGCGCGCCCTGGGCGTGGGCCAGGTGATCGCCTCCAGCCACCCCGGTTTCGCGGTGGGCGACTACGTCAATGGTGCCCTCGGCGTGCAGGACTACTTCCTCGGCGAGCCCCGGGGCTTCTACAAGGTCGACCCCAAGCTGGCCCCGCTGCCGCTCTACCTGTCAGCTCTGGGCATGACGGGCATGACCGCCTACTTCGCCCTGCTGGACGTGGGCGCGCCCAAGGCCGGCGACACCGTGGCGCTGTCCGGGGCCGCTGGCGCGGTGGGCAGCATTGCCGGGCAGATCGCCAGGATCAAGGGCTGCCGCGTGGTGGGGATTGCCGGCGGCCAGGACAAGTGCCGGTTCCTCATCGACGAGCTGGGTTTTGACGGCGCCATCGACTACAAGAACGAAGACGTCCACACCGGCCTCAAGCGCGAGTGCCCCAAAGGCGTCGATGTGTATTTCGACAACGTCGGCGGCGACATCCTCGATGCCGTGCTCAGCCGCCTGAACGTCAAGGCGCGGGTGGTGATCTGCGGCGCCATCAGCCAGTACAACAACAAGGAGGCGGTCAAGGGGCCGGCCAACTACCTGTCGCTGCTGGTCAACCGGGCGCGCATGGAGGGGTTCGTGGTGATGGACTATGCCGCGCAGTTCGCCGAAGCCGGGCAGGAAATGGCCGGCTGGATGGCCAAGGGGCAGCTCAAGAGCAAGGAGGATATTGTCGAGGGCCTGGAAACCTTCCCGGAAACCCTGGGCAAGCTGTTCAGCGGCGAGAACTTCGGCAAGCTGATACTGAAAGTCTGAACCCGTAGGAGCCGGCTTGTCGGCGATCCGCAACGGCGGCCGGAAAGGGCCGCCAACCGCAAAACCGCTATCGCCGGCAAGCCGGCTCCTACAAGAGGAAGCGTGTTACAGGGCCAGTTCGGCCACGACGTCGGCCAGGGCCTTGGCCGGATCTGCCGCCTGGCTGATGGGGCGACCGATCACCAGGTAATCGGAGCCGGCATCCAGGGCCTGGCGCGGGGTGAGGATCCGCCGCTGGTCGTCCTGGGCGCTGCCCGCCGGGCGAATCCCCGGGGTCACCAGTTGCAGGGACGGATGGGCGCTCTTCAGGGCCTGGGCTTCCAGGGCCGAGCACACCAGGCCGTCCATGCCGGCTTTCTGCGCCAGGGCAGCCAGGCGCAGCACCTGCTCCTGGGGCTCGATGTCCAGGCCGATACCGGCAAGGTCTTCACGCTCCATGCTGGTAAGCACGGTGACGCCGATCAGCAACGGCTTGGGGCCGCTGCGCTGGTCCAGCACTTCGCGGCAGGCAGCCATCATGCGCAGGCCGCCGGAGCAGTGCACATTGACCATCCACACGCCCATTTCCGCGGCGGCCTTGACCGCCATGGCGGTGGTGTTGGGAATATCGTGGAACTTCAGGTCCAGGAACACTTCGAAACCCTTGTCCCGCAGGGTCCCGACAATCTCGGCGGCGCAGCTGGTGAACAGCTCCTTGCCGACCTTGACCCGGCACAGTTTGGGGTCCAGTTGATCGGCCAGTTTCAGTGCGGCGTCACGGGTGGGGAAATCCAGGGCGACGATGATAGGAGTCTGGCAGGCGGACATGAAGGGGCTCTCAGGCAAGTCGAAATCGGCGCGGATTGTAGCGCAAGCCGCGCCGCTCCGGGACCCGATCAGAGGTAAATCCTCCTCAACGGTGCGCAAGAAGGCCGATTGCCCCGGCAATCGCTCCCCCACGCCACGGCATTTGTATCAACCTCGATACACTGACGACACGTCGGCAACAATCCCCGGCGCTACCCTCGCCAGCCGCAACACCTTCGAACAGCACTTCCAGCCCCCGGGCCGGACGCCTATGCTGAAGCCACAACCCCGCCGTCGCCCTCAGGCGCCGGCAGCCTACCTGGCAGACGACCGCACCCATGCAGAACACTTCAGCCCCTCTCAACGAAGACGCCAAAGCATTGGTCAGTGGCGACGACAAACGCTGGAACACCCGGGCCCTGATCGTCGACGACGACGTGCCGATCCGCGAGTTGCTGATCGACTACCTGGCGCGTTTCAACATTCACGCCAGCGGCGTCACCGACGGCGCGGCGATGCGCCAGGCCCTGCAGGCCGAGCACTTCGACGTGGTGGTGCTGGACCTGATGCTGCCCGGCGAAGACGGCCTGTCCCTGTGCCGCTGGCTGCGTACCGAATCGGACATCCCGATCCTCATGCTCACCGCCCGCTGCGAGCCCACCGATCGCATCATCGGCCTGGAGCTGGGGGCCGACGACTACATGGCCAAGCCTTTCGAGCCACGGGAACTGGTGGCCCGGATCCAGACCATCCTGCGCCGGGTGCGCGACGATCGCAGCGAGCAGCGGGCCAATATCCGCTTCGACAACTGGCGCCTGAACAGCGTGCTGCGCCAACTGATTTCCGCCGATGGCCTGGTGGTGCCGTTGTCCAACGCCGAGTTCCGCCTGCTCTGGGTGTTCATCGAGCGCCCGCGCCGGGTACTGAGCCGCGAACAATTGCTGGACGCGGCCCGCGGCCGATCCATCGAGGCCTTTGATCGCAGCATCGACCTGCTGGTCTCGCGCCTGCGGCAAAAGCTCGGCGACGATCCGAAGTCGCCGCAACTGATCAAGACCGTGCGCGGTGAAGGCTACCTATTCGACGCCCGGGACATCGGCTGATGCGCGGGCGGTTCGATACGCTGTTCGGCCGCCTGTTCGGCGTCTTGCTGATCGCGATCGTCCTCGCCCACCTGCTGGCGTTCTTCTGGTTTCACCACTACGGCCCGCCCCCGCCGCCGCCCCCTCCCGATTCGGCGCAGTTGATCAATGGCCAGCCGCCGCCCCCTTATCCAAGGCGCCCGCCACGGCCCTGGTTCGGCGGCCCGCTGGTGCCCCTGACGTTCCAGTTCATCTCCCTGATCATCGCTGCCTGGTACGGCGCCAAGCTGTTGTCGCGGCCGATCCAGCGCCTGAGCGCCGCCGCCGAGCGTTTGAGCGAAAACCTCGACAGCCCGCCCCTGGAAGAGGTGGGCCCAAGGGAAGCTCGGCAAGCGGCCAGCACCTTCAACCAGATGCAGAAGCGCATCCGCGAGCAGGTGCAGCAACGCGGGCGCATGCTCGGTGCCGTCTCCCACGACCTGCGCACCCCGTTATCAAGGCTGAAACTGCGCCTGGAGCAGATAGAGGACAGCAAGCTGCAAGGGCAGATGCGCCAGGACCTGGACGACATGATCAAGATGCTCGACGCCACCCTCAGCTACCTGCACGAACAACGCACCAGCGAGGCCGAGCAATGGATGGACGTGCAGGCCCTGGTGGAGTCGCTGTGCGAGAACGCCCAGGACCAGGGCGCCGACGCTCAGGCCCAGGGCCATTGCGCGCCGCTGCTGGTGCAACCCATGGCGTTGCAGTCATGCCTCAACAACCTGCTGGACAACGCCCTGCGCTACGCCGGCCAGGCAACCCTGGCCCTGGAGGACGACCGCGGGCAACTGCTGATCAGGGTCATCGACCACGGCCCGGGGATTGCCGCCGACAAGCGTGAAGCGGTGTTCGAGCCATTCTTTCGCCTGGAAGGCTCGCGCAACCGCAACTCCGGCGGCGTAGGCCTGGGCATGACCATCGCCCGTGAAGCGGCGGAGCGCCTGGGCGGCCAACTGATCCTCGAAGAAACCCCCGGCGGCGGCCTGACCGCGGTATTGCGTCTACCCAGGCCTTGAGCGCCTTGTGTGGCGGCAGTTACAAACCACCAATACCCAGGACAACTCCCCCCCTGAGGCTGCTTGGGCCGGTGTACCCCACCGGTTCTATTCATCCGCAGGGAGTGAGCCCCATGATCGATAGCCTCAGCAGCAACTATTCGAGCTATTACAGCTCCAGCAGCACCAGCCGTGGCCAGCAATTGCACAAAGAGCTGTTCGCCAAGCTCGACAGCAACGGTGATGGCGCGGTGGATCAGGACGAGCTGAAAAACGCCCTGTCGCAGAAAAGCGACAACGGCATCCTGGTCAGCCTGAGCAAGAACTTCAGCGACCTGGACAGTGACGGCAGCGGTAGCTTGAGCAGCGATGAAATGGCCGCCATGGCCCCTCCTCCGCCCAAGGACCGCGCCCCCGATACCCAACTGGCGGATGCCCTGCTCGGCGCCCTGGACAGCGATGGCGACGGAGTCATCAGCAGTGACGAACTGAGCACAGCCCTGCAAGCCTCGGGCAACAGCTCCACCAGCAGCGACACCAGCTCGGCTCTGCTGAAGATTCTCGACAGCGACAGCAGTGGCGGCATCAGTAGCGATGAGCTCAAGGCCGCGTTGCAGGCCGGAAGCAACCAGGACAGCGCCCCCCAGGACCCGCAGGCCAACCTCGCCGAAGCTCTGGGCAAGATGATCGCCAGCTTGAGCAAGCAGTATCAGTTGGACACCAGCAGCAGCCTCGGCGGCAGCGTCAACGTCGCTGCCTGACGTCCATTGCCGCTCCCGGGGGGAGCGGCAATCGGTGGTTCAACGCGGCTCCTGGGCCCGGGCCTGGCTGGCGCTCCAGTCCAGCAACAGGCTGTAGGCCACCGCCAGCAGCGTCGGGCCGATGAACAGGCCGATAAAGCCGAAGGCGATCAGGCCACCGAACACTCCCAGCAGCACGATCACCAGCGGCAGGTTGCCGCCGCGGCTGATCAGGTACGGTTTGAGCACGTTGTCCACGCCGCTGATGATGAAAGTGCCCCAGATCCCCAGGAACACCGCCATGCCGTACTCGCCTTTCCAGGCCAGCCAGGCGGTAGCCGGGATCCATACCAGGGGTGGGCCCATGGGAATCAGGCTGAGCAGGAAGGTGACGATCCCCAGCACCAGCGCCCCGGGCACTCCGGCAATCAGGAAGCCGATCAGCGCCAGCAGGCCCTGGGCCGCCGCGGTGCCGATCACCCCGTTGACTACCCGTTGCACGGTGCCAGCCACCAGGTCGATGTAGTAGCCGGCGCGCTCGCCGATCAGGCGCTCCAGCAACTTGTGCACGAACAGCGCCAGGCGCGGGCCATCGCGGTAGAAGAAAAACACGAAGACGATGCTCAGGGTCAGCTCCAGAATGCCGCCGCCGATCTGCGCGCTGCGAGCCAGCAGCCAGTTGCCCACCTGCCCCAGATAAGGTTTGACCGCCAGCATCAGGGCCGCGCCCTGCTGGTCGATGCTGTTCCACAAGCCCACCAGGCGCTCGCCCACCAATGGCAGGTTGCCGAGCCACTCTGGAGCGGCGGGCAGGCCGTCGACCTGCACGTCCTTGATGAAGGCCGTGGCATCGCGCACATGGTCCGCCAGGTTGAGGCCGAGCCAGACCAGCGGCGCGGCCACCAGCACCATCCAGCCCAGGGTCAGCAGGGCCGCTGCCAGGGATTCTCGGCCATTGAGCCAGCGGGTCAGCAGGCGCATCAGCGGCCAGCTGGCAAACGCCAGCACGGCGCCCCAGAACAGCGCTGACCAGAAAGGCGCCATGACCCAGAAGCTGGCACCGAACAACACCAGGAGCAGGATCTGCACCAGCAGGCGATCGTTATTGGGCATGAAATGTCTCGCGCAAGAAGAACCAGTGAAGAGTAGGCGAACCCGCGAGCGCGGGCTGCCTGAAACAGCTTAACGCAGTAGTTCGAAATGCAGGCCTGCTACGTCGGTGTTACCGGTTTCCATCCGCGAGGCCAGCACGCCCTGGCCAATCAGCGCCTGGCGCCAGGCTTCGGCCTGCTTGCCGGACAGGCTGATGCGCAGGGTGGTGTCCAGGTTCAGCCCGCGGGACAGCAGGTTGAGCCAGGTGGGCTGGGGCTCGGCGAGTTTCGGCAGGTCCAGCTTGCCGGTGTCCTTGAGCTGGCGCAGCAGGGTGGCCGAAGTGGGTAGCAGGTCCCCCAGCGGCGCGCTGGCGTCGAACTGCTCCACATGCAGGTAGGCCCTGCGGTTACCCCGGGTGATGCTGTACAGGGCTACCAGGGAGTTGTCCTGGGGCGCCGCCAACCGCAGCAGCAGATAGGCCTGCTGTTCATCGGCGCCAAACAGCTTGGCGTTGCCGAATACTTCGTTGGCCCACAGGCTGCTTTCACCGCAATCGCGTGCCTGGCACCAGAACAGCAGCTCGGCGCCCTGCTTTTGCAACGCCTCCCTGGCCAGGGTGAAGGCTTCGTTGGATGTGCGCTCGGCGGGCAACTGGTAAGTGATGGCGGTGAGCTTGCCGCGGGCATTGACCTGGCCATCGAAACGCAACTGGCCGCTGATACGGCGGATCGAACCCAGGGGGTAGACGCGCTCCTGCTCCACTTCGGGGCGGTAGTCGACGATCTGTGCATCGGTCAGACGGGGGACCAGGGGCAGGTCGTGGCTGCCCGGCAGATCGGCGGCAAGCACCAGGGTACTTGCCAGGGACAGGCCCAGAACACTGATTGAACGCATGGAAACTCTCATCGGATAAGCATGGCCTGGGCGCCCTTGACGACGCTGGCATCGTCGCTACGTTGTGGAACCTGCAAGCCTCGCTGCACTGCAGGGCGGGCCTCCAGGGCCGCCATCCAGCGTTGCAACGCCGGCAGGCCCTGCACCGAAACCCCGGACCATTCATGGCCGCGCACCCAGGGGAAGGTGGCGATGTCGGCAATGCTGTAGTCGCCGGCCAGGTACTCGGCCTGTTGCAGGCGGCTGTCGAGCACTTCGTACAGGCGCCGGGTCTCGTGCTGATAACGGTCGATGGCGCCCTGCAGCTTCTCCGGGAAATAGCGGAAGAACACATTGGCCTGGCCCTGCATGGGCCCGACCCCGCCCATCTGGAACATCAGCCATTGCATGACCAGCGAACGGCCCTTGGGATCGGCCGGCAACAACTGGCCAGTGCGTTCGGCCAGGTACACCAGGATCGCGCCGGACTCGAACACCGGAAAATCGCCATTGTCGCGATCGACGATGGCCGGAATACGCCCATTGGGATTGATCTTCAGGAACGCTGGGGCCTTTTGCTCCTTCTTGTCGAAACTCAAGGCGTGCACCTCATAGGGCAGGCCGAGTTCCTCAAGCAGGATGGAAACCTTGTGACCATTGGGGGTCGCAGCGGTGTACAGATCTATCATGGTTGTCTCCCATTTCAACCCGCCCAGCCTCGACAGTTGATCCCGTCAAGTCAAGGAACGGCGAAAAACCGATTGAAACAGTCTGCGACAAAGGTGGCACCCGCCTCGTCGTTGAGGTGCAGGTGATGCCCGCCGGGCAACTGCTCAACGCTGAAGGGTAGACGCTGCAACAAGGCCTGGTGCTTGGCCAGCATGCCATCGGCGGCCACCACCAGTTGCGTCGGGCAGGCGACCCGCTGAACAAAGGACATGGCCTGCTCCTCTGTCAGGCGCAGCGGCGAAGCCAGGGTCAGGCGGCTGTCGCTGCGCCAGGTATAGCCCCCGGGCACCGGCATCAGGCCGCGCTGGGCCAGCAGTTCGGCCGCCTCACGGCTGACCGCCACCAGGCCCTTCATGCGCGCCTCGATGGCCCGTTCCAGGGTGGCGTACACCGGCTTGCTCTTGTTCTGCAGATTCAGCTGTGCCTGCAACGCCATGCCCAGGCGCTCGGCGGCGTCCTCGCCATTGGCCGTCGGTGGGATCACCCCATCGATCAGGGCCAGGTGGCTGACCCGCTCCGGCATCGCCGCCGACAGCACCAGCGAGACGATCGCCCCCAGGGAGTGACCGATCAGGGCAAAGCGCTTCCAGCCCAGTTGCTCGGCGGCTTGCAGCACGTCATAGACGTAGTCCCACAGGGCATAGCCGGCCCCCGCCGGGCGATGCCCGGAATGACCGTGGCCGGCCAGGTCCAGGGCAACGATGCGCAGGCCGGCGAGCTTGGGCGCCAGCCGGGCGAAGCTGTTGGCGTTATCCAGCCAGCCATGCAGGGCGATGACCGGCAGACCGTCCTCGGGCCCGAATAGATGGGCCGCCAGTTCGATGTGCGGCAGGTTCAGGCGGACTTCTTCGACGGCGTGGCTCATGCAGGGCTCCGTTGCCAGCGTGTGAACAGCTCCTTGAGCAGCGCCGCGGTGTCCTGGGGGCGCTCAAGGGGAAACATGTGGCCACCGGGCATGGTCAGCGACTCGCCCAGGGGCATGCGCCCGACCGCACTGGTGTGATGGCGCATCACCACCCGGCTCTGCTGTCCGCGCACCACCGCCAGCGGTACCTTGAGCTGGCGCGCACTGCCCGGGCTGGTATGAGGCACGCCGCGGTAGATGCTGATTTCCGTGGCCGGGTCAAAACGCAGGCGCAAGCGATCCCCCACCTGCTGCAGGCCGTGCTGCAGGTAAGCATCCAGGCAATCGGGATCGAAGGCCCGGAACAGCGTCTTGCGGGAGAAGTAACTGCGGGCGGCCTCGATGTCGGCAAACTCTTCGCGACGCCCCAGGGTGCGCCCGGCCGGAGTCAGCCGGTCGATGAAGCCCAGGCGCTTGGCGGCGCGGATCACCCATTGGTCGGCCCGGGTCAGCACCGGCGAATCGAGCATCACCACCCCCCGATACAGCTCCGGGCAGCGCAGGGCCGCGTGCAGGTGCAGCACACCACCCAGCGAATGCCCCACGCCCCAGACCGGCTGGGCCTGCTGTTGCAGGTGGTGGATCAGTTCATCCACCAGGCTGCGCCAGTTGTCGTCCACCGGAAAGCGCGGGTCGTGGGCATGCTGCTGCAGATGAGCCACCTCGAATTCCGGCGCCAAGGCTGCAAACAACTTGCCGTACGTGCCGGAGGGAAACCCATTGGCGTGAGCGAAAAACACCTGTTGCGACATACCGACCTATCCATCCACCAAACGAACACCGATTGTCCGCAGGCCCTTGCACCAGGGCAATGACCGTAACAGACAGGAATGCTGACACCCAGGCTCAGCCTATGGCGCGTTGCCTCATTGCGCCGGCGGGTTCTGCCCGAGGGGCACTACCGCCATGGTCAGGCGCGAGACGCAACTGGCCTTGCCTTCATCACTGCTCAGGCGGATGTCCCAGACATGGGTGGTGCGCCCGATATGAATGGCCTTGGCCACCGCCGTGACCCGCCCGGTGCGCAAGCCCCGCAGGTGATTGGCATTGATCTCCAGCCCCACGCAGTAGAACTTGCTGGCGTCGATGCACAGGTAGCTGGCCATGGAGCCGACGGTTTCCGCCAGCACCACCGAGGCCCCGCCGTGCAGCAGCCCGTAGGGCTGGTGGGTGCGATGGTCGATGACCATGCTCGCGGTCAGTGACTGCTCGTCATAGGACTCGAAGCGAATATCCAGCACTTCGCCGATGGTGTTCTTCTGGATCGCGTTCAGTTGCTCGATGTTCGGAGTGGTACGCCATAGACTCATCGCCGCTTCCCTTATGGGTGGTTATTGTCGGTCAATCCTGCCACAGCACGGCTTCGCTGCGCTCGCTCCAGGCTTGAAAACTGCCGCCATAGGTGGCTTCGATCACATTGCGCTTGATCTTCAGGGTTGGAGTGAGAAAGCCGTTTTCCACTGCCCAACTGTCCTTGACCACCACCAGCCGATGCAGCCGCTCGTGCTTGTCCAGGCTGCCATTGACCTGGGCCAGCAGGCTTTCCAGGCTGCTGTGCAAGCCTTCCCGGGCACTGCCGGCGGCGGCCTGCGCGCCCGCAGCCGAAAGCACGCAAAGGCCCAAGGGGGCAATCAGCCCGTCGCCCACCACGCACACCTGCTCGATATGGGCATGCACCGCCAGGCGGTTCTCGATGGGCGCCGGGGCCACGTACTTGCCCTTGCTGGTCTTGAAGATCTCCTTGAGCCGGCCGGTCAGGCGCAGGTTGCCGGCGGCATCCTGCTCCCCCTTGTCACCGGTGCGCAGGAAACCATCCTCAGTGACGGTTTCGGCGGTCTTCTGCGGGTCCTTGAAATAGCCCAGCATAGTGGCTCCGCTGCGTACCTGAACCTCCCCCGCCTCGTCGATGCGCACCTCGACTTCCGGGCAGGGCCGGCCAATCCAGCCGGGCACATGCTCACCGGAGCGGCCGATATGGGAGTAGCCGCAGCTCTCGGTCATGCCGTACACCTCCAGCACGTCCAGCCCGAGGCGTCGATACCAGTGCAACAGGGTCTGGGGCACCGGTGCCGCTCCCGACAGCGCCACCCGCAACGCGTCCAGCCCGAGCCCGCTCAACACCTTGTGGCCGACACGCTTGCCGATAAAGGGCAGGCCCAGGAGAAAATCCAGGCGCTTGGCCGGCACCTTGCTGTAGACCCCCATCTGGAACTTGGTCCAGATCCGTGGCACGCCAAACAGCGCGGTGGGCCGGGCTCGCTGCAGGTCGGCGAGGAAGGTGTCCAGGCTTTCGGCGAAGAACACCGTCTGCCCGGTATAGATCGCCGCCATCTCGACAAACATGCGCTCGGCCACGTGGCACAGGGGCAGGTAGGACAGCAGCCGGTCCTCGGGGCCCAGGCCGAACATCTGCACACCATGGCTGGCGGCAAAGCCCAGGTTGCCGAAACTGTGCATCACACCCTTGGGCAGCCCGGTGGTGCCGGAGGTATAGATGATGGTGGCCAGCTGATCGGCCGCAGGGCTCGGGCTATCCTCGAGCGGCGGACAGCGCTGCAGGTCTTCCCAACTGAAATCGAAAGGGCCTTCGGGGGCCAGGGGCAAGCGGATGGTGGGCAGCCCGGCCTTGATCCCGAGCGCCATTTGCGGCCAGTCGTCCAGCTTGCCGATAAAGGCCAGGGCCGACTCGGAATGCTCCAGCACCTGGGCTACCGACTCGGCCGTGAGATTGGGATACAACGGCACCGAGACATGCCCGGCGATCCAGATCGCCAGGTCGGCAATGACCCAGTGCGCGGAGTTCTTGCCAATGATTGCAATGTGGCTGCCGGAAGGCAGCTGGCGCTCGCGCAGCCATTGGGCGGCACGCCGGGCCTGCTGGCCCACCTCGAACCAGCTCAGTTCCTGCACCTGCCCGCCGGCACTGGGCTGGACAAGAAAGCGCTGCTGGGGATGACGAGCCTCGCGCTCGTAGAACACTTGCAGGGGCAAACGAAAAGCAGCAGACATGACTCGCTCCTTTGTTCTTATTCTGTTCGCGACACCAACCAAGCACTTGCTTGGTGGACTATTCCACGCACAAAGGAGCGCTGCAAGTTAAGAAATGTAGCGGATCGCAACCGGGGATCGGTGGGTTCGAGACAACAACGGCGGCCCGGGCATGCCCTGCCGCCGCGTCCATCAAGGGTGTGTCACGGCATTCAAGGTCATCAGCCCCGCCAGGGGCCAGTCGCCTTCGAGCTCCGCCAGGCTGGCGGTGTTCATCGGCTGCGGATCACGCAGGTGGCCGTGCTGCAACAGGCCGATCAGGTTGCCCACCAGGGGTTGATGGCTGACCAGCAGCAGGTTGTCGGCACTGTCCAGTTGCTCCAGCACCTGCAGCGGGTTGGCCTCGGGGGTGAGCCAGGGCACGGTGCGGATCTCGCCTTCGAACCCCAGGGCCTCGCGCACCAGCTGTGCAGTCTGCTGGGCACGTACATAAGGGCTGGCGAGGATCGCGGCGATGGGCTGGCCGATCAGGTGCGCGGCGCTGCCCAGCACTTCCTCGCGACCGTGGGCCGTGAGGTTGCGCTGGGCATCGGTCGGCGCATGGGACTCGGCCTGGCCGTGACGCAGCACCCACAGCTTCACAGCTTGGGCTCCTCGTCACGAACCGGGTGAGGCGCTGGCGGCACGCTATGGGGAGCTTCGCCTTCAGGCGCCCGGGGAGCGGGCCAATCGGCGAACGGCCAGGGTTTCTGTTCGGTATGGAAGCTGCCGAAACGGCCGATCTGCGCCAGGAACTGGCTCAGGCTATCGCCGAAGTTCATCAGGCCGGCATTCGGCGCGCCGTAGATCAGGCGATAGATCAACTGCACCAGCACCAGCGCGCCCAGGAGAAACTGCGCCACCTGCCACACCAGCACGAATATCAGCATCCACAGCACCCGCAGGAGGATGGACTCGTATTTGGCTTCGGAATTCGTATCGTTCATGTCTGGCTCCTGTGCTGCTCAGTTGAATCCGCTGGTGGAGATAAAGTCGACGTCGGTTTTCGGCTCGCCGCGCATCAAGAGCTCGATTACCTGGTTCAGCGTACGCCCTTCGAACAGGATCGCGTGCAGGCCGGCCACCAGCGGCATGTAGACCCCCAGCTCCTGAGCCTTGACCTTGAGCACCTTGAGGGTGTTGACGCCCTCCGCCACCTCACCCAGTCGGGTCACCGCCTCTTCCAGGCTCAGGCCCTGGCCCAGGGCAAAGCCCACCTGGTAGTTGCGGCTCTTGGGCGAGGAACAGGTGACGATCAGGTCGCCGACCCCGGCCAGGCCGAGGAAGGTCATGGGGTTGGCGCCCTGGCTCACGGCAAAGCGGGTCATTTCCGCCAGCGCCCGGGTAATCAGCATGCTCTTGGTGTTTTCCCCCATGCCCAGGGCCACCGCCATGCCGGCGATGATCGCGTAGACGTTCTTCAGCGCCCCGCCCAGTTCCACGCCGAAGCGGTCGGCGCTGGCATACACACGGAAGGTGCGGCCGTGCAGCGCGGCCTGGACCCGCTGACAGAGCTCTTCGTCTTCACTGGCGACCACGGTGGCGGTCAGGGCGTGCTCGGCCACTTCCCTAGCCAGGTTGGGGCCGGAAAGTACGCCGATGCGCGCTTGCGGGGCGATGTCCTGGAGGATCTCGCTCATCAGCTTGAAGGTCTGGGCCTCGATGCCCTTGGTCAGGCTGACCAGCAGCTTGCCGCAGAGCAGCTCGGCGTGGGGCGCCAGCACCGAGCGCAGGGCGCTGGAGGGCAAGGCGACAAAGCACAGGTCACTGTCATTGAGGGTGGCCAGCAGGTCGGTGACCGGCTCCACCGCCGGATGAATCTTGATGCCCTTGAGATAGCGCGGATTCTCGCGGTTGACCCGAATGGCCTCGGCCTGCCCGGGGTCGCGCATCCACTGCCGCACCCGGTGACCGTTCTCGGCCAGCAGATTGGCCACGGCGGTACCAAAACTTCCGCCTCCCAGGACCGCAATAGGGCGCTGTTGTGTCATATGCAATCCGTTAATCCATAGCAGTGGCGATGGCGGCATTATACGGGGCGGTTTTCTCACCACCAGCCCCAGGTGCCATTCAGGCAACCTGTCGGGAACACGTGGAGTCATTCGGGGAATGTCGGGCTTATCGACTGGAAAACTCGACTATCTCGGTTAACATGCGCGCCTTCCATCAAGATTCAAGGCTGTGTCGTGTCCGCTGGCCCCTCACCTCTTCGTCTGTCGCTGCTGCTGGGCATGCTGTTCGGCCACTCGGTGCTGGCCGACGATCTGTTCCTGGACGGCACCGCCCTGCCCGAGGTCCTCACCGCCACCCGCCTGAAACAGTCACCTGCCGCGGTTCCCGGCAGCATGACGGTGCTCGACAACGAGTTGATCAAGGCCAGCGGCGCCCGGGACATCAGCGAACTGCTGCGCCTGGTGCCGGGGATGATGGTCGGCGCCATCAGCGGCAACCAGGCCACGGTCAACTACCACGGCACCAACGCCAGCGAAGCCCGGCGCATGCAAGTGCTGATCGACGGGCGTTCGGTGTATCGCGCCGGCCTGGCGACAGTGGACTGGAGCGATATCCCGGTGGCCATGGAAGACATCGAGCGCATCGAGGTGTTTCGCGGCCCCAATACCGTCAGCTACGGCGCCAACGCGCTGATGGCGGTGGTCAACATCATCACCCGCGCCCCGGCCAACAGCCATGGCACGCGGGTCAAGCTGACCCGGGGCCAGCGCGGCATCAGCGACTGGTACGCCAGCCAGGGTACCGGCTGGGAAAGCGGCGACCTGCGCCTGTCGCTGTCGGGGCAGGAAGATGATGGCTTCGACAAGAATCGCCTGGGGGCCGACTACCGCGACAGCAAGCGCTTGAACCGCTTCAGTCTGTCCGTGAGCCAGATGCTCAATGAACAGCAGAGCATCGACTGGCAATTGAATGCCAAGGAAGGCACCAACCAGCGGCCCTATACCTATCAGCCGGTGTTCCACGGGGTAACCCAGCAAGGCAACAACTCCGATGTGGTGGCCAAGGACTACGCCGGGTCACTGCGCTGGAACCTGGAGCTCAATCCACAGCACAGCCTTTATATCCAGGGCTCGGCCCAACACTGGGACCGCCAGCAGACCTGGCGTGCCTGCGACGCGGCAATTTCCTTCAGCCCCGAGCTGACACGCCTGTGGCAACTCAACCCGAACTACGCCGAGCGCCTGGCGCGCCACATGCCCGATTATTTAAGCGCGACGCCCGGTGGAACCCCGACGGAACAGGCATTGGCCAACCAGGTCATCGACCAATGGAAAACCGGCGGCGGCAAGAATACGGTCTGCGGCAACATCGACCAGAGCTCTCGGGAAACCCGCTACGACCTGGAGCTGCAGGACACCCTGAGCCTCAGCGACAACCTGCGGCTGGTCAGCGGCATGAACTATCGTTACGACCGGGCCGACTCCGAAACCTACTTCAACGGCACCCTCGACGACACCACCTGGCGCCTGTTCGGCCAGCTGGAGTGGCGGGCCAGCGAACATTGGCTGATCCAGGGCGGGGCTATGTACGAAGACACCCAGCTGACCGGCAACTCCCTGACCCCGAGGATCGCGGTCAACTACCTGATCAACCCGCGCCACGGCTTGCGGGCGGTGTATTCGGAAGCCATCCGCTCCCCGGACATGTTCGAGAACAACGTCAACTGGAGCTACCGGGTCACCGGCCTGAGCACCCCGGTCTACGGCCAGAACAGCGCCCAGTACTTCGTCAAGACCCGTGGCCCCGGCAACCTCGACCAGGAGCACATGCGTTCCCGGGAACTGGGCTACAACGGTTACTTCGTCGACCAGGCGCTGAACCTCGACATCAAGCTGTTCTATGACGAAATCACCGGGATGATCAGCGAGCCGCTGCGCAACAACCAGTACATCGCCAGCAACAGCAACGCCTCACGCTTCGCCGGTACCGAGAGCCAGCTGGACTGGCAACTGAGCCGCGCCGACCGCCTGCGCCTGACCTACGCCTACGTCCATGCCCAGGCCAGCAACCGCCTGGACCAGCGCCTGACCGCCAGCAACAGCGGCTCCGCCGGCTGGCTGCGCAATTGGGGCCAGGGCTGGTCCAGCGCGCTCTTCTACTATGGCGACAGCGCCCTCAACGGCTACCGATTCGAACGGGTCGACACCCGCATCGCCAAGCGCCTGGCCCTGGGCAGCAAGACCAGCCTGGAACTGGCCGGCACCCTGCAGCAACGGCTCGACCACCAGCCCACCACCTTCGCCGACAATCTCTACGACTCGCGCCACGTGGTCTACTTCAGCGCGGAGCTCGAGTTCTGACATGGGCCACTGTCGGCCCTGGAAGGCCCTGCGCATACATCGTCGCCTGTGCCTGTGCCTGCTGGTACTGGGCATGCTGCTGGGCAACCCGTTGTGGGCGGCCGATGTGCTGCTCACCGCCAGCGACGACAACAGCAGCGTGCGCACCTTCACCGAAGAACTGGCCGCCCAGCGCCCCCGGGACCAGGTGCGCTTCGTCCCCCTGGCCCAACTGCCGCCGCCGGGCCAGTTGCCCGGCAGCACGCGCCTGATCCTGCTGGACCCGCAAAGCCTCGACTGGCGCCTGCAAGATCCCTTGGGCCCGCCGACCCTGGTCCTGCGCATCAGCCGCCTGCAGGCCCAACAGCGCCTGGCGCAAAGCCCTCATCCACGGTTGAGCCTGCTGTGGAGCGATCCGCCCCTGGAGCGCCAGTTACGCCTGATCCGCAGTGTTCTGCCGCAGGTGCGCCGGGTGGGGGTGCTGTACAGCGCCGACAGCCGGTTCCTGCTCAAGGAGCTGCACCTGGCCGCGCAAACCCTGAACATGGAAATCATCGCCGAACCCTGGGACAGCACCAGCGACAGCCGCCCGCTGCAGAACCTGCTGCGCAACAGCGAAGTGCTGCTGGGCCTGGATGATCCGAAGCTGTACAACCCGAAAACCGTGAAGAACCTGCTACTGAGCAGCTACGCCCGGCAACAGGCGCTGATCGGCCCCAATGCCGGCTTCGTCCGGGCCGGCAGCCTGGCCAGCACCTACAGCGACCAGCAGGACTGGTTGCAGACCCTGGACAGCCTGCTCGACCAACCGCCGGCTCGCTGGCCCCGTGCGCTATACCCGACGGCTTTCAAAGTACTGAGCAACCCACAGGTGGCACGCTCGCTGGGCATCGAGGAAATCGACCCGCAGGCCGTTGCGCGCCAGTTGAGTGAAGGAGAGAAGCACCCATGACATTGCGTCGCCGATGGGATATCCAGACCCGCACTCAGCTCATCAGCCTGGGCCCGGCCCTGCTCCTGACCCTGCTACTGATCAGCTTTTTTACCTTCGTGCGTATCCAGGACTTGCGCCAGGAGCTCAACCACACCGGGCAACTGATCGCCAATCAACTGGCGCCAGCCACCGAGTACGGGGTGATCTCCGGCAACAACGAGGGCCTGGAGAGCCTGCTGCAGGCAACCCTGGCCACGCCCCACGTGCACTTCCTGGAGGTGCAGGACAGCGCCAACAACATCCTGGTGTACGTGGAACAGCCCTCGGCCAGCCACAACCACGCGCAGCAGATCAAGGTATTCCAGGCCCCGGTACGCCTGCAGCGCATCCAGGTGCACAACGACTTTCTGCAGAACGACCCGGCCAGCGTGGCTGCCCAGGGCGATGGTTACCTGGGCCGGGTGATCGTCGGCATGTCCAACGACGCCTTCAGCCAGCGCCAGCAGGAAATCCTCCTCAAGGCCGCCATCCTCGCGCTGTTCGCCCTGCTCTTCACCTTCCTCCTGGCCCGGCGCCTGGCGGCCGGCCTGGCACAGCCGATCCGCGCCATGGGCGATGCGGTGAAGGCAATCCAGGAAGGGGATTTCAAGACCCCGCTGCCGATCGTCGACGATGGCGAGCTGGGCAACCTGGCCCGGCACATCAACAACCTCGCCGCCGGCCTGGAACTGGCCAGCCGCGAGCAGCACCAGGCCATGTCCCAGTTGATCCAGACCCGGGAAGAGGCGGAACGGGCGAACAAGGCCAAGTCGGATTTCCTGGCGATGATGAGCCACGAGCTGCGCACACCGATGAACGGTGTACTGGGCATGCTGCAACTGCTGGAAACCACCCAGATGACCCAGGAACAGAGCGAGTACGCGGCGCTGGCGTCGGAGTCCACCGAACACCTGCTAAAGGTGATCAACGACATCCTCGACTTCTCCCGCATCGAACGCTCGGCCCTGGAACTGGAGCACATCCCGTTCAACCTTGCCGAACTGATCACCAGCTCGGCCCAGGCCTTCCAGCACAGCGCCCTGCAACGCGGCCTGGACTTGCAACTGCGGCTGCCGCCGGGCATGGAGTCGCTGCAGGTCAAGGGCGACCCGACGCGAATCCGGCAGATCCTGGTCAACCTGATCGGCAACGCCCTGAAGTTCACCGAGCAGGGCAGCATCACCATCGAGCCCCAGTGGCAGGCCCTGGATCACGAACTGCTGTGGTTCACCTGCGCAGTGCGCGACAGCGGTATCGGCATCAGCCCGGCCAGCCTGGAGCTGATGTTCGACGCCTTCCAGCAGGCCGACAGTTCGATTTCCCGTCGCTATGGCGGCACCGGCCTGGGCCTGCCCATCGCCCGCACCCTGGCCGAGCGCATGGGTGGCACCCTGCGGGCCCAGAGCGAGGAAGGCCGAGGCTCGGTGTTCACCCTGGAAATCCCCCTGGCGCTGTTCCAGCAGAGCCTGCCGGTACTGGCCCCGCGGGTGAGCAGCAATCAGCACTCCGGTGAAGGCCGCAACGTGCTGCTGGTGGAAGACAACCCGGTGAACCAGACCGTGATCCAGGCCATGCTGCGCAGCCTGGGGTTCACCGTGAGCATCGTCACCGACGGCGCCCAGGCGGTCCGCAGTGCCGAAAGCCTGATCTTCGAGGCGATTCTGATGGATTGCCGACTGCCGCTGGTCGACGGTTATGAAGCCACCCGGCAGATCCGCCAACTGCCCGGCTGTGCCGATTTACCGATCATCGCCCTGACCGCCAACGCCTTGCAGGGCGACCGTGAAGCCTGCCTTGCAGCGGGCATGAACGACTACCTGGCCAAGCCTTTCAAGCGCGCGGATCTGCAGCAAATTCTCCAACGTTGGGTGCAATAACCGGCTATTTTCCAACAGCTACGACTGGCGTCATGGGCGAAAGTGCGGCAGTCTTAGGCACCCGACGGGGCCCTGAAAAGGCCCTCAAAAAAAATTTCAGTGCACAAGTGTACATTCATGCCCTTTGCGCTGTGACTTTCACTACAACGCAATAGTCTATGAGTAGGCTGCCGGCTCGAGGCATGAACGCTTCGATCGGCCGGGAAGATTTGCCCAACCCTGCCGCACGGGACTATTGAGGAGCTCGCATGACCAAACAAAACGCCTTTACTCGGGAAGACCTGCTGCGCTGCAGTCGCGGTGAGCTGTTCGGCCCAGGTAACGCGCAACTGCCCGCCCCCAACATGCTGATGGTGGATCGCATCACCCATATCAGCGAAGAGGGTGGCAAGTACGGTAAAGGTGAGTTGGTCGCTGAGCTGGATATCACTCCAGACCTGTGGTTCTTCGCTTGCCACTTCGAAGGCGACCCGGTGATGCCAGGCTGCCTGGGCCTGGATGCCATGTGGCAACTGGTGGGCTTCTTCCTCGGCTGGCAGGGCTTGCCGGGCCGCGGTCGCGCCCTGGGTTCGGGGGAAGTGAAATTCTTCGGCCAGGTCCTGCCGACCGCCAAGAAAGTCACCTATAACATTCACATCAAGCGCGTGCTCAAGGGCAAGCTGAACATGGCCATCGCCGATGGTTCGGTCAGCGTTGACGGCCGCGAAATCTATACCGCCGAAGGCCTCCGGGTCGGCGTGTTTACTTCAACTGACAACTTCTAAGGGTTATCCGCATGCGCCGCGTCGTTATCACAGGTCTTGGCATTGTTTCGTGCCTGGGCAATGACAAAGAGACCGTCTCCGCTAACCTGCGTGCAAGTCGCCCTGGCATCCGCTTCAACCCGGAATATGCCGAAATGGGTCTGCGTAGCCAGGTTTCCGGCTCCATTGACCTGAACCTCGAAGAGCTGATCGACCGCAAGATCTATCGCTTCGTCGGCCACGCGGCGGCTTACGCCTACCTGGCCATGAAAGACGCCATCGCCGACTCCGGCCTGAGCGAAGAACAAGTGTCCAACCCGCGCACCGGCCTGATCGCCGGCTCCGGCGGCGCCTCGACCCTGAACCAGATGGAAGCGCTGGACATCCTGCGCGAGAAAGGCGTCAAGCGCGTTGGCCCATACCGCGTTACGCGGACCATGAGCAGCACCGTTTCCGCCTGCCTGGCCACCCCGTTCAAGATCAAGGGCCTGAACTACTCCATCGCTTCTGCCTGCGCCACCAGTGCTCACTGCATCGGTACCGCCATGGAACAGATCCAGATGGGCAAGCAGGACATCGTCTTCGCCGGTGGCGGTGAAGAAGAGCATTGGACCCAGTCGTTCCTGTTCGACGCCATGGGTGCCCTGTCCACCCAGTACAACGAAACCCCGGAAAAGGCCTCCCGCGCCTACGACGCCAAGCGTGACGGTTTCGTCATCGCCGGCGGTGGCGGCATGGTGGTGGTCGAGGAGCTGGAACACGCTCTGGCCCGTGGCGCCAAGATCTACGCGGAAATCGTCGGCTACGGCGCCACTTCCGATGGCTACGACATGGTGGCTCCAAGCGGCGAAGGTGCAATCCGCTGCATGGAAATGGCCATGTCCACCGTCGACACCCCTATCGACTACCTGAACACCCACGGCACTTCGACCCCGGTCGGCGACGTCGCGGAAATGAAGGGCGTGCGTGAAGTGTTCGGCGACAAGGCCCCGGCCATCAGCTCCACCAAGAGCCTGTCGGGTCACTCCCTGGGCGCTGCCGGCGTTCACGAAGCGATCTACTGCATGCTGATGATGGAAGGCAACTTCATGGCCGGTTCGGCCAACATCGACGAGCTGGATCCGGAAGTGGCCGATATGCCGATCCTGACCAAGACCCGCGAAGATGCCACCATCAACACCGTGATGAGCAACAGCTTCGGCTTCGGTGGCACCAACGCCACCCTGGTCATGAAGCGCTGGCAGGGCAAGTAAGCCCCGCCGCTTCGCCGAATGAAAAAGCCCCGACCGGTTCGGGGCTTTTTTTCGCCTGCCAGAAGGCTCAGACCGAGAAACGCGCCACCATGCTGTTCAGGTCCACCGCCAGGCGCGACAACTCCTGGCTGGCCGCACTGGTCTGATTGGCCCCGGCGGAGGTCTGCAAGGCCAGGTCGCGGATGTTCATCAGGTTGCGGTCCACCTCCCGCGCCACCGCCGCCTGCTGCTCCGAGGCGCTGGCAATGACGATGTTGCGCTCATTGATCTGGGTGAAGGCCGATGCGATTTCCTCCAGCGCCTGCCCTGCCGCCTTGGCCACCTCCAGGGTCGAATGGGCGCGGTTGTTGCTCTGCTGCATGGAACTGACGGCCTGGTCGGTGCCCTGCTGGATACCACCGATCATCTGCTCGATTTCCTGGGTCGACTGCTGGGTCCGATGAGCCAGGGCCCGGACTTCATCGGCCACCACTGCGAACCCGCGTCCCGCATCCCCGGCCCGTGCCGCCTCGATGGCCGCGTTCAACGCCAGCAGGTTGGTCTGCTCGGCAATGGAACGGATCACCTCCAGTACCTTGCTGATGCCATAGACCTTCTGCGCCAGATCCTCCACCTGGCTGGCATTGGCCGTCACGTCCTGCGCCAGCGACTCAATCGAGAGCACCGTCTGGTGCACCTGCTCGCGCCCGTGCTGGGCGATGCGGTCGGACTCCCGCGAGGCTTCGGACGTGGCCACTGCGTTACTGGCCACCTCCTCCACCGCTGCGGTCATCTGGTTTACCGCCGTGGCCGCCTGTTCGATCTCCAGGCTCTGCTGATGCAGGCCACGGGTCGCATCCTCGGTGACACAACTGAGCTCTTCCGAGGCCGAGGCCAGCTGGCTGGATGAATCGGAGATGCGCCGGATGGTTTCCCGCAGGCTGTGCTGCATGGCCTTGAGCGCGTGCAGCAGGCGCGCCGGCTCGTCCCTGCCGGTCACCGTGATAGTGCCGGTCAGATCGCCGCCGGCCACCACTTCGGCCACATTCAACGACTGCGCCAGAGGCAGGACGATACTGCGGGTCAACAACAGGGCCAGGCCGATGGTCACCAGCGCCGCCAGGGCAATCATGCCGATCACCCATACCCGCGACTTGCTGAACACCGCCTGGGCCAGATCGGTGGCATGGGTCGCGCTTTGCTTGTTCAGCTCCACCAGCTCGTGCAGGGTCGCGGCCATCTCATCGGCCAGCTGGTTCATTTCGCCATTGACCACCTTGACCGCTTCCTCCAGCTGGTTCTGGCTGGAGAGCTGCATGACCCGTTCCTGGCGTTGCAGGTACTGTTTTTCGATGGTCTTGAAGCGATCGAACAGGACCCGCTCCTGAGGCAGGAGGATCAAGGATTCGTAGCGGCTCTGGGCAACCCCCAGGACACTCTTGATCTCGTTGATCTTGTTTTCGTTCTGGGTGATCGCCTGCGGGTCGCGATTGATCAACAACCGCAGGGTCAGGGCGCGAATGCGCAGCAGGTCCTGGTTCATTTCCCCTACGGACATCACGCTGGGCAGCCAATTGCTTTCCACTTCATCGGACTGCTGGCGCATATTGCCCATCTGCATCAAGGCGAATGCCCCCAGGGCAAACACCATCAGCGCCAGCAAGCCGAAACCCAGGCTCGCCCGTAACGCAATGTTCAGACTTCTAAGACTCATTCCTCTGGCTCCTTCCTAGAGCGCTGCAAGAACTTGCAGCAGGGTGCTCTTAGACGGTATCGGGCCATTGGAAAATTGCGTAAGACAAAAACGTGATATCAAAACGCCCTAGCACTCCAATACTTGGGCGTAAAACGATTCAGCGCACAGAAAATCGCTGTTCTGCCAACAATCGGTCGCCCTGGAAGACCATGAAACGCCACTCGCCCGGGACCACCTCATGGCTTTCGGTGAACTCATAGGCCATCACGTCCTGGGGAGCGTTGGGCACCAGTTTCTGAGTGATTTCGAACTTGTCATGGCGTACCCCGTCCGGCGTACGGATGCCCGGCGTCAGGTAAAGAAGAGTCAGGGGCTGATCTTCGGCCACCTTGCCCAGCAACTGGTAACGCATGCCGAACTTGGTCCCCAGCCTGGCGGGCACCACGGAAGTCTGCTGGATCTTCTCGTTGCTGCGGCGCAGCACCCGCTCCCCCGATTGCAGCTCGGCCTTGGGACCTTCGAACACGCCGTATTCCACCGGCCCTTCGACACGGACTTCGGCGCAGGCCAGGCCACTGAAGATCATCAGCGCCGCCAGTGCGCTTAAACGAGTGAGGTGCATATCGCGCTCCTTGATTGAGATGGCGCGAGCTTATGAAGCAGGCATGACAGGCTGATGACAGTCTGGCGCCTGCTAGGGACGATGGTTGGCGGGAAGGATGGCGAGGAAATTGTCATGGGCCACCTTGCGTGCTACCTCCTGCGGCAAGGCGTCAAGAAAGCCATCGAACCCCCGCAGCTCGCTCCCCAGTTTGTTGAAGCGCCCGACCACGTCCGAACCCAGCATGAAGCGCTCCGGGAAACGCTCCACCAGCTGCAGCCAGGCCGGGTCGGGGTTGCCCTGCTTATCCAGCAGATAGGGCGTGAGCAGGCTCCAGGACAGGTCGATGTAGAGGTTGGGGTAGCTCTCCAGCAGCCGCGTCAGGGTCGGCAGCAGGAACTCCAGCCGGGTCTGGTGACGATGGATCTCGGCACTGGTGCCGGCATGGGCCCAGATAAAACGCGTATGGGGGTGATTGCGCAGCGGCTCTTCGATTTCCGCCAGGTACAGCGGATTGCGCTCGCGCTTGGAGGTGATGTTGGAGTGCAGCATAACCGGCAGGTCGTTCTCGGCCGCCAGGTGATAGACCTTGGTCATCGCCTCGTTATTGGCCCGCGGCGTGTCGCCGGCGGTCAGTGCGGTGAGATCGTCGTGCCGGGTGAAGACCTCGCCGATGCCCTGCCACAGCCCCGGGTCGAGATCGAGCATGCGCTGGATATGCGCCGCGGAGTTCTTGTCGTTGGGGTTGAACCCCGAAAGGAACGGATGAAAGCGCCGGCGCTGCTCGGCCGGCAGCTTTTTCACCGCGGCGGCCACCAGCACGTCGGTGGCGCTGTACCAGTAGGCCGCGGCATCGTCCCCGGCGTAGTAGCGCGGGCGCTTGGGCTCATCCTCGTGCCATTTCTTGGCCACCGGAATCCCGGCAATCATCACCTGCTCGATGCGGTTGTCATCCATGGCCTTGAGCAAGGCTTCCATGCCCGCGGTTTCCTGGAAGAAGTCCACGTAATGCAGGTGCGCGTCGCTGTACACATAGTCACGCGCCTGGGCCACCGCCAGCGGCAGCATCAGCAGCGCCCACAAACAGCTTGCTTGAACAGGGTTCCAGTGCACCGGGCCGCCTCCCATGGATCGAAGCAGGATAGACCGCGACGCCGAGCCGCAGGTTCAGAAAAAGGGGAACGCCCGCGCTTCGATATGCTCTATAACTTCAGCACCCTTACAGCCTGATCCTTATTCATCACTGCCTGAGGTTTGCCATGACCATCACCGTCAATACCGAGTCCAGCGAAGGTTTCCGCCACAGCATCCAGGTCGACGACCACCAGTTGTTCACCGACTTGCCCAAGTCCGCCGGTGGCGAAGGCACCGCACCCGAGCCCCATGACTACTTCGATGCCGCCCTGGGCGCCTGCAAGGCCCTGACCCTCAAGCTCTACGCGCAGAAGAAGAACATCCCGCTGACCGGGGTCACCGTGGAGATCAAGCACGACAACAGCGAAGAGCAGAAAGGCAAGTACGCCCTGCATGTGAAGCTGACCCTCAAGGGCGTGCTCACCGACGCCCATCGTGATGAGCTGCACCGGGTGGCCGATCGCTGCCCGATCCACAAGCTGATGACCACCAGCGAAGTCAGCATCGAGACCCACCTCTCCGAAGGCGCCTTCAGCCAGTAGCGGCAAGGCTGGCACAAGCGGGTTATGCTCCCGGGCATAACCCGATCAGCCTGGAATCCGCCATGAACTCCCCCCTCGTGATCCGTCCCCGTGCCGAGGACGTTGAAGGCCAGCCCATCCTGCGCCCCCTGCCTTCGGCCCAGTGCCGCAGTGTCGGGCCTTTCGTGTTCTTCGACCACATGCTGGAAACCCGCTACCCGCCGGGCAAGGGCATGAATATCCGCCAGCATCCGCATATCGGCCTCTCCACCCTGACCTACCTGTTCGCCGGGCAGATCCAGCACAAGGACAGCCTGGGCTCCGACCAGATCGTGGGCGCCGGGGACGTCAGCTGGATGACCGCCGGCAGCGCCATCGCCCATGTCGAGCGCACGCCAGCGCCCTTGCAGGCCCAGGGGTTTGCCATGCACGGCCTGCAGGTCTGGCTGGCCTCGCCCAAAGAACAGGAGCAGGGCCCGGGGCACTACAGCCATCACCCGGCCAGCAGCCTGCCGGTGAGCGACAACCTGGGGGTGAGCATTCGGATGATTGCCGGCAGCGGTTTCTGCCTGGAGTCGCCGGTGCCGGTGCTCTCCCCCACCCTGTATGCCGAGCTGCGGCTGCAGACCGCCACCAGCCTGCTGATTCCCACCGAGCATCAACAGCGTGCGCTGTATGTACTGGAGGGCGAGGCACAACTGGACGGCGAGCCATTACCCGTGCACTCGCTGGTGGTATTGCCAGAGGGGGAGAACGCCACGCTGTTCGCCGAGAGCGATTGCCACGCGGTGCTGATCGGCGGCGCCGCCCTGGACGGCCCGCGGCGGATCAACTGGAACTTCGTCGCCAGCGATCCACTGTTGATCGATGAAGCTCGCAGACGCTGGGCCGCCGGGGACTGGCCGCAGGTGCCGGGAGAAAGCGAGCGCATCCAATTGCCACCCGCCCGCCACTGATCGGTAGGGGCCGATTTGCCGGCGAACAGGCCCGTGAGTCTGGCGTTGCTCTCACTGACGCCTTCGCTGGCAAGCCAGCTCCTACGGGATCAGGGTCGGTGGGTCAGCCGCTAAAGACTTCGTCCAGCAGGTAATGCATGGTGGAGAAGGCCCGGGCCGAGGTCTTGGCGTCGTACATCATCTTGCCCGGCAGGTTGGCGTGGGTGTCGGTGAAGGAATGCACCGCGCCACCGTAGCTGACCAGTTGCCAGTCCACTCCCGCGGCGTCCATTTCCGCTTCGAAGGCCGGCAGTTGCTCCTTGGCCACGAACGGGTCCGCCGCGCCGTGCAGTACCAGTACCGAGCCCTTGATGTTGTTGGCATCGGCAGGGTTGGGGGTGTCCAGGGTGCCGTGGAACGACACCGCCGCCTTCACCGGCGCGCCACTGCGGGCCAGTTCCAGGGCGCAGCAGCCGCCAAAGCAGAAGCCGAAGGTGGCCAGCCTGGAGGTGTCCACCGCGGCTTCGCCCTGGCTCTGCAAGGCCGCAAAGGCCGCCTGCATGCGCTTGCGCAACAACGCCCGATCATCCTTGAGCGGCATCATCGCGGCACCGGCCTGGCTCGCATCGCCGGGGCGCAGCGACTGGCCATACAGATCGGCGATCAGCACCACATAACCCTTGGCCGCCACCGCCTCGGCGATCTTCTCCGCGCCGGCGCTGACACCCATCCAGTTCGGCGCCATCAGCAACCCCGGACGCGCAGCTTTATGGGCGGCATCGAAGGCCAGGCGGCCTTCATAGGGCTGGCCATCGATCTGATAGACCACGGAACGCACTGTGATTTGACTCATGACTCATCTTCTCCAGTAGGGGGACACCAGAATGAAAAAACCCGCCGAAGCGGGTTTTTCTTGCAACGTGGTTAAACCGACAGCTCCACCAGCAGCTTGTTCAGCCGGCGCACATAGGCCGCCGGATCCTTCAAGCTGTCACCGGCCGCCAGGGCCGCCTGATCGAAGAGAATGTGCGACAGGTCGCCAAAGCGCTCTTCGCTCTGCTCGCCGTCGAGTTTCTCGATCAGCGGGTGAGTCGGGTTGAACTCGAAGATCGGCTTGGAATCCGGAACCTTCTGCCCGCTGGCTTCAAGGATCTGACGCATTTGCAGCCCCAGGTCCTGCTCGCCAATGGCCAGGATCGCCGGCGAGTCGGTCAGGCGGTGGGAAACCCGCACTTCGCTGACGCTCTCGCCCAGGGCGGTCTTGATCCGCTCAACCAGGCCTTCCTTGGTCTTGGCGACTTCCTCGGCAGCCTTCTTGTCCTCTTCGGAGTCGAGGTTGCCCAGGTCCAGGTCGCCGCGCGCCACGTCGACAAAACTCTTGCCGTCGAACTCGTTGAGGTAGCTCATCAGCCACTCGTCGATACGGTCGGTGAGCAGCAGCACTTCGATGCCTTTCTTGCGGAAGACTTCCAGGTGCGGGCTGTTCTTCACCTGGGCGTAGGATTCGCCGGTGAGGAAGTAGATCTTGTCCTGGCCTTCCTTGGCGCGTGCCAGGTAGTCGGCCAAGGAGACATTCTGCTCGCCGTCGTCGCCCTGGGTGGAGGCGAAGCGCAGCAGGCCGGCGATCTTCTCCTTGTTGGCGAAGTCCTCGGCCGGGCCTTCCTTCATCACCTGGCCGAAGTTCTTCCAGAAGCCCTTGTATTGCTCGGGTTCGTTCTTCGCCAGTTTCCCCAGCATGTCGAGGACACGCTTGGTCAGCGCCGACTTCATCGAGTCGATGATCGGGTCTTTCTGCAGGATTTCCCGCGAGACGTTCAGCGACAGGTCGTTGGAGTCCACCACGCCCTTGATGAAGCGCAGGTACAGCGGCAGGAACGACTCGGCCTGATCCATGACGAACACGCGCTGCACGTAGAGCTTGAGGCCCTTGGGCGCTTCACGCTGGTACAGGTCGAACGGCGCGCGAGCCGGTACGTAGAGCAGCGAGCTGTACTCCAGCTTGCCTTCGACCTTGTTGTGGCTCCAGCTCAGCGGGTTTTCGAAGTCATGGGCGATGTGCTTGTAGAACTCCTGGTATTCCTCGTCCTTGATCTCGGTACGCGGACGGGTCCACAGGGCACTGGCGCGGTTGACGGTTTCCCACTCCAGCGCAGGTTTCTCTTCGCCTTCAGCGGCAGCGGCTTCTTTGGGCAGCTCGATCGGCAGCGCGATGTGGTCGGAATACTTCTTGATGATGTTGCGCAGGCGCCAGCCATCGGCGAACTCGTCTTCACCGGATTTCAGGTGCAGGACGATGCGGGTGCCGCGCTCGGCCTTGTCGATGGTCGCAACTTCGAACTCGCCCTCACCCTTGGAAGACCAGTGCACGCCTTCGCTGGCAGGCAGGCCGGCACGGCGGCTGAACACTTCAACCTGGTCGGCCACGATAAAGGCGGAGTAGAAGCCGACACCGAACTGACCGATCAGGTGCGAGTCCTTCTTCTGGTCGCCGGTGAGGTTCTTCATGAAATCGGCAGTGCCGGATTTGGCGATAGTCCCCAGGTGGGTGATCACATCTTCTCGGCTCATGCCGATACCGTTGTCTTCGAGGGTGACGGTTTTCGCGTCCTTGTCGAAGCTCACACGGATTTTCAGTTCGGCGCCACCTTCCAGCAACTCGGGCTTGGACAGGGCTTCGAAGCGCAATTTGTCGACGGCGTCAGAGGCGTTCGAGATCAATTCGCGAAGGAAGATTTCCTTGTTGGAATACAGCGAATGGATCATGAGGTGCAGCAGTTGCTTCACCTCGGTCTGGAAGCCCAGGGTTTCCTTTTGAGTTTCCACACTCATGGTCATCAAACTCCAATCAGATGGCATTGGCCGCGTTCCGGGAGCGGAGGGCGGCGGGATGACATGAAAGTGGGGGTCGCTCGCTGGATTTCAAGGGCCGGTGCTCTCTTCGATCTTGAAATGTGCGCGAGCGGTGGCAATCGACTCCTCGGCAGTGCTCTGCCAGGCGGTGATGGCGACATTGGCCACCCTCCTGCCCTGCCGGCACACCTGGCAGCGGGCAAAGGTGTCGCGAAACTGCCCGGCGCGCAGGTAGTCGAGGGAAAAGTCGATGATTTTCGGCACCCCGGGCGAGCCGGTGAGAATCAGCAAATGCAAGGCGGCCGCCAGTTCCATGAAACCGGCGATCACTCCACCGTGCAGGGCTGGAAGCAGAGGGTTGCCGATATTGTCCTTGTTGGCCGGCAGGCGAAACAGCAGTTCATCTCCCAGTTGCGTGCACTCGATGCCAATCAGCTTCGCGTAGGGGATCTGCTCCAGCAACGCGGTGTAATCGCCCTGCTGGCGAGCCTGCTCCAGGAGTGCTCGAAGGTCCGTGCTCATGCCCGCTCCCCCTTGATCGAGCTGGCCAGCCCGCGGCTGCCCTTGAGCCCCCGGCCCATGCGCATGAAAGTGCCGACTACATGAGCCACGGGACGCTCGGGATCATCCTGATAGGCAAAGCCGCGGGTAAAGATCACATCGGTGGTGACCCGGTAACACTGGGCAAAGCCGTGCACGTCATGATGAGGGACCGCCGGATGCATATAGTCTATGCGCAGGTCCAGGGTCGGACACACCTCGAACTCCGGCAGCACGCAAAGCGTGGCCATGCCACAGGCGCTGTCCATCAGCGTGGTCAGGGCACCGCCGTGAATGATCCCGGTTTGCGGGTCGCCGACAATCTGCGGACTGTAGGGCAAGGTCAGGGTCAGGCCCTCTTCAGAGGCGCTATGTACCCGGATGCCCAGCACCTGGCAGTGGCGCAAGGCGGAAAGAAAGCGCGCCGCACGCTCAGAAATAGGGTTTTGCGCCATGAGATTTATCTCTTTTTATTGTCGGGAATGTGCGTTGAATGAAGCAGGCAAAAGTTCCATGAAATGAGGACTTAATATATCTGTGAGTCTCAAGGAACTTAAATCACAAGGCCATGATCGAAAGGCCAGTAGATATCTTCACTAAGGAGAAACACCCCATGCGTAAGACTTTAGCTATTGCCCTGATGCTGACCGCTTCCCTCGGTCTGGCTGCCTGCGACAAAAAATCCGAGGACAAAGCTCAAGATGCCAATCAACATGCTGAGCAAGCCCAACAGAAAATGAACGAAGCTCAGGATAAAGTGAACGACGCGGCAAAAGAAAACGCCGAAGCAGCCAAAGATCAGGCTGAATCCAACAAGGCTGCTGCTGAAGAAAGCGCCAAGGAAGCAGCTCCTAAAACCAACTAAGTCGGTTTTAGCGCAACAAAGAACAAAGCCCGCCAAGTGCGGGCTTTTTCTTGCTCGTAAAACAGTCGCTCAATACAACAGTGCTTAGTTGCCGGGCAAGCAACTAAGCGTTGAAGATCAGCCGCCTGCCCCCAGGAACAATTCGTCCTGGTGGGGCTCTGCCTGCAACGGCTGCATTGGCACCGACTCATTGCCCGGGGACTCCAGTGCATAGTGCAAGGGGCTGGAAATGGGCAGCAACCTGATGGGAAAGTCGTAGTGGGCGGTAACAGGCGCCAGCCATTGGCGGGTCTGGTAATCCGCTGCCGCGATACTCATGAAGCAAGGGTGCGGGATGTCCTGCGGCGAACGCCCGGCCAGCAACATGACCCATTCCCAGTCCGTTGCCGCCTCGACCTTGAAGCTCCCGTCATCGGCCGTCAGGAACTGTGCGCCACACAAGGCGCCCTTGGCCCCGGCGATCGGCACGCCGCTCAATGCATCTACCACCCTGCCCCGGGCTTCGCCATTCAGATACAGGGTTTGCGCCCTGCAGCCCGACAACAGGAAAAACCCCAGGCACAGGTACTTCAGGGCACGCGAACTGCTCATTGGCCAACTCCTTTTAACCGTTCAATCGATCAGCCATCAACGCTCAGGCTGCATCTTTGGGGCTATCGACCACAGGTTGTTCTGTCGGTGTATAGACCATGACCTCAAGTACATCGGAGTGGAACTCCCGCCGATACAGGACAAACACCACACCCGCGCTCATCAGCATGAATAACCAGGGGCTGACGAACCAGGCCAGCATGGTCATGCCGAAGTAATAGGAACGCAATCCGAAGTTGAACTGGTTGGCCGCCATGGAAATTACCCGAGCCGCTCGCGATGCAAAAGCCTTGCGCTCCTGCTCGGAAACATGACGCTCGCCGATCATTGGCGCCGACCCCACCAGCACTGCGGCGAAGTTGTACTGGCGCATGCACCAGCTGAAGGTAAAGAAGGCATAGACGAACACCAGCGCCAGGCACAGCAGCTTGATTTCCGACATGCCCTGGGACGCCTGCTGGACCATGGGAATGTCCGCCAACAGCGACACTGCACGCTCCGAGGCGCCCAGCACGGTGAGGATGCCCGCCAGGATGATCAGGGTGCTGGAGGCGAAGAACGAGGCATTGCGCTCCAGGTTGCCGATCACGCTGGCATCGGCGATACGGTTATCCCGCAGCAGCATGCGGCGCATCCAGTCCTCGCGATACAGGTGCAGGACGCTGGCCAGGCACGCGGTGTCCCTTCCCTTCCAACTGGCGTAGCGGGTATAGCCACCCCAGCAGACGACGAACCACAGGGCGGCCAGTAGGTGGATCAGGTTGGCTTGAACGAACGACATGCAAATTCCTGTAAGGCGTTGGCAGAAGACAAAAGCAAAGGGCACTGCTTCGACGCCCCGCAGGGGAAAAAGACACCGCTCTACGCCCATAAAAAATGCCCCGCATCCATCGATGCGGGGCATTTTTTAAGGGGCTCGGGGGCCGCTTGTGGCGACCCCGGGCCATCAACTTCAGGTCAGGCCAGGGCTTCGCTGCGCTTGCCCAGCAGGCGATCGCAGATCACCGCCACCACCAGCACGATCACCGACGGCACCAGCCACGCCAGGCCCTGCTCGCTCAGCGGCAAGTGCGACAGCTGGTTTGGCATCCAGCCGGCCAGGCCCGCGCCCTTGAGGGCATCGATCAGGCCGAACACGAAGGACACCAGCATCACCGGGCCGACGATACGGCGCTGGTCCTGCCAGAAGTCCTTGCAGAAGCTCAGGGCCACCAGGGCGATGCACGGCGGGTAAATCGCGGTCAGCACCGGGATCGAGAACGCGATCAGCTTGGTCAGGCCCAGGTTCGATACCAGCAGCGAGAACGCCGCGAGGATCACCACCAGCGTCTTGTAGGACAGCGGCAGGACACGGCTGAAGTACTCGGCGCAGGCGCAGGTCAGGCCCACGGCGGTCACCAGGCAGGCCAGGGAGATCAGCACCGCGAGGAAACCGCTGCCCAGGGAACCGAAGGTGTGCTGCACATAGGCGTGCAATACCGCGGCGCCGTTGCTGGCACCGGCGGCCACTTCATGGCTGCCCGAGCCCAGGCGGAACAGACTGACGTAGACCAGCGCCAGGCCGACCCCGGCGATCAGGCCGGCGATCACGGCATAACGGGTAATGAGCCGAGGCGACTCGACCCCGCGGGAACGGATGGCATTGACGATGACGATGCCGAACACCAGCGCGCCCAGGGTATCCATGGTCAGGTAACCATTGATGAAGCCCTGGGAGAACGGTGCTGCAACGTACTCGGGAGTGGCGGTGCCGATGTCGCCGGCGGGCAAGGCAAAGGCCGCAATGCCCAGCACAGCCAGGGCGATGATCTTCAGCGGCGCCAGGAAGCGTCCGACGGTGTCCAGCAGCCGGCCCGGGTACAGGGAGATGAAGAACACCAGCAGGAAGTACACCGAACTGTAGAGGAACAGGGCCAGCGGGCTTTCGCCGGTCAACGGCGCCAGGCCCACTTCAAAGGACACGGTAGCGGTACGTGGCGTGGCGAACAGCGGGCCTACCGCCAGGTAGCAGACCGCTGCCAGCAGGCCACCGGCCAGCTTGCCGATAGGCGTGCTCAGCGCGTCCATGGCACCGCCAACCTTGGCCAGGGCAACCACGGTGATCACCGGCAGACCGACCGCAGTGATCAGGAAGCCCAGCGCCGCCATCCAGACATGGGGTCCGGACTGCAGGCCGACGATAGGCGGGAAAATGATGTTGCCGGCCCCGACGAACAGGGCAAAAGTCATAAAGCCGAGTGCCAGGATGTCCTGGCCTTTCAACACTTTCATTAAGGAAATACCACACTACTGAATCGGAATTTAGAGAGGGATTTCCCTTATGGGTGAGGGAAATGCTGTCAGTCCGTATAAGACTGACCCGTTTAGCGCGCAGCGACCTTGTGGGCAGCAGACGCAAAAAGAGGCGGCTAGATTACAGAATCGGTAAGACAAGCGCACTGTTCCAGGGCGAACTATCCGATATGCGACAGAATGATGTCGCATTTTTGAAATTATATTTCCCCCCGGCTCTGTGCAGGATGCAGGTCTCCTACGACAGAAAGCACAAAGGCCACCCGAAGGTGGCCTTTGTGGTTGAAGCGTCAGCTAAGCGCGAGGCTTACTTGACAGCCCAACCGGTCAGCTCGGCCAGGGCCTTGCCGATGTCTGCCAGCGAACGCACGGTTTTCACGCCTGCGTCTTGCAGAGCAGCGAATTTCTCGTCTGCAGTGCCTTTGCCGCCAGAGATGATTGCGCCAGCATGGCCCATGCGCTTGCCCGGAGGAGCAGTCACACCAGCGATGTAGGAAACAACCGGCTTGGTCACGTGAGCCTTGATGTAGGCAGCCGCTTCTTCTTCAGCCGAACCGCCGATCTCACCGATCATCACGATCGCTTCGGTCTTCGGGTCTTCCTGGAACAGCTTCAGGATGTCGATGAAGTTCGAACCCGGGATCGGGTCACCACCGATGCCGACACAGGTGGACTGACCGAAACCGGCGTCAGTAGTCTGCTTAACAGCTTCGTAGGTCAGGGTGCCGGAACGGGAAACGATACCGACCTTGCCTGGCAAGTGAATGTGACCTGGCATGATGCCGATCTTGCATTCGCCTGGGGTGATCACGCCTGGGCAGTTAGGGCCGATCAGGGTAACACCCAGCTCGTCGCACTTAACCTTGGCGTCCAGCATGTCCAGGGTAGGAATGCCTTCGGTGATGCAGACGATCAGCTTGATGCCGCCGAAGGCCGCTTCCAGGATCGAGTCCTTGCAGAAAGGAGCTGGAACGTAGATCACGCTGGCGGTGGCGCCAGTGGCAGCTACAGCGTCTTTCACGGTGTTGAACACTGGCAGGCCCAGGTGCTCGGTGCCGCCTTTGCCAGGAGTTACGCCGCCAACCATCTTGGTGCCGTACTCGATGGCTTGCTGGGTGTGGAAACTACCTTGCGAACCGGTAATGCCCTGGCAGATAACTTTGGTGTCTTTATTGATCAGGACGCTCATTATTTGCCCTCCGCAGCTTTGACAACTTGTTGAGCAGCGTCGGTCAGGCTGGTAGCAGCGATGATGTTCAAGCCGCTTTCTGCCAGTACTTTAGCGCCCAGTTCAGCGTTGTTGCCTTCAAGGCGAACAACAACCGGGATTTTCACGCCGACTTCTTTCACCGCGCCGATGATGCCTTCGGCAATCATGTCGCAACGAACGATGCCGCCGAAGATGTTGACCAGTACTGCAGCGACGTTGGTGTCGGACAGGATGATCTTGAAGGCTTCGGTCACGCGCTCTTTGGTAGCACCACCACCTACGTCGAGGAAGTTGGCTGGCTTGCCGCCGTGCAGGTTGACGATGTCCATGGTACCCATGGCCAGGCCGGCACCGTTGACCATGCAGCCGATATTGCCTTCCAGGGCTACGTAGTTCAGTTCGAACTTGGCAGCGTGGGCTTCGCGCGGATCGTCCTGGGACGGATCGTGGAAGGTTTTCAGCTTAGGCTGACGGTACATGGCGTTGGCGTCGATGTTGATCTTCGCGTCCAGGCAGTGCAGATCGCCGTCGGCCTTGATCACCAGTGGGTTCACTTCCAGCAGGGCCAGATCGTGATCCTGGAACAGTTTGGCCAGACCTACGAAGATCTTGGCGAACTGGGCAACTTGCTTGCCTTCCAGACCCAGTTGGAAAGCCAGCTCGCGACCCTGGAATGGCTGAGCGCCAACCAGTGGATCGATAGTGGCCTTGAGAATTTTTTCCGGAGTGTCGTGAGCGATTTTCTCGATGTCCACGCCACCTTCGGTGGAAGCCATGAACACGATGCGACGGCTCGAACGGTCAACGACAGCGCCCAGGTACAGCTCTTTAGCGATATCAGTGCACGATTCAACCAGGATCTTGGTGACAGGCTGGCCATTGGCGTCAGTCTGATAGGTCACCAGACGCTTGCCCAACCACTGCTGAGCGAATGCCTTAGCGTCTTCTTTGCTGCGAACCAGCTTAACGCCGCCCGCTTTACCGCGACCACCGGCGTGAACCTGGGCTTTGACAACCCACTCGGAGCCGCCGATTTTGTCGCAAGCTTCTGCTGCTTCTTCCGGGGTGTCTACCGCGTAGCCTTTGGATACTGGCAGGCCGTATTCAGCGAACAGCTGCTTACCCTGATACTCGTGAAGATTCATGCTTTTTACCGTCTTCGTTAGGTACTGCGCATTCGGCGCTGCGCTCAAGATTGAGTGCCGCACCACCTGTGACCGCTCCTCTCAAAACCAGCGCCACACCTGAACCCGGAGCCTGGGCCCCGGTCCAGTGTGTGGCGCTACCTCGAGAGGTCGAGTCCAGCGGATATTCCGCGGTGAGTCTTGCGCACAAGGCTCACGACGGGCCAACCGCCGTGGTTTCTTATTATTGCTTAGCGTTTCTTGCGGTTGGCAATGTGGATGGCAGTGCCATTCACAGCCAGAGCTGCTTCGTGCAGGGCTTCGGACAGGGTCGGATGGGAGAAAACCATCATGCCCAGGTCTTCGGCGCTGGTGCCGAATTCCATGCCGATCGCACCTTGCTGAACCAGTTCCGCAGCGCTTGGGCCAATCACGTGGACGCCCAATACGCGGTCAGTCTTGGCATCGGCGATGACTTTGACGAAACCACCGGTGTCGTTGGCTGCCATGGCACGGCCGCTGGCGGCAAACGGAAAGGTGCCGACGTTAACTTCAACGCCTTCAGCTTTCAAGGCCTGCTCGGTTTTACCGACCCATGCAATTTCCGGGTGAGTATAGATAACCGAAGGGATCAGGTCATAGTTCATCTGGGCTTTGTGGCCCTTGATGCGCTCGGCAACCATGATGCCCTCTTCCGAGGCCTTGTGAGCCAGCATCATGCCGCGCACCACGTCACCGATGGCGTAGACGCCCGGTACGGTGGTAGCGCAATGATCGTCAACGTGCACGAAACCGCGCTCGTCGAGGGTCACGCCGCAATCGGCGGCCAGCAGGTCGGTGGTCACCGGGCGGCGACCAACGGCAACGATCAGCTTGTCGAAAGTGATGGTCTGCTCGCCATTGGCGTCGGTGTAGGTGACCACGACTTCTTCGCCGTTGACCTTGGAGCCGGTCACGCGAGCGCCCAGCTTGATGTCCAGGCCTTGCTTGGTCAGGGTTTTCAGCGCTTCCTTGGAAACAGCGGTGTCGGCTGCCATCAGGAAGGTGTCCAGGGCTTCCAGGACAGTCACTTGCGCACCCAGGCGCGACCATACCGAACCCAGTTCCAGGCCGATGACGCCAGCGCCGATCACGCCCAGGCGTTTTGGTACGGATTGGAATTCCAGAGCGCCGGTGGAATCGACGATCACATTCTGGTCGACCGGAGCCGGTGGAATGTCGATCGGACGCGAGCCTGGAGCCAGGATCACGTTTTCGGCTTCGATCACTTCAACCGAACCGTCAGGCTTGGTGACTTCGACTTTCTTGCCGGCCAGCAGTTTGCCGTGGCCCTGGATCGAAGTGACGCCATTGGCTTTGAACAGGGTGGCAACACCGCTGGTCAGGCCTTTGACGATGTTGGCCTTGCGACCCACCATGGCTGGTACGTCCATGGTCACGCCAGCGTGGTTGATACCGTGGATGGCAAAACCGTCCTGGGCTTCGTGGAATTTCCAGGAGCTGTCCAGCAGCGCCTTGGAAGGAATGCAACCGACGTTCAGGCAAGTACCACCGAGGGCCAGCTTGCCCTCTTTATCGGTGTACTTCTCGATGCAAGCGGTGGTGAAACCGAGTTGTGCGGCCTTGATTGCGGCGACATAACCGCCTGGGCCCGCGCCAATCACTACCACGTCGAATTTCTGAGTCATAAAAGGTTCCTTTTAACGGCAAGCTAGAAGCTGCAGCCGCAAGCTTGAAGCCTCTTGCCCTGGGGCGCGAAGCTTCCCGCTTGCAGCATGCAGCTGCTTTTTAGATGTCCAGGAGCAGACGAGCCGGGTCTTCCAGCAGGTTCTTGATGGTCACCAGGAACGTCACGGCTTCTTTACCGTCGATCAGGCGGTGATCGTAGGACAGCGCCAGGTACATCATCGGACGGATGACCACTTGACCGTTGATCGCCATAGGACGCTGCAGAATGTTGTGCATGCCCAGGATCGCGGCTTGTGGCGGGTTGACGATCGGGGTCGACATCATCGAACCGAAAGTACCACCGTTGGTGATGGTGAAAGTACCACCGGTCATCTCTTCCATCGACAGCTTGCCGTCACGGGCCTTCTTGCCGAAGGTGGCGATGCCGCCTTCGATTTCGGCCAGGCTCATCAGTTCGGCGTTACGCAGAACCGGAACCACCAGGCCACGGTCGCTGGAGACCGCAACACCGATGTCGGCATAGCCGTGGTAGACGATGTCGGAACCGTCGATCGAGGCGTTGACAGCCGGGAAGCGCTTCAGGGCTTCGGTGGCGGCCTTGACGAAGAACGACATGAAGCCCAGGCGTACGCCATTGTGGGACTTCTCGAACAGGTCCTTGTACTTCGAACGCAGGGCCATGACTTCAGTCATGTCGACTTCGTTGAAGGTGGTCAGCATCGCCATGTTCGACTGGGCTTCAACCAGACGCTCGGCAACCTTGGCACGCAGGCGGGTCATAGGCACGCGCTTCTCGACGCGATCACCGGCAGCGAAGACCGGAGCAGCAGCGGCAGGAGCCGGAGCCTTGGCAGGCGCGGCAGCCGGAGCGGCTTTCTTCGCGGCAACAGCAGCGACCACGTCTTCCTTGGTCACACGGCCGCCTTTGCCGGTACCGGCAACGGAAGCGATGTTGATACCGTTTTCTTCAGCCAGCTTGCGCGCGGCAGGAGCAGCGATTGGATCGTCTTCGCCATCGGCAGCAGCCGGGGCAGCAGCGGCAGCGGCCGGAGCGGCGGCGGCAGCAGGAGCAGGAGCAGCGGCAGCAGCGCCGCCTTCAACGATGGAGCCCAGGACTTCGTCGGACAGAACGGTGTCGCCTTCGTTCTTGACGATAGCGCCCAGCACGCCGTCAGCGGTGGCCAGAACTTCCAGCACGACCTTGTCGGTCTCGATGTCAACGATCAACTCGTCACGCTTGACGGCGTCGCCCGGTTGCTTGTGCCAGGTGGCAACGGTGCCATCGGCAACCGATTCCGGGAAAGTGGGGGCTTTGATCTCGATAGCCATTATCTGTGGTTCCTTAAATTCGGTTTCAGGTGCGCGAAGGCGTTAAACAGTAAAGGCATCTTGCAGCAGTTTTTCCTGCTGCTCAGCGTGCATCGATGCATAACCACAAGCTGGAGCAGCAGAAGCGTCACGGCCCGCGTACTCGAGTACGAGCGACTTGTTGTGACCGCTGATGATGCGACGCATGTGATGCTGGCTGCAGTACCAGGCACCCTGGTTCATCGGCTCTTCCTGACACCAAACGATGTGTTTGACGTTTTTGTACGGAGCCAGGACTTCGATCAGGTCGTCCTCAGGGAATGGGTACAGCTGCTCGATACGCACGATGGCGATGTCGTCACGACCTTCGGCACGGCGTTTTTCCAACAGGTCGTAGTAGACCTTGCCGCTACACAGAATGATGCGACCCACGTCTTTTGGATCCTGGGCATCGATTTCCGGGATAACGGTCTGGAACGAACCTTCCGCCAGATCTTCCAGGGTCGAGATGGCCAGTTTATGACGCAGCAGGGATTTCGGTGTCAGCACGACCAGCGGCTTGCGCAGCGGACGAATCACCTGGCGACGCAGCAAGTGGTAGATCTGAGCCGGCGTGGTCGGTACGCATACCTGGATGTTGTGCTCGGCGCACAGCTGCAGGTAACGCTCCAGACGAGCCGAGGAGTGCTCGGGACCCTGACCTTCATAACCGTGTGGCAGCAGCATGGTCAGACCGCAGAGACGGCCCCACTTGTGCTCGCCGCTGGTGATGAACTGGTCGATCACTACTTGTGCACCGTTGGCGAAGTCGCCGAACTGGGCTTCCCAGATCACCAGCGCGTTAGGCGTGGTGGTGGAGTAGCCGTATTCGAACGCCAGTACGGCTTCTTCGGACAGGAACGAATCGTACAGGTCGAAACGTGGCTGGCCTTCGTACAGGTGCTGCAACGGGATGTAGGTGCCGGCGTCCTTCTGGTTGTGCAACACCGCATGGCGGTGCGAGAAGGTGCCGCGGCCGATGTCCTGGCCGGTCATGCGAATCGGGTGACCTTCGAACGCCAGGGTCGCGTACGCCATGGTTTCAGCGTAACCCCAGTTGATCGGCAGGCCGCCGGCTTGCATCTTCTGACGGTCTTCGTAGATCTTCGCGACCTGACGCTGAACCACGAAGCCTTCCGGCAGCTCCAGCAGCTTGGCGGACAGTTCCTGAAGAGTCTTGAGGTCGAAGGTGGTGTCGTGACGCGCGGTCCAGGTATGGCCCAGGTACGGACGCCAGTCCACGAACAACTCTTTGTTCGGCTCCTTGACCAGGCTCTTGACCACGTGCAGACCGTTGTCCAGCGCGTTGCGGTATTCGTCGACTTTCGCCTGAACACGCTCTGCGTCGAGCACACCGCCCTGGGTCAGGCGATCGGCATACAGTTCACGGGTGGTGCGCTGCTTGGCGATCTGCTGATACATCAGTGGCTGGGTGCCGCTTGGCTCGTCGGCCTCGTTGTGGCCGCGACGACGGTAGCAGACCAGGTCGATCACCACGTCGCGCTTGTACTGCATGCGGTAGTCGATGGCCAGCTGGGTCACGAACAACACGGCTTCCGGATCATCACCATTCACATGGAGGATCGGTGCCTGGATCATCTTCGCAACGTCGGTGGCGTACTCGGTGGAGCGCGAGTCCAGCGGGTTGCTGATGGTGAAACCGACCTGGTTGTTGATCACGATGTGCACAGTGCCGCCGGTACGGAAACCGCGGGTCTGGGACATCTGGAAGGTTTCCATCACCACGCCCTGGCCGGCGAACGCCGCGTCACCGTGGATCGAGATCGGCAGAACCTTGTCGCCGGTCTGGTCGTTGCGACGGTCCTGACGAGCGCGCACCGAACCCTCGACCACTGGAGAAACGATTTCCAGGTGGGACGGGTTGAACGCCATCGCCAGGTGAACTTCGCCACCGGTGGTCATGACGTTGGACGAGAAGCCCTGGTGGTATTTAACGTCACCGGAACCCAGCTCGACCTTCTTCTTGCCTTCGAACTCGTCGAACAGCTCGCGCGGGTTCTTGCCGAAGGTGTTGACCAGCACGTTCAGACGGCCACGGTGGGCCATGCCGATTACCACTTCCTTGGTGCCGTAGGAACCGGAACGCTGGATCAGCTCGTCGAGCATCGGAATCAGGCTCTCGCCGCCTTCCAGACCGAAACGCTTGGTGCCCGGGTATTTGGTACCCAGGTATTTTTCCAGGCCTTCAGCCGCAGTGACGCGCTCGAGCAGGTGGCTCTTGATGTCGGCGGAATAGGTCGGACGGCCGCGTACGCTTTCCAGACGCTGCTGGAACCACTGACGCTGCTCGGAATCGGTGATGTGCGTGAATTCAGCGCCAATGGTGCGGCAATATGTCTGCTGCAACGCTTCGTGAATTTCGCGTAGGCTCGCTTCCTCTTTGCCGATGAACAGGTCGCCGGCACGGAAGGTCGTATCAAGATCGGCATTGGTCAAGCCGTAATGATTGATCGACAGGTCTGCAGGTGCAGGACGCTGCCACAGCCCCAGCGGGTCCAGCTGGGCTGCCTGGTGGCCACGCATCCGATAGGCCTGGATCAATCGCAGCACTTCAACTTGCTTCTTCTCGTGCTCACTGCTCACGCTACCGGCGGATACCGGTTGGGCGCGGCGCTGGTTCTTTGCCAGCAAGACGAAATGATCGCGGATTGTCGAGTGCGAAACATCGATGGCAGTGCTGCCGTCGGTAGGCAACTTCTGAAAGTAAGTGCGCCACTCTTCTGGCACAGCGTTAGGGTCGTGCAGGTAGAGCTCGTAGAGCTCTTCCACATAGGCAGCGTTACTACCGGATAGGTAGGCGCTGTTCCACATGCGCTGCATCACGCTTTCTTGCATGCTTGGTCACCCTCGGTTAGGGGAACACCACCGGCGACGACACCGAGCAAGCTTGCAGAAGTCCGAATGCAGCGACCAAAACAAGCCACTTAGGATCACGCTGATAGTCCGGGTACCAGCCCGGATGCCCCTGCTTGTCTCATTTCTTCAAAATATAGAGCAGCCACTTTGTGAGCTGCTGCTCAGGTTAGAGCCATGACGCGGGTTGAAGCCCGCGCCGTGGCTTTTACGGGTACAGCGGTCCTACGGGTACAGCAGCTGAATCACACGCCACTCTGCAGCAGCATGTTACGAATGTGACCGATGGCCTTAGTCGGGTTCAGGCCCTTCGGACAAACGTTGACGCAGTTCATGATGCCCCGGCAGCGGAATACGCTGAACGGGTCGTCCAGGGAAGCCAGACGCTCGGACGTCTTGGTGTCACGGCTGTCTGCCAGGAAGCGGTAGGCTTGCAGCAGGGCAGCTGGACCCAGGAACTTGTCCGGGTTCCACCAGAAGGACGGGCAAGAGGTCGAGCAGCAAGCGCACAGGATGCACTCGTACAGACCGTCGAGCTTCTCGCGCTCTTCCGGGGACTGCAGACGTTCGATGGCCGGAGCCGGCGTATCGTTCTGCAGGAATGGCTTCACCTTCTCGTATTGCTTGTAGAAGATGCTCATATCGACGACCAGGTCACGGATAACCGGCAGACCTGGCAGCGGGCGAACAACCAGCTTGTTCTTCTTGACCACGGCAGACAGCGGCGTGATGCACGCCAGACCGTTCTTGCCGTTGATGTTCATGCCATCGGAACCGCAAACGCCTTCACGGCAGGAACGACGGTAGGAAAAACCTTCGTCCTGCTCTTTGATCAGGGCCAGCACGTCCAGCACCATCAAGTCCTTGCCACCGGTGTCTACCTGGAAAACCTGGGTTTTCGGAGCCGAGTCGGTGTCAGGGTTGTAACGATAAACTTCAACTTGCAACATATCGATCACCCTTTAGTAAGTCCGGACTTTTGGTTCGAAAGTCGGAACAGTCTTCGGCGAGAAGTTGACCGCACGCTTGGCAACGCGCTTCTCACCCGGGAAGTACAGGGTGTGGCACAGCCAGTTTTCGTCGTCACGGTCTTCGAAGTCTTCACGGGCGTGAGCGCCGCGGGACTCTTTGCGCACTTCGGCAGCGATGGCAGTGGCTTCGGCCACTTCCAGCAGGTTCTGCAGCTCAAGTGCTTCGATACGCGCAGTGTTGAAAGCTTGAGACTTGTCGTTGATCTTGACGTTGGCGATACGCTCGCGCAGGTCAGCCAGCTGGGCGATACCCTTCTGCATGTATTCGCCGGTACGGAATACACCGAAGTAGTTCTGCATGCAGTTCTGCAGCTCGCGACGCAGGGTTGCAACGTCTTCACCGGTGGTGCGCTCGTTGAGCTTGGCCAGGCGGTTCAGGGCAACATCAACGTCGGTGTCGCTGGCGTCGCGGTATTCGATACCGTCGGTCAGCGCTTTTTCCAGGTGCAGACCGGCTGCACGGCCGAACACCACCAGGTCCAGCAGCGAGTTGCCGCCCAGACGGTTGGCGCCGTGTACCGATACGCAAGCCACTTCACCCACTGCGAACAGGCCAGGGATGATGGTGTCTTCGCCAGCGGCGTTCTGCGTGATGGCCTGGCCATGAATGTTGGTGGCAACGCCGCCCATCATGTAGTGGCAGGTTGGAACGACCGGAACCGGAGCAACCACCGGGTCAACGTGCGCAAACGTCTTGGACAGCTCGCAGATACCTGGCAGGCGGCTGTGCAGCACTTCCTCGCCCAGGTGGTCGAGCTTGAGCATCACGTGGTCGCCGTTCGGGCCACAGCCGTTGCCGGCGATGATTTCCTTGACCATGGAGCGCGCAACAACGTCGCGGCCAGCCAGGTCTTTGGCGTTAGGAGCATAACGCTCCATGAAACGCTCGCCATGCTTGTTGATCAGGTAACCACCCTCACCACGGCAACCTTCGGTTACCAGTACACCGGCGCCTGCAATGCCGGTCGGGTGGAACTGCCACATTTCGATGTCTTGCACCGGAACGCCAGCACGCAGCGCCATACCAACGCCGTCACCGGTGTTGATCAGGGCGTTGGTGGTGGAGGCGTAGATACGACCTGCACCGCCGGTGGCCAGAACGGTGGCCTTGGAGCGGATGTAGGTGGTTTCACCGGTTTCGATGCAGATAGCGATCACGCCGACAAAGGCGCCGTCCTGGTTCTTCACCAGATCGACTGCGTACCACTCGTTGAGGAAGGTGGTGCCGGCTTTCAGGTTGCCCTGATAAAGGGTGTGCAGCAGTGCGTGACCGGTACGGTCGGACGCTGCGCAGGTACGAGCAGCCTGGCCGCCCTTGCCGTAGTCCTTGGACTGACCGCCGAAAGGACGCTGGTAGATACGACCGGTTTCGGTACGGGAGAACGGCAGACCCATGTGGTCCAGTTCGAAGACCGCAGCCGGGCCTTCCTGACACATGTATTCGATAGCGTCCTGGTCACCGATGTAGTCGGAACCCTTGACGGTATCGTACATGTGCCAGCGCCAGTCATCGTTCGGGTCCGCCGAGGCGATCGCGCAAGTGATGCCGCCCTGGGCAGACACAGTGTGCGAACGGGTCGGGAACACCTTGGTGATCACCGCAGTCTTGTGGCCGCCCTGGGCCAGCTGCAGTGCGGCACGCATGCCGGCGCCGCCGCCGCCAATGATGATGGCGTCGAATGAAATGGTTGGAATGTTAGCCATGAATCAGATACCCCAGAGAATCTGCACACCCCAGACGAAGTAAGCGAACATCGCGACGCCGCATACTGCCTGGAAAAGGAAACGTACTGCTGTGGCCGACTTGCCCAGCGCCATCGGCGTCAGGTAGTCAGTCGAGATGGTCCACATGCCGACCCAGGCGTGAGCGCCCAGGGCCACCATGGCCAGCAGACTGAAGATACGCATCCAGTTGTTTGCGAACAGGCCATGCCACTGGGTGTAGTCAATGCCCGGATTCGCTACGAGGTATCCGATCAGGAAAATGAAATAAGCCGCGAGAACGACCGCAGACACACGCTGTGCCATCCAGTCGTAAAGGCCCGAACGCGACAGGTTCGTAACGCTGGTTACCATATCCAAACTCCCGCCAGAACGATTACCACCACGGATACGGCGATAACGATTTTCGAGCCCAGCTTGCCGCCTTCCAGCGTCTCACCGATGCCCATGTCCATAATCAGATGGCGTACACCGGCCACCAAGTGATACAGCAAGGCGGACAGGAGGCCCCATGCAACGAATTTGGCCAGCGGACTGGTCAAGCACGCCTTCACCTCGGCATAGCCTTCCTCGGAGCCCAGGGATTTGCTCAATGCATAAAGCATGATGCCGATGCCCAGGAAGAGGATGATGCCGGAAACACGGTGGAGAAACGACGTAACGCCGGTGATGGGGAGTTTGATGGTCCTTAGGTCTAGGTTTACAGGTCGTTGGCTATTCACGGCTTTTTTCACACTGAAGAGCCCCTAACAATCAGGGCAAAGTTGTTGGGGAGTGCACTGGTCAGGCAACCACTACCCAGGGAGTGCGACCCCCAGCAAAGCGGGCCCAGAAGCCTACGGAGGTCGGTGGCCGAGTATAGACAGTTAGGCTACTAATGACAACGCAAAGACCTTCCCCTAATAGCTGATTGCGTTAGCGTTATAAAAGGCGTAAATGGCGCTGAATTTCGCGAAAAAATCCCTCCCAAAGCCTTCTGGGACAAGACTTTAGGCAAATTGACATTCGGATTTATCTCACTATAGTGGTGCGGGCCCTGCGTGGGGGGTCTGTCTGATGATTTCAAGCATAAATAGGAGGCCACATGGCTGACAAAAAAGCGCAGTTGATCATCGAGGGCGCAGCCCCCGTCGAGCTGCCCATTTTAACCGGCACCGTTGGTCCCGATGTAATCGATGTTCGGGGTCTGACGGCCACGGGCCGCTTCACTTTTGACCCGGGTTTCATGTCGACCGCCTCCTGCGAGTCGAAAATCACCTACATCGACGGCGACAACGGCATTCTGCTGCATCGCGGCTACCCGATCGAACAGTTGGCCGAGAAATCGGACTACCTGGAAACCTGCTACCTGCTGCTCAACGGTGAATTGCCCACCGCCGAACAGAAGGCCCAGTTCGTCAGCACCGTGAAGAACCACACCATGGTTCACGAACAGCTCAAGAGCTTCTTCAACGGTTTCCGTCGCGACGCCCACCCGATGGCAGTGATGTGCGGCGTAGTCGGTGCGCTGTCGGCGTTCTACCACGACTCCCTGGACATCAATAACCCGCAGCACCGCGAAATCTCCGCCGTGCGCCTGGTGGCCAAGATGCCAACCCTGGCAGCGATGGTCTACAAGTACTCCATGGGCCAGCCGATGATGTACCCGCGCAACGACCTGTCGTACGCGGAAAACTTCCTGCACATGATGTTCAACACCCCGTGCGAGATCAAACCGATCAGCCCGGTACTGGCCAAGGCAATGGACCGGATCTTCATCCTCCATGCCGACCACGAACAGAACGCCTCGACGTCCACGGTGCGCCTGGCGGGCTCCTCGGGTGCCAACCCGTTCGCCTGTATCGCTGCCGGTATCGCTGCACTCTGGGGCCCGGCCCACGGCGGTGCCAACGAAGCGGTACTGACCATGCTCGACGAAATTGGCGATGTCTCGAACATCGACAAGTTCATCGCCAAGGCCAAGGACAAGAACGATCCGTTCAAGCTCATGGGCTTCGGTCACCGCGTGTACAAGAACCGCGACCCGCGCGCCACCGTGATGAAACAGACCTGCGACGAAGTACTCAAGGAACTGGGCATCAACAACGATCCGCAACTCGAACTGGCCATGCGCCTGGAAGAGATCGCCCTGACCGACCCATACTTCATCGAGCGCTCGCTGTACCCGAACGTCGACTTCTACTCGGGGATCATCCTCAAGGCGATCGGCATTCCAACCAGCATGTTCACCGTGATCTTCGCCCTGGCGCGGACCGTCGGCTGGATCTCGCACTGGAAGGAAATGCTCTCCAGCCCGTACAAGATCGGCCGTCCACGCCAGCTGTACACCGGCTACGAGTCGCGTGACATCACCAAACTGGAAGACCGCAAATAAGACCTGCCTTGCGCAAACGTCTTAGCTGCACCGGATACGGCCTCTAACAGAGGTCGTATTTGTTTCTGCCCTCCCCTCGCCCCCCCCCCAACCCGCAGGATCCGGCCTGCCGGCGAAGAGCCCTGCTCCTCACATACGCTTGCGCTGGCAAGCCAGCTCCTATGCTCCTGCACCTGCAGTCGGGGGGCTCCGGGTAGGGCGAGCGGACAGAAAAATGCCCCGGTCTCTCGATCGGGGCATTTCGCCATTACGCAGCTTCTATATAGAAGCCGATACATTCATCCCGCTTAGTGCGACACCGCCCCACTGGCACCCAGGCCGGTCTGCGAACGCACGAACTGCGGGAAGAACAGCGCCCGCTCGTTGACCGCCGCGGTCGACTTGTCGGTGATGGAGAAGAACCAGATACCGATGAAGGCGATGATCATCGAGAACAGCGCCGGGTACTCGTACGGGAAGATCGCCTTCTCGTGATGCAGGATCTGCACCCAGATGGTCGGGCCGAGGATCATCAGCGCCACGGCACTCACCAGGCCCATCCAGCCGCCAATCATGGCGCCACGGGTGGTGAGCTTCTTCCAGTACATGGAAAGCAGCAGTACCGGGAAGTTGCAGCTGGCGGCAATGGAGAACGCCAGGCCGACCATGAACGCGATGTTCTGGCTTTCAAAGAGAATGCCCAGGCCGATGGCCAGTACGCCCAATGCCACGGTGGTGATCTTGGAAACGCGGATCTCGTCCTTCTCGTTGGCCTTGCCCTTCTTGATCACGCTGGCATACAGGTCATGGGACACCGCCGAGGCGCCAGCTAGGGTCAGGCCTGCAACGACCGCCAGGATGGTGGCGAAGGCCACGGCCGAAATGAAGCCGAGGAACACGCTGCCGCCCACTGCGTTGGCCAGGTGCACCGCCGCCATGTTGTTGCCGCCCAGCAAGGCGCCTGCGGCATCCTTGAAGTCCGGGTTGGTGCTTACCAGCAGGATCGCGCCGAAGCCGATGATGAAGGTCAGGATGTAGAAGTAGCCGATGAAGCCAGTGGCATAGAGCACGCTCTTGCGAGCTTCCTTGGCATCGCTGACGGTAAAGAAGCGCATCAGGATGTGGGGCAGGCCAGCGGTACCGAACATCAACGCGAGGCCTAAGGAGAACGCCGAGATCGGATCTTTCACCAGGCCGCCGGGACTCATGATCGCTTCACCCTTGGGGTGAACCTTGATCGCTTCGGAGAACAGGGTGTTGAAGTCGAAGTTGACGTGCTTCATCACCATCAGTGCCATGAAGGACGCGCCGGAGAGCAACAGCACCGCCTTGATGATCTGCACCCAGGTCGTGGCCAGCATGCCGCCGAACAGCACGTACAGGCACATCAGGATGCCCACCAGGATCACCGCCACATGGTAGTCGAGGCCGAACAGCAACTGGATGAGCTTGCCGGCACCCACCATCTGCGCGATCAGGTAGAACGCCACCACCACCAGCGAGCCACAGGCCGACAGGGTGCGGATCTGGGTCTGCCCGAGGCGGTAGGACGCCACGTCGGCAAAGGTGTACTTGCCCAGGTTGCGCAGGCGCTCGGCGATCAGGAACAGAATGATCGGCCAGCCCACCAGGAAGCCGATGGAGTAGATCAGGCCGTCATAGCCGGAAGTGAACACCAGGGCGGAAATCCCCAGGAAGGACGCCGCGGACATGTAGTCGCCAGCGATCGCCAGGCCGTTCTGGAAGCCGGTGATCTTGCCGCCCGCCGCGTAATAGTCGGCAGCCGACTTGTTGCGCTTGGAGGCCCAGTAGGTGATGCACAGGGTGGCACCGACGAAGACCACGAACATCACGATCGCCGATACGTTGAGTGGTTGCTTGTGGACTTCGCCCGTCAAGGCGTCTGCAGCCCAGAGGGCGGGAGCGAAGGCGGCAAGACCGAGTGCTGCGAATAGACGTCGGATCATTGCTGAGCCTCCTTCAGGATCGCATTGTTCAACTCGTCGAATTCGCCGTTGGCGCGTCGCACATAGATGGCCGTCAGGATGAAGGCCGAGAGAATCAAGCCGACACCGATGGGAATGCCCCAGGTGATGGATGAGGTAGGACTGAGTTTGGCGCCCAGGATCTGGGGACCATAGGCGATCAACAGGATGAAAGCCGAGTAAAGCCCAAGCATGATCGCCGAGAGAATCCAGGCGAACCGCTCTCGTTTGCTGACCAGCTCCTTGAAACGCGGGCTGTTTTGAATCGAGAGGTAAATGCTGTCGTTCATTGTTTTTATCCTCGCAGCACAGATTTTAGGTGGAACCTAATCCACTCTATGCGGCTATGGAGCAGGTTCCAGACGACCTTAGTATTAGAACGACATTAGCGTTGGCGCCGGTTTTTTCTTCAATAAATGACAAGGCCGCCCACTGTTTCCAGTGCGCGGCCTCAAGACCCCTGATCTAGACGCGTTGTGCTTATTTAGCAGTCCACTCGGCAACCCTTTCCGGGTGCTTGCTCACCCAATCCTTGGCCGCCACATCGGGTTTTGCACCCTCTTGAATGGCCAGCATGACCTCACCGATTTCATCTTTCGAGGCCCACTGGAATTTCTTCAGGAAGGCCGCCACTTCCGGCGCCTTCTTCTCCAGGCCCTTGCTGCCGATGCTGTTGACGGTTTCAGCAGCGCCGTACACGCCCTTCGGGTCTTCGAGGAAGCGCAGTTTCCACTTGGCGAACATCCAGTGCGGCACCCAGCCGGTCACGGCGATGGAATCCTGTTTTTCTTCGGCGCGGGTCAGCTCGGCGATCATTGCCGCCCCGGAACTGGCCTGCAGCTTGTAGTCCAGGCCGTAGTCCTTGATGGCCTGGTCGGTCTTGAGCATCACCCCCGAGCCGGCGTCGATGCCGACGATCTTGTTCTTGAACGTGGTATCGGTCTTGAGGTCCTCGATGGACTTGGCCTTGACGTACTCCGGCACGATCAGGCCGATCTTGGCGTCCTTGAAGTTGGGGCCGTAATCCACCACCTTGTCCTTGTTCTTGGCCCAGTACTCGCCATGGGTCACCGGCAGCCAGGCCGAAAGCATGGCGTCGAGCTTGCCGGTGGCTACGCCCTGCCACATGATCCCGGTCGCCACCGCCTGCAGCTTGACGTCATAACCGAGCTTCTGCTTGATCACTTCCGCCGCCACATGGGTCGTCGCCACGCTGTCGGACCAGCCGTCGACATAGCCGATGCTCAGGGTCTTGCTGTCGGCACTGGCCAGAGTGGAGCTGATGGCAAGTACCAGTGCGGCACCTGCGCCTAAGAGTCGTCGCATCTTCATCGTTACTTCCCCGAAAAGTGCAGTGCCGGGCGGCTGCCAGGCACGTCAACGTATGGTTATGGTGCTCAGCGCCCCCATCACGCCTCACCGCGAACGCGTTCGATCATCAGCGGAGTACTGATGCCTGGATCATCAACCCGCCCTGTTCCGCGACCTGCTCTGTCTACGACCTCAAGGCAGCCAGCAGCGACATCAGATAGCCAGTAACCAACGGCCGGTCTCACCCGGGCCGTGGGTCCGCCCGAACTTTGCATGTCAAAATCATGCAGCCCACCAAGCTGCGGACAAATGCGGGTAAGATGCCCGGCTTTGTTCCACGACGGCCCGATCATGCCCGCCACCCCTCGTTTCCCCGCCCTGCCCTATCTGTTCGCCTGCCTGCTCGGGCTGCTGGCCCTCTGCGGTTATTGGTACGGCCTTGGCCGGCCGGTGCACCTGCCGGATGTCGCCAGCGCCAACCACAAGCTGCAGTGCGCTTCCTACACTCCGTTCGACAAGGACCAGTCGCCCTTCGACCAGCCGTTCAAGCTGCGCCCGCAGCGCATGGACGCCGACCTGGCCCTGCTGGCGACCCGTTTCGAATGCATTCGTACCTATTCCATGACCGGCCTGGAAGCCCTGCCTGACCTGGCGCGCAAGCACGGCCTGAAGCTGATGATCGGCGCCTGGGTCAACAGCAACCCGGTGGACACCGAGAAGGAGGTCGACCTGCTGATCGCCTCGGCCAACGCCAACCCGGACGTGGTCAGTGCGGTGATCGTCGGTAACGAAGCACTGCTGCGCAAGGAGGTCACCGGCGCGCAATTGGCGCGGCTGATCCTCAAGGTCAAGGCCGGGGTCAAGCAGCCGGTGACCTACGCCGATGTCTGGGAGTTCTGGCTCAAGCACCCGGAAATCGCCCCGACGGTGGATTTCCTCACCATCCACCTGCTGCCGTACTGGGAAGACGATCCGTCGAACATCGACGCCGCCTTGAACCACGTGGCCGAGGTGCGCCAGGTGTTCGGCAACCGCTTCGCCCCCAAGGACGTGCTGATTGGCGAGACCGGCTGGCCCAGTGAAGGCCGGCAGCGAGAAACCGCGCTGCCCAGCCGGGTCAACGAGGCCAAGTTCATCCGCGGCTTCGTCGCCCTGGCGGAACACAATGGCTGGCACTACAACCTGATCGAAGCCTTCGACCAGCCCTGGAAGCGCGCCAGCGAAGGTGCCGTCGGTGGCTACTGGGGGCTGTTCGATGCTGATCGCCAGGACAAGGGCATCCTCGCCGGCCCGGTGTCCAACCTGCCGTACTGGCCGCTGTGGCTGGGCGTCGGCGGCCTGATACTGCTCGGCACCCTGGTGCTCGGCGGCCGGCCCCGCGACCACCGCGCCGCCCTGCTGCTGCCCCTGTTGGGCGCAGTGGCCGCTTGCAGCATCGGAACCTGGGGAGAACTGGCGCGGGCAACCAGCCGTTTCGCCGGTGAATGGTGCTGGGCCGCGTTGCTGCTGGGGCTCAACCTGCTGGTGCTGGCCCACGCCGCCCTGGCCCTGAGCCCTCGCCAGGGCTGGCGCCTGGAGGCCTTCAATGCACTGGAGAAACGGGCCGGCTGGCTGCTGACGGCCGCAGGCTTCGCCGCGGCGGTGATGATGCTGGAGCTGGTGTTCGACCCGCGCTACCGCAGCTTCCCCAGCGCGGCCCTGCTACTGCCGGCACTGGTCTACCTGTGCCGCCCGGTGCGAGTGCCGCGCCGGGAGATTGCCCTGCTGACCTTTATCGTCGGTGCCGGCATTGCCCCGCAGTTGTATCAGGAAGGTCTGGCCAACCAGCAGGCCTGGGGCTGGGCCCTGGTCAGCCTGCTGATGGTAGCGGCGCTTTGGCGTAACCTGCGGGCCCGCAGGGCCTGAGGCCATAGGCCATGGCCGCTGCTGCGGCTATGGCTTGCTGGCGCGCACCAGGCGCAAGCCGGCAATCACCACGGCAAATACCGCCAGGGTGGTGTTGTAAAGGGCCAGGGCCGGGATGCCGATCAGCAACGCCAGTACGCCCAGCCCCCAACCGGCACGCCCGGGCATGACAAAACCCAGGAGCGCCACGGCCACCGCGCTCCAACCCAGCACCTTGAAGTGAATCATCCAACCCAGGCTGGAGCGCAGCCCGCACTCCCAGCGGCTGGCGGCCTCGACACAGGCACCCACCCAGCGCGCATCCTCCATGAAGCCGTAGCGCAGGCCATAACTGGCGGCCAGCCACAGCGGCAGGACCACGAGCAGCAGAATCAGGGGAAGGCGGCGGGACATGAAACACTCCGAACAGTCAAAACGGCGCCCAGCATAATCCCCCGCGAACGCTTGGCAAGCGCCAGGCGCAGATATCTGTCATGCAAATGGCGGCAAAGTGTATCGTCCGGCTACTATCACTCCCCAATAAGCCTGTCGCAGGCGTTATTTGTGCCCAACCATGGCACTTCGGCAGCAGCGCGGTGGTCATAGCCTGCGAACCTCATTCGGTACCTTCTTCTAGGGATACAGTCATGCTTCGTTCCTTGCGCTTCGCTGCCCTGTTTGGCGGCCTTATCCTGAGTGCGTCCGCGCTGGCGGTCGACGTCGACCCGGCCACCTATGGCTACCCGTTGACCAACCCCTTCGAAGCCACCATCGCCACCACGCCTCCGGAGTTGCGCCCGGAACTGCCCTCCAACGATGACATCCGCCAGTCTGACCACAGCCTGACGTTGCGTCCGGAACGGGAATTCATCCTCCCGGACAACTTCTGGGCGGTGAAGAAACTCACCTACCGCATTGCCACCCAGGACCACGCCGCGCCACTGATCTTCCTGATCGCCGGCACCGGGGCGCGCTATGACAGCAGCCTCAACGAGTACCTGAAGAAGCTCTACTACAAAGCCGGCTACCACGTGGTGCAGCTGTCCTCGCCCACCAGCTTCGACTTCATCAGCGCCGCTTCGCGCTTTGCCACCCCGGGCGTGACCCAGGAAGACGCCGAGGACATGTACCGGGTGATGCAGGCCGTACGGGCGCAGAATCCCAAGCTGCCGATCACCGAGTTCTACCTCACCGGCTACAGCCTTGGCGCGCTGGATGCGGCCTTCGTCAGCAAGCTGGATGAAACCCGGCGCAGCTTCAATTTCAAGAAGGTCCTGCTGCTCAACCCGCCGGTCAATCTCTATACCTCGATCACCAACCTCGACAAGCTGGTGCAGACAGAGGTCAAGGGCATCAACAACAGCACTACCTTCTACGAACTGGTGCTGGGCAAGCTGACCCGCTACTTCCAGCAGAAGGGCTATATCGACCTCAACGACGCCCTGCTCTACGACTTCCAGCAATCCAAGCAGCACCTGACCAACGAGCAGATGGCGATGCTGATCGGCACCTCGTTCCGTTTCTCGGCGGCGGATATCGCCTTCACCTCGGACCTGATCAACCGCCGTGGCCTGATCACCCCGCCCAAGTACCCGATCCGCGAAGGCACCAGCCTCACGCCGTTTCTCAAGCGTGCCCTGCAATGCGACTTCGACTGCTACCTGACCGAGCAGGTGATCCCCATGTGGCGCGCCCGCACCGATGGCGGCAGCCTGCTGCAACTGATCGACCAGGTCAGCCTCTACGCCCTGCAGGACTACCTCAAGGCCAGCCCGAAGATCGCCGTGATGCACAACGCCGACGACGTGATCCTCGGCCCCGGCGACCTGGGTTTCCTGCGTAAAACCTTTGGTGACCGCCTGACCGTCTACCCCCATGGCGGCCACTGCGGCAACCTCAACTACCGCGTCAACAGCGACGCCATGCTGGAGTTCTTCCGTGGCTAAACATCTCCTGCTTATCGCTGCGTTGCTCTGCGCAGGCTATGCCCAAGCCGACAACAGCAAGGCCAACATTCCCGTCACCCCCGACCCCGATGGCTTCACCGAGCCGTTGAAGAAGCTCAAGTTCAATCCGGGGCTGGACCAGCGCGAGTTCGAGCGCTCGACCTTGAACGCCCTGAATATCTACGACCCGCTGGAATCGTGGAATCGCCGGGTCTACCACTTCAACTACCGCTTCGACCAATGGGTGTTCCTGCCGGTGGTGGACGGGTACCGATACGTGACGCCGAGCTTCCTGCGCACCGGGGTCAGCAACTTCTTCAACAACCTGGGCGATGTGCCCAACCTGTTCAACAGCCTGCTGCAGTTCAAGGGCCAGCGCTCCATGGAAACCACCGCGCGCCTGCTGCTCAACACCACCATCGGCGTGGCCGGCCTGTGGGACCCGGCCACCAAGATGGGCCTGCCGCGCCAGAGCGAAGACTTCGGCCAGACCCTGGGCTTCTACGGCGTACCCGGCGGCGCGTACCTGGTGCTGCCGATCCTCGGCCCGTCGAACCTGCGTGATACCGCCGGGCTGGCGGTGGACTACACCGCCGAATCGGCGATCAACTTCCTCAATGTTTCGGAAGCCAGCAGCAACCACCCGGAAATCTGGGTCCTGCGCGGGGTCGACAAGCGCTACCAGACCAGCTTTCGCTATGGCCAGCTGAACTCGCCGTTCGAATACGAGAAAGTGCGCTACGTCTACACCGAGTCGCGCAAGCTGCAGATCGCCGAGTAACCCGGCCTCGCCCCGCCATCCGGCGGGGCGTCCGCTCACCGTCAAAGCCCCTTCCTCCCCGCTCGTTGAAAAGCCGATTGGCACACCCTGGCAAAATCGATACGATACTAATCATTAGCTAGCTATCGATGTATCTGAAAGATGAAACTGCCGACCTTTTTCCGCGCCGATATCTGGCAAGCCCTCTTCGCCCCTGCCCCTGCCGACCTGCTGTTCGCCGCGCGCAACCTGATTGCCGGCGGCCTGGCCCTGTACCTGGCGTTCCGCCTGGATTTCGAACAACCGCAATGGGCCCTGACCACGGTATTCATCGTCAGCCAGTCCAGCAGCGGCATGGTCCTGGCCAAGGGCGCCTACCGCCTGTTGGGCACCCTGGTGGGGGCCGTGGTGTCGATATTGCTGATCGCTACCCTGGGCCAGGCGCCCCTGCTGTTCCTGCTGGCCATGGCCCTGTGGCTGGCCTTCTGTACCACCGGCGCCTCGCTGCTGCGCAACCACGCAGCCTACGGTTTCGTACTGGCGGGCTACACCACTGCCATCATCGCCCTGCCCGCCACCGCAGCGCCCTTGCAGGTGTTCGACCAGGCAGTGGCGCGCTGTTCGGAAATCGGCCTGGGGATCATCTGCGCCGCCGTGGCCAGCCAACTGCTCTGGCCGCGCCGAGTGGAACAGGCGCTGGCGGTCCAGGGCCGCGCCGCCTGGCTGGCCGGGCGCCAGGCCGCAGCCTCGGAGCTGCTGGGGGAAGACCAGCGCAAGGGGCTGCTGGAAGCCCTGGGGCGTATCGTCACCGTGGATGCCCAACGCGATCACGCCTGGTTCGAAGGCCCGCAGGGGCGCCGTCGCTCCCAGGCGCTGCGGGTGCTGAGCCGCGACCTGCTGGGCTTGCTCCGGTCCGCCCGCGGCGTGGTGCGGCAACGGCAGATGCTCGACGCCGCCACCGCGCAGCAACTCCAACCCTTGCTCGGCGAGACCATCCAGGCCCTGCAGGCCGAACATGACGCCGCCCTGCCGCCCTTGCTCCAGCGCCTGCAACAGGCACTGCAGGACCCTTCGCTGTCCGCCGAAGGCCATCTGTGCCTGGTGCAACTGGCCCAGGTACTGGAGCGGGTGGAACAGAGTGCCCTGAGTGTCAGCGCCGTGGAACAGGGCCGGGTCCCGCCCGGCGCTCCCGGCGCCCTGTCCTGGCACCGGGATATCCAGCAAGGGGTGCTGGGAGGCTTGCGCAGCGCCCTGGCCTTTCTCGCCGTCGCCGGCTTCTGGCTGCTGTCCGCCTGGCCCTCGGGGCTGGGGGCTGTCTCCATCTGTGGCGTGGTGCTGAGCCTGTTCGCCGGGCGTGAGAACCCTGCCGCGTCCTGCCTGAATTTCTTCAAGGGCATTGCCCTGTCCATTCCCGTGGCGGCCTTCGTCGGCCTTGGCCTGCTGCCGGGCTGGGACGGTTTTCCCCTGCTGTGCCTGGGGCTGGCAGTGCCGCTGTTCTGCGCTTCGCTGTGCATGAGCCGACCGAAGCTCGCGCCCGTCGCCTCGGCGTTCTGCATCTTTTTCGTCAACAACGTCGGCCCCAGCAACCTGATGAGCTACGACCTCGGGGCGTTCCTGAACAAGGCCATGGCCACCCTGATCGGTGTCGGCATCGCCGTGGTGGTGCTGCGCCTGGTCAGCCTCAACCCGGGCGAGCAGCACTACCGGCGGATGTTCAAGGCTTCGCTGTTCGATCTGGCGCAGCTCACCTCACGCCCGCCGGAGCAGGCCGAAAGCTGGTTCGGCGGGCGCATGGCCGATCGGCTGATCCGGGTGTCGCGGTATTGGCAGATGCAGCCCGAGAACCGCCGCAGTCACTGGGACAACGGCCTGCTGGGGCTGGACCTGGGAGATGAGCTGCTGCAATTGCGCAGTTGCCTGGACCCGGCCCGGGGCACCCTGGCCACGGAACGCGAGCATTATCTCGCGCACCTGGCGACGCTGCTCAGGCACGGCGGCCCCAGCGCCAACCACAGCGAACAGCTGGATGCGGTCTCGGCGGCCCTGCTCAAGGCCCTGGATGGCGACCGCGACCTGCCCCTGCAAGCCCGGGAGATGGCCCGGGCGGCGATCCTGCAACTGCAGTTCACCTGGCGCCGCTGGTGCCGGCAGCAACAAGCGGTCGCGCTGCCGACCCCGGCGCCGGCAGCGGGCTGAGCGCCCGTCAGCCGCGCAGTGCGCGCCAGGCCTTGCCCGCCAGGGTGACCGCCAGCAGCACCACGGCACCGGCAATGATCCCGGCCACGGCATTGAGCAGGGTCGGCATCAACGCCGATACCGGGCCTATGACCCCGGCGCTGCGCTCGGCCAGCCCTTCGATCAGGTGGTGCACGACGGGCACACCGTGGGTCAGGATGCCGCCGCCGACCATGAACATCGCCGCCGTACCGATCACCGACAGGCTCTTCATCATCAGCGGCGCTGCCCGCAGGATCGCCCCACCGATGCGTTTGGCCAGGGCGGCGGGCTTGTGCACCAGCCACAGCCCCAGGTCATCGAGCTTGACGATGCCGGCCACCAGGCCGTAGACGCCGACGGTCATGACAATGGCGATACCCGAGAGCACCACCACCTGCTGGGTCAGGGAGGCCCCGGCCACGGTGCCCAGGGTGATGGCGATGATTTCCGCGGAAAGGATGAAATCGGTGCGCACCGCCCCCTTGATCTTGTCCCTCTCGAAAGCCACCAGATCCACCTGGGGGTCGGCCAGGGCTTGCAGGGTCTGGGTATGTTCGGCCGCCACTTCGGCGTGGTGCAGGTATTTGTGCGCCAGCTTCTCGAAGCCCTCGAAACACAGGTAGGCGCCACCCAGCATCAGCAGCGGGGTCACCAGCCACGGCGCCAGGGCGCTGATGGCCAGCGCCGCCGGCACCAGGATCAGCTTGTTGCGAAACGACCCCTTGGCCACCGCCCAGACCACCGGGATTTCCCGCTCGGCGCGGACCCCGGAGACCTGCTGGGCATTGAGCGCGAGGTCGTCGCCCAGCACACCGGCGGTCTTCTTCGCCGCCATCTTGGTCATCAAGGCCACGTCATCGAGTACCGCGGCGATGTCATCGATCAATACCAGCAAACTGCTTCCGGCCATGAACCTGGCTTCCCTGCATGGAAATAAGGCGCGCAGCATAGCGTGCCGCTGGCAGCACAAGCGAGATGCCAGAAGCAGGAAAATGGCGGCCGCCGGGCATTCTTGAGCCTCGCGCGACGCCGGTGCTACCATGCGCAACCGCCCGAACAGGCAAGGAATCCCCTGGTTTATGAGCACCATCCGCGAGCGCAATAAAGAACTGATCCTGCGGGCCGCCAGTGAAGAGTTTGCCGACAAGGGCTTTGCGGCGACCAAGACCAGCGACATCGCCGCCAAGGCCGGGTTGCCCAAACCCAACGTCTACTACTACTTCAAGTCCAAGGAAAACCTCTATCGCGAGGTGCTGGAAAGCATCATCGAACCCATCCTCCAGGCCTCCACCCCGTTCAATGCCGATGGCGTGCCCAGCGAAGTGCTCAGCGGCTACATCCGCTCGAAGATCCGCATCTCCCGCGACCTGCCGTTCGCTTCCAAGGTCTTTGCCAGCGAGATCATGCATGGCGCGCCGCACCTGAGCCCGGAGCAGGTGGAACAGCTCAACGCCCAGGCCAAGCACAACATCGAGTGCATCCAGACCTGGATCGATCGCGGCCTGATCGCCCCGCTCGACCCCAACCACCTGATGTTCAGCATCTGGGCCGCGACCCAGACCTACGCCGACTTCGACTGGCAGATCTCGGTGGTCACCGGCAAGACCAAGCTCGACGAAGACGACTACGAAGCTGCGGCGCAGACTATCATCCGTCTGGTGCTCAAGGGCTGTGAACTGGATCGCTGATAGCGTTTCGATACTTTCCGGTTTGTTTCCCGGCCCGCAAGGGCGCAATAGTTTCAATCAAGATCCTGCGCGGCTTTTCGCAGCCTCGCGGGCTCGGCAGTGGCTACAGGCCGGGCCCGCGAGGTCGAGGGCTATGCGCTGACGCCAGCGTCCGCCGCCAGGCCCTGGGCTTCGATCGCGCTGATGGCGCACTGCTCATCGATGTCCGAGGTATCGCCACTGATGCCGATCGCCCCAATCACTGCCCCCGCCTGATCCCGAATCAACACCCCGCCCGGCGCAGGCACCACGCTGCCCTGCCCCAGACCGTTCAATGCGCCGATGAAGGCCGGACGCTGCTGCGCGTCCAGGGCCAGCAGGCGCGAGCCCTTGCCCAGGGCCACCGCCCCCCAGGCCTTGCCGATGGCGATCTGCGGGCGCAGCAGGCTGGCGCCGTCCTCCCGTTGCAGGGTCACCAGGTGCCCGCCGGCATCCAGCACCGCAATGGTCAGCGGCGCCGCATTGATCTTGCGCCCCGCGTTGATGGCCTGGTTGGCCAGGTTGACTGCGACTTTCAAGGTTAAAGCGCTCATGGGTGCCGTCCTTATCTTGTTATTGAGAAAGCCTGGGGAAGCTTCTTGTAGGAGAAGTCCGATACAACAAATAGAACACAATGAATTTATTTTTTGTATACAATAATTCGCGAAAGGCAGCCCCTGCGACAAAAGGACGCCGGTTTATCGGGGCTTTGATGAAAGCCGCTGCCGCTCAAGAAAATGGATTGACCTGCGCCATCCGCCGTGAATACACTTTGCGCAAAACCACTTGTATACAATTACAAAACGCAAGAGGCACAAAACCATGAGCAAAATGAGAGCAATCGAAGCCGCCGTTCTGGTGATGCGCCGTGAAGGGGTCGATACCGCTTTTGGCATCCCGGGTGCCGCCATCAACCCGCTGTATTCCGCGCTGCAGAAGGTCGGTGGCATCGATCACGTGCTCGCTCGCCACGTCGAAGGCGCCTCGCACATGGCCGAGGGCTACACCCGCACCAAGGCCGGTAACATCGGCGTGTGCATCGGTACTTCGGGACCCGCCGGCACCGACATGGTCACCGGCCTGTACAGCGCCTCGGCCGACTCCATCCCGATCCTCTGCATCACCGGTCAGGCCCCCCGCGCCCGCCTGCACAAGGAAGACTTCCAGGCCGTGGACATCACCAGCATCGTCAAGCCGGTGACCAAATGGGCCACCACCGTGCTGGAACCGGGCCAGGTGCCCTACGCCTTCCAGAAAGCCTTTTATGAAATGCGCTCCGGCCGTCCCGGCCCGGTGCTGATCGACCTGCCGTTCGACGTGCAGATGGCGGAAATCGAATTCGACATCGACGCCTACCAGCCCCTGCCCCTGGCCAAGCCGGCGGCGACCCGCCTGCAGGCGGAAAAGGTTCTGGCCCTGCTGGACCAGGCCGAACGTCCATTGCTGGTGGCCGGTGGCGGCGTGATCAACGCCGACGCCAGCGAGTTGCTGGTGGAGTTCGCCGAACTGACCGGCATTCCGGTGATCCCGACCCTGATGGGCTGGGGCACCATCCCTGACGATCACCCACAGATGGTGGGCATGGTCGGCCTGCAGACCTCCCATCGCTACGGCAATGCCACCCTGCTCAAGTCCGACACCGTGCTGGGCATCGGCAACCGCTGGGCCAACCGCCACACCGGTTCGGTGGACGTCTACACCGAAGGCCGCAAGTTCATCCACGTGGACATCGAACCGACCCAGATCGGCCGCGTCTTCACCCCGGACCTGGGCATCGTTTCCGATGCTGGCAGCGCCCTGACCGTATTGCTGGAAGTGGCCCGCGAATGGCAGACCGCCGGCAAGCTCAAGGATCGCAGCGCCTGGCTGCATGACTGCCAGCAGCGCAAGGCCAGCCTGCACCGCAAGACCCACTTCGACAACGTGCCGGTCAAGCCGCAGCGCGTGTACGAAGAAATGAACCAGGTATTCGGCAAGGACACCTGCTACGTCAGCACCATCGGCCTGTCGCAGATTGCCGGCGCGCAGTTCCTCCACGTCTACAAGCCACGCCACTGGATCAACTGCGGCCAGGCCGGCCCGCTGGGCTGGACCATCCCCGCTGCCCTGGGCGTGGTCAAGGCCGACCCGAACCGCCAGGTGGTGGCGCTGTCCGGCGACTACGACTTCCAGTTCATGATCGAAGAACTGGCGGTGGGCGCGCAGTTCAACCTGCCGTACATCCACGTGGTGGTGAACAACTCCTACCTGGGGCTGATCCGCCAGGCCCAGCGCGGTTTCGACATGGACTACTGCGTACAGCTGTCCTTCGACAACCTCAACGCGCCGGAACTCAACGGCTATGGCGTAGACCACGTGGCCGTTGCCGAAGGCCTGGGTTGCAAGGCCCTGCGGGTGTTCGAACCCAAGGACATCCAGCCGGCCCTGCGCCAGGCCCAGGAAATGCTCCAGACCTTCAAGGTACCGGTGGTGGTGGAAATCATCCTGGAGCGCGTGACCAACATTTCCATGGGCACCGAAATCAACGCGGTCAACGAGTTCGAAGACCTGGCGCTGGTGGGCAACGACGCCCCTACCGCGATTTCCCTGCTCGACTGATACCCCTGGCCGCTGGCACCGGCCGGGCCCCGCGCGCCACCTCCCGCCAGAGGTGGCGCCAGGACCGCCCGCCCCCTGGCGCCAGCCCCAGGCTTGACCGAACCACAGGAGACCACCATGCCGCGCTTTGCTGCCAACCTGTCCATGCTGTTCACCGAACAGGACTTCCTCGCCCGCTTCAAGGCGGCCGCCGATGCCGGCTTCAGCGGCGTCGAATATCTGTTCCCGTACGAATTCAGCTCTGCCGAAATCAAGGCGCAGCTTGACGCCCACGGCCTGAGCCAGGTGCTGTTCAACCTGCCGGCCGGCGACTGGGCCAAGGGTGAACGCGGTATCGCCTGCCTGCCCGACCGGGTCGAGGAGTTCCGCGCCGGGGTCGACCTGGCCATTGCCTACGCCCAGGTCCTGGGCAATACCCAGATCAACTGCCTGGCAGGCATCCGCCCACAGGGCGCCGATGAAGCCCTGGTGGAAAAGACCTTGGTCGCCAACCTCAAGTACGCCGCCGACAAGCTCCAGGCCGTGGGCATCAAGCTGGTGATGGAAGCCATCAACACCCGCGACATTCCCGGCTTCTACCTCAACAATACCGCCCAGGCGCTGTCGATTCGCGAGCAGGTGGGCAGCGACAACCTGTACCTGCAGTACGACATCTACCACATGCAGATCATGGAGGGAGACCTGGCGCGGACCATGGCCAACCACCTGGGCCAAATCAACCACATCCAGCTGGCGGACAACCCCGGGCGCAACGAGCCGGGCACCGGCGAGATCAACTACCGCTTCCTCTTCGAGCACCTGGACCGCATCGGCTACCAGGGCTGGGTCGGTTGCGAGTACAAGCCGCTGACCACCACTGAAGCCGGCCTTGGCTGGCTGAAAACCCACAACGCAATCTGAACCTGTACCTGCGTAGGAGCCGGCTTGCCGGCGAAGAGGCCCGCAAGACCGCCTTCGCTGGCCAGCCAGCGCCCACAAGGTCCCGTTGAATAGAGGATTTTTATCATGGCTAAAATCGGATTTATCGGCACCGGCATCATGGGCCACCCAATGGCCGCCAACCTGCAGAAGGCCGGTCACAGCCTGCTGCTCTCGGAACACCACGGCAAGGCTCCGGCCGACCTGATCGCCGCCGGCGCCATCGCCCTGGCCTCGCCCCGGGACGTCGCCCAGGAAGCCGAGTTCGTCATCATCATGGTCCCCGATACCCCCCAGGTCGAAGACGTGCTGCTGCGCGCCGACGGCGTGGCCGCCGGAATCGGCAAGGGCAAGATCGTCATCGACATGAGCTCGATCTCGCCCACCGCTACCAAGGCCTTCGCCGCCAAGATCAACGAAACCGGCGCCCAGTACCTGGACGCCCCGGTGTCCGGCGGTGAAGTCGGGGCCAAGGCCGCCACCCTGAGCATCATGGTCGGTGGCGACAGCCAGGCCTTCGAACGTGCCCTGCCGCTGTTCCAGAGCATGGGCAAGAACATCACCCTGGTGGGTGGCAACGGTGACGGCCAGACTGCCAAGGTGGCCAACCAGATCATCGTCGCCCTGAACATCCAGGCCGTGGCCGAAGCCCTGCTGTTCGCCTCGAAGAACGGCGCCGACCCGGCCAAGGTGCGTGAAGCACTGATGGGTGGCTTCGCTTCCTCGAAGATCCTCGAAGTGCACGGCGAGCGGATGATCAAGGGCACCTTCGACCCGGGCTTCCGCATCAACCTGCACCAGAAGGACCTGAACCTGGCCCTGAGCGGTGCCCGCGAGCTGGGCATCAACCTGCCCAACACCGCCAACACCCAGCAAGTGTTCAGCACCTGCACCGCCATCGGTGGCGCCAACTGGGACCACTCGGCCCTGATCAAGGGCCTGGAACACATGGCCAACTTCTCGATCCGCGAGAAGAAATAAGCAGCATCCGTAGCCGCCCCGCAGGCTGCGCCAAGGTTCGCAGGAAACGCCTCACGGCGGGCCAGGGACAGGCCCTGCTGACCTTGCCGCCACCTGAGGTGGCGGCTACACCCGTTTCAAGCCCCCCATAACAAGAAATCCGGGAGCCCGCCATGTCGGTCGATCCGCAAAAATTCCTCCGTGAGCTGTTCGCCACAGCCATCGACGCCGCCCACCCGCAACAGGTTCTGCAAGCCCATCTCCCCAGCGACCGCAGCGGCCGCGTCATCGTCATCGGCGCCGGCAAGGCCGCCGCGGCCATGGCCCAGGTGGTCGAGCGCAGCTGGCAGGGCGAAGTCTCCGGGCTGGTGGTCACCCGCTACGGCCACGGCGCCCCCTGCACCAAGATCGAAGTGGTCGAAGCCGCCCACCCGGTGCCCGACGCCGCCGGCCTGGCCGTGGCCAAGCGCGTGCTGGAACTGGTCAGCAACCTGTCGGAACAGGATCGGGTGATCTTCCTGCTGTCCGGTGGCGGTTCGGCGCTGCTGGCCCTGCCAGCCGCCGGCATCACCCTGGCGGACAAGCAGGCCATCAACAAGGCCCTGCTCAAATCCGGCGCCACCATCGGCGAGATGAACTGCGTGCGCAAGCACCTCTCGGCGATCAAGGGTGGACGCCTGGCCAAGGCCTGCTGGCCGGCCACGGTCTACACCTATGCGATTTCCGATGTACCCGGCGACCTGGCCACGGTCATCGCCTCCGGCCCCACCGTGGCCGACCCCAGCACCTCGGCCGAGGCCCTGGCGATTCTCAAGCGCTATGGCATCGACGTACCGGCCGCGGTCCGCAGCTGGCTGCAGAGCCCAGAGTCGGAAACCGTCAAGCCCGGTGACCCGTGCCTGGCGCGCAGCCACTTCCAACTGATCGCCCGGCCCCAACAGTCCCTTGAGGCGGCGGCCGTGAAGGCTCGCCAGGCCGGCTTCAGCCCACTGATCCTCGGCGACCTGGAGGGAGAATCCCGGGAGGTGGCCAAGGTCCACGCCGGCATCGCCCGCCAGGTCGCCCTGCACGGCCAGCCCCTGGCGGCGCCCTGCGTGATCCTCTCCGGCGGTGAAACCACCGTCACCGTGCGCGGCAATGGCCGTGGCGGGCGCAACGCGGAGTTCCTCCTGAGCCTCACCGACAGCCTCAAGGGCTACCCGGGCATCTATGCCCTGGCCGGCGACACTGACGGCATCGACGGTTCCGAGGACAATGCCGGGGCCATCATGACCCCGGACAGCTACGCCCGCGCCGCGGCCCTGGGCCTGAGCGCCAGCGACGAGCTGGACAACAACAACGGCTATGGCTACTTCGCGGCGCTGGGGGACCTGATCGTCACCGAGCCGACCCGCACCAACGTCAACGACTTCCGCGCCATCCTGATTCTCGAGAACCCCAAACATGACGCCTGACAAGAAGGTCAAAATCCTCGCCACCCTGGGCCCGGCCATCGACGGCATCGAGGACATCCGTGAGCTGGTGCAAGCCGGGGTGAACATCTTCCGGCTCAATTTCAGCCACGGCGCCCATGCCGACCACGCCCAGCGCTACGAGTGGATCCGCCAGGTAGAGCGCGAACTGAACTACCCCCTCGGCATCCTCATGGACCTGCAAGGGCCGAAGCTGCGGGTCGGCACCTTCGCCGAGGGCAAGGTGCAACTGGTGCGCGGCCAGGCCCTGCGCCTGGACCTCGACGCGACCCCGGGCAACGCCCAGCGGGTCAGCCTGCCGCACCCGGAGATCATCGCCGCCCTGGAGCCGGGCATGGACCTGCTGCTGGACGACGGCAAGCTGCGCCTGCGGGTGATCGCCAAGCACGCCGATGCCATCGAGACCACCGTGCTCAATGGCGGTGAGCTGTCGGACCGCAAGGGCGTCAACGTGCCCCAGGCGGTACTCGACCTCAGCCCGCTGACGGCCAAGGACCGTCGCGACCTGAGCTTCGGCCTGGAACTGGGGGTGGACTGGGTGGCCCTGTCCTTCGTGCAGCGCCCGGAAGACATCCGTGAAGCCCGTGCGCTGATCGGCGACAAGGCTTACCTGATGGCCAAGATCGAGAAGCCTTCGGCCGTCACCCAACTGCGGGAAATCGCCGAGCTGAGCGATGCGATCATGGTGGCCAGGGGCGACCTGGGGGTGGAAGTACCGGCAGAAAGCGTGCCGCAGATCCAGAAAAACATCATCAGCACCTGCCGCCAGTTGGGCAAGCCGGTGGTGGTGGCCACCCAAATGCTCGAATCCATGCGTTTCTCCCCTGCGCCGACCCGGGCCGAGGTCACCGACGTCGCCAACGCTGTGGCCGAGGGTGCGGACGCCGTGATGCTGTCGGCGGAAACCGCTTCCGGCGAATACCCGCTGGAGGCCGTGCAGATGATGAGCAAGATCATCCGCCAGGTGGAAACCGGCCCGGACTACCAGACCCAACTGGACGTCAGCCGGCCCCAGGCCGAGGCCACGGTCTCGGACGCCATCAGCTGCGCGATCCGCCGGGTGTGCAGCATCCTGCCGGTGGCGGTGCTGGTGAACTACAGCGAATCCGGCAGTTCGACCCTGCGCGCCGCCCGCGAGCGGCCTTCGGTGCCGATCCTCAACCTGACGCCGAACCTTGCCACTGCTCGCCGCCTGACAGTGGCCTGGGGCGTGCACTCGGTGGTCAACGACCGGCTGCGCCAGGTCGACGAGGTGTGTGCCACGGCCCTGGAAATCGCCCAGGCCCAGGGCCTGGCCAAGCGCGGCGACACCGTGGTGATCACCACCGGTGTGCCGTTCGGCCAGCCGGGCACCACCAATTCGTTGCGTGTCGAAACCCTTCTCTGACCCGCAGCCCATGGCGCCGCTGACCGGCCAGAGCCTCCCGCAGAGGAGGCCTGGGCGGGCAAGCGCAACCCTCGCCCAGGGGCCGCCCCACTGATTTGCATCATGCCTTCACAGTCTTTCAATGCCTTCTGCCCCGACTGGGCCACTGCCCTGCTTAACGGCTTCAGTCAGATCTTTCTCCAGCGCCATCCGCTGTGCGGCCTGCTGTGCCTGCTGGCGATCCTGGTCAGTGCCCCGGCACTGCTCGGCGCTGCCCTGCTGGGAGCCCTGGCCGGGCTGCTGACCGCGCAACGCCGGGGGTACGCCAAGGCCGACCGCCAGGCCGGACTGTTCAGCTACAACGGCGTACTGCTGGGCCTGCTGCTGGGCCTGTACCTGCCCTGGTCGGTATTGCTGCCGCCGCTGATCATCGCCGCCGGTGGCCTCAGCGCGATCATTACCCAGCAATGGCTCAAACGTGCCCGCAATCCCGCCAGCCTGCCGGCCTACACCGCGCCCTTCGTCGGCCTCGGCTGGCTGCTGCTGAGCCTGATCGAGCCGCTGCCCGCGGCCACCCAGGGCGTGCCCGGGCTGTCCTTGGCGAACCTGCTGGGTGGGCTGTTCCAGGGCCTGGGGCAGATCATGTTCCTCGGCCAGCCCCTGGCCGGCCTGCTGATTCTGCTCGGCCTGCTGCTGGCCAGCCGCCGCGCGGCAGCCTGGGCCCTGTTCGGCTCCGCCTGCGGCCTGCTCTTTGCCCTGCTGCAGCAAGAGCATGCCCAGGCCCTGCAGGGCCTGGGCGGCTACAACTGCGCCCTGGTCGCCCTGGCCCTGGGCCAGCAGGCCCGGCACCCCTGGCGGCCGCTACTGGGGATGCTGCTGGCACTGCTGATCAGCCCGGGGCTGGTCGCCCTGGGTCTTGCGCCCCTGACCGCACCCTTTGTCCTGGCCTGCTGGCTGGTGCACACCGTCGACCGGGTGCTGGGCCGCAACGTGCGGGGCGACGCGCCTTGCGCTCCCCCGGCAAATCCCCCTAGGCTTCGCTGACTTTCGATTCAGGCGATTTCCATGGGCAACAGCGACAACTGGCGGCAGCGCCTCTACGTAATGATCTTCCAGACCGATACGGTGGCGGGGAGGCGCTTTGACAGCACCCTGCTGCTGATCATCCTCGCCAGCCTGGTGATCGTGATTCTCGACAGCATCGATGAGGTGCACAGCAACTACGCCGACGTCCTGGCCTACATCGAATGGGGCTTCACCCTGATCTTCGCCATCGAGTACGGACTGCGCCTGTATTGCTCCCCCAAACCCCTGCGCTACGCCTTCAGTTTCTATGGCCTGGTGGACCTGCTGGCGATCGTCCCCGGCATCCTCGCCCTGTACTACAGCGACGCCCAGTACCTGTTGATCATTCGTATCATCCGCATGCTGCGGATCTTCCGCGTGCTCAAGCTGTCGCCCTACCTGAAACAGGCTCACTACCTGCTCGATGCCCTGCGCGGCAGCAAGCAGAAGATCCTGGTGTTCCTGCTCAGCGTCTGCACCCTGGTCACGGTGTTCGGCACCCTGATGTACGTGGTGGAAGGCCCGGAGCATGGCTTTACCAGTATCCCCAAGGGCATCTACTGGGCCATCGTTACCCTGACCACCGTGGGCTATGGCGATATCGTGCCCAAGACCGTGATCGGCCAGATGATTTCGTCCATGGTGATGATCACCGGTTACTCGATCATTGCCGTGCCCACCGGGATCTTCACCGCGGAACTGGCCAGCGCCATGCGCGGCGAGCAGCTCAAGCACGACTGCCCGGTGTGCCGCAAGAACACCCACGAACCCGCCGCGGCCTTCTGTTCCCGCTGCGGCAATGCGCTATTCAGGAAACTGGAATAAGCAAAGTACTTTTTAATCTTTAAAGAGATATAGCGCCCCGGCTATAGTCGGCGGCAAATTGCCTTCACTCTCGAACAAAAGGAATGTGCAGTGAAAAAACTCTTCAGCGCCTCGCTACTGGCCGCCGGCCTGGCCCTGGGCAGCGTAGCCCAGGCCGCACCGACCCTGCTCAACGTTTCCTACGACGTGATGCGCGACTTCTACAAGGACTACAACGCCGCCTTCCAGAAACACTGGAAAGCCGAGCACAACGAGAACATCACCCTGCAGATGTCCTTCGGCGGCTCCAGCAAACAGGCGCGCTCGGTAATCGACGGCCTGCCGGCGGATGTCATCACCATGAACATGGCCACCGACATCAACGCCCTGGCGGACAACGGCAAGCTGGTGCCGGACAACTGGGTGACCCGCCTGCCGAACAACAGCGCGCCGTTCACCTCGGCCACCGTGTTCATCGTGCGCAAGGGCAACCCCAAGGCCCTGAAGGACTGGCCGGACCTGCTCAAGGACGGCGTGCAGGTGATAGTGCCCAACCCCAAGACCTCGGGTAACGGCCGCTACACCTACCTCTCGGCCTGGGGCTATGTGCTCAAGAACGGCGGCGATGAGAACAAGGCCAAGGACTTCGTCGGCAAGCTGTTCAAGCAGGCGCCGGTGCTCGACACCGGTGGCCGCGCCGCCACCACCACCTTCATGACCAACCAGATCGGCGACGTGCTGGTGACCTTCGAGAACGAAGCGGAGATGATCGCTCGCGAATTCGGTCGCGACCAGTTCGAGGTGATCTACCCGAGCGTGTCCGCCGAAGCCGAGCCGCCGGTATCGGTGGTGGACAAGGTGGTAGAGAAGAAAGGCACCCGCGCCGCCGCCGAGGAGTACCTCAAGTACCTGTGGTCGCCGGAAGGCCAGGAAATCGCCGCCAACAACTACCTGCGCCCACGGGATCCGAAAGTGCTGGCCAAGTACACCGATCGCTTCCCGAAAGTCGACTTCCTCTCGGTGGAGAAGACCTTCGGCGACTGGCGCAGCGTGCAGAAGACCCACTTCAACGACGGCGGGATCTTCGACCAGATCTACACCAACGCCAAGTGACCCCTCGCGGGTGAATGAAAAAAGCGACCTCCGGGGTCGCTTTTTTTATGCCCCTGGCATGGCGCTCAGAGGGCTCGCGCCGGAGTGAACAGCGCCGCTTCGGCGGCCTGATGGCACTCCTCCAGCACCGCCTCCGCCTCGACTTCGATCAGCCACTCTGGCAGCGACAGCCCGCTGACGATGATCCACGAAGACGCCGGCGGCTGGCTGGCAAAGCGTTCGAGCAAGACTGCGCTGATGTGCTCCTGCTGGTTGCGGGCCGCTTCGGCGATGTAGATCCGCAGCATCACCACATCCGCCAGCCGGCCACCCGCCTCGGCCAGGACCCGGGCGATATTGTCGAAGGCCTGCTCGGTCTGCTCGCGCAGGCCCGGGCCCACGGTGCGCTCCTGCTCATCCACACCCACCTGGCCGGAAAGCAGCAGGCGCCGCCCACCGCGCACCTCCACCGCCTGGCTGAAACCGTATTGCAGGGAATTGAACACACTGGCTGGGTTGAACGTCGACTTTTCCATAAGGCACTCCCGGCGCATTGAACGACCGGAGACCGTAAACCAAGCCTTTGCCGACTTCCACTGCAACCCGCGCGCAGCAACATTTGGCAATGCAAGCCCCCACCCGCCTAGTGGCAACCCCGTGCAGCAGCGGCCTACATCGGCGGCGCGACCCCATCCTTGCCGGCGGAGATCGACTGCGCGGTGAGTTTGCCGTCATCGCTCTGGGTAACGAACATCACCACCTTGACCCCGACCTTGAGCAGGCTGCGGTCGCCGGGAGTCAGGTTGACGATGGGCACATCGTCCGGCACCAGGATCTTCTGCTGGCCGCCCTTGTAGTTGACGGTCAGGGTGCGGCCGTTGCTCACCACCAGGTCGCCGACGCTGCCGTTGGTCATGCTGCTGCCCTTGGCCAGGTCGAAAGGCCGGTGGCCATCACCCGTACCGGCCAACTGCGGTGCAAACACATGCACTTCCAGCGCCTTGAGGGTGCCGTCGGCCATGGGCATGGCCGCCGAGCCGATGTAGCTGCCGGGCTTGATGTCCTCGATATTGGCCAGGGTCACGGCACGCACCTGGGTCTGGGGCGTCAGCTCGACGCTGACATTCTCCCCACTGCTGACGTGCACCCGCACCACGTCGCCGCCGACCCCGGTGATCTCCCCACGTACGCCAATGCGCATGCCCGGCGCATCCTGGGCCAGGGCCGCGGTGCTGCCCAGCAGGAACGCCAGGGCCAGGCATTGAAGGTTGCACAACAAACCAGGCAAAGACCGATTCATGGAACGGATTCCTCAAGGCAATGGGTGCACAGAGCCCGCCAGTCGACTGCAAGGCCCCGGGGAAGCATGAGCATGCTATCGAACAGGATGTAAGTAAATGTATCATCGCCCCTCGACAGCGACACGCCCCGGTACTCAACGGGCCTTCATCATTCGATCGCTGACCTTTGCCACCCGGCCCGCTCCATCGCTTTGCCACGGGGTCTTGCCGACCTCGCTCCTTGCGCTTGCCCCAGAGATCGCCAATGAATTCCACGACCCAGGCTCTGCCCACCGGCAGCGCGACAATGACCCGAGGCATGGTGCTGCTGTTCGCCTTCTGCTGCGGGGCCATAGTCGCCAACATCTACTACGCACAACCGATCATCGAGCTGATTGCCCCGGATCTCGGCCTGTCCAGCGCCCTGGCCAGCCTGATCGTGTCGCTGACCCAGATCGGCTACGCCCTGGGCCTGTTCTTCCTGGTGCCCCTGGGCGATTTGCTGGAAAACCGCCGGCTGATGATCTGCACCACCCTGGTGGCGATTGCCAGCCTGCTGGGCGCGGCCTTTATCCAGCAGCCCAATGCCTTTCTCCTGGTGTCGCTGTTGATCGGCTTCAGTTCGGTGTCGGTGCAGATCCTGATTCCCCTGGCCGCGCACCTGGCCCCCGAGGAAACCCGGGGCCGGGTGGTGGGTGGGATCATGGGCGGCCTGCTGCTGGGGATTCTCCTGGCCCGGCCGGTGTCCAGCGTGGTGGCCGACCACTTCGGCTGGCGGGCGATGTTCATCGCCGCGGCGCTGCTGATGGCGGCCATCAGCCTGGTTCTGATGCTCACCATTCCCAAGCGCCAGCCGGCCCACAGCGCCACCTATGGCCAACTGCTGCATTCCCTGGGCAACTTGCTGCGCCAGCAACCGGTACTGCGCCAGCGCGCCTTCTACCAGGGTTGCCTGTTCGCCACCTTCAGCCTGTTCTGGACCGCCGCACCGCTGGAGCTGGCGCGCCAGCACGGCCTGAGCCAAAGCCAGATCGCGATCTTTGCCCTGGTGGGCGCCATCGGCGCCATCGCCGCGCCCATCAGCGGGCGCCTGGCAGATGCCGGCCATACCCGCATCGCCTCACTGCTGGCCATGCTGCTGGCGGCCCTGAGCTTCATCCCCAGCCTGGTGCATCCGGCCTACAGCGTGATCGGCATGGCCGTGACCGGGGTGGTCCTGGATTTCTGCGTGCAGATGAACATGGTGCTCGGCCAGCGCGCCGTGTACGCCCTCGACGCCCACAGCCGCAGCCGCCTGAATGCGCTGTACATGACCAGCATCTTCATCGGCGGTGCCTTTGGCTCCTCGATTGCCAGTGCGGTGTACGAGCATGGCGGCTGGCTGGGCATCGTGCTGGTGGGCAGCGCCTTCCCGCTGCTGGCCTTGATGCGTTTCCTGCTGGTGCGGGACAACCGCCGCCCGGCCCGGGCCTGAGGAAAAGGCGCGGCGCCCTTGCCCCTGCCCGGAGTTGCCCGGGCAGGCAAGCTGCACCGGGGCGGGCGCCTCAGATGCGTTCGCGCACCAGGACTTCGATATTGGCCGCCGCCCCCCAGAGCCGCAGGCGCCCGATCAGGCCGGCATCGGTTTCCCCCACCAGGTACAGAGTGTCGATGGTCTGGGTCGCGGCCCATTCGACGAACTCGCTGCTGTCGAAGTCGGCCAGGCTGGCCAGCTGGAATTCACTTTCATAGAAGCCCGGGGTGACCGGGACCGGGGTGTCCTGGGGGCCGGGCGCGCCGATGAAGTCGCAGCCCAGGTGCACCACACCCCAACGGGCTACCCGCCAATTGCCCAGGGCTTCATCCAGCCGAGCCCGGGCGCCACGGGCAAAACCCAGGCCATCGATGACCACGCGGCGGTTGATGATCAGCCACAGCTTGCGCCGCCGTGGTGCCTTGAGCAGCACTTCGCCGGTGACCTTGGAGGCGCGCAATGCCAGGGCGATCACCAGCAGCAAGGGCACGAAGTAGCTGTAGAGCCTCTCGGTAGCGCTGACCGTTACCAACCCGTACAGGCGCCGCACCTCGGCCCGCTGCTGCTCCAGTTCCTTGATGCTTTCACTCAAGCCCTGCAGCCATTGGCGGATGGGAGCCGCCGTGTATTCGCCGCGGATATCCTCCAGCGCCTGCTGCACCTTGACCTCTGCCAAGACCGAAAGGCGCCCGTCCGCGGTGCGCTCCAGCGCTGCAAAACGCTCGCACAGGCTGCTGACCTGGGCCGCATCCTGGGGCTCGTAGCGAGCGATGGCCGCCTTGCAGTGCTCCACGCCCAGCATGTCCTCGATCTCCGTGGCCACGCGCCGCTGCAGCCCGGCCTGGGCCTGCTGCGCCAATTGGTAGTCGGTCTGGAACCAGTCCACGCGCACCGCCTGGGTGGCGCTGATCAGGGCCAGGGACGCCAGCAGCAGCCAGGCGTAGTCCACGCGCTTCCAGCCGATCTCGCCCAAGCGAAAGACCGAGATCAGGCTCCAGCAGAAGAAGTAGTACATGAAGACGAATGCCAGCAGCAGGCACACCGGCTCCAGCGACAGGTAGATCAGCTCCGGCACCTCGGTCGGGCCAAAGCCATACACCAGCAACAGCACACAGATCAGCGCAAGCCAGAACACCATCGGCGTGAAATAGGGTTTGTTCAGGTCATTCTTCATCGGGCGCTCAACGGCTGATACTCGGGAACACCCCGCTGTATCGGCCAGGCATCCCGAGGCTTAAATAATCCAGCCCGGGCGCAGGCTCTGGCCTGCGCCTCTGCGCTTATCGGACAGGGTTACTGGAACTGGCGACCAAGCCCGGCAGGCACACCATGGATATCGGTGTCTTCCCAGGGCCCGTCAGGGCTGATGGAGCGGCTCCAGCCATTGTTCCAGCGGTAATAGGTGCGCTGGCGGTAGAAGGTGTTGCTCTGGTCATCCAGCACATAGACCCCCAACCGCGCATCCCAATGGCTGTGCCCGCCCGGTGGCGGCGCGAAGCTGGCGGAGGTGCGTGGCAGGGGCTTGGCGGCGGGGATCGGCGCGCTGGGCGTACCCGGCGCCGTGGACGGGGCCGGGCGTGTGCTCGGCCCTGCCGGCGGGATCGGCTCGGAGCTGGTAGGCACCGGCCGATGGACCGTACATGCGCTCAACCCCAGGACCAGTGATAACAGGGTGATACGAGCGATGGCGGTCATGGCGGCTTCTCTGATTATTGATCCGGGCTGTCGATGGTCAGCTGCTGGGCAGCGGTGGTGCTGCTGGCCAGAGGCTGGCTGCGCCCGACCCACTCGCCGGCCGTCGGCTGGCCGGCGCGGGACACGCGCGCAACCAGTTGGACTTCAGGGAAGTTCGACAGTTTCAACTGCGGCATCATCGCGTCGGCATCCGCCAGCTCGACCGTGGCCGGCAAGTCGGCCACGGTCAGGCGCTTGGCCGCCAGCGGCGCGGGTGGGCCCTGGGTGGCGCGAGCGAAGATGAACACGCTGTCGCCCGGCTGGACCTTGGCCTTGAGCTCGGCCGCCAGGTCGACCCTGACCTTGAGCACCGCGCCCTTGGCCTGAGCCTTGGCCGCAGGTTCGCTGGCAACCTTGCCGCCACTGGCCACCAGCTTCTCGCTGGCGCGGTCGATACCGCCCTGCAACGCGGCGCGGGAGTTGTCGTCCGGCGGCAGTTGCGCCTGCAGGCGCTTCCAGTAGTCGATGGCTTCCTGGAAACGCCCGCCTTCGAAGGCGGCGATCCCCAGCAGCCCGAGGCTGGTGACTTCATTGGGGTCGGCTTTCAGGGCTTCGTCGGTCAGGCCCTGGACCTTGTCCGACCATTGCTTGTTGTCGGCAAAGTACTGCGCCTGGGCCCATTGCCCCAGCAGCTCGGGCTGGCGCCCGGCCAGGGCCACGGTGCGTTCGAAGATCTTCGCCGCGTCCGCCGGCCGGTCCTGGGCCATGTAGGTTCGGCCGAGGAAGTACAGGCCTTCGGCGGAATCCGGCTGGGCCGCTACCGCACGCTCCAGGCGCCGGGTCATTTCCTCCATGGACTGTGGCGCCTGGGCGAACTCCCGGGTCAGCTCGACCTTGTCGCTGGCACCAAAATGCAGGTACAGGCCCAGGCCCAGTACCGGCACCAGCAGCGCGGCCAGCAACGGCAGCGGCTTGCCCAGGCGCGAAGTGCGCACGTTAGCGCTGCCTTCGGTATCGGCCAGCAGTTCGCGCGCGGCTTCGGCACGGCCGCTGTCCATCTGTTCGGCACTGAGCACGCCTTCTTGCTGCTGGCTGTGCAGTTCGGCCACGCGCTCTTCATAAAGCGCCACGTTCAGCGCGGTACGATCCTCTTCACGCTGAGCGCGACGCTCACGCAATACCGGGATCAACAGGAAACTCAGGGCAATCAGGAGCAGCAGGCCTGCCGCAAGCCAGAAATCAATCATGGGTGGTTTTTATCCAGCAGTTGGTCGAGGCGCTGACGCTCTTCGACGGAAAGCGTGTTCGGGCTATCGCTGCGCTGCACGCGCCGACGCCGGACAATCACGACAATGATCACCAGCCCGCCCAGCAGCAACCCGGCGGGGCCGAACCAGAGCAAGGCAGTCTTGCCGGTCAGGGCCGGCCGGTAGCGCACGAAGTCACCGTAGCGATCGACCATGAAGTCGATGATCTGCTGGTTGTCCTTGCCCTCGCCGAGCATGCGGAAAATCTCTTTGCGCAGGTCGGCGGCAATCGGCGCGTTGGAATCGGCGATGTCCTGGTTCTGGCACTTGGGGCAGCGCAGTTCCTTGGTCAGCTCGTGGAACCGTTCGCGATCGGTGTCGTTGGCGAACTGGTAGGTGTCGATGGCGGCATGGGCCATGCCGGCGATGCCCAGGCCCAGGATGGCGGCGGCTAACCAGCGCTTCATGGCTTGGCCTCGTCGACCAGGGCCTGGTACTTGGCGGCCAGTTGCTCGCGCCACACCACTTCGTCGATCACCCCGACGTACTTGTCGCGGATGATGCCCTTGGCGTCGATGAAAAAGGTTTCCGGAGCGCCGTAGACGCCCAGGTTCAGCCCCAGGGAGCCCTCCTCGTCACGCACGTCCAGCAGGTAGGGATTGTGGAATTCGGCCAGCCACTTCAGGGCATCGGCGTTGACGTCCTTGTAGTTGATGCCGTAGATCACCACGCCCTTCTCGGCCAGCTTGTTCAGTACCGGGTGCTCGACCCGGCAGGAAATGCACCAGGTGCCCCAGACGTTGACCAGCGCCGGCTTGCCCAGCAGGTCGGCGCGGGTCAGGGTCTTGTCGCCCTGCACCGACGGCAGGGAGAACTCCGGGAACGGCTTGCCGATCATCGCCGACGGCAGTTCGGCCGGGTCCAGGTACAACCCCCGATAGAGGAACACCGCCACCACCAGGAACACCGCCAGGGGCAGCATCATCATCCAGCGTCTCATGCCGTAGCTCCTGTCATGCCCAGCGCTTCGCGCACGCGGCTTTTAACCTTGACCCGGTAGCGCCGGTCCAGGGCCGCCAGCAAGCCACCGAAACCGGTGAGCAGGCCGCCGAACCAGATCCAGCGCACGAACGGCTTGACGTGTACCCGCACCGCCCAGGCGCCATCGCCCAGGGGCTCGCCAAGGGCCACATACAGGTCGCGGGTGAAGCCGGCATCGATCCCGGCCTCGGTCATCATCGAACTCTGCACGGTATACAGGCGCTTCTCCGGATGCAGCACCGCCACTTCCTTGCCGTTGCGCACCACGCGGACGGTGCCCTTGTCGGAAGTGAAGTTCGGCCCTTCGAAGTGCTTGGCGCCCTCGAAGATGAAGTGATAGCCGGCCAGTTCCATGGATTCGCCCGGCGCCAGGCGCAGATCGCGCTCGGCGCTGTTCTGGCTCGACAGCACCACGCCCAGGGCGCAGACCGCGATGCCCAGGTGCGCCAGCTGCATGCCCCAGTAGCTGCGGGTCAGGCTCGGCAGGCCCTTGATCAGGCCCTTGTGCCGGGTCTTGTCGAGGATGTCGCGAGCCCCGGCCAGCAGCACCCAGGCCGCCAGCAGGAAGGTCGCCAGCACGGCCCAGTTGAAGTCGCCATAGGCGATGCCCGCAACCACGGCCAGGGCCACGCTGCCCAGCAGTACCGGGCCGAGCATGCCCACCAGCCATTTCACCGGGGTGTCTTTCCAGCGCACCAGCACGCCCACCGCCATCACCACCATCAGCAGGGCCATCAGCGGAATGAACAGCGCGTTGAAGTACGGCGGGCCCACCGACAGCTTGGCGCCGGTCAGGGCGTCCAGCACCAGCGGGTACAGGGTGCCGAGGAGAATCATCGAGGCCGCCACCACCAGCACCAGGTTGTTGCCCAGCAGCAGGGTTTCCCGCGACCAGAGGTTGAAGCCCACCTGGCTCTTGACCACCGGCGCGCGCAGGGCGAACAGGGTCAGCGAACCACCCACCACGAACAGCAGGAAAATCAGGATGAACACGCCGCGCTCAGGGTCAGAGGCAAAGGCATGCACCGAAGTCAGGACGCCGGAACGCACCAGGAAAGTCCCCAGCAGGCTCAGGGAGAAGGCGGCAATCGCCAGCAGCACGGTCCAGCTCTTGAACACCCCGCGCTTTTCGGTGACCGCCAGGGAGTGGATCAGCGCCGTGCCCACCAGCCAGGGCATGAACGAGGCGTTTTCCACCGGGTCCCAGAACCACCAGCCACCCCAGCCCAGTTCGTAGTAGGCCCACCAGGAGCCCAGTGTGATGCCGATGCCGAGGAAGGCCCAGGCCACGATGGTCCAGGGCCGCGACCAGCGAGCCCAGGCGGCGTCCAGGCGACCGCCGAGCAAGGCGGCGATGGCGAAGGCGAAGGCCACCGAAAAACCCACATAGCCCATGTAGAGCATCGGCGGGTGAACGATCAGGCCAATGTCCTGCAACAGCGGGTTGAGGTCGCGACCATCGGCCGGCACCTGGGGCAGGATCCGCGAAAACGGGTTGGAGGTCATGATCAGGAACAGCAGGAAGCCGGTGCTGATCATGCCCATCACCGCCAGCACCCGGGCCAGCATCACCTGGGGCAACTGGCGCGAGAACACCGACACGGCGAAGGTCCAGCCACCGAGGATCAGTGCCCAGAGCAGCAGCGAGCCTTCGTGAGCCCCCCACACGGCGCTGAACTTGTAGTACCAGGGCAAGGCGCTGTTGGAGTTGCTGGCGACATAGGCCACCGAGAAATCGTCGCTCATGAAAGCGTAGGTCAGGCAGCCGAAGGCGAACGCCAGGAAGGCGAACTGGCCCCAGGCAGCCGGCTGGGCCAGGCTCATCCACAGGCGATCACCGCGCCAGGCCCCCAGCAGCGGCACCACGGCCTGGACCAGGGCGAAGCACAGGGCGAGGATCATCGCCAGGTGACCGAGTTCGGGAACGAACAGTGCGGAACTCATGGCTTAACCCTCTTTCGCTGGTGTCGGTGCCGACTGGCCGCTGTCTTTCAGGGCCTTGGTGACTTCCGGCGGCATGTACTTCTCGTCGTGCTTGGCCAGCACTTCATCGGCCACCACCACGCCATCGGCGTTGAGCTTGCCCAGGGCAACGATGCCCTGCCCTTCGCGGAACAGGTCCGGAAGGATGCCGCGGTAGGTGATGGTCACCGACTTGTTGAAGTCGGTGACCACGAATTTCACGTCCAGGGAGTCGGCGGAACGCTGCAGGGAACCGGCCTGGACCATGCCGCCGGCGCGGATCCGCGTGTCCAGCGGTGCTTCGCCATTGGCGATCTGGGTCGGGGTGTAGAACAGGTTGATGTTTTCCTTCAGCGCGCTGAGGGCCAGGCCAACGGCAATGCCGACACCGACCAGAATCGCCAGGATGATCAAAAGACGCTTTTTACGCAGCGGATTCACTTACCGTTCTCCCGGCGCAGACGACGCGCCTCTTGTTGCAGATAGCGCTTGCGCGCCAGGATCGGCGCCACCAGCTCACGAGCCAGGACCACCAGGCAAATGCCATAGGCCGACCAGACGTAGAGGCCGTGATGGCCCATGGCGAGAAAATCGCTGAAGGATGCAAAACTCATCGGGCGGCCTCCAGGCTGCGTTGGACTTCGGCCTTGACCCAACTGGTCCGGGCTTCACGCTTGAGCACCTCAAGGCGCATGCGCAGCAACAGCAGCACACCAAACAAACAGTAGAAACCCAACGAGGTCAGCAGCAGCGGCAGCCACATTTCCACCGGCATGGCAGGCTTTTCGGTCAGGGTGAAGGTCGCGCCCTGGTGGAGGGTGTTCCACCATTCCACCGAGTATTTGATGATCGGGATATTCACCACGCCGACAATCGCCAGCACCGCACAGGCCTTGGCGGCGCTGTCACGATTGCTGATGGCGGCATTGAGCGCAATCAGACCTGCGTACAGAAACAGCAGGATCAGCATCGACGTTAGTCGGGCATCCCAGACCCACCAGGAACCCCAGGTCGGCTTGCCCCAGATAGCCCCGGTCACCAGGGCCAGGAAAGTGATCGAGTGCCCGATGGGCGCCGCGCATTGCAGGGCGACATCGGCCAGTTTCATTTTCCACACCAGCCCGACCACACCGCACACGGCCAGCATGACGTAGCAGGACTGGGCTAGCATCGCCATCGGCACATGGATGTAGATGATGCGGAAACTGTTGCCTTGCTGGTAATCCGGTGGCGCAAAGGCCAGGCCCCAGACCACGCCGATGCCGATCAGCAACACGGCGGCAACACTCAGCCAGGGCAGCAGCTTGCCACTGATGCCGTAAAACCATTTAGGCGAGCCGAGCTTATGAAACCAAGTCCAGTTCATTCACTATTTCCATCACGGGTGCTTTTCGTGGTCGAAAAGCCTGGGTCTTTTCTCAGAAAGAAGTGATCAAAAAATGATCAGACCTCATTATTATTCGCCGACGCTGATCTTCAGGCCAGCCGCTATTGCAAAGGGTGTCAAGGTTACTGCCAGGGCGGTCAGGCTCCCAAGCCACAGCAGGTAACCGGTTGCCGGCATGCCCTGCAATGCCGCCTGCAGGGCGCCACTGCCGAGAATCAGTACCGGGATGTACAACGGCAGGATCAGCAGCGCCAGCAGCAGGCCGCCACGCTTGAGCCCTACCGTCAATGCCGCGCCTACCGCGCCCAGCAGGCTGAGCACCGGGGTCCCAAGCAGCAGGGACATCAGTAGCACCGGCAGACAGGCGGCAGGCAGCCCCAGCATCACCGCCAGCAAGGGCGCGAGCAAGACCAGTGCCAACCCGGAAAACACCCAGTGTGCCAGTACCTTGGCCAGAACCAGAAGAGCCAGGGGGTGCGGCGAAAGGACCCACTGCTCCAGGGATCCATCCTCGAAATCACTGCGAAAAAGCCCGTCCAGCGAGAGCAGGACGGACAATAGGGCCGCTACCCAGACCAGCCCCGGAGACAAGGTTTGCAACAATTGTGTCTCAGGTCCCACGGCCAGGGGGAACAGTGCAACAACGATTGCGAAAAATACCAAGGGGTTGGCCAGTTCCGCCGGGCGCCGGCACAACAGGCGCGCTTCACGGGCCACCAACAGGGCAAACACACTCATGCAGCCCACCGTCCCAGGTCAATGTCACGGTAGCCGGAAGGCATGCGGGCCAGGCTGTGGTGGGTGGTCAGGACCACCATGCCGCCACGCTCGCAATGGCCCGCCAGGTGCTCTTCGAGCTGGGCCACGCCCTGCTTGTCGAGGGCGGTGAAAGGTTCGTCGAGTATCCACAACGGCGGGCTGTCCAGGTACAGGCGCGCCAAGGCCACGCGGCGCTGCTGGCCGGCGGAAAGGGTATGGCAAGGCACATCCTCGAAACCGCGCAGGCCGACCGCCGCCAGGGCCTGCCAGATCGCCTCGCGCCGGGCAGGCTGGTGCAGGGCACAGAGCCAGCTGAGGTTCTCCTCGGGGCTCAACAGCTCCTTGATGCCGGCGGCATGGCCGATCCACAACAGGTTGCGGGCCAGTTCCGCGCGCTGGGCGTGCAATGGCTGGCCATTGAGCAGCACCTGGCCGCTGGTGGGCTGCATCAACCCGGCCAGCAGGCGCAGCAGGCTGGTCTTGCCGCTGCCATTGGGGCCGCTGATCTGCACCATGTCGCCGCCCGTCAGACGCAACTCGAGGTGTTCAAATAGCATCCGCCAATCGCGCTCACAGGCGAGTGCTACGGCTTCGAGAAGAGGGCTGGTCAAGGGATAGCGGGCCTTTACAGGTTCAAGTCGGCAACGGAGCGGCCGTTAAAGAGATGCAGGATAAATGCATTGGCGGCCTGTTCTAGAGAGCTGCGTCAAACAATTGCAATGTTTTCACCACTCCCCCAAAGACGGGCGGCATTATACATGCGAAGCCCTACGCTTATGAGGGCTAATTTCCACAGGTTGTGTCCGAATGACAGGCGAAATGAACATCCTGCCTGCGCCCCAGGTGCCCGCGCCCGGCGCCTCGCGCCCCCAGGCGATCAGCGGGGAACTGCTGAAGCTGGTGCCGCCCCTGGAAGGCCTGATTGCCGCCGGCCAGAGCGCCAAGGCCGAAGTACTGTCGCTCAAGCAGACCGACCAGACGTTCCAGTTGCTGCTCAAAGTGACCCTGGACAACGGCCGGCAAACCACTTTGCAGGCCACCAGCAATCAACCCCTGCCCCAGGGCACCAGCCTGGCGGTCACCCAGCCCTCGGCGGGCAACCTGGCGATCACCGTGCAACAGGCCATCGCCTCCAGTGTCGCCGCCCTGACCCGCCTGGACACCAGCCAACTGCCCCCCGGCACCCTGATCCAGGCCAAGGTGCTGACCAGCCAGATGTTGCCCCAGGGCACCAGCCAGCCGGCGATCTATCGCTCCCTGGTGAGCCTGCTCAACACCGCACAGAGCGGCGCCACCCTGAGCATCGAAAGCCCGCAGCCGCTGCGCATCGGCAGCCTGCTCAGCGCCCTGGTCTCGGATGCCCAGACCCTGAGTTTCGTCCCCCTGAGCAGCCGTCAGGAGCAATTGGCCATCGCCGCCCAACTGGCCAGCCAGCAAAGCCGCCAGGGCTCCCTCAGCGGCTTGATCAACGCCCTGCAGAACCTGCCCGCCGACAGTGCCCCCTCGACCACCTCCACCGACCTGCGCGCCGCCGTCGAGCGCCTGCTGGCCGGCCTGCCCGACGTGCAGCAACTGAGCAACCCGCGCGGCGTGGCCCAGGCCTTGCTGGGCAGCGGCCTGTTCCTGGAAGCCCGGCTGCTGGCCGGAGCCAACCCAGGGCAGGTGCCGGACATGAAGGCCGACCTGTTGCGCCTGATCGCCCAGCTGACCCCAGGCCTGCCCGCCTCCACCAGCTTCAACGCCATCCTGGCCGCCAACACCCTGGCCCAGTCGCTTCCCAGCTTCGTGCGCAGCGCCCTGGGTACCCTCGGCCAGGTCAGCGCCAAGGCTTCGCCCACCGGCTTTCCATTGCCGGAACGGTTGCTGCAGAGCCTGGAAGGCGAAGGTGACCTGGAACAACTGCTGCGCCTGGCCGCCGCGGCCGTATCGCGCTTGCAGAGCCATCAACTGTCGAGCCTGGAGCAAAGCGGCCTGACCGACGATGGCCGGCTGTTGAGCACCTGGCAGTTGGAAATCCCCATGCGCAACCTGCAGGACATCGTGCCCTTGCAGGTCAAGCTGCAGCGCGAAGAGGCGCCGGAACCGGAGCCGGAACACAAACGCGAGGAACGTGAGCCCAAGCAGGCCCTGTGGCGGGTCGACCTGGCCTTCGACCTGGAGCCTCTGGGCCCGCTGCAAGTCCAGGCACAGCTGATCCAGGGCCGGCTGTCCAGCCAGCTCTGGGCCGAGCGCCCCTACACGGCGAGCCTGATTGAAAGCCACCTGGGCAACCTGCGCGAACGCCTGCTGGCCTCGGGACTGAATGTCGGCGACCTGGATTGCCACCTCGGCACTCCGCCCCAGGGCCCGCAAACCCGATTGGAACAACGCTGGGTGGACGAAACCGCATGAAGCACTCTCCGCCACCACGCCAGGCCATCGCCCTCAAATACGATGGCCAGCAAGCTCCGACCCTCACCGCCAAGGGCGATGACGAACTGGCCGAAGCCATCCTGAAGATTGCCCGGGACTATGAAGTCCCGATCTACGAGAACGCCGAGCTGGTGAAGCTGCTGGCGCGACTGGAACTGGGCGAGAGCATTCCGCCGGAGCTGTACCGGACCATCGCCGAGATCATCGCCTTCGCCTGGAACCTCAAGGGCAAGTTCCCGGCGGGGCATGATCCGCAACGGGCGGAACTGGAGAAGGACGTCACCGAACGCGGCGACGATTACTGATACAACCCGTCCGCATAAAGGCCCCAGGGGCCTTTTGCGGCGGGCGTTCGCGGCTACATCAGCCTTTGTGCAGCTTACTGACCAGCTCCGCTTCGGCCTGGGTGAGGCCGCAGGACTGGGTCAGCTCGTCGACGCTGGCGCCCATACCCACCAGGCGCGCGGCCTGGGCGAACGACAGGCTGGAAGGGTCACGCTGCTCCAGCTGGGCCAGCTTGTCCGGCAAAGGCGCTACCACAGCGCGCAACTCGTGCAGGTCCTCGCCCATGCGCACCGTACCGCTCTGGTAATGGTCGACGCGCTTGGCCAGCTCCTTGATCCGCTGGTCGCGCACGGCGTCACCCTCAGCCTGCTGGGCAGCAATCTGCCGCTGGTTGCGGGTGTAGGACAGGAACAGAGCCAGAGTGGCGACCCAGAGGATCGCCAGGACAATTACCGCTACCTCGAGGATCAATCAGATACTCTCCAGTTCCGACCATTCCTCTTCGCTCATCATCTTATCCAGCTCAACCAGAATCAGCAGTTCGCCGTTCTTGTTGCACACGCCCTGGATGAACTTGGCCGACTCTTCGTTGCCGACGTTCGGCGCGGTCTCGACTTCCGACTGGCGCAGGTAAACCACTTCGGCGACGCTGTCCACCATGATCCCGACCACTTGCTTGTCGGCCTCGATGATGACGATCCGGGTGTTGTCGTTGACTTCGGTCGGCACCAGGCCGAAGCGCTGGCGGGTATCGATCACGGTCACCACGTTGCCGCGCAGGTTGATGATCCCCAGCACGTAGCTGGGTGCGCCCGGCACCGGAGCGATCTCGGTGTAGCGCAGCACTTCCTGGACCCGCATCACGTTGATGCCGTAGGACTCGTTATCCAGCTTGAAGGTGACCCATTGCAGGATCGGATCTTCGGAACCCTGTGCAGACGACGACTTATTCATACCCTGACCCCTCAAATAACCGTTGAAAACGGCGTGTGTTCTGTGTGGCCACGCCCGACGGACGCGGCCTGTTGTTGGTTTACTTCGGCTTGTGGGCCGCTTGACTGATCGCCATCTGCTTGGCGCCACCGGTGGCGATCAATTCCGCCAGTTCGGCAACATCGAGCAAGGCGCACATATGTTCAATCACCGTGCCGGCCAGCCACGGACGTTGGCCACGGTGACTGCGCCACTTGATTTCATTGGGGTCCAGGCGCAGCGAGCGGCTGACCTGGTGCACCGCCAGCCCCCACTCATAGCCTTGGACCGAGATCACGTACTGCAGGCCCTGGCGGAAATCGTCGCGGTAGCGATCCGGCATGACCCAGCGTGCGGTATCCAGCACCTTCAGGTTGCCAGCCTGGCTCGGCAGGATACCGAGGAACCATTCCGGCTGGCCGAACAGCGGCGTCAGCTCCTGCCCGGCCAGGGAATAGATCGAGCCCAGGCATACCAGGGGCACCGCCAGGGTCAGGCCCGCGACATCGAACAACAGGCACTCGAACGGCTCTGCCGCCCAGGCGGGACGATCGCTGCCGGTGACCGGAGGCGGCGTATTGCTCGGCGGCAAGTGCACTTCCACCACGGGCGGCACCAGGGCCTGGAGCATCGGCACCACGGGCGAGAGGGTGCTTGGCATGGGCTCCGGCGCTTCCAGCACCGGGGTGGCAACGGGCTCTGGCGCGGCAACCGCAGGCGCCGAGTGCTGCTGGAGCTCGGCGTCACGGGCCTGCTCCTCCAGTACCGCGGCCTGGAATTCATCCAGCACTTCACTGGAGGCTTCGACCACTACCGGGGCGGGCACCGGGATCGGCGGCTCTGGCAGCAACTCCTCGTCGGTGGCGTCCTGCAGCAAAGCGTCCAGGTACGACTGCAGCGCCAACTGCGGCCGGCTCTTTATATCCAGAGGACGGTTCATGAGGATGCCCACGCTAAAACCCCGATACAGTGACCTGTAGGGGTTATCGGCCGGGCGGCGTGGCGACTTGAATAACGCTTCACGTCAAGCCACCTGCGCCACGAGCTGCTGGGCCAGCAAGTGCTTGAGCAAGGCCTTGTAGGCCAGTACGCCGCGGCTCTTGCCATCGAATTGCGAAGGGGTGACCCCGGCCCGGCTGGCGTCGCGCAGGCGGGTATCCACCGGAATGTAGCCTTGCCAGATCTCCTCGGGGAACTTGTCCCGCAGTACCCGCAGGGTGCCCAGGGAGGCCTGGGTACGGCGGTCGAACAGGGTCGGCACGATAGTGAACGGCAAGGGTTGCTTGCGCGAGCGATTGACCATGGCCAGGGTATTGACCATGCGCTCCAGGCCCTTGACCGCCAGGTGCTCGGTCTGCACCGGGATCACCAACTGCTGGCTGGCCGCCAGTGCGTTGACCATCAGCACCCCGAGCAACGGGGGGCTGTCGATCACCGCATAGTCGAAATCCTGCCACAGCTGCGCCAGGCTCTTGGCGATCACCAGGCCCAGGCCGCTCTGCCCCGGCGACTGGCGCTCCAGGGTGGCCAGCGCGGTGCTGGACGGCAACAGCGAAATACGCTCGTGGCTGGTGCCCAGCAACAACTGGCCCGGCAGGTCCTGGGGCACATTGCCCTTGTGCAGGAACAGGTCGTAGCTGCTGTGCTCCAGGCTGTCCGGGTCATAGCCGAAGTAGCTGGTCATGGAGCCGTGGGGGTCGAGATCGACCACGACCACACGCTTGCCCGCCTCGGCCAGCAAGCCGGCTAAAGCGATGGAACTGGTGGTTTTACCGACACCACCCTTTTGATTGGCAACTGCCCAGACTCTCATTCGGTTGGTTCCTCCCGCCCGGCCACAGCGGGGCGAGACATAGCGCTAAGTTATAAAGCAGGTGACGGAGAATTGACGGCGCTTCCCTGTACCGGCGTTTTGACCGGGGTTGGTGCAGTTTGTGTGCCAGCACGCTTGAGTGCCGCATCCGGTGTTGCATGGGCGGTGCCGGTACCGGTCAGGCTGCGGCGCACATCCAGGTTGCGCGACACCACCAGCACCACCCGGCGATTGCGCGCCCGGCCTTCGGCGGTGGCGTTGTTGGCCACTGGCTGGAACTCACCGTAGCCCACCGAGGCCATGCGCGCCGGGTTCACCCCCTGCATCGCCAGCATGCGCACGATGCTCGCAGAACGGGCCGAGGACAGTTCCCAGTTGGTCGGGTACTGCGCGGTCTGGATCGGCAGGTTGTCGGTGAAGCCCTCGACATGGATCGGGTTGTCGAAGGGTTTGAGGATCTTCGCCACCTTGTCGATGATGGTGAACGCCTGGTCGCTGGGCATGGCATCGCCACTGCCGAACAGCAGGCTGGAGTTGAGTTCGATCTCCACCCACAGTTCATTGCCGCGCACGGTCATCTGGTTGGAGCTGATCAGGTCGCCAAAGGCTGCGCTGATGTCATCGGCGATGCTTTTCAGCGGGTCGCTGGCCCCGGCGATGCCAGCGTCAGTCTGGTCGCTGTCCTTGACCAGGGGCTTGGCCGGGGTCACGGTCTTGGGACGCTCGTCGCCGATGGGAATCGGCTTGAGGCTACGATCGGAGTCGGTGAAGACCCCGATCAAGGCTTCGGAAATGACCTTGTACTTGCCCTCGTTGATCGAGGAAATCGAGTACATGACCACAAAAAACGCGAACAGCAAGGTAATGAAGTCGGCGTAGGAAACCAACCAGCGCTCATGGTTGACGTGTTCTTCATGCTGGCGACGACGGGCCATAATCAGTCCATGAAGCCTTGCAGCTTCAGCTCGATGGAGCGGGGGTTTTCGCCTTCGGCGATCGACAGGATGCCTTCGAGGAGCATTTCCCGGTAACGCGACTGGCGCAAGGCGACGGATTTCAGCTTGGCGGCGATCGGCAGCAGCACCAGGTTGGCACTGGCCACCCCATAGATAGTGGCGACGAAGGCCACGGCGATGCCGCTACCCAGCTGGGATGGATCGGCCAGGTTGCCCATCACGTGGATCAGGCCCATTACCGCGCCGATGATGCCGATGGTCGGCGCATAGCCGCCCATGCTCTCGAACACCTTGGCGGCCTCGATATCACGACTTTCCTGGGTATAGAAATCCACTTCGAGAATGCTGCGGATGGCTTCGGGTTCGGCACCGTCCACCAGCAACTGCAAGCCCTTGCGCGCATAACTGTCAGGCTCGGCATCCGCCACGCCTTCCAGGCCCAGCAGGCCCTCCTTGCGCGCGGTGAGGCTCCAGTTGACCACCCGGTCGATGCCGCCCGGCAGATCGACCCGGGGCGGGAACAGGATCCAGGCAAGGATCTGCATGGCCCGTTTGAAGGCGCTCAGCGGCGACTGCAGCAGTGCCGCACCGATGGTCCCGCCGAGCACGATCAGTGCCGCCGGACCATTGGCCAGGGCCGACAGGTGCCCCCCCTCCAGGTAGTTGCCACCGATAATGGCGACAAACGCCATGATGATCCCGATAAGGCTGAGCACATCCATCAGAGACAGGCCTCGACCAGGTGCCGGCCGATGTCGTCCAGGCTGTACACCGCATCCGCCAGGTTGGCCTTGACGATGGCCATGGGCATGCCATAGATCACACAGCTGGCCTCGTCCTGGGCCCATACCGCACTGCCGCCCTGCTTGAGCAGACGCGCGCCTTCGCGACCGTCGGCGCCCATGCCGGTGAGCACCACCGCCAGAACTTTGTCGCTGTAGGACTTGGCCGCAGAGCCGAAGGTGATATCCACGCACGGCTTGTAGTTCAAGCGCTCGTCGCCCGGGAGAATCTTCACCGCACCGCGACCGTCGACCATCATCTGCTTGCCGCCAGGCGCCAGCAGCGCCAGGCCCGGACGCAGGATGTCGCCATCCTCGGCTTCCTTGACACTGATGCGGCAGAGCTTGTCCAGACGCTCGGCAAAGGCTTTGGTGAAGGCCGCCGGCATATGCTGGATCAAGACGATGGGGGCCGGGAAGTTGGCCGGCAGCTGGGTCAGGACCCGCTGCAGCGCCACCGGGCCGCCTGTGGACGTACCAATGGCCACCAGCTTGTAGGCCTTGCGCTTGGGTGCCGGCGAATTCGCACTGGCCGCCGGCGCCGCTGCGCGGGCCGGAGCCGGTGCGGGAGCTGGCGAGCGCGAACTGGCGAAGCTCGAAGGAGCAGGTGCCGGAGCACTCGCCGGCTGCGGCGCCGGAGCACTGTAGCTGCTGAAGCGCCGATTGCTGCGCGAGATACTGTGGACCTTCTCGCACAGCAACTGCTTGACCTTCTCGGGATTGCGCGAGATGTCCTCGAAGTTCTTCGGCAGAAAGTCCACCGCCCCGGCATCCAGCGCATCGAGGGTCACTCGGGCGCCTTCGTGGGTCAGGGAGGAGAACATCAGGACCGGCGTCGGGCAGCGCTGCATGATGTGCCGCACTGCGGTGATGCCATCCATCATCGGCATCTCGTAGTCCATGGTGATCACGTCCGGCTTGAGCGCCAGGGCCTGATCGATCGCCTCTTTACCATTGGTCGCCGTGCCGACGACCTGGATATTCGAATCCGCTGAAAGAATTTCCGAGACGCGGCGGCGGAAAAAACCCGAATCGTCCACCACCAGGACTTTGACTGCCATAAACACTCCGTTAGGTGGGGCGAGGCCAACCGCCCCTCCCCGCCGAATCAAATACGCCGTGCGGCGTAACGCTTGAGCATGCTCGGAACATCGAGGATCAGAGCAATGCGGCCGTCACCGGTAATGGTGGCGCCGGACATGCCCGGGGTTCCCTGAAGCATTTTGCCCAAGGGCTTGATGACCACTTCTTCCTGGCCTACCAGTTGGTCGACGACAAAGCCGATCCGCTGGGTACCCACCGAAAGGATCACTACGTGGCCCTCGCGCTGCTCTTCATGAGCGGCGGAACTGACCAGCCAGCGTTTGAGGTAGAACAGGGGCAACGCCTTGTCGCGCACGATCACCACTTCCTGGCCGTCCACCACGTTGGTGCGCGACAGGTCGAGGTGGAAGATCTCGTTGACGTTGACCAGCGGGAAAGCGAATGCCTGGTTGCCGAGCATGACCATCAGGGTCGGCATGATCGCCAGGGTCAATGGCACCTTGATGACGATCTTCGAGCCCTGGCCCTTGGTCGAATAGATGTTGATCGAACCATTGAGCTGGGAAATCTTGGTCTTCACCACGTCCATGCCCACACCGCGACCGGACACATCGGAAATCTCGGTCTTGGTGGAGAAGCCCGGGGCAAAGATCAGGTTGTAGCACTCGGTATCGCTCAGGCGGTCGGCGGCATCCTTGTCCATCACGCCGCGCTTGACGGCGATGGCGCGCAACACGTTCGGGTCCATGCCCTTGCCGTCATCGGAGATCGACAGCAGGATGTGGTCGCCTTCCTGTTCCGCCGCCAGTACCACCTTGCCGCCACGGGACTTGCCCGAGGCTTCGCGCTCTTCCGGCGATTCGATGCCGTGGTCCACCGCGTTGCGCACCAAGTGCACCAGCGGGTCGGCCAGGGCCTCTACCAGGTTCTTGTCGAGGTCGGTTTCTTCCCCCACCAGTTCCAGGTTGATCTCTTTCTTGAGCTGTCGGGCCAGGTCGCGAACCAGGCGCGGGAAGCGCCCGAAGACCTTCTTGATCGGCTGCATGCGGGTCTTCATCACCGCGGTCTGCAGGTCGGCAGTCACCACGTCGAGGTTCGACACGGCCTTGGACATGGCTTCGTCGCCGCTGTTGAGGCCCAGGCGCACCAGGCGGTTACGCACCAGCACCAGCTCGCCCACCATGTTCATGATTTCGTCCAGGCGCGCGGTATCGACACGCACCGTGGTTTCCGCTTCGCTGGCAGGCTTTTCCGCCGGCGGGGCCGCAGCGGCGGCGCGAGCCGGGGCCGGGGCCGCAGCAGGAGCAGCGGCAGCTTTCGGCGCCTCGGCCTTGGGCTCGGGCTTCTTCGCCGCCGGCTTGACGACGGCAGCGGTGGCCGCCGCAGCCGGAGCCGCAGTAGCCGCGGCTGGCTTGGCCGCACCCGGGGTTTCGGAGAATTTGCCCTTGCCGTGCAACTCATCCAGCAGGGATTCGAATTCGTGATCGGTGATCAGGTCGCTGCCGGCTGCGGCTGCGCTTGGTGCGGCTGCGGCAGGAGCGGCAGGCGCCGCCGCCACGGCCGAATCCAGGGCCTCCACGGCGAAGTTGCCCTTGCCATGCAACTGGTCCAGCAATGCTTCGAATTCATCGTCGGTGATCTCATCACCTGCGCCAGCCGCACCACTGGTGGCACTGGCCGCGGCCGGTGCCACGGCATCCGGGGCGAACTGGCCCTTGCCGTGCAACTGATCGAGCAGGGATTCGAACTCGGCGTCGGTGATTTCATCGCTGGCCGGCTCGCCCTGGGCCGCAGGTGCGGCGGCAGGCGCTGCTTCGGCTTCGGCCTTGGCGGCATTCAGCGAGTCGAGCAACAGCTCGAATTCGTTATCGGTGATATCCCCTGCCGGGCTTTCTTCAGCCACAGGCTCGGCAACCGGCTCAACCACCTCTTCCACAGCAGGTGCTGCAGGCTCGGCACCGGCAGGTTCGGCCAGGCGCGCCAGGGCCGCCAGCAACTCCGGTGTGGCAGCGGTGATTTCGGTGCGCTCACGGACCTGGCTGAACATGCCGTTCACCGCGTCCAGAGCTTCAAGCACCACGTCCATCAGTTCCGAGTCGACTCGCCGCTCACCCTTGCGCAGGATGTCGAAGACGTTCTCGGCGATGTGGCAGCACTCCACCAGCTCATTGAGCTGGAGGAAGCCGGCGCCCCCTTTAACAGTGTGAAAACCGCGAAAAATTGCATTGAGCAAATCCGCATCATCCGGCCGGCTTTCCAGCTCGACCAGTTGTTCGGACAGTTGCTCTAGAATCTCGCCGGCCTCAACCAGGAAATCCTGAAGGATCTCTTCATCGGCGCCGAAGCTCATTAATGGGTGCTCCTAGAATCCAAGGCTGGAAAGCAAATCGTCTACATCGTCCTGACCGGACATAACGTCTTCCCGTTTATCGGCATGAATCTGCGGACCTTCACCCTTGGCGAGATGTTTTTGCGGATCTTTTTCAGCGAGGATCGATTCACGGTCATGTTCGATACCGGCGAAACGATCGACCTGGCTGGCCATCAAGACGAGTTTGAGCAGATTGCTTTCGACTTCCGTGACCAACTGGGTCACACGCTTGATCACCTGACCGGTCAGGTCCTGGTAATCCTGCGCCAGCAGAATGTCGTTGAGGTGGCCGGAAACGGTACGGGTTTCCTGTTCGCTGCGCGTCAGGAAACTGTCGACCCGGCGCGCCAGCTCGCGAAACTCTTCAGCGCCGACCTCGCGCCGCATGAAGCGCCCCCAGTCTGCGCTCAAGGCCTGGGCTTCAGTGCTCAGGCCGTTGACCAACGGGGTGCTGCTCTCCACCAGGTCCATGGTGCGGTTGGCTGCGGCTTCCGTCAGCCGGACCACATAGGACAGGCGCTCAGTGGCATCCGTGATCTGTGAAACTTCCTCGGCTTGCGGCATGTGCGGGTCAATCTGGAAATTGACGATCGCGCTATGCAGCTCGCGGGTGAGCTTGCCCACTTCCTGGTACAGGCCGCGGTCACGGGTCTGATTGAGCTCATGGATCAATTGCACCGCTTCGCCGAACCGGCCCTTTTCAAGGCTCTCGACCAGTTCCAGCGCATGTTTTTTCAGGGTCGACTCAAAGTCGCCCAGTGAAGATTCGTTATGCTCCATAGCTCCCCCGTGGCGGAATGGCTACGCGTCTCAACCGATGCGTTCGAAGATTTTTTCGATCTTCTCTTTCAACGCCTGAGCCGTGAATGGTTTGACGACATAGCCGTTTACGCCGGCCTGGGCAGCTTCGATGATCTGCTCGCGCTTGGCTTCAGCAGTCACCATCAATACCGGCAGGTGCTTGAGTTTTTCATCGGCGCGCACGTGGCGCAGCAGGTCGATACCGGTCATGCCCGGCATGTTCCAGTCCGTTACCAGAAAGTCGATGCTCCCGCTGTTGAGTACCGGAATGGCGGTAGTGCCATCGTCGGCCTCGACCGTGTTGGTGAATCCCAGATCACGCAACAGGTTCTTAATGATCCGCCGCATCGTTGAAAAGTCATCAACGATGAGGATTTTCATGTTCTTGTCCAATTCGACCTCCAAGCAGTCTTAAACGCATCCAGCACCTGAACGCGCCATTCAATCAATCCGGCATAACACACAACGACTGCATGGAGCACATACTGCAAGACCGGTGCAGCGCTTGCTTCACCGGTCCTGAACGCAGTGTCCCCACACTGCCTGTCAGCGCGCTCGCCACTCCCCCAAACGCCCCCGCAAACGGGCTGCGCACTGGCTGTGTAACTGGCTGACCCGCGATTCGCTGACCCCCAGGACCTCACCGATTTCCTTGAGGTTCAGCTCTTCGTCGTAGTACAGCGCCAACACCAGTCGCTCGCGCTCCGGCAAATTGGCAATCGCATCCGCCAACGCGGCCTGGAAGCGTTCATCCTCCAGGTCCCGTGACGGCTCGAGATGAGCACTGGCGCCATCCTCATGCAGCCCTTCATGCTCGCCGTCCTGCAACAGGTCGTCGAAACTGAACAGGCGGCTGCCCAAGGTGTCGTTCAAAATCCCGTAATAATCGTCGAGACTCAATTGAAGTTCGGCCGCAACTTCATGATCTTTAGCGTCACGACCGGTTTTAGCTTCAATTGCGCGAATCGCATCACTGACCATGCGCGTATTACGGTGCACCGAACGCGGTGCCCAGTCGCCTTTACGAACCTCGTCGAGCATCGCCCCACGGATACGGATACCCGCGTAGGTTTCGAAACTCGCCCCCTTGCTCGCGTCGTATTTGGTCGACACTTCGAGCAAACCGATCATCCCGGCCTGAATCAGGTCTTCTACCTGAACACTGGCCGGCAACCGCGCCAGCAGGTGATAGGCAATACGCTTGACCAGAGGCGCGTAGCGCTCGATCAATTCGTACTGGCTGTCACGCGCCGACTTCTTGTAGAGGTTGTAGCCACTGGCAGTCATAGCACCGGTCCCGCTGTTTGATGCACTAGCCGCTCGACAAAAAACTCCAGATGCCCGCGTGGGTTCGCCGGCAACGGCCAGGTATCGACTTTTTGCGCGATGGCCTTGAACGCCAATGCACACTTCGAACGAGGAAAGGCTTCATAGACCGCACGCTGCTTTTGCACGGCCTTGCGTACGCTTTCGTCGTAGGGAACTGCGCCGACGTATTGTAAGGCCACGTCCAAGAAGCGATCCGTGACCTTGGTCAATTTTGCAAACAGGTTGCGACCCTCCTGAGGGCTCTGAGCCATGTTGGCCAGGACCCGGAAACGGTTCATGCCGTAGTCGCGGTTGAGCAGCTTGATCAGCGCGTAGGCGTCCGTGATCGAGGTCGGCTCGTCGCATACCACCAGCAGTACTTCCTGGGCCGCGCGGACAAAGCTGACTACCGAGTCACCAATACCCGCAGCGGTGTCGATCACCAGCACATCGAGATTGTCGCCGATATCGCTGAAGGCCTGGATCAGGCCAGCGTGCTGCGCGGGGCTCAGGTGCACCATGCTCTGGGTACCCGAGGCGGCCGGTACGATGCGGATGCCTCCAGGGCCCTGGAGCAGCACATCGCGCAGCTCGCAACGGCCCTCGATGACGTCGGCCAGGGTATGTTTGGGAGTCAGGCCCAGCAGGACATCGACATTGGCCAGTCCCAGGTCGGCATCCAGCAGCAAGACCCGCCGGCCGAGCTCAGCCAGAGCCAGGGACAAGTTCACTGACACATTAGTCTTGCCGACGCCACCTTTGCCGCCGGTCACCGCAATCACCTGTACGGGATGCATGCTGCCCATGTTCTTTCTTTACCTTGTCTTACTTAGACGGGGCCACATAACTGGCTGCGCGTTCACCATTGGAACAATGCATGGCAGACCATCGATGTAGATACACTGCAATCTATTCATGATTACCTCAGCCAACCCGTTTGGACGGGCTGTGGTAAAGGTCAGCGAACATGTCGGCCATGGCTTCCTCGCTGGGTTCTTCCTGCATCTGTACGCTTACCGCGCGACTCACCAGCTGATGCCGGCGAGGCAGGTGCAGATCGTCAGGAATCCGCGGACCATCTGTGAGATAGGCAACCGGCAGTTCATGACTGATGGCCAGGCTCAGCACTTCGCCAAGACTGGCTGTTTCATCAAGTTTAGTCAGGATGCAACCAGCCAGGCCGCAGCGTTTGTAGCTGTGGTAGGCGGCGGTCAGCACCTGTTTCTGGCTGGTGGTAGCCAGTACCAGATAGTTCTTCGCACGAATGCCACGACCGGCCAGGCTCTCCAGTTGCATGCGCAACGCCGGATCGCTGGCCTGCAGGCCGGCGGTATCGATCAGCACCACGCGCTTGCGCAGCAGCGGATCCAGTGCCTGGGCCAGGGACTGGCCCGGGTCCACATGGGTCACCGACACATTGAGGATGCGCCCCAGGGTCTTGAGCTGCTCCTGGGCGCCGATGCGGTAGCTGTCCATGCTCACCAGGGCAATGTTCTGCGCCCCGTACTTGAGCACGTAGCGCGCCGCCAGCTTGGCCAGGGTGGTGGTCTTGCCCATGCCGGCCGGGCCGACCATGGCGATCACGCCGCCCTCTTCCAGAGGCTCGACTTCCGGGGTCTGGATCATTCGCGCCAGGTGCGCCAGCAACATGCGCCAGGCCTGACGGGGTTCGTTGATTTCGGTAATCAGTGCCAGCAGGTCGCGGGCGAGCGGGCCCGACAGGCCGATGCGCTGCAGGCGACGCCAGAGGTTGGCCTGCTCCGGACGGCTGCCCTGCAACTGGCTCCAGGCCAGGGAGCCGAGCTGCACTTCCAGCAGTTCGCGCAGACCGTTGAGCTCGAAACGCATCGAGTCCAGTGCCCGCGTATCGGCAGGTGGCGCTGCAGGAGCCGGCGCCGGGCGCGGACGCTCGGTCAGGGTCGGCTCGATCAGGGGCTCGGCCGCGGTCAACGGCAGGCCGGCGAACAGCTGGCGATTGGTGATCGAGGCACTGTCGCCCTCGCCCCGCAGGCTCAGTTCGGCCTGGGCGGTGACAATCCGCGACTGGGTCTTGCGCAGCTCGTCCTCGAGTTCCATGTTCGGAACCCGTGGCGACAAGGCCGACAACTTGTAATCCAGCGCAGCCGTCAGCTCGACACCGCCGGCGATCCGCCGGTTGCCGATGATGGCGGCTTCAGCGCCCAACTCATCACGAACCAGTTTCATGGCCTGACGCATATCGGCGGCGAAAAAACGCTTAACTTGCATAACCCACTACCTCAGCCGTTGGGCCCTACTGTCGCAACGATGGTCACTTGCTTGTTGTCCGGAATTTCCTGGTACGCCAGCACATGCAAACCCGGGACGGCGAGACGGCCGAACCGCGAGAGCATGGCGCGGACCGGCCCCGCTACCAACAGAATCACCGGTTGACCTTGCATCTCTTGACGCTGCGCCGCGTCGATCAGCGAACGCTGCAGCTTCTCTGCCATGCTTGGCTCCAGCAGAACGCCTTCTTCCTGGCCTTGTCCTGCCTTCTGCAGACTGCTGAGCAAAATTTGTTCCAACCTTGGCTCCAAGGTGATCACAGGCAGCTCAGACTCAGTGCCTACAATGCTTTGGACGATGGCACGAGACAATCCGACGCGTACCGCGGCAACCAAAGCGGCAGTATCTTGACTCTTGGCGGCATTGTTGGCGATGGCTTCGGCAATGCTGCGGATGTCGCGTACCGGCACCTGCTCGGCCAGCAGCGCTTGCAGGACCTTGAGCAACTGCGACAGCGACAGCACGCCCGGCACCAACTCCTCGGCCAGCTTCGGCGAACTCTTGGACAACACTTGCAGCAACTGCTGGACCTCTTCGTGGCCGATCAGTTCGCTGGAGTGCTTGTACAGAATCTGGTTCAAGTGGGTGGCGACCACGGTACTGGCGTCCACCACGGTGTAGCCCAGGGACTGCGCCTGCGGCCGCTGGCTGATTTCGATCCACACCGCTTCCAGACCAAAGGCCGGGTCCCGAGCGGAGATGCCGTTGAGCGTGCCATAGACCTGCCCCGGGTTGATCGCCAGCTCGCGATCCGGATAGATCTCCGCTTCGGCCAGGATCACCCCCATCAGGGTCAGGCGGTAGGCGCTCGGCGCCAGGTCCAGGTTGTCGCGGATATGCACCGTGGGCATGAGAAAGCCCAGGTCCTGGGAGAGCTTCTTGCGCACCCCCTTGATCCGCGCCAGCAATTGCCCGCCCTGGTTGCGATCCACCAGGGGAATCAGGCGGTAACCGACTTCCAGGCCGATCATGTCGATCGGCGTCACGTCGTCCCAACCCAACTCCTTGGTTTCCAGGGCACGAGCCGGGGAAGGCAGCAGGTCCTGTTGACGCTGGACCTCTTCCAGAGCCTTGACCTTGACCTGGTTCTGCTTTTTCCAGACCAGGTAAGCGGCGCCACCGGCCACGGCCGCCAGGCTGAGAAAGGAGAAGTGCGGCATGCCCGGCACCAGCCCCATCACGGCCATCAGGCCGGCTGCCACCGCCAGCGCCTTGGGCGAAGCGAACATCTGCCGGTTGATCTGCTTGCCCATGTCTTCGGATCCCGAAGCCCGGGTCACCATGATCGCCGCCGCAGTGGACAGCAACAGTGATGGCAATTGCGCCACCAAACCGTCACCGATGGTCAGCAAGGCGTATACCCGGCCCGCATCGCCAAAGCTCATGTTGTGCTGGAAGATACCGACGGCCATGCCGCCGATCAGGTTGATGAACAGGATCAGCAAACCGGCGATGGCGTCACCGCGCACGAATTTGCTGGCACCGTCCATGGAACCGTAGAACTCGGCCTCCTGGGCCACTTCGAGACGGCGCAGCTTGGCCTGGTTCTGGTCGATCAGGCCGGCGTTCAAGTCAGCATCGATGGCCATCTGCTTGCCGGGCATGGCGTCCAGGGTGAAGCGCGCGCTCACCTCGGAAATACGGCCGGCACCCTTGGTCACCACCACGAAGTTGATGATCATGAGGATCGCAAAGACCACGATACCGACCACGTAGTTGCCGCCGATCACCACCTCACCGAAGGCCTGGATCACCTTACCGGCAGCGGCGTGGCCCTCCTGGCCATGGAGCATCACCACCCGGGTCGAAGCCACGTTGAGCGCCAGGCGCAGCAGCGTGGCCACCAGCAGAATGGTGGGGAACACGGCAAAGTCCAGCGGCCGCAGGGCGTACACGCACACCAGCAGAACCACGATCGACAAAGCGATGTTGAACGTGAAGAACACGTCCAGCAGGAACGCCGGGACCGGCAACATCATCATGGCCAGCATGACCAACAGCAGCACCGGCACACCCAGATTGCCTCGACCGAGGTCAGCCAGGTTGCTGCGAGCCGTGTTGATTAACTGAGAGCGATCCACCGATTTACCCCGTTCCGTAAAGCAAACTTTTGACGCCTGAAGCGGCACGGGGCTGCTACTGCAAGAAACCTTCCAACTTTTACCGAAAGGAAATATGGCGCCGGCATTGAGCTGAAAATGCCGGAAACCTCAGAGTGGCCGTGATTAATCCGGCAGCCAGGCAGCACGCCACGCCATCAATGCGCTAGCGTCCAGCATCCAGTCGCGCCGGACGACTTCACGCAGGGCATCCCCGGCCCGGGCATTGGCCTGTGGATCATCCAGATGCATGCGGATGGCCGCCCTCCAGTCCTGGAAGTGATTGGCAACCCGAGTTACCGGCAAATCACCGCGGAAACACGTCAGATCACTGCAGATGACCGGATAACCACAGGCGCCATACTCCAGGAGACGCAGGTTGCTCTTGCACTCGTTGAGCAGACTCTGCTGCATGGGCGCTACTGCCAGATCCAGATTCAGCCTGGCCAGCGCCGCCGGATACAGGCTGATCTCCACACCACGATGCACTTCCTTGACATAGGGCAGCAGTTCCTCGGGACAAGCCCCCATGAACACCCAGTCGACTTCCGTCGCCAGGGCTTTCACCACCTCGCCGATCACTTGAAGATTGGCCAGCTGCCAGTCCGCGCCCGCCCACCCTACCCGGGGCTTGTCGCCGGCACACCGCTGGCTGCCTGGCAACGCCCCCCAGCCCTGCTGGTCCAGGCGACTGTGGATGACCCGGGTATCCGGATGCAGGCCATGCAGAGCGTCGGCCAGGGCTTCGGTGGACACCACCAGGCGATCGACGCAGGCCACGGCTTCGCGCAAATAGTAGGAAATATCCCCAGGCGTCATGCCCTGGGCAGCCTCCCCGACAGCCAGGCTTGGCAGGTGATCGTTCAGCTCAAAGACCTTGAAACTGCGCGAGAAGGCTTGCGCACGACGCATGGCGCTGAGCGACTCCTCGCCGATGTGGCGCTGGAAAACCATCGAATCCGGGGCCACTCGCGCCAGTTCGGCCGGCGATAACAGCGCCATCGACAGCACCCCGTCGATCAGGCCCGCCGAACTCTGCTCCTCCATCGGTCGAATGGCCCGATAGTGACCACTGCCATAACGATCCGAAGGGTGCACCAGCACCACTGGCAACGGGCGCCAGATCAGCGGACGCCAACTTAACGACGGCTCGGCCAGTTGGAAGCCCTTTGGCTGCCCCAGGGAAAAATTCAGGTTGTAGGCCGGGTCCCGCGCCAGCACCGAAAGCCAGCGCTGGGACAAGGCATCTTCATCCCGCGGCGCAAACGCGGCCGGCGGCATACCGTGCATGACCCGCGCACGCGGCGTCCACACGGTCAGATAACCATGGCCCGCCAGGCGCAGGCACAGGTCAATATCCGCTCCCGCCTCAGGGAACAGCTCGGCATCCCAGCCACCCACCCCATCAAACAGGGCTTTACGTACCATCAGGCAGATGTCGGCGACCGCACTGCAATTGCGATCCACCTGCAAGCCATTCATGTACCCGGCAGCGTCGGCCTGCTGCCCGGCAAATGCTGCCGCCCCGCCGGCCGCCAGCCCCAGGATCAATCCGCCATGGCTCACTTCGCCATCACTGGAGAGCGCTTTGGCCCCCACTACCGCCACCTCCTGGCGCAGCGCGTGATTCAACAGCGCATCAATCCAGCCACCGTCGAAGATCGCCGTCAGCGCACGCAGGAATACCAGATATTCACCAGAAGCCTGCTGCGCCCCCAGGTTGTTGGCGGTGGAACGATCCACGGCATAAGGCAGGCTGACTACCCGGATACGCTCAGCCGACAGCTCCGCGACAGCCTGCAACCACTGCCTTGCCTCTGCGGCCTGACAGGCGTTATCGACGATCAGCAACTCGTAGAAAGGGTAACGGGTGTGCTCCAGGACACTGAAAATACAGCGCTGCGCCGCCGCCAGGTCGTCACTCACCACCACCACGATCGATACCAGGGGGCGGGCCTGGTGCCCGTAGTCGATCAGATAGTGTCCCGCAAGCGAGCTGTCGACCTGCGCGCTGGCATAGCCACGCTGCGACAGGTGCTCGACCAGCGCGCGGCGCTCATCTTCATTTTCATCCAGGGCCACGGGCGGACAACTCAGCAGCAATTCCGGGATATGCCCGAAACCGTCAATGCCACCTTGATTGATCAGGCGCAGGATCAGCTCGAACTCCAGGGCCCGCGCGTAGGCACCATCAAAACCACCCGCCTCGATCAGCACCCGACGCCTGAAGATCCAGTGACGCGCCAGCACCCCCGGGAAACTCAGCAGGTAATCCAGGTTGAAGTCCGGGCGCAGCATGACCCCCGTGTCGCCATTGGCTTCTCGCAGCACGCCATCACAGAACACTGCACGGCAGTCGGGATCCGGCAGCAACTCCAGGCTGGCGACCAACAGGCCGCTTGGCGTGAACTCATCACCGGCGCGGACCAGCACACACCATTCGCATGCATCTTCTTGCAGCAAACGATTGACCTGCTCTGCGTAGTTCGCCTGAACCGGTGCGAAGTGCAACTCGGCGCCGCCGGCAACCAAGCCCGGCGCCTCATGCCCCAGTACCGTCACTTTCAGTTGCACAAGCCCCTGCGGCTGCGCCGCCAGGCTATGCAGGGTGCGCGCCAGCGCCTGGGCATCCGCGGCCAGATCAAGGACGATGATGCCGATTGAAGGAGCACCGCCGCCGGCCTGCAGATAGCCCTCCATCAAATGCAACTGGATCGGGCTTGGCACCCGTTGCTCGATCCAACTGTTGATCTGCCGGTCGGCCACGCCCTTGGCGTAACTCTGTCGCAGAGCGGCCAGGATATCCACCGGCTCGAACCTGTCGCCGCCATACAGGGAACGCACCGAAACCAGATGGTTATCCAGCCCCCCTCGATGCCAGCCCAGTTCGCGCAATGTCCGTTTGAAATCAGCGTGCCCCTGGTTACCGATACCCGGCTTGTCGCGCCCCTGCTGGCTGCCCTGCTGCAGGGACACTCGGAAATCGGTCAGCGGCTGCTTCAGCAACGCCAGGTTGCCCTTTTGCAGCAGCTTCACATACATCGCCAGGTCGCCCACCCAATAGATCAGGCAACCATTGAGCGACATCAGGCCATCCCCCAGCGCCAGCAGATCCTCTCGGCGACAAAGCACGCAACTCGGCTCGCCGATGAAGTTGAGGCTATGGTCGGCCAGCAGGCTGGTCAGCTCCTTGCCATCGATAACCACATCGGTAGCGAAAGGCAGGGATGTGGCCAGGGCATCCGGTTGCGGGACCCCATCGGAATCGATCAGGCGGCGACGCGAAGACGCCATGGCCACAGAGGGATCTGACTCCATAGCAGCCACCAGTTGCGCGACACATTCAGGGTGCAATACATCGTCGTCATGGAGGAACTTGATGTACTTTCCACTGGCGACTTTTATGCACTCAATGGCATTGAAGAGCTCGCCGCGCAGAGACTCATTGAACTCATAGCGAACCGGAAAAGAGCAGGACTCCTGGTAACGAGCCGTGCACTCACGGATGGTCCCGGTACGCGAGTCATCGCATACCACCACCTCCAGATGCTCGTAGCTCTGCGCACAGACACTGGCCAGCGCCGCTTCAAAGTAAGTTGCCTTGTAAGCAGGAATGACCACACTGACCAGTGGCTTTGCGCTCATATAAACCTTCTTGCTAGTTAATACCGATAGCCCGCCACCTTCGCTTGAGTGGCACAGGCCCAATCAAATGGCGCGCCAATGCAGCGCGCCAGAACGCAGATCAATAGAAGTACAGGCAGGTATCCCAGCGCTCTTCGGTGTGGTGGCGCAGGCCAATCTTGTAGTCGCCACGCACACTTTCGACAAAACGGGTGATATCCAGCAAATCGCCAGACCGGTGATAAGCCGAAATGGCCATTTTCGGGCGCCCACGACTGATGTGCTCACGGGCCCCCTGCAAGGCCTGCAATTCCGCCCCTTCGATGTCCATCTTGATTAGCGTCGGGCTGTCATCAAGCAATGAATCCAGACGGCGCACATCGACATCCCGGCAGATGGCCTGGGCAGTAGCGGCAGATAACAGGTGACCGCCGTGCCCGCCCTCATGCAAGAACGGCATCTGCCCGTCTTCGTTGCTCAACGCACAACCCAGCAACTCGATGGCACCTGACTGGGCAGGCGCGAGAGTACCGTTGTAACCGCTGATGAAGGATTGAATGGTGGCCCGATTGACTTCATCCGGCTCGATCATCCAGATCTTCTGGAAGCGGCCGTCGGTCGCATCGAGAAAGGCCTTGGCGGACTCGGCAATCGAGGCGCCACAGTCAGCGAAGCGCTCATTCTGATCAGGCAACCACAAGCCGGAACGGAAATACAGGGTCAAGTAGGGCTTGGCAGCGTTGAGTATCCACTCGGGGTCGCACGTCAAATGGCCGAGCAAAACGCTGAACAGGGTGAAGCGTGAATAGTCATCGTCCAGACGCCGCCCGAGGGCGATCAACTCCTGGGCGTGAGCAACAATGTAGCTGCCCCAGTCATCAATCCGATGGTCGCTCGCCGGGTTGATGGAAAGCAGCCGCAAGCCCTGCTCAAAGTTGAGCATGGGGATGTTGTTGCGCAGCGCCAGGCTTTTGAAATAACGCCGGGAGTGATCATACCGACAGCCATTGACACTGATCAGCGCAGTATCCCGGGCCAACTTCAGGAAGGCATCCGAACTGATCACCGGAACGCCATGAAAGCTTTCCATCTTGCCGGCCTTGAAGTCGTCGACCACGGCAACAATCCGCACTCTGCCGGCAGCTTCATTGATAAAGAGTTGAGAGAACTGGGTCGTTCCCAACAGCACGACTTTTGTTTCACGCCCATTTGCGTCGTAGACATGACAGGCCTCAGGCGCAATACAGAAGCGCGGATCATGTTGATACGCAGAGACCGCCCGCTGAAAGATGGTGACCAGGTTTTCGTAGTTACCAGCCACTTCCAGCCCTTTAACACCAGCATAATTACTCGGCATACCCACTCCAGAAACGGCCCGCCCAATTGCCTGAGCGAATCGGCAAGATAATTAACATTCAGTTTTTCAGGATTCTGGCGCCATCTGGCATCAGGGCATCATAAAAGGACTTGTCAGCAAGGACTTCCGGCAACTTCCCGCCCAACAACCACTCGCAATGGCGACCGACTTTCGTGCCCGCCAGCGCAAAGCTGCCAGCGGAGAGCGTGGTGCCCCTGCCGATTTCCACGCCGCGCCCCAGGGTCACACCCGCCTGCAAGGTCACACAGGCCCCTAACTGCACGGAGCAGTCCAGAGTTACCTGGCGATCAAGCCAGGAGCCCAGCCCCACTACCGCACCGGAGGCCAGGTTGCAGCCCGCCCCCACATAGGCATTGCCTTGCAGAACGGCGCTTTCTTCAACAATGGATCGAGGCGAAACCAGATTGAACAGGCGATACCCCGCCAACCGAACCTGGGCAATCAACTTGTATCGCGAATAGTTGACCGCACGCTCATCCAGCGCCACAAACACTTCGAAGTCTTGCGCCGGATACCGATCGATGAATTCATCCAGCTGAAAGTTGTAACGATCAGCCGAAAGCAAGCGGTGCTGCACATGGGGCAAGCCCAGTTCAGTAGCCATCTGGCAGGCATGCTCGAAGGCCCAGCCCTCTCCCAGGACTATATGGGAAGTCATGGGCGCTCTCCCAAAACATGAGTTCTATACCAGAGATGCTGTTGAACGATATGCGCCTCGTACTCGCCGTGCATGAAGCGCCGAGAGTGCTCACCGAACCCATCCTGCAAACGCTCGAGCACAACCGTGTCCTCGGCTATGACCTTGCGCTCGCCACGAATCAAAGTTGCCAGCAACGCAGTAAAGTCGGTGCGGACATCCTTGCGTGTGGCGGTCATCATCCACAGGTGATAATCGGTAACCCCAGGGGATACGGGATCGTACTGCTGAAGTAGAAAGTGATCACCCTTGACACTACAGAAGTTGACATTGGGATAAATGAACCAGTTGTAGTAGGCATGTTCACTGCCATATTTTTCGCACAACGGCGCAAACCAGTTCTCGTAGGGCTTGATCAGAGCCTTAGTGCTGTAACTCAGCGAGTCAAGTTCAGGAGATTCGGCAGTAGAAATCAGCCTGATGACTTCCGATCCTCCGTCATCGCCAACTACAGGGATCTCCTTGACCATTTGATTCATGGCCGGCATGAAGGTTTGCGGATGAATAAAAGGAACGTGGTTATAGTCTTTCACGTTCTCCATATTCAACTTCCAGTTATACCGGACCTGATGGCAACTGTAGATAATCTGCGAATCCAGATGAGAGGACACATCCTGCAACTGCCCGATGAACTCATCCGTAAATTGCTCATTCAGTGCAATGGGACTCTGCGCAAAATTCACAAACAACAACTGGCCGACTTCCTCCAGATGAAGTTTCTTCAGGCAGATCTTTTCTCGCTCCGCGGCACTGAACTGGTAAAGCCCATGATTGGGTATGCCACGCAACTCGCCCTCGGCACCAAATGACCAGGCATGGTAAGGGCAGACCATAGGGCGCTTGCCGGCACTCTCGGTCTGAATAGGCGACAGCCGATGGGGGCACTCATTGATAAAGGCCCGGATACCGGCTTCGGTTCTCTGAACCAGGATCGGCACACCCGCCACCTTGCGAGTGAAGAACTGATTTCGCTCGCGCACCATCGACGTGAACCCGACGAAGGTCCACAACGCGCCAAACAAGTGGGCACGCTCGCGAGAAAGAGTTTCCTGGGAGGTGTAATGGCTTGCATCCAACGCATGACGCGACATAAAACGTATCCACAAAAAAGACCGAGCAGCGAGATGAATACCCAGCCTTCAATCCTGCTTGGTGAAAATGACTCGAGCAGGGTTGCCCACCACCGTCGCACCGGCAGGAACATCCTTGAAGACCACGGCTCCCATGCCGATCACCGCTCCATCACCCACAGTGACCCCGCGGGATAGCATGGCCCCGGAGTTGATCACCACACCGTTGCCCACCTTGACGTAGCCGGCCAACAAACAACGGGGCGCGATATGTACATAGTCGCCAATCACCACGTCGTGACCGATCATGCTGTCTTGATCGATAAAGCAGTAATTACCGATCTGACTATCAACGCCGCAACTTACGTCATAGCCGAAAAACGTTGGCCCCCAAGCGGTTCTAACACCAAGGAAACCAGGTCTTCCATAGTCAATGAACTTCGCGCCTTTGCCGAGCAGCAGTTTCACCTGTTTTTCTCTACTCGCAGGATCTCCGATCGCAACGATAAACAAGTCGTCGGACTGTGGTTGAAAATGCTCCGGATACCCTAACCAGGGACAATTAAGAATCTCCGCTACAACCTCAGGCCCACGCTCATCCAGAAAACCGGCGATGATCCAATCAACTCCACAGGCTACATCAGCCTCCATTCGAGCCAATACCTGACGCCCAAGTCCGCCAGCCCCCAATATGATCACTCGCCGCATATTGCCCCCATGGCTCGTTAAATGGTTAACCCACCGTCCATGATAAGCGTCGAGCCAGTTATCCATCGGCTTGCATCGGAGAGCATGAAAATGCATGCATTGGCTACATCATCCGGCATACCAAAGCCCAGAAGTTGCCCTTGGCCCAGCGTATCCATGGAGACCATCTTTTCAGCATCGTCCACCAAGGGTGTATGTACCAATGCTGGCGAGAGACAATTAACCCGGATTCTATGTTTAGCCACTTCCGTTGCAAGGCATCGCGCCATGGCAATCAATGCTGCCTTGGTACCGGAATAGCCGCCAACCCCTGCCACTCCTTTATGTGCAGCAATGGATGCAATAAATAAAATAGCCCCATCAGCCGCAACAAGATTGCGTCTCAAAACACCTTGAGTCAGCAGAAAAGGGGCTTCGACATTGGTTCGGTGAAGCACTTGAAGATGGGACTCAGTCATCATCCGAGTTGGAGACAGCCTGGAGATCCCTGCTGAATGTACCAAACCGTGTATCTTCGAATCGAGTGCAGCGATTACAGCATCTCGCTCAGCCGCAACGGTAAGATCCGCTACAACCATTTTATGATCCAGACTCGAAATGCTCTGCAACTCTTCAAACGTCTTGGTCAGGCGCTCCTTATCACGCCCAGTGGCAATAATCTCGGCGCCCATGCGAGCACAATTCAAAGCCGTTGTGAGTCCAATCCCCGAACTGGCCCCGGTCACCAAGACCCGCTTGCCCTTGAGACTGAATGGATTAAAGCTGTTATCAGCCACTATGCTGCCCTCCGAAGAAATTTGCGGTCAGTGGGAGGAGTGACCTCCCGGCCCTATCAGGACTCAATCAAATCAGGAAACTTCGCCCCTTGGATATCCACCAAGCAGGTTCCCCATGACAAGCCAATACCAAACCCTGACAGCACTAAACGCTTAGTTCCTTCTTCAAGCTGTTTATTGATTCGTGCAGTCATGGTGACTGGCAGCGAAGCACCGCTGGTGTTGCCAAAATCCCGCAAGGTCGAAGGAACTTTCTCGACTGGAAGTTCCAACTTTCTACGAATGGTCTCGTTGATCATTCGATTGGCCTGGTGAAAGATGAAGTAATCGACTTCGTCTTTTGAAACATTGGCATATTCAAGCAATTTTTCTACCGCCGGTGGAACCCGCTGAGTGGAAAAGCTCAGCACCGCAGTACCGTCGAGTTGCAAGTCGACAGCTCGATGCCAGTGATCATTTTCATTCTCACGGAATGGCACCAGATGCTGTATGCCTACCGGCTCACGATGCCCACCAACCGGAAGGATGATCGCTTTGTGGCCGCTACCATCGCTATTCAGGTCGAAGTACATGGGCGGGGCATCCGCACAGAACTCCATCGCCGTAGCGGTGCCGGCATCCGAAAAGATCGGGTCATTGAGCTGGGCACCGCTGTCCCCAACCAGCACCAAGCCTTTCTTGATACCTCCGGCACTGATCAGCGATCCGAGCAGATGCAGGCCGAACGGATAGCCGGAACACCCGAGGTTGACGTCGAACGCCAGGGTGGTATGGGGCAACCCCAGACGATCCTGAAGAATGATCGCAGTGGCAGGCGCCAGGTAGTCCGGGGACTGGGTAACCACGATCAGCGCGTCGATTTCCTCGAGCTTCCACTCCAGGCTTTCAATGAGCTTGGAGGCTGCATCGAAGGCCAGGTCGGAAAAACACTGCCACTCTTGCGTCAGCCTTCGCAGCTCGATACCGATATTGCGCACCAGCCTTTCGCGTTCTGGGCGAATCTGCGGCTTGCAATCAGTCAGATTGGAAACAACTCGTTTAGGAACGCAAGTTGCCATACCGGCAAAGCGCACGGAATTCAACGTAACGAGTGGCATGAGGCTTATCCTACCAAGTTGTAAAGATCACCAACGGTAACAGCCTTTTCAAGGTCGTCGCCCGAGATCACTTTCTTGTACTCAATATCAAACATGACAATCACACCCAATGCCGCGAGCGAATCCCACTCTGGCAAATTGCGCAACTCCGTCTCCATGGTGACTTCAACTGGCTCCTGAAAATCGGTGGCAGACAGAAAGTTTTCGATAAATGCTTCTTTGCTCATAACAGCCTCTTAATAATCAGAATCTGCGGTTTAAAATTCCGCAAAACACTCGCCTTCTTGGCGAAAGCCCCTCTCCAGTACGTTATATATTCGCCGAGTTTCCTGAGCGAATGACAGCAACGATCCGTTGCAGGTCCTCTGGCTCCAACCCTGGATAAATGGGCAGACAGATAACCTTTTCAGCCAACGCTTCGGCCACTGGCAAAGCATGGCGATGGAGTCCTTCCATACCTTCATACACCGACATCTGGGTAATCAGGGGATAGAAATAACGGCGCGCGAATATATTGTGCTCCTGCAACAACCCATAGAGTTGATCGCGGCTCAGCGCATATTCGGGCTCAATGGCAATCGGAAAGTAGGCATAGTTCGAGACAAGAGCGGCCGGTACCGGGTCCAGGTTAATACCTTTGATGGTTCGCAATTCAGAGCGATAGAAACAATCGATAGCTCTACGCTGTTCCAGGGCCGCGTCGATATGCTGCAGCTGCAAGAGCCCGAACGCAGCATTTACTTCACTCATCTTGCCGTTGATGCCACAGGTCACCACCGTGACCTCATCCACAAAACCAAAATTCCTCAATTGATCGATATGCAACTTTGTCTGTTCATCCGGGCTGATGATCGCACCGCCCTCGAAGGTATTGAAAACCTTGGTTGCATGCAGACTCAGGACACTGAGGTCGCCATGGCGCAGTACACTGCCACCGGCATCTTCCACGCCAAACGCGTGGGCGCCGTCAAAAATTACTTTCAATCCATGTTTATCGGCGATGGCCTGAATCGCCTCTACATCACAGGGATTGCCATAGCAGTGCACCGGCATGATGGCGGTCGTCTGTGGCGTAATGGCCTGTTCTATCTTTTTAGGGTCGATGTTGAAGGTCTGTGGATCGATATCGACAAACACCGGGGTCAAGCGATTCCACACCAAGGCATGGGCCGTAGCGACAAAAGAATAAGGCGTGGTAATCACTTCACCCTTCACATGCAGCGCTTGTAAAGCGGTAATCAGGGCCAATGTTCCATTGGCAAACAACGACAAATGCCCGACCCCCAAGTAACGAGCCAGTGCTTGCTCAAGTTCTTGATGGAAGGGACCGCAATTGGTCAGGCGCTTGTTTTTCCAGATCTGCTCCAGATAAGGAACAAATTCCTCTAACGGCGGCAGTAGCGGACTGGTAACTGTAATTATTTTTTCCATGACTTATCAGTTCTGAGCAGTTCGAACATCCCAAAGAACAAAGTCAATCCACCCGCTTTTTTCAGATTGATTCTGCCTAGTCAAAAAAGTAACCATTTCCATACACTGGCTACCCACAAGCAATAATCCAGCCAACAATCTGGCGGCGCTCGCCTCAGGAGTCGCGCCGCAGATCCGGCGGAATCGGCAGGTCCTTGAGCGGATCCGGGCGCTTGCCCTTGCCCGCGCGGTGCTGGCGGATCTGATAGACGTAGGCCAGTACCTGGGCCACCGCCAGGTAAAGCCCGGCAGGAATCTCTTCCTCAAGCTCGGTGGAATAGAAGATCGAACGCGCCAGGGCCGGCGACTCCAGCAGCATGACTTCGTGGGCCACGGCGATCTCGCGAATCTGCAAGGCCAGGAAGTCGCTGCCCTTGGCCAGCAGCACCGGCGCCCCGCCCTTCTCGGCATCGTATTTGAGCGCCACGGCGTAGTGGGTCGGGTTGGTGATGACCACATCGGCCTCCGGGATCGCCGCCATCATCCGCCGCTGGGACATCTCGCGCTGCAACTGGCGAATCCGCTGCTTGACCTCGGGCCGCCCCTCCTGGTCCTTGTGCTCGTCGCGCACTTCCTGCTTGGTCATCAACAACTTCTTGTGGGCCTGGTACAGCTGCACCGGCACATCCACTGCGGCAATCAGGATCAGCCCGCAGGCCATCCACAAGGTGCTCCAGCCCACCACCTGGATGCTGTGGATGATCGCCTTCTCCAGGGGCTCATGGGCGATACGCAAGAGGTCGTCGATATCTGCCGAGAGCACCGAGAGCGCCACGAACAGCACCAAGGCAAACTTGGCCAGGGCCTTGAGCAGCTCGATCAACGCCGTGGGGGAAAACATCCGTTTGAGGCCATTGGCCGGGTTCATCCGGCTGAACTTGGGCGCCAGGCTCTTTCCGGCGAACAACCAGCCGCCCAGGGAAATGGGGCCGATGACCGCCGCCAGCAGCAGGGTCAGCAATACCGGCTGCACCGCCAGGATGGCGATCTTGCCCGAATGCAGCAGGTACAGGCCCATGGCCCCGGGGCTGAGCAGCACTTCACGGGGCAGGGAGAAGTTCAGGCGCATGATTTCCAGCAGGTCCAGGGCCAGGCCACCACCATAGACCAGCAGACCGCCCGCCCCCGCCAGCATGATGGCCAGGGTATTGAGCTCCTTGGAGCGGGCAATCTCGCCCTTTTCCCGGGAGTCCTTTTTGCGTTTCTCCGTGGGCTCTTCTGTCTTGTCCTGACCGCTCTCGCTCTCTGCCATGGCTCAGCGCGCCTTTGCCAGTTCGCGTAAGAACTGCAAGGCCTCGGAGGCCAGCGGTTGATACTGATTGAGAATGTCAGCCAGGCTGACCCAGACGATGCCCATGCCCAGCACCAGGGTCAGGGGAAAGCCGATGGAGAAGATGTTCAATTGCGGCGCCGCGCGAGTCATGACGCCAAAGGCGATGTTCACCACCAGCAGCGCGGTGATCGCCGGCAATACCAGCAGCAGCGCCGCCCCCAGCACCCAACCGAGCTTGCCTGCCAGCTCCCAGTAATGGTTGACCATCAGGCCGCCACCCACCGGCAGGGTGGTAAAGCTCTCGGTAAGCACCTCGAACACCACCAGGTGGCCGTTCATGGCCAGGAACAACAGGGTCACCAGCATGGTGAAGAACTGCCCGATCACCGCCACCGACACACCGTTGGTGGGGTCGACCATGGAAGCGAACCCCATGCCCATCTGGATCGCCACGATCTGTCCGGCAACCACGAAAGCCTGGAAGAACAGCTGCAGGGAAAACCCCAGTACCGCACCGATCAGGATCTGTTCGGCGACCAGCAACAGGCCACTGAGATCCAGGGCGTGTACTTCGGGCATGGGCGGCAGCCCCGGCGCTATCACCACGGTGATCGCCAGGGCAAAGTACAAGCGTACCCGCCGCGGCACCAGGGTGGTCCCGAAGACCGGCATCACCATCAGCAGCGAGGTGACCCGGAACAGCGGCAACATGAAGCTCGCCACCCAGGTACTGATCTGGGTGTCGGTCAACGCCAGCAGGGACATGGGCTCAGCCGATCAACTGCGGAATACTGCCGTACAACTGACGGATGTATTCCATGAAGGTTTGCACCAGCCAGGGCCCGGCGACAATCAGGGTCACCAGCATCACCAGCAGGCGCGGCAGGAAGCTCAGGGTCTGTTCGTTGATCTGGGTGGCAGCCTGGAACATGGCCACCATCAGGCCCACCAACAAGCTGGGCACCACCAGCACCGCCACCATCATGGTGGTCAGCCAGAGCGCTTCGCGAAACAGGTCTACCGCGACTTCCGGAGTCATTGTCGATCACCCGCAAACAAGGTTTTAAACACCACCGAAACTGCCCGCCAGGGTGCCGATGATCAACGCCCAACCGTCCACGAGGACGAACAGCATGATCTTGAACGGCAGGGAAATGATCAGGGGCGAGAGCATCATCATGCCCATGGCCATCAGCACACTGGCCACCACCAGGTCGATGATCAGGAACGGAATGAAGATCATGAAGCCGATCTGGAACGCAGTCTTGAGCTCGGAGGTGACGAAGGCCGGGACCAGGATGGTCAGCGGCGCCTGGTCGGGGCTGGCGATGTCGGTGCGCTTGGACAGGCGCATGAACAGCTCCAGGTCGCTGCTGCGGGTCTGCGCCAGCATGAAGTCCTTGATCGGCACCTGAGCCTTGGCCACGGCGTCCTGGGCGGTGAGTTTTTCCGCCAGGTAAGGCTGCAAGGCGTCCTGGTTCACCCGGTCGAACACCGGCGCCATGATGAACAGGGTGAGAAACAGCGCCATGCCGGTGAGGATCTGGTTCGACGGGGTCTGTTGCAGGCCCAGGGCCTGACGCAGGATCGAGAAGACGATGATGATCCGGGTAAAGCTGGTCATCAGCATGACGAACGCTGGAATGAAGCTCAGCGCCGTCATGATCAGCAGGATCTGCAGGCTGACCGAATACTCCTGCTGGCCGCTGGCATTGGTGCCAAGGGTGATCGCCGGGATCGACAACGGGTCCGCCGCCAACGCCAGCGGCGCCGCCAGCATCAGTGCCAACGTCAAGATGATGCGCAACGGCATTACTTCTTATCCTTCTGATCCTTGCCCAACAGCTCCATCAGGCGCTGGGCGAACTCGGGCGTCGCCTGCTCGGCATTGGGCACCTGCACCGGCTCCTTGAGCACATGCAACGGGGTGATGGTGCCCGGGGTCAGGCCCAGCAGGATCTGTTCGTTGCCAACCTGCACCAGCACCAGGCGATCGCGCGGGCCCAGAGCCCGGGAGCCGATCAGTTCGATCACCTGCCCCTTGCCGGCAGGACCGGCCTGCTGCACCCGGCGCAACAGCCAGGCCAGGAAGAAGATCACGCCGATCACCAGCAGCAGGCCCAGTACCAGCTGGGTCAACTGGCCGCTGACACTGCCGGTCACGGGCGCAGCCGCAGCCACCGCGGCGGTGGCCGCCGGTTCCGCGGCCAGGGCGCTCAGGGGCAGCGCGAATGCAATGCCAAGCAGCTTGTTCACTTAGCGCAGCTTCTTGATGCGTTCGCTGGGGCTGATCACGTCAGTCAGGCGAATGCCGAACTTTTCGTTGACCACGACCACCTCGCCATGGGCGATCAGGGTGCCGTTGACCAGCACGTCCAGCGGCTCGCCGGCCAGGCGATCGAGCTCGATCACCGAGCCCTGGTTGAGCTGCAGCAGGTTGCGAATGTTGATATCGGTGCTGCCCACTTCCATGGAGATCGATACCGGGATATCCAGAATCACGTCCAGGTTAGGACCGTCCAATGTGACCGGCTCATGGTTCTTCGGCACGCTGCCGAACTCTTCCATCTGCAAGCGCCCGGAACTTGACGCGGCGCCGGCGTCCGCCGCCAGCAGGGCATCGATATCCGCCTGACCGGCATCACCGGTTTCTTCCAGCGCAGCAGCCCACTCGTCGGCCAGCGCCTGGTCGTCCTGGGAGTTAATTTCGTCAGCCATCATGGGTCCTCGACGGGCAAAAATTCATTGAACAGCAAACAGGTTGGAGCGCCGCTCAACGGCGCTCGATCGGCTCGATCACTTGCAGCGCCAGGTTGCCCTTGTGGGAACCCAGCTTGACCTTGAACGACGGCACGCCATTGGCGCGCATGATCATGTCTTCGGGCAGCTCCACCGGGATCACATCGCCAGGCTGCATGTGCAGGATGTCCCGCAGGCGCAACTGACGACGGGCGACAGTGGCACTCAGCGGCACGGCCACATCCAGCACGTCCTCGCGCAGAGCCTTGCTCCAGCGTTCGTCCTGGTCGTCCAGGTCGGACTGGAAGCCGGCGTCGAGCATTTCGCGGATCGGCTCGATCATCGAATACGGCATGGTCACGTGCAGGTCGCCGCCACCGCCATCGAGCTCGATGTGGAAGGTCGATACCACGATGGCTTCGCTGGGACCGACGATGTTGGCCATGGCCGGGTTCACTTCCGAGTTTATGTACTCGAAGTTGACCGGCATGATCGCCTGCCACGCCTCCTTGAGATCGACGAAGGCCTGCTCCAACACCATGCGCACCACCCGCAGTTCGGTCGGGGTGAATTCACGCCCTTCGATCTTCGCGTGGCGGCCATCGCCGCCGAAGAAGTTGTCCACCAGCTTGAATACCAGCTTGGCGTCAAGAATGAACAGCGCGGTGCCGCGCAGCGGCTTGATCTTCACCAGGTTCAGACTGGTAGGCACGTACAGCGAGTGCACATACTCGCCGAACTTCATTACCTGCACGCCACCCACTGCCACGTCAGCCGAACGGCGCAGCATGTTGAACATGCTGATACGGGTATAGCGAGCGAAACGCTCGTTGATCATTTCCAGGGTCGGCATGCGTCCACGGACGATGCGATCCTGGCTGGTCAGGTCATAGCTTTTGACACTGCCGGGCTCGGCAGCGTGTTCGGTCTGTACCAGACCGTCGTCGACGCCATGCAACAGCGCATCGATCTCATCCTGGGACAGCAGGTCCTGCACGGCCATGTCGTGTTCCTACTGCAGTACGAAGTTAGTAAAGAGCAACTGCTCGACCACCACTTTGCCCACCTCTTTCTGCGCCACTTCCTGAACGCTGGCGGTGGCCTTCTGGCGGAGCATTTCCTGGCCGACCGGAGTGGCCAGGGTGTCGAAACTCTGCCCGGAGAAGAGCATGACCAGGTTGTTGCGGATCACCGGCATGTGCACTTTCAGCGCATCCAGGTCGGCCTGATTGCGCGCCAGCAGGGTAATGCTCACCTGCATGTAGCGCTGCCGGCCGTTCTGCGTGAAGTTGGCAACAAAGGCTGGGGCCATGGGCTCGTAGATCGCCGCAGGCTTGACGTTGCTGGCGGTCTCCGCAGCCGGGGCCGGCTTGCTCTGAGCACTGTGCATGAAGTACCAGGTGGCGCCGACCGACAGGCCGATGGCCAGCAACAATGCCAGGACAATCAAGAGGATAAGCTTGAGTTTGCTTTTCCCTGCGGTGGGTTTTTCTGCTGCTTCGCTCTTCGCCATGCCAATAATCCGTCACTAATCGGGGGTTCACAGTCGCACGGCAAGGCAAGAGCAAGTGTTATGCCAGATTTGTCAGAAAGGCGGGGATCAACAGCGAAGGGCAATGCTGCGAAGGGAAACCTGGGGTGCAAGCTGTTGCAGTTACACCACGAGGATCAGTGCAGGGGCCGGTAGCGGCCCCCGCCACAGGTCAGGCGTAGTAGTCGACGGTGCTGCTGCCGATCACGGTCTGTACCGGAGCCTGCACTTCCGCCACGGCCGGGGACGACTCATCATCGCCACTGTCCAGGCGCCCGCCGCTGGTGCTGGAACCGCTGCGGCGATTCTGCTCCTGCTGGGCCTGCTCCTGGCCCTGCCAGCCACGGGACTGATCGGAGACGTTGACGTCCACCTGCCCCAGGCCCTGCTGGTTGAACATGTCGCGCATGCGGTGCATCTGCCCTTCCAGGGCTTCGCGAACGCCAGCATGGGCACTCATGAAGGTGACCTGGGTCTGCTGGTCCGGAATCATGTGCACGCGAATGTCCAGGCGCCCCAGCTCGGCCGGCTGCAACTGGATGTCTGCCGACTTGAGGCTGGTGCTGGACAGGTACATCACCCGGTTGACCACCTCTTCGGTCCAGCCATTCTGGTGCATGGCCAGCGGCTGGTTGACCGGCACCGCGTTGGCCGTCTTGGGCGTCGCGGCCTGGGTCAAGGCCGCCAGGCGATTGGCGAAATCATCCACCCGGGTATCACTGGAAGCCCCCTTGAGGTCCTTCAAGCCATCGGCGATCAACCCGCTAAAGGCCTTTTCGCCGCCCTGCTCGGTGCCGCTCTTGCCCGCCTGCTGCTCGAGCATGCCGGCCATGCCATTGGCGAAGTTCTGCACCGAGGCCAGCTGCCCTTCATTGCCGGCATTGCCTGGCGCGGCCTTCGGCTGGCTCTGGCTGGACGCCGACACATGGCCGCCCTGCTCCATGGCCAGGCGCACCGCAGGCAAGGCATCCAGAGGATCAGCCTCGGGGTCGAATTCAGGCTTGGCCGGCTCGACGGGTGGCGCCACCACTGCGGCAACGATGGCCGGCGCAGGGGCGACGGGAGCCGCCTCGACCGGAGGCGGCGCAGGTGTCGCCGGGGCCGGTTCAGCCGGCACCACAGGCTGTGGCGGCGCGACCTGTACCAGGCTTGGATCCAGCATCGGATCGCTGGGGGGCGGAGCGTCGGTTTGTGCGGTATCAGCCGGCTTGGCAGCATCTGTGGGCGCTGTTTTGCTGTCGCTGCCGGCCGGCTTGTCGGCAGGCAAGGATTTGCCGCTATCGGCAACGGCTGGCTGCGGCGCGGCAGAAGAGTCCTTGCTGACATCCTTCTTCGGGCTACTGTCAGCCCCCTTGTCGCGCACCGGTTTGGGCGAGTTGTCGGCAAAGCTTGGAGGCTTGGCCTGCGGCTGGTTCTGGGATTCCTTGGCGTAGAGCTGCGCGAAGCTGGAAGCCTTGTCCCCAGGCTCGGCAATGCTCGCCAGGGGGCTGACAGGCGCCGCTTGAGTCTTGGACTTAGCGCTGGCCTGGGCAGTGGCCTGAAGAAGCGAATTAGGGGTAACAGCCATGGGACAGTCTCCGCTGCACGGGGATCATAGGTACAGTTGGAAGACTTGACTGCAAAGGCCGGGCCAGCTTTATCAATCCGCAGATAAAAAGCTGTTTCTCAACAATGAAAGCGCTGCAGCTCCTGCTCGCACAAGCGTCGAACGATAGCGAACTCGCCGTCGATCTCCCCCACCAATTGTCGAATGCCATCCGCGGCCGACTGCCCGGCCCGCAGTTCCAGCTGATGACAGAGTTCGGCCAGGCGGGTGGCGCCCATGTTGCTGCTGCTGCCCTTGAGGCTGTGGGCGGTGGCTACCAGCAAAATCGTATCCTCGGACTTATGCAGCAGCCGCACACGCTCCTCGGAATCACAGACGAAGGTATCCAGCAGGACGGGATATTCATCCTCCATCACCTCTTGCAAAGCATTGAGCACCGTGTGGTCCAGATGAATCTCAGCCACTTGTTCACTCCTTGATCAAGAACCCGGGAATTATGCCAGAGCCTCCCAAGAAAACTCCACGCAGACACTGCGCCCATCATCCGCCCACACGGCCTGCCGGCTCATCTGCCGGATCAGACTGACGCCACGCCCCGACAGACGCTCCATATCATTGGGCCGCGCCAGGACCGCAGCCACATCGAAACCCTCGCCACTGTCCTCGACACGCACCACCAGGCGCCCTCCCGCTTCCAGGGGCTGCACTTGCAGATGCACCCGGACAAAACCCTCCTGCAACTGCGCAAGCCGGGTCGAGCGTTCGCGGTAATAGCGGGTAAACCCCTCGGCATCGCGCTTGAGCCGCGAGTCGAGCTTGAGCACGCCATGCTCCAGGGCATTGGAGTAGAGCTCCGCCAAAACGCTGTACAGCGCCCCGCTCTGGGAACGCAGGCCATGCACCTCAAGCAACAGTTGCAGCAGATAGGGCAAGGGATTGAAACGCTTGAGGGTGGCAGCCCGAAACTCGAAACTCACCGACCAGTCCAGCGGGCAGGACTGGCCACTGTCGGAGTACACCAGAGCCGGCGGCGCCAATCGGGGAAACTCCGGCAACCCCACCTCGACCATGCTCACATCATCCCGGGCACTACCGCCAAAGCGCTCCAGGGCCTGCCGAATCTCTTCGAACAGCTGATCTTCCTGGCGATTGGCGGCAAACACCTGGTGCAATCGCTCGACGCCAAACAGTTGCTCCTCGGTGTTACAGGTATCGATCACCCCATCCGACAACAGGAAGACGCGGTCTCCCGGCGCCATGGAAAACACCTCGGTGCTGTCCTCGAAGGCCTCGGCGCTCAACACACCCAGGGGCAAGTGGCGAGCCACCAGCGGCGTGCGTGCGCCGCTGGCGTGCCGATACAGATACCCTTCGGGCATGCCGCCGTTCCACACCTCCACCGCCCGCCGCTGGGAACTCAGGCACAGCAGGGTGGCACAGCAGAACATGTCCACGGGCAGGATGCGCTTGAGCTTGGCATTCATCTCCCGCAGGGTTTCCGGCAGGCCGTAGCCCTTGGCGGTCATGCCGTAGAACACCTCCGCCAGCGGCATGGCGCCTACCGCCGCAGGCAGCCCATGGCCGGTGAAATCCCCCAGCAGTACGTGCATGTCTCCGGCCGGGGTGTAGGCCGCCAACAACAGGTCGCCATTGAACAGGGCATAGGGCGATTGCAGGAAACGGATATTCGGCGCATCCAGGCAGCCGGCATGGGCGACCTTGTCGAACACCGCCTTGGCCACCCGCTGCTCGTTGAGCAGGTAGTCGTGGTGGCGAGTGATCTGGTCACGCTGGTGCAGCACGGTCTCTTGCAGACGGCGCAGGCGGTCCATGGCGTTGATCTTGGCACCCAGCACCACCGGGTTGTAAGGCTTGGCCAGAAAGTCGTCGCCACCCGCTTCCAGGCAGCGGGCCAGGGCCTCGCCGCCGCTCAAGGAGGTAAGAAAGATGATCGGCACCAGGGTCTCGCCAGCCAGGGCCTTGATCTGCCGGGCAGCCTCGAAACCGTCCATCACCGGCATCAATGCATCCATCAGCACGATATGCGGGCGCTGTTGCTGAAACAGCTGCACCGCCTCGGCACCGTTGCTTGCCACCAGCACCTGATGCCCCTGGCGCCGGATGATGCTGGACAGCAGCATGCGGTCCGCTGCGCCATCTTCGGCGATCAGCACACACAGGGGCTCGAGCATCGACCGCATACCGGTCAACTGATGTCGAAAAGCTTGTCGAAGTTGGAGATGGCGAGGATCTTGCGCACATCCGAGTTGCTGTTGATTACCCGGACATCGGCGTTGTCGCCGCCGGCGTGGTCACGCAGCAACAGCAGCATGCCCAGGGCCGAACTGTCGAGATAGGTGGCTTCCTTGAGGTCCACCACGATGGACTCCGGTGTCCGGTTGAGTCGCTCGTAGGATTCGCGAAACTCCTGGTGGCGTCCGAAATCGAAACGGCCTCTGATGGAGATCGTGAGTTTTTGCCCGTCCGGGGATATTTCTGTAACGACCGACATGTGACTGCTTCCTTGTCATTGACGACGTCTAAAAGGTTTAGCACCCACTCGCCGGGGGGACAACCTGCGTGAGGCAAATGAGCACTATCAGTATGGGCTCTGACGAGGCAAGCGCTGGGAAAGTTCATCCAGCAACTTCTGCTCACGCTTGTCCTCAAGCGCCCGCGCCTCGTCGATATAGCGCTGCACCAGCTTGCGCAGCCCCTCGACCCGGGCATAGGCCTGCTGCCAGGCTTCCCGGGCGCGATCGAGGTTGTTCTGGTGCCAGGCCAGGCTCTGTCGCTGCTGACCGACGGCGGTATCCAGCTGGCTGAGAAAGTACTGGTAGTTCATCAGCCAGTGGCCACTGACCCCCAATTTGCCGCGCTCGACCCACTGTTCCTGGTAGTCGCCACGAAAACGCTCCAGGTCCCCCAGCTTGCTCTCGGCCACACGCACCTGGCCGTGAAAGTACTCCAGGCGCTGGGCGGCCGTGCGCTCGGCACTCTCTGCCATGTCCACCACCGGCGCCAGGCGCGCGGCACGGCTATCAGCCATGGCCGGTTACCCGCCCGCTGCCGGAGCGAATAGCATTTCCAGGTGGGTCTGGCTATGGCCCAGGCTGATGTTGTCATTGAGCCCCTGGCGCAGGTACGCAACCATGGCCGGATGCAGGGAAATGGCCGTATCGGTATCCCGGTCGCCGCCGGCCACATAGGCACCGACGCTGATCAGGTCCCGGGCCTGCTGGTAACGCGACCACAGCTGTTTGAAGTACTGCGCCCGCGCCATGTTGTCAGGGCTGATCACCGCCGGCATGACCCGACTGATGGAGGCCTCGATGTCGATGGCCGGGTAGTGCCCCTCTTCCGCCAGGCGCCTGGACAGCACGATATGCCCGTCGAGCACGCCCCGCGCCGAGTCGGCGATCGGGTCCTGCTGGTCATCGCCTTCGGACAATACCGTGTAGAAGGCGGTGATCGAACCGCCGCCGGCCTCGGCATTGCCGGCACGCTCCACCAGTTTGGGCAGCTTGGCGAACACCGAAGGCGGATAACCCTTGGTGGCCGGCGGCTCGCCGATGGCCAGGGCAATTTCCCGCTGGGCCTGGGCGAAACGTGTCAGGGAATCCATCAGCAACAGGACGTTCTTGCCCTTGTCGCGAAAATATTCGGCGATCCGCGTGCAGTACATCGCAGCCCGCAGACGCATCAGCGGAGCGTCATCCGCTGGCGAGGCCACCACCACCGAACGCTTGAGGCCTTCCTCACCCAGGATGTGCTCGATGAACTCCTTGACCTCACGTCCCCGCTCGCCGATCAGCCCGACCACAATGATGTCGGCCTCGGTAAAGCGGGTCATCATGCCCAGCAGCACGCTCTTGCCCACGCCGGTACCGGCGAACAGGCCGAGACGCTGACCACGACCTACCGTCAATAAACCGTTGATGCTGCGAATACCCACATCCAGCGGCTGGCTGATGGGGTCGCGCTTGAGCGGGTTGATGGTGGGACCGTCCATCGGCACCCAGTCTTCGGCACGCATCGCGCCCTTGCCATCCAGCGCCCTGCCGGCGCCGTCCAGCACACGCCCGAGCATGCTCATGCCCATGGGCAAACGGCCGGTGTCGGCCAGGGGCACCACGCGCGCGCCCGGAGCGATCCCGGCCACGCTGCCCACCGGCATCAGGAATACCTTGCTGCCGGAGAAACCCATGACCTCGGCTTCGACCTTGACCGGGTGGTAGCTGTCATCGTTGATCACCATGCACCGGGTGCCCATGGCCGCGCGCAAGCCTTCGGCTTCCAGTGTCAGGCCGACCATGCGCAACAAGCGGCCCTCAAGGATCGGCTGGCCCGGCAGGCTGATGGCCTGGGCGTAGCCCCCCAGGCGCTTGCCGAAGCTGGTGCGTTCAAGGCGCATTGCTAGGGTCCGCTGGCTCGTGCGCGGCGTCAGGGTCAATAGCGGGGTCGGCGATGTCGCTCTGCGGCGCCGAGGGCGTCAACGGCCCCAGGTCCAGGCCAAGGTCCGCCTCCGCCGGATGCAGCGATTGTTCGTGCAACTGGTCGGACAGCTGGTCCATCGCCTGGGCGATCCGGGTTTCCATGCTGGCGTCGATACGGCTGTGCTCGGTCTCGACCCGGCAACCGCCGGGCAGCAGCGCTTCGTCCTCGACGATGCGCCAGCTTTCCTCATGGCGCTCGCGCAGGCTTTTGACCTGCTCGAAATCCTGCGGATTGACGTACAGGCGTACATTACCGACGCCCAGGGGCAGCAGCTTGAGCGCCTCGCGCATGACATGTTCGATCTGCGTGGAGTCCATCGCCAGCTCGCGCTGGATCACCTGGCGGGTGATATGCCGCACCAGCTCCACCAGGGTCTTTTCAATCTGGGTGTCCTGCTCGGCAATGGGCTCGAACAGGTTGGCCATCAGCTGCTCGAGCGCCTGCAACTTGGCGCTCAGTGCCACTTCGGCTTCCTGACGCACTTTGAGGGTGGTGCTGTGAAAGCCCTCTTTCTCGCCGGTGGCGAACCCTTCGTTATAGGCTTCCTGGCGGATGCTCTCGAGCTCTTCAAGGGTCAGCGGCTGGACTTCCTCCAGCGGCACTTCCTCGATCTCCTCCTGCACCTCTTCCGGCTCGGGCTCAGGCTCGGGCGGCTCGGGATCGAAACTGGGCAGCGCCCAGACGTCAAAACCCTCGACGTCCCGGGCGCGAATCAGCTCGCTTTGGGACTCATCACTGCTGGACGACATAAAGCGACCTTAGATCATTTCTTCGCCGCCCTTCCCGCCGAGAACGATTTCTCCGGCTTCGGCCATACGGCGGGCAATGGTGAGGATTTCCTTCTGCGCGGTTTCCACATCGCTGACGCGAACCGGGCCCTTGGCTTCCAGGTCGTCGCGCAGCAGTTCCGCCGCACGCTTGGACATGTTCTTGAAGATCTTTTCCTTGACCCCTTCGTCCGAGCCCTTGAGGGCCAGCACCAGCACGTCGGAAGAGACTTCGCGCAGCAGCGCCTGGATACCGCGATCGTCGACATCGGCGAGGTTGTTGAAGACGAACATCAGGTCTTCGATCTGGCCCGACAGGTCTTCGTCCACTTCGCGGATCGAATCCATCAGTTGGCCTTCGATCGAGCTGTCGAGGAAGTTCATGATGTCGGCTGCACGCTTGATACCACCCAGGGTGGTCCGCGATGCGTTGGAGTTGCCGGAGAACTGCTTCTCGAGAATCTGGTTGAGTTCCTTGAGCGCCGCGGGTTGCACGGTGTTGAGCGAGGAAACCCGCAGGATGATGTCCAGGCGCGCCTTGTGGTCGAAGTTGCCGAGCACTTCGCCGGCCTGGTCAGGATCGAGGTAGGCCACCACGATGGCCTGGATCTGCGGGTGCTCGTAGCGGATCACGTCGGCAACGGCCCGCGGCTCCATCCACTTCAGGCTGTCCAGGCCGCTGGTGTTGCCACCCAGCAGAATGCGGTCGATCAGGCCGTTGGCCTTGTCTTCGCCCAGGGCCTGGGTGAGCATCTTGCGCACGTAGTCATCGGAACCGACGCCGAGGCTGGTCTGGTCGCCGACAATGTCGACGAACTCGCTCATCACCTGTTCGACCTGCTCACGGTGCACGTTACCCATCTGCGCCATGGCCACGCCCACCCGCTGAACCTCTTTGGGGCCCATGTGGCGCAACACTTGCGCAGCATCGGTAGAACCCAGGGACAGCAGCAGGATCGCGGCTTTGTCGACCCGGGTCAGTTTGGCGGTAGCGGCTCGGTTATCACTCATCTGCGTTAATCCACTCTTTCACGACCTGAGCCACTCGACCCGGGTCTTCAGCCACCAGACTCTTGATTGCGTTCAACTGAGCGTCATAACCCTCGCTCGGGCTCGGCAGCAGAATGCTCTGCGGACCGCCAAGGCTCACGCGGTCGTTGCCCAACTCACCGTCCAGGCCGCCCATGCCGCCCAGTTCGACGTCACTGCCCAGGCCTGCCAGTTCTTTGTTCTTGCCGCCGCCAGTGATGTTGTTGAGCACCGGACGCAACACGCCGAACACCAGCACCAGGATGAACAGCACGCCGAGCACTTGCTTGACGATGTCCCAGAACCAGGGCTGCGAGTAGAACGGAATATCGGCGATCACTTCCCCGCGTTCGGCGGAGAACGGCACGTTGATCACGCTGACGCTGTCGCCACGGCTGGCATCGAAGCCCACGGCGTCCTGCACCAGACGGGTGAAACGCGCCAATTCGTCGGCACTCCACGGCGCTCGGCTGGTTTCGCCATTGGCCGGGTTGACCTTGACCTGGTCGTCCACCACTACCGCTACCGACAGACGATTCAGGCGACCCTGCTGCTGCTTGGTATGGCTGATGGAGCGATCGAGCTCGAAGTTCTTGGTGGATTGTTGACGCTTGTCCGACGGGTACGGCGCCAGCATCGGCTGGCCGGTGGCCGGGTCCATGATCTGTTGGCCGTTGGCGTCCAGCAGTGGCTGGCCCGGTTGCACCATGCCGGCGGCGGCAGTGGCGCCACCGGTGGTTTGTGGCGCAGAGGCCGGCGCTGGCGGCTGGTTGCTCAGAGCACCCGGCACGCCTTGCGGGCCGTTGCTGCTGGAGCGCTGCTCATTCACCGACTGCTCGCTGCGCAGGGCCGGCTGGTCGGGGTTGAACTGTTCGGAGGTGGATTCCACGGCACTGAAGTCGACGTCCGCCGAGACTTCAGCCTTGTAGCGATCGTTGCCCAGCACCGGTTGCAGGATGTTGTGCACCCGCTGGGTCAGCATGCCTTCCAGGCGGCGGCTGTAGTCGAACTGCTTGCCAGCCATGGTCAGTGCGGAGTTTTCCGCCTGATCGGACAACAGGTTGCCCTTCTGATCGACCACGGTGACCTGGGACTTGTTCAGCTCGGGAACACTGGTCGCCACCAGGTTGACGATGGCCATGACCTGGCCGGGCTCCAGGGAACGGCCGGAGTAGAGCTCTACCAGGACCGAGGCGCTGGGCTTGCGTTCATCACGCACGAACACCGAGCTTTTGGGAATCGCCAGGTGTACCCGGGCGCCCTTGACGTTGTTCAGGCTGGAGATGGTGCGAGCCAGCTCACCCTCCAGGCCGCGACGGTAACGGGTCGCCTCCATGAACTGACTGGTACCCAGGCCCTGCTCTTTATCGAGGATCTCGAAACCGACGTTGCCGTCACCCGGCGCTACGCCAGCAGCGGCCAGCTTCAGGCGAGCTCGGGACAGGTCATCGGCCTTGACCAGCAAGGCGCCGGAATTGGGCTCTACGGTGTAAGGAATGTCGGCAGAGGCCAGGGTATCCATGACCTGCTTGGCGTCCATGCCCGCCAGGCTGCCGTACAGCGGCCGGTAATCGGGTTGCTGGGACCACAGCACCACGGCAAAACCAATCGCCACGCTGGCGGCCAGGCCCACCAACAGGCCGACCTGACGCAGCATGGTCATCTGGGACAGGTTTTCCAGGAAGGACAAACCGAACAGCGGCGGTTTACCGTCGATCGGGGCGGCCTTGGCCGGTACGTTATCGGCGACTGCTTCTGCCATGACTCAATCTCGTCCTTAAACCGGCATCTGCATGATGTCTTGATACGCTTGAACCAGCTTGTTGCGAACCTGGGTCAAGGCTTGAAAAGACACGCTGGCCTTTTGCGAGGAAATCATCACGTCCGTCAGGTCGACACCGCTCTTGCCAATTTCAAAGGCACTGGACAGCTGATTGGACGCCTGCTGAGTGTCATTGACCTTGTTCACGGCCTGGCCAAGCATGTCAGCAAAGCTGCTGCCGCTGACTTCTGCCACCGCGGCGGATTTAGGCTGCGACATTGCGTCCATCTGCATGGCACGCATATCCAGCATCAACCGATTAAATTCAACACCTTGGCTCATGGTCTACTCTCTCTGACGACCCGCAATTTTTTGACGCTCACTCAGCGGTTAGTGAGGTGTTAGCAACAAGGGTGCCAGCTCCATGGCCCTTATCGACAAAAGCCCATCCCGGGCTTGCCTCTCACAGATCAGGTCGCGAACAGATAGGCCTCGACGTCCATTCCAGCATCGCGCATCTGCGCCAACTTGTAGCGCAAGGTCCGCGGGCTGATACCCAGGCGTTCCGCGGCCTCCTTGCGTCGCCCGCGCTCGGAGCGCAGGGTATCGATGATCATCTGAAACTCCCGGCGCCGCAGGTCATCGCCCAGGCCGCCGGATTCTTGAGCCGGCACCTCCACCTCGGCAGCCGTGCCCCGCGCCGCCATCTGCACCACGGGCGCCAGCGCCGGCAGCGGAGCACAAGCCACAGGGCCGGCAAGACAGAAATCTTCCGGCTGGATCAAGCCCCCCTGCTGCAGGATCAATGCGCGCTGCAATGCGTTGTCCAGCTCTCTAACGTTGCCTGGCCATGGATAGGCCAGCAGGCAGTCCTGGGCCTTGGCCGACAGCCTGGCCGCCGCGTGCTTCATTTTATTGACGTGCTTGGCCAGCAGGCGCTCGGCCAGAGGCAGGATATCGGCGGTACGCTCGCGCAACGGCTTCCAGGCCAGAGGAAATACCGACAAACGGTAATACAAGTCCTCACGGAAACGGCCGGCCGCTACCTCCCCCGCCAGATCGCGGTTGGTGGTGGCGACCACGCGGATATCCAGGGTGATCGGCTTGCGCGCACCAACCCGCTCCACTTCGCGCTCCTGCAAGACCCGCAGCAGCTTGGCCTGCAAGCCCAGAGGCATTTCGGAAATCTCGTCCAGCAGGATGGTGCCGCCATCGGCCTGCTCGAACTTGCCGGGCTGGGCAGCGATGGCCCCAGTGAAAGAACCCTTTTCGTGCCCGAACAAAGTGGCTTCGAGCATGTTGTCCGGGATGGCCGCGCAGTTGATGGCGATAAACGGCTGATTGACCCGATGGGAATGCTGATGGATATAGCGCGCCAGCACCTCCTTGCCAGTGCCGGATTCACCGGAAATCAGCACCGTGGAATCGCTGCGGGCCACCCGCGCCGCCAGCTCCAGCAACTGAGCGCTGGCTGGTTCGAAGGCCACAGGCCCCTCATCCTCGCCAACACCCAGGCTGCCCAAGGCATGGCGCGCCACCAGGTCCAGCAGGGCCCACGGCTCGAAAGGCTTGACCAGATAATCGGCCGCCCCCTGGCGCATGGCTTCCACGGCACGCTCGACGGCGCCATGGGCAGTCATCAGCAACACCGGCAGTTGTGGCTGGCGGGCTCGCAGCAGGCCAAGCAATTGATGACCATCCATGCCCGGCATGTTGACGTCGCTGACCACCAGGCTGAAGGGCTCGGAGGCCACAGCTCCCAATGCTTCCTCAGCACTGCCGACAGCCTTGTAGTCATGACCGGCCAGCAGCAGGGTATCCGCCAGGGCCTCGCGCAATGCGCGGTCGTCTTCAACCAGTAGAACCTTGATTGCCATTACCTTCACTCCACTCCATGCACGCTGGAGAACAGAGGTAGTGTCACCAGCGCACAAGTACCGCGCCCAGGACGCGAGCGCAGCGACAATTCTCCCTGATGAGCACGGGCTACCGCCTTGACCACCGTCAGGCCCAGCCCGGTTCCATTGGCCTTGGTGGTGAAGAACGGCTCTCCCAAGCGCTCCAGGACCGCGGCGTCGATACCACTGCCACTGTCACTGATGCACAGCCGCAAGGTGTCGCCGCGGCTGTACAGGTGCACCTTGAGTCGCGCCGCGCCGGCACTGGCCTGCACCGCGTTCTCGATCAGATTGAGCAGGGCGCCCACCAGAGTGTCGCGATTGCACAGCAACTCACCGTGGTGGCTATCGCACTGCCAGCGCACGGCAACGTCCTGCACATGGGTCAAGGCCGCGGCCTGCAACGACTGCAACAGCGACTTGGGCGTGAGGCGATCGGTCAGGGGCAATTCGCCACGGGCGAACACCAGCATGTCGCGCACTTGATGTTCCAGCTCGTGCAAACGCTCCTTGAGCCGCCCGGCAAAGCGCTGATGGGTAGCTACCGGCAGTTCCTGCTCAGTGAGATGGCTGGCGTACAGCAGGGCCGCCGACAACGGCGTGCGGATCTGGTGAGCCAGGGAGGCAACCATCTTGCCCAGGGAGGACAGACGCTCATGACGGGCCAACTGGTCTTGCAGATGACGGGTTTCAGTCAAGTCATTGAGCAGCACCAACTGCCCGGGCTCGGCATCCAGCGAGCGCGTGGCAATCGACAGGCGTCGACCGTCGCGCAGGGAAATTTCATGGCCATCGTCTTCGCGAGGGGCAAAGCTGCGGGCGATGATGTTGCGCCACAACTGCCTTTCCAGCGGCAGCCCCAGCAGCTCGCAGGCTGCCGGGTTGGCCTCGGTGACGATGCCATGACCATCAATCACGATGACCCCGCCCGGCAACAGGTCCAGCAGGTTCTGCAGACGATTGGCCAGACGCTCCTTTTCCGCCAGCTCCTGCATGCGCTGGGCGCTGACCACCGCCAACTCGCCCTTGAGCTCGGTCACCCGAGCCTCAAGCATGCTGTAGGAGTCAGTAAGTTGGCTCGACATCTGGTTGAACAAGGCGAAGGCCTGCTCAAGACCTAGCCGGCTTGCCTGCTCTACGGACGACGATTGCCCCTGTGCATCAGGGGCAGGAGACATCTGGGCGGCTTGGGGCATCGTGCACTCTCGCGTGGCTGACCGTCAGTTAAACGGAACGTTGCAAGAGACTTAGCAATACCCGTGCCTAAAAAAAACCACCCAGTTTTCAAAGACTTGAAAAACCGGCGTCAATCATCCGCCTGTTCATCACCTTCACGACGGCTCATACCGTACTTGCGCATCTTCTCCACCAGGGTGGTGCGACGGATACGCAAACGCTCTGCGGCCCGCGCCACGATGCCATTGGCGTCGTCCAGCGCCTGCTGGATCAGCCCTTGCTCCAGGCTGCCGAGGTAGTCCTTCAGGTCCAGGCCTTCCGGCGGCAGCATGGCCGTGGCGGCAAAGTCTGGCGCGTGACCGTTGATCGCTACGCGCTCTTCCAGATCGCTGCGCAGGCTGTCCACCAACTGCTCGTCTTCGTCATCCACATAGCGGAACTTCTTCGGCAACTCGACGACGCCAATCACGCCATAGGGATGCATGATCGCCATGCGCTCCACCAGGTTGGCCAGCTCACGAACGTTACCCGGCCAGCCATGCCGGCACAGCGACATGATGGCGGCAGAGTTGAAGCGGATCGAGCCGCGCTTCTCGTGCTCCATTCGCGAAATCAGCTCATTCATCAGCAGCGGAATGTCTTCCACTCGCTCACGCAGCGGCGCCATTTCAATGGGGAACACGTTGAGGCGGTAGTACAGATCCTCACGGAAGCTGCCTACCTCGATCATGCTTTCCAGATTCTTATGGGTGGCAGCGATGATTCGCACATCAACACCCTGGGTCTTGTTGCTGCCCACGCGCTCGAACGTGCGCTCCTGCAGCACCCGCAACAACTTGACCTGCATCGGCAGTGGCATATCGCCAATTTCGTCGAGGAACAGGGTGCCGCCATTAGCCAGCTCGAAACGTCCGGCACGACTGGTGATAGCACCGGTGAACGCGCCCTTTTCATGGCCAAACAGCTCACTTTCCAGCAGCTCTGCCGGAATGGCGCCGCAATTGACCGGCACGAAAGGCGCGTCGCGCCGCTTGGAGTGATAGTGCAGATTGCGCGCTACCACTTCCTTGCCTGTTCCCGACTCGCCAAGGATCAACACGCTGGCGTCGGTATCCGCCACCTGCTGCATCATCTGCCGCACATGCTGGATGGCGCGACTGGTGCCTACCAGGCTGCGGAAAAGATTGGGTTCACGGTGACGACCACGCTCACGGGCCTGATCGTACATTTCACGATAGACCTGGGCCCGGTGCAGGGAGTCCAGCAATTTGCTGTAGCTGGGAGGCATTTCCAGGGTGGAAAGCACACGACGACGCTGGTCTTCAGGCAGATCAATGGAAGAATTTTCGCCCATCAACAGCACTGGAAGGAACTCATCCCAGGTTGAGAGTGTCTTTAACAGGCCCAGAAGTGCACCAGGAGCATTTACAGTCCCGATGAGGACGCAAATTACTTCGCGACTTGACGACAAAGAGCCGACAGCCTGCTGCCAGTCATGGCTACCGCAGGGTAAATTTTCTTCGCCAAGAAAATTTAAAATCACCGCCAGGTCGCGGCGGCGCACGCTATCGTCATCGATCAGCAGAATTTTGGTTTCACGCCACATGCAATAGCAACTTCCCTAGTCAACTCAATGCCCAGATAAGGGGCAAGCTAGACGCGCTTGTAGGCATTTTCTGCCTTATAGACGCCTGAAATCTGAAAACAGCCACTAGTTAAGTCAAAAAAGCGTGCACAGTCAAATTTATGGCGCGCAGTGTTCGGGATTAACTCAACATCAACCGAACAAATGGTAAACCTTTGCCGCGTTCTGTGCTTGCTGGATCTGCGACATCTCGTCGACTATCGCCTGGCGCTCCCCTGTTGCCACCTCAAGCAGCTGCCGGTACACCCCCAACAACTCCTCCAGATTGTCGCGCAGTGCCGCCTCGTCGACCTCAGCCTCGCTGAGCACGTCCTCCATGCATGAACGGCACGCCAAGTCCAGCTCGCCAATGGCTTGCCAGTTGCGCTCGGCCAGGGCGCCGACCAGCGCCTCACGGGTTTCTTCAATGCGTTGCAGGACAGCACTCATGGTGTTCCTCCTTAAAACTGCGGACCCGGTGCGGCAATGGCATCCCAGCCATCCTTGACCGTACGCAGCAGATCGGCGACCTCATCGAGAATCTTCGGATCGGTCTTGATATTGGCTTCAGCCAGGCGCTTCATCATGTAGGTATACAGACTGTCCAGATCCCCCAGGGTATCCAGGGAGTTTTCCAGGTCCAGACCTTCGCGCAGACCACCAATAATGCCAATGGCCTTGCTGATGAATATGCCTTTGTTGGCGATATCCTTGCGCTCGATCGCCCCCTTGGCCTGAGCGATACGATCCAGGCCGCCTTCCATCAGCATCTGCACCAGACGGTGGGGACTGGCTTCGGAGGTCTGCGCCTGCGCACCGATCTTCTGGTACTGCCGAAGGGCTAACATCGGATTCATGTAATACCTCTTCAAAACTCAAGGGTTCGTATAAGCAATATATCGACGCAACGTCAAAAAACTTTAGGCCAAATACAAAAGCCCGGAGCGCTGAAAAACGCTGCCGGGCTTTTGGCGCTGAGTGAATATCAGCCTTTTTGCTGTGCGGTCAAGGCTTCAAACATCGACGTGATGTTGCTGGCGGTGGCCTTCAGCTTGCCCACCAGGGTGTCCATGTCGTTGTACTTCTTGGTCAATACCGCGGTCAGGGTAGCCACCCGCCGATCCAGGGCATCCTGTTGATCACTGAGCTTTTTCTTGGTGATATCCAGGGTCTTGGTACGAGTGGTCAGGATCCCCTCGGTCATGCTACCTACACCCTGGGTAAACGGCTTGATCGCGTTAGTCATGCGCTCCAGCAGACCCGGGTTGGTACCATCACCGGTAAACAGCTTCTGCACTTCACCACCGAGCTTCTTGTCGGTCATAGCAGCCGTGAATTTCTTGTCGTCGAAATCCAGTGCACCGGTCTTCTGGTTGGTGGTGATCCCCAACTGCGCCAGCACTGTCAACTTGTCGCCGGCACCCGTTTCGGACAGCGGTGCACGAATAGCCGCCAGAATCGAACGAGGCAGCGAGTCACCAGTGAGCTGTGCCGGGATGGTCGGGTTGCCACTATCATCCAGGGAAGGCTTGGTCAGCGTAGTAATGCCATTGGCCACGGCGTTATAGGCGTCGACAAACTTCTGGATCGAGGTCTTAAGACCCTCAGTGTTTGTGGCAACTGTCACGGTGATCGGCGTGGTGGTTGGCGCAACCAGATTGAGTTTAAGACCGGAAATGGCCTGCGTGACTGTATTGGTCTTGCTGGTCAGTTGCATGCCGTCGACACTGAAAACCGCGTCTTTGGCCAGCCCACCGATATTACCGGATGAGGCAGCGGAAGCCGGATTGGTATCACTCGACATCGGCTGAGTGCCATCGATCTCCAAACCGGCAATACCGCTGACAGAAATGTCGGTGCCCGCACCGGTCTTTTCGGAGCCGATCACTAGTCGCGAACCGAACGAGTCGGTCACGATGTTCGCGCTGAGCCCGGCCATGTTCATCTTCGAATCGGCGTTGATCGAGTCACGCACCGATTGCAGCGTCGCATTGGCGCCGACGGTCAACGGGTAGTTAATGCCATTTTGAGTGATGTTTAACGTACCACTCGGAATGGCACTGGTATTTCCTCCGCTAAAAGCCGCACTAGCCACTTTTGACGAAGTTGCAAGATTTTTGACGGTAACCGAGTATTTGCCGGCAACCGCATAGTTGTCTGCGGTGGCGTCTACGGTCTTGCTGTCGCTGGAGGTCGCAGCGAAACCGGCAAAGGCGGGATTCACAGAGCTTCCCAGCCCAGCAACCGACAGCGTGCTCTGGAAGGTCGACAACAACGACTGCAATGTCCCGATACCAGAAATACTGGCGCTATTGGTGGTGGTCGCGCGATCGATCTGACCTTGCTTGGCCGCCTTGTCAGCAGCTACCAACGCCTTGACGATAGCACCGGTGTCGAGGCCGGAACCCAAGCCGGTACCCGGTAGAATTGGACTTGCCATGTGTCTCTCCCTTCAGTGTGCCGCCAGTCTTTTGACCACAACAGCGCTCAAACGTAACCAGCAACAATTTTCATGCCAGCTGTCAGGCCTTGGCACTGAACAACAGACTACTCGCATCATTCAAGCTATTGGCCAGTTTCAACACTTCTTCATTGGGGATCTGGCGAACCACTTCACCCGAATCACTGGCAATGACTTTGACCACGACCTTTCCGGAAGGCTCGTCGATCGAGAATTCTAGATTGCGCTTGACCGACTGGACGAACTTTTCAATTTCCTGAACGGCCATTTTCAACTTTTCCTGCTCGGTCCGAGCTTCTTTCTTACTGTCCTGAGCCGCGGTTTTGGCAACTGCAGGAACGACCTCTCGAGGCTTCTCCACGGGCTTGTCAGCGACAGGTGTCACCGGCTTGGCCGCTGGATAAGACAAGTTCAGCTTCACGCTCATATCCATGTCCATCACCTCTTAAAGTAAAAAAGCGAGAGAGCACGACCAGCGCACTCCCCCGCCAAAGCTTAGCCAGCTATTACTGAAGCAGTTTCAGTACAGCGGATGGCAGTTGGTTGGCCTGGGCCAGAACTGCGGTCGAAGCTTGTTGCAGAGTCTGCTGCTTGGTCAGTTGGGCAGTTTCAGCAGCGAAGTCGGTATCTTGTACGCGACCCAGTGCAGCACTGGCGTTTTCGTTGATGTTCTGCAGGTTGGAGATGGTGCTGGTCAGACGGTTCTGGGCAGCACCGAGGTCCGCACGGCTGGAGTTGATGGTAGCCAGAGCCTTGTCGATGGCGTCCATCGCGGCCTTGGTGTTGGTCTCGGCAGTGGTGCTGTCGTTACCGGTGATGTTGATGGTGCCGGAGTCAACGCCCAGGGTGGCAGCGTCGAAGCCGCTGTCCAGGGTGATGGTGATCTGGTTGGTGGAACCGGTGTTGGAACCAACCTGGAAGGTCATGGTGCCAGCGGAACCGTCGATCAGGTTCTTGCCGTTCAGGTTGGTCGACTTGGCGATACGAGTCAGCTCGTCCGACATCTGAGCAAATTCTTTGTTCAGAGCAACGCGGTCTTGAGTACCGTTGGAGTCGTTTCGCGACTGAACAGCCAGTTCACGCATACGCTGCAGGATGTTGGTGGATTCTTGCATCGCGCCTTCAGCGGTCTGGGCGATGGAGATACCGTCGTTGGCGTTTTTGATCGCCATGGTCTGACCACGGATCTGCGAAGTCATGCGGGTAGCGATCTGCAGGCCGGCGGCGTCGTCTTTTGCACTGTTGATCTTCAGGCCGGAAGACAGGCGAGTCATCGAAGTCGACAGAGCGTCGGAAGCGCGGTTCAGGTTTTTCTGAACGTTCAACGACGTGACGTTAGTGTTTACTGTTAAAGCCATGACGAATTCCTCGTTGGTTGGGTACTGCGGCTTCCGGCCCTGGCAACCGCCGGGTAATGGCCTAGAGAACCTTCGTAATAGTTATCGTCGGTAATGCAAGTTGCTTTAGGGCTTTTTCAAAAATATTTGCCATCACCCGGCCATCCCTCGGAAAACAAGGGGTTAAGCCAACACCGAACGAAAAACTGACGCCAGAAAATCCCCACCAAAAACACTCGCCCAGCCTGCCCCCCCCCCTCATCCACCAAACTCGGCCTGCAACCAGTCCAGCAGCTCGTACTCCAGATAGTCGGCCAATCCCAACCAGTCCTGCCCTTCCTGGCATGCCAGCATCAGGGTCAGCAATTGCGCCCAATCCTGCTGGACAGGCAGCACAGCTCCATCCACCAACGACTGGATGGGATCGAACAGCTCAACCATGACACCCACCGCCTCGACATCACGTCCCAGACGAAACAGATCGGCGACTTCTCTGGCTCGGGAAAACACAGGCTCTAGCTGATTCATTGAGCAAAATCCGGGTGAAAGGTGGTACCGAGGATCATCGCGCCATCACGGCTGGTATTGAAAAACGCCACCTCAGGCTGACTGCTGATATAGCGCTCCAGTTCACACAGGTAGCTGCGGAAATTAAGCTGGGTCTTGACTCGCTGCCCATGCCCATCCAGCACCCAGTGTCGGGCCGCGCCGAGTTGCGGCCCAAGATCGCCGTCATGCCAACCGGCATGGGTACGGTTCATGGGGAACGCGAAGTCCGCACCAAACAGGGTGATCCGTCGCCCTCCCATCTTCACCGCCAGATCCACGGCCGGATGAATCACGCTGCCACCGGCATGCAGCTGTGCCCGGGGTATGCGCTGGCGCAATGCCTGGAACACCGGGCTGGCGGAATACGCCACATACCGCGGCCCGAGCCAGCCCTCGAGTACCTGCGGGTCCGCCAGCGGCATATACACCAGAGCGGTGCCGTCACTGCCTTGAGCAGGCAGGTGCCGGGTGGAAATTCGCTGGTCGACACTCACCACCAGGTCCACCCGGATGCCCTCTTTGAGCAGCGGCTGGTATGCCGTGTCGACACAGATCAGCAGCGGCCGCTGCGCCTGGCCGGACACCGCGCGCAATGCCGCGTAGTGATGCTCCAGGCTCGGCCCCGTAGCGATAACAAAGACTTCACTCCCGGGATTGCGATCAAACAGCTCGGCAATATCGCGATCCATCCCAACCCAAGGCTCAATGGCAGCCAGGCGCTCGGCGATATCCGCTGTATCTGCGGCAAACAAACGATTATTGAAGGACAGATGAGTCTCGCTGATCAACCGATCGCGGATCTTCGCGTTGTAGTCATCGGCCAGCACCAGCTCGGCCGGCAGGGCGAAAAACGGCAATGCAATCTCCGGCAGGTCGCCGGCATACAACAACTCGACCCGCGGATCAGCCAGCCAGGCCTGCTGCTCCAGCAGTTGCAGCACCAGCTTGAACAGTGCGCCATTGAGAATGTGCACATACAGACGCTCCAGCCCCGGCCGCTGCAGCAACGCCATTTGCAGGTCACCCAAGCCACAGCCGTAAAGATGCAATACCGCCGCCTCAGGCAGGCTGGCGGCCTGGACCTGAGCCTCGCGACTGCGATCATGGCGACTGGTCAGCTGGACCCCGCCAATGCTCAGGGTCGAGCCAAGGCCTTCCACCAGATCCGCCTGCAGCACAGCAGCATCCTCAGCCTGCACCCGTGCCAGCAGCGCCGGCCAGCGCTCGCCAATCACCCGGGCGTTGTGTTCAAAGCTGTCGCTCATGCCGCCTCGCTTATCACTCGTGCAAAAAAATAGCGCTCAAGATTACACCTTGAGCGCTATCTGTGCCGCTGCGAGCTGAAACTCAGGAGCGGTAGATGATGGCCGATCCCCAGGACAGACCAACGCCGAAGCCACTGAGGGCAACGCGCTTCCAACTGGAATCGAACATGTGCTTTTCCAGCAGTAGCGGAATGCTGGAGGACACGGTATTGCCGGTCTCCACCATGTCCTTGATGAACTTGTCGGGGTTGCCTTCGAAACGCCGGGCCACCGCATCGACGATCGCCGCGCTGCCCTGGTGAATGCAGAAGGCATCGATATCGTCAGACTTCAGCCCCGACTCATCCAGCAACTCGTGCAGGTGCGCGGGCACTTTCAACAGAGCGAAGTTGAACACCTGGCGGCCGTTCATGAAGAACACACCATCGGTGACCTTCAGGTGCGGAGCCCCCGAGCCGTCGGTACCGAACTTGGCCTTGCCCAGCTGCCAGGTGGCGTCTTCGCCCAGCCAAGTGGCCGTGGCGGCGTCACCGAACAGCATGGTGGTATTGCGATCTTCGGGATCGACAATCTTCGAGTAAGGGTCAGCGGTGACCAGCAGGCCATTCTTCAGGCCAGCAGCTTCCATGAACCCCTTGATGGCATAGATGCCGTAGACGTATCCGGAGCAACCCAGGGAAATATCAAAGGCCGCGACGGTGGTGGGCAGGCCCAGCTTGTCCTGTACGATCGCTGCGGTGTGAGGCAAACCTTCTTCGTCACCGTTCTGGGTAACCACGATCAACACATCGATGGCTTCGCGCTTGAGTTCCGGGTTAGCGGCAAACAATGCATTGACTGCTTCGACACACAGATCGGAGGTTTCTTGCCCGGCGTCTTTGCGCGGCAGGAAGGCCGAACCGATCTTGCCCAGGATGAACTCTTCATCCTTGGCGAATTTTGCACCTTGTGCGTAATTGTCCACGCCGGCTACAGGCACGTAGCTCGCAATGCTTTTTATGCCAATCATTACGGCTTCCCAATAATAAACAGCTCAATACCCCCGCGCGATGACCGAGCAGGGGCTGCCGAAAAAACACAGATACTTGCGCCGAAACACGGCGGTATCGGGAAGAACCAAGGGCTATCACTGGACCTGTCACACAGGGCTGGCGCCATCTTCCCGGGCGATACAATACAGTGAAGATGCACGTTATGACTCACAGGTCACGCTATTTTGCCGAAACTGCCATACAAAGGACTACTCGACGAATGCCCAGTCCAGCGCGGTGCCGCGCTTGAGGGCCTGGCGCGCGCGACGGCCAAGCAGGGCGTCATAGTGCTTGGGAGCGAGCCCCAGCCCGGGACGGATGGCCCGCACGTTTTCGGCGCTGAACAGCTCTCCGGCCTGCATGTCTTGGGTGACATACAGCGACCGGCGGTAAACCAGCGATTTGCTCTCGGCCTGGGTGGCGCCATAGCTGACCTGCCCCATGGCCTGCCAGGCCCGCTCGGTTTCCAGCACCAGGCTGGCCATCTCTGCAGGCTCCAGGGAGAAGCTGGCGTCGACCCCACCGGCAGCTCGATCCAGGGTGAAATGTTTCTCGATCACTGTGGCACCTAACGCCACCGCCGCCACGGACACACCGACACCCATGCTGTGATCGGACAAGCCCACCTCACAGCCGAACAGCTCCCGCAGATGAGGAATGGTCAGCAGATTGCTGTTGGTCGGTGATGCAGGATAGGTGCTGGTGCACTTGAGCAGCACCAGATCGCGGCAACCCGCCTGTCGTGCAGCCCGGACACTTTCGTCCAGCTCGGCAATGCTGGCCATGCCAGTGGAGATGATCAGGGGCTTGCCGGTAGCGGCCACCCGACGAATCAACGGCAGGTCGGTGTTTTCAAAACTGGCGATCTTGTAGGCCGGAACGTCGAGGCTTTCCAGGAAATCCACGGCGCTCTCATCGAATGGCGTGGAGAAGGCCAGCATGCCCAGGGCCTTGGCCCGGGCAAAGATCGGCTGATGCCATTCCCAGGGTGTGTGGGCCTGTTGGTACAGCTGGTAGAGCGATGATCCGGCCCAGAGGCTGTCCGGGTCCTTGATGAAGAACTCGCCCTGAGCGAGGTCCAGCGTCATGGTGTCGGCGGTATAGGTCTGCAACTTCAGTGCATGGGCACCGGCCTTGGCCGCTGCCTCGACAATCTGCAAGGCCACATCCAGCGACTGGTTATGGTTGCCGCTCATCTCCGCAATGATCAACGGCCCATGGCCGGCGCCCACGAAGCGCGAGCCAATCTTGAAACTAGTCATCCAGATGTTCCTTCAACATACGGGTGAATTCGCAGGCGCCTTGGCGATAGCCAGCCCGGCGAAACAAACTCAGCGACACTTGGTTATCCGACAGGACCTGTGCCCGCAGGCGCTGCACATCGGGCCAATGGCGCAGCAGGCAGGCCTCCCCCCGCTCCAGTAGAACCTGCCCCCAGCCTAGCCCGAAGCGTCCGGCGAACAGGTAGATCGACACCTCGGCCTGCCCTCCCTCCCGGTCATAACGCAGCATTCCCAGAGGGCCATCTGGCAACTCGGCGATCAGCAGCAAACACTGTGGGTCGCTCAGACAGGCCTCCAGCCACTGCACATGGCTCGACCAGTCGATGGCCTCGGGCTGCTGCGACCAGCGCCTGACCAGATCACTATTGCGCCCGTCAAATAGCAGCTGGGCATCGTCAAGGGTCGCCGGTCGCAGACGCACTGCCGCCGCGAACAGCGCCGCGGCCACCCGCTGCGAGCCCAGGCCATCGACCAGCTTCCGGGCACGAGCAGCCAGGCTGTGGCGCAATCCAGGGTTGCCCAGCATGAGCTTCACGGCATCGCGCAGTTGTTCGACTTCCACCTGCTCACAAGGCCCCAGGTACAAGTGGGCACCCGCTTCAGCCAACAGCCGGGCATTGGCCTGCTGATTGCCGGCCACGGTGATGCACAACGTAGGCACGCCCAGCACTGCACGCTCCCAACTGGTACCGCCCCCGGCCCCCAGGCACAGGTCTGCTTCGGCCAGCAACCCGGCGAAGTCGTTCACATAACTGTGCAAGTGCCAGTTCGGCCGGTCTGCTGCCAGCACCTGCATGGCCTGCCAATCCGGGTTGCCACTGCCAGCAACAAAATCCACCTGCAGCTCATGCAGGTCCGCCAGCGCCAGCATGGCCTTGAGGGTCTGGCCGGCAGCATCGAAACCTCCAAAGTTCACCAGCAGCCGCTGGGCCTGCGGCCGAATCAGGATCGGAGGACGCCGGAACTCCTCACGCAGCAAGGCAAAGTGCGGCCCGAACAAGGTCCGGCACTGTGTGCCGTACAACCCGGCATACGCTTCGGCCGAGCCACTGAAGTTCTGGTCCAGCAACAGATCTGCGGCATGCCGGCGGTTGGCCAGATCATCGATCGCGGCGATCCGCGGCGCCCACTGGCGAGCGGCGCTTTGCCACTGATGATCAAGGCCGTAGTGATCCACCAGCACCCAGTCGAAGGCCGGCTGATCTACCAGGGCTTCCTGCAGTGCCACGATATCGGCCTGCCAGGGCAAGGGCGCTTCGATACCCAACCGAGGATTCTCATCGGTATAGAACTCAGGCAGTGCAAAGGTCGGAAAGCCTTCAGCTTGCAAGGCCGCCAGGCGATTGCCGGGCAGGCGACGGCAGGCGAATGCAACTTCGGCACCCTGCTGGCGCAGCACCTGAGCCAGGGTCAAGCAGCGGGCCACGTGGCCGCTGCCGATCGCCGGCGAGGCGTCAGCCCGGATCAGCACCCTCACTCCAGCTCTCCTGCGGCCTTGAGCGCCGCGTACAGGTATTGCGCCCGCCGCCAATCCTCTTCGGTGTCTATATCCTGCACCAGGTGACGCGGCAGGATCACCGGCAAGCTGCGAGAAGAGAACAACGCCTCCCCCTCCAGCCAGGCCTGGCTTCTACCCCAGTAGAACTGCGCCGCATCCTGATAAGCCACGGGCAAATCCTGGGAGCGGGCCTGACTGAACTCCGGATACAGCGCGCCCAGAGCGCCCTGCTCGTCGAGCGTCAGCGCCCGTTGCACCGGAAAACCAAAACTACACACCGAAAAGGCAAACGACCTGTCCTGATGCTGCTCCAGCAACGCCAGCCCCTGGCGCAAAAAACGCAGTTGCAACAGGGGGGCGGTGGCATAGATGCAACAGGCATATTCGAATTGCTGCCCCAGCTCCCGCAAGGTTTGCAAGGCATGCACGATCACCGCCGCAGTGCCGGTGAAGTCATCCGCCAGAGCCTGCGGTCGGACAAAAGGCACCTCTGCGCCACAGGCAATGGCCAGCTCGGCGATCTCGGGATCGTCAGTGCTGACCACCACGCACTGGAACAACCCCGAACCCAGCGCCTTATCGATGGAACGGGCGAGCATCGGCACGCCATCGAAGGGCTTGAGGTTCTTCCTCGCAATTCGCTTGCTGCCACCTCGGGCAGGGATCAAGGCCACACAACTCACACATCGCGCTCCACGCAATAGGCCCCCGCCTCGTTCAAACAACCAGGACCTGACGATGCAGCCTGAGGGAAGCAAGATCCAGCCATGGCAAAAACCGTCAAAGCAGAATCCGCCGCATATGTGCCACCACTTCATCTTGCAGCGCGTCGGTCAGCTCCGGGAAAAGAGGCAGACTGAGAGCCTCAAGGAAGTAGCGCTCGGCTTGGGGGAAGTCTCCCTCGGCGAACCCCTGCTCCTGATAGTAAGGCTGTAGATGCACGGGAATGTAGTGCAGGTTTACCCCAAGGCCCGCGGCGCGCAGCGCATCAAAGACCTGCTTCTGACTCAGGCTGATACGGCTCAGATCCAGCCGCACCACATACAGATGCCACGCCGAATCGGCGCCCTCCTGCAGAGTCGGCAGGGTCAAAGGCAGATCCGCCAGCAGCTCCTGGTAACGCGTAGCGAGCTCGCGGCGTCGGGCCACAAACTCATCGAGCCGTGCCATCTGCGACAAGCCCAGTGCAGCATGCAGATCGGTCATTCGATAATTGAAACCCAGCTCCAATTGCTGGTAGTACCAGAGCCCGTTATCCGGAACCTGCATCAACCCCGGATCACTGGTAATGCCATGGCTGCGCAAACGCCGCATCCGCTCGGCGTACTCCGGATTATTGGTGAGCACCATTCCGCCTTCGGCGCTGGTAATGATCTTCACCGGATGAAAACTGAAGATGGTCATCGCCGCATGGGCCCCACACCCCACCGGACGTCCCAGATAGGAAGCCCCCACCGCATGGGCTGCATCTTCGATCAGGACAAAACCGTAGCGCCGGGAAAGCTCGGCGATAGCCTGCATATCGGCACTCTGGCCGGCAAAAGCCACCACCACCACAACCTTCGGCAAGGTGCCGCTGCGCTCTGCCACTTCAAGCTTCTGCGCCAGCAGGTTCGCATCCATGTTCCAGGTATGCGGATCGATGTCGACGAAGTCTACCCGGGCGCCACAGTAACGCGCGCAATTGGCCGAGGCGACGAAGGTATTGGGGCTGGTCCACAGCAGGTCCCCCTGCCCCAGGCCGGCAGCCAGGCAGGCAATATGCAATGCCGCCGTGGCATTACACACAGCCACTGCATGTTCGGCCTGGCAATACTCGGCCAACCCACGCTCAAAGCGCTCAATGGTCGGCCCCTGGGTCAGCCAGGGAGACTCAAGCACTTGCACCACAGCATCAATGTCGGCCTGACTGATGCTTTGACGCCCATAGGGAATCCGATAGGGAGTCATGATGGCAGTCCATTGCAGGACGGCCTGCTCAGGCACTCAGACACCCGGTGAAGCATCAATAGGCTGTTGTGCATGTGGATCTCCTTGGGGCAGTGATCAATTGGACAGCAACTGCTGCCAGTCCACCCGGCTCGCGGTCCCCAGGGCAAAGCCCTTGCCAGTCAACGCCAGGTTCTGGTTGTAGGCCGCATCCTGCGCAAAGCGCGCCGCCCATTTGTCTTTCAGGGCTGCCAAGGCCTGTGGATCTTGCGCCAGGGTGCCGGGATGCATGACCTGCGCTTGCGGAGTCAGGACGGTGAGATAACCGGCATCGGCCACCTTCAGGCACAGGTCGACATCGGCGAAGGCCTGGTCGAAATGCTCCTCGTCCAAACCACCTACGGCCTCGAACAACGCCTTGGCGATCATCAGGCAGACGCCGGATACCGCCGAGTAGTTCTTCTCCACCCAGAGGCTGTTCATGTAGCCCGGAGCATCCTTGGCCTCTCCGGCGAAGGCTGCGCCCAACTGGCCATTGAGGCCGAGGATCAGGCCCGCCTGGGTGGTCATGCCGCGCTCATTCACCAGCCTGGCGCCGACAATCCCGATCTCCGGACGCTGTACCTGGTTGAGCAGGCTGTCGATCCAGTTGGCATTGACCACTTCGGCATCGGCCGAAAGCAGCAGCAGGTACTCCCCCTTGGCTTCAGCGCAGGCTGCATTGTGCAGTGCCGAAGTGCTCACCCGCTGGCCGCTGCGCAACACCCGGATCCGCTCCCCCTGGCGTTCCAGGCTGGCCAGCCAGCTATCGAGTTCGGCGTTCTGGCTGTGGTTCTCGGCAATCAGCACCTCGTAACGCTGGTAGCGGGTACGTTGCAGCACACTCACCAGACAGCGTTGCAGCTCGGCGAAGTTGTCCTGGCTCGGCAGAATGATCGAAACCAGCGGCCGCTCGGCATGTTGATAGTCGATCTGGTAGGTCCCTGGCTGGGCAGAACTGACCTGGGCCCGATACCCACGATTGGCCAGGTGACGGCTCAGTACCTGGCGCTCCTCGGCATTTTCCCCGGCTGGCGCAGCCTGGCAGATCAGCAGCGGCTCGGCGAGATGAGCCAGGCCGGCCAGACCGCCGTCTTCGATCAGGCGCAGAACCAGATCCAGCTCGACGGCCCGAGCAAACTCGCGGTTGAACCCACCCGCCTGCACCAGCACTTCACGATGCAGCAGCCAATGGCGCGCCATCAGATTGGGGGCGCTTTGCAGCAGGTCCAGATTGACTCCGGGACGGAACACGTGACGCAAGGTGCCATCGGCTTGCCGCTGCACCTCGTCCATCGCCACGGCCCTGATGCCTTCGGCGCCCAGCAACTCCAGGCTTGCCCGCAGCAGCCCGCTTGCGGTGAGCTGGTCACCCGCCTCCATCAGGAGTACCCAGTGCGCTGCGGACTGCGCCACCAGCTGATTCAGGCGCTCGATATAGTTGCCCTGGCTGACCTTGACGAAGTGCACAGTGTCCTGTGCCGTGGTCATCGCCGGCAGGTCGCCGGTGGTCAGCACCACCAGCTTGAATGCCTTGCAGTGGTTGGCCATCAGGGAATCGAAAGTGGCTTGCAACTTGATCATGTCGGCGTCGAGGTCGAGCAGCAGAATCTGAAACTGCGGCCCGCCGGCGCGCCTTCCCAACAGATGGGCGATCGACTTGAACTGACCCGGTTTCGGGCCACGGCCTTCCAGCCAGCTGAACAACTGCCCGGATTGGGTATTGGCAAACAACGCGCTGCTATCGGTGGCCGGCAGCGCCTTGAGGCGGGCTGCCCACTCCTGCAGTTCGCGGAACACCTCCACTTCGTCGGTATCGCGCATCGACTCGGCAAGGCGCTTGACCACGGTGAAGTTGAACAGGTTCAGCGCCATGGCTTCCCACAGCCGGCTGCGAAGGGTTCGCGCCGTATCATTCGAGTGCACCCGCAGCAATTCCTCCTGCTTGAGCAGCACCCCCTCCAGCTCATTGAGCTGCAGGCGCCCCGCAGGCATCGCATGCACAAGAAACTCGATCTGCGTCAACAGATCGAACATCGGCTGGTTGTAGAACGGCATTTCGACAAACTGCTCCGAGCCGAAAGCACGCACCGGGTCCTTGCCGACCTCGCTCCAGGTGGAGCGAAAGATCATCACACCCTTGAGCGAACGGCCACTTTCAAGGCACTCGGCCAAGGCGGCAAAGCTGTCCAGCGCCAGCTGCTTCATCTGCTGCGCATCCGGGCCTTCGCAGTTGTGCGGCAGGGTCGCAAGAAACTCGGCAAATTGCTGATGCTGGGCCAACGAGCCGGCATCCTTGCTGCTCAGCAACGCCTGAATGCGGGCCGTGCGCTCCAGGGCCTCCCTATTGGCCTCACGAACAATGAACGGAACCGGCAGGATCCGCGCCTTGGCAGTGGCCAGCAGGAAGAAGGCGTAACCGATATCCAGCCACTCGGCGCTCACCGCAGGTGGCAACTGGCTGTACCACTGGCGCAGCACATCGGTGCGGGTCACGGCATTGAAGGGGCTCAGGTAATGCCCCATGAAACTCATGATCCGCTCACGCCCGTTCGCGGCGGCGAAGTCTTCGGGCCCCTTGCGATCGCGCAGGTAATAACTGGTTTCCAGGACCCGCGCCGAATACATCAGGCCATAGCCATGGCAGACCGCGTAATCGGGGTGGGCATCAAGGAAAGCAAGCGCGGCGCTAATCCCATCGGCGATCAAAAAGTCGGTGTCGCTGGCAATCGCCAGGTAGGGCGTGTCGACCAGGCCCACACCGTAAGTCAGCTTGCCCTGCTGGTCCTGCCGGGAAAACTGTGGCACGTGGCGGTAATCAACCTTCGGAAATTGGCGAGCCAGAGACTCGTCCGCCTTTTCCGAGGAATCCAGAACCAGGATTGAACAGGCAAAGCTGCTGTAGTAGCGCAGCGCTCGCTGTGCCAGCGCCTTGGCCTCGTGGGTCAATAGCACCAGAGTGAAACGCTCACTCATCGGGGCTGCATCCTCGTTTGCTTTTGTTTGAACCCACATCTGTCCATTCCCTCATCCGGCTGATCGCCTGGAACCTCAAATCATTAATGTTGTACGAACCCGATCCCGGCATGTCCCTCTCGGCTCATCCATCCCGCGAGCGCAACTGCGCCCCTGGATGCGCCAAAGAATTGGCTTGAGAACTGCTCAACACCTGGCCAACGCTACGCCTGACTCCAGGCACCGGCCACAACAGGCGAGCCAGGAGCTACCCGCACGCGTGCGCTACACCCATGAGCGCCGGCAGACACACCCGATCATCGACAGCGTTCGTTTTATGACAATTGCCAGCAAGGCTGCAGGAAACGCGCCAGTTCCATCGGTGCGTAGCGCGCAGCCCCCGCCACTGCGAGAGGCCACGCAAGAAACAAAAAAGCCACGCTTGGCAGGCGTGGCTTTTTTTGCAGCGGCTTCTTCAGTCTGCCAACCAGCCCCACATCCAGTGCTGCAGGTTGTCGGGGCCCAGCATGAAGTCGCGCCGCACCGCCTCGCGCAATTCATCTCCCATGCGGTAGCTGGCAACAGGGTCGCTGAGGTGCATGCGGATCGCCTGCAGCCACTCTTCGGTCGTGTTGCTGCGAACCCTGGTGCACGGCAGGAAGCCACGATAGGCCTCAGTGTCGGTGCAAATAACCGGGTAGCCGCAGGCTCCGTACTCCAGCAACCGCAGGTTGCTCTTGCAGTCATTGAAAATATGGAACTCCAGAGGTGCCAGAGCCAGGTCGAGGTTCAGGCTGGCGAGTTTGAGGGGGTAAGCCTGCAAGCCGATCGCCGGATGGAACTCGTGCACATAAGGGCGCAAGGCGTCGGGGCACATGCCGAAGAACACCCATTCCACCTCAGAGGCCAGTTCACGCACGACATCGGCAATGACCTCCAGGTCCCCGGTGTGACTGGTGCCCCCACCCCAGCCAACCCGCGGCTTGCTGGAAGTACCGCGACGGCTGCTCAGCCCCGCCCAGGGCTCAGGGGCGAGCATATTGGGTACTACCCTGATATCGCTGTGCATGTCCGACAGGACATCCGCCAGCGGCTGAGTGGTGACCACCAGCCGATCGCACAGGGCAATGCCGTCGCGCAGCATCTGCTCGATGTTCGCCGGCTTGTTGCGAGCATGGCTGTTTTTCTTTGGCGCGCTGACCACGTAATCATCGAGTTCGAAGACCCGCAACGCACTGGAGTACTTCTTCATTCGCAGAATGTCGCTGGCCGCACCGTCGCTGTAGCGCCCCTGGAGCACGATGGTATCGGGCGACAAACGCTCGATTTCCACGGTGGTCGGAGATTCGTATGCCACCCGGGCGATGACCCTGCCTGCAGCTTCCAGCTCGCGCAGTGGCCCGGTGACCCGGTAATGCCCGACCGCGCTGCTGTTGACCGGCAAGCCGAGCACCAGCGGCAAGGCTCGTGAGCAGAACGGGTTCCAGTTATTGCGCAGGCTGGGTTCCAGGCTGAAGCTGGAGAACCCCAGGCTCAGGGCCGGATTGTAGGCTGGATCGCGAGCGATCTTCGGCAGCCACTGACGGTAGAAGCGCTCCTGTTCAGCCTCCCGCACCTGCTGCTCAGGCGCCTGCGGTGGCGCCAACGCCGGGGCCAGCATCAGGGTGGCGTGGGGGGTCCAGACAACCAGGTAGCCATCGCGATCGACGCGCAGGCACAGGTCGGCTTCCCCCAGGTCAGCGCCGAAACTCTGTTCATCCAGCCCGCCCAGACTGTCGAACACGTCCTTGCGGATCATCAGGCAGTCGCGGCTGACCGCACTCCAGTTCTGCACCACCTGCAGACGCTGCATATAACCACGGGCACCCAGTGCCTCGCCGATGAACGGCGAGCCCACGGGTCCAGACATGCCCAGTACCTGCCCGGCATGCAGGATGGAGCCATCGGTAGCAAGGATGCGCGCCCCCACGACAGCCACCTCCGGACGCTGGGCCTGGTTGAGCAACTCGTCCAGCCAGTCGCTGGTGCAGATCCGTGTGTCGTGGCTGAGCAACAGCAGGTAGTCGCCGCGAGCCTGGGCCGCAATGCTGTTGGTCAAGGCCGCCTGGTTGGCGGGGCCGACATAAGGCAAGACCCGCAGCATGTTGCCCCCCAACTGCCCCATGGCCGCCAGCCAGTCGGCCATGTCCGGGTCGCGACTGCCGGCAGCCACCAGCAGGATCTCGTAATGGTTGTAGGCGGTCTGCTCGATCAGGCCTTCGACGCAACGCTGCAAGGCCGGCAGCGAATCCCCGCAGGTGATGATGATCGACACCAGCGGCCGCGCACCGTGCTGATAGTCGATGCGATTGAGCAAGGGCAAATCATCATGGCGGATCCGGTACTGCACGCCGATGCGCTGCAAGTGCGCAGCGACCAGCCCCTCACTGGCTTCGATGACCTGGGGCCGGGACAGCCACTTTGCGAACGAGAACTCGGACTCGATCTGGATATCGGCAATATGCTCGATGGTTTGCGGGCCCACATTTTCCACCAGCCGCCACAACAGATCCTGGGGCGCCAGCTCGCCACGTGCGCAATCGAAGCCTCCCTCACTCAGGAAACGCTCACGGGAAAAGGCCAGCGAGCGCCCGACATAAGGGTAGGCACGCATCAAATCGAGGTTGAAGTCGGGCTTGAACACCGGTTCGGTTGACTGACCATCAAGCAATGCGCCTTCGTCACTGTAGGCGCAGAGCATGGCCGGGGTGTTGGCGATCCGCTCGGCCAGCACCAACAGTGCCGTGTCACGCAGTTGGTCACCCGACTGCAACAGATAGAACCAGTCACAGGTATCCAGGCGAGGGATCAGTTCGTTGAGTTGCCCGGCCCAGTCGGCCCGCAAGGGTTGACGCAGCACAGCCTCCCCGGCTGTACCGGTAGCGGTGGACAACACCACGATCGTTTCGGCTGGGTACAACTGGCCGGCCAGGCTGCCCAGGGTCCGCTCGAGAGCGGCGCCATCACCTGCCAGGTCCATGACGATCGGCACGATCCGCACCCGCCGCGGCCAGCTTTCGATGCGCTGCGGCAGCAACCGCTGTTCCGCCGCCGACAGGCAACGTGCCGCCAGCCATTGCTGGTAGAACTCCTCGTAGCTTTGACTCTCGCCCCCTACCCGACCGTTGACCACGGCGCTGCGATTGCCCAGCACATGGAGCACCCCCAGCTCACGCCATGGCCGTGGCTGCTCGGCAGCTCGCGCCAGGTCAACGTAACGCACCCAGCCCGCCGCGGGCGCCGACTCGCCAGAGCGCTCGGAGAGCATCCGCAATAGCCATTCCCATTCGGTGGCAACGGCCTTGAGCACTTGCGGCGTGCGGCTGAAACGCCCCTGATACAGGCGCTCGCAACTCAACACGGTGGACAGGGCCGCCAGATTGCCGCGGCGCATCAGGCAGATGAACAGCGCCAGGTCCAGCAAGGCGACAAAACCGGCGCCCTTGTGGATCAGGGCTGGCAGTACCTCCAGCACGTCGGCTCGACGCATCAGTGCCGCACTGAAGTTGCCGAGGAAATTTTTCCGCGTGCCCTCGAAGATCGCCAGCATGTCATCGCCTTTGAGCAGCACGTCGAGCGGCGCAAAGCGGCAGTTTTCAATCCGCGGCGGAAGAATGGAGTTGCCTTCGTCGTTGAACAGCCGTAGTGCGAACACCAGATTGACCTCAGGGTGCTCGATCAGCACTTGCGCCTGCAGGGCGATGCTCGGCGCAAACAGCCGGTCATCGTCGCAAAGCACCTTGATCAGCTCGCCCCGGGCCTCTTTCACGCAGCGCAACAGGTTTTTCTGCAACCCCAAAGGTTGCGGGTTGCGCAAGTAACGCACCGGGTGCGCGGGTTCGCTCAGCCCTTGTACAACCTGCTGGATTTCATCGCCGGGACTGTCGTCGCAAACAACGATCTCCAGTGGCTGATAGGTCTGCGCCAAGGCACTTTCCAGAGCCTGGCTGAAGAAGCGTGGGTTGAAGGCGGGAATGACGATGCTGACTAGAGGGGCTTGGCTCACGGCGGGAAACTCTCGAGCGGCGAGCCCTGGCCAGTGATGCCAGGGCTGCAAGACCGCTTAAAAAAGACGGCTGGCTGCTCGAAGATCGCGGCGTCCGGGCGCCAGCCCGAACGCCACGCACTCAGACCTTGTTGAACAGACCCAGTTGGGCAATCTTGCTGAAGGCCAGCTGCGAGGCTTGCAGCATGGTCTGTTGCAGGGTCAGGCGGGTCATCACTTCGGCCGGATCGGAGTCGCTGATGGCCGAGCGGGTCTTGGTGTTGGCAGCTGCCAGGCTTTCGTTGATTTCGGTCTGGGTGTCCAGGGCCGAACCACGACCACCCACCGAACTGATACCGATGGACAGCTGGTCGATGCCACTGGCCAGGTTGGCCATCCCCGAAGCGAGGTCGGCCAGTTGCTTCTGGGTTGCCAGGGTGTTGCCGGCGGTTGGCGTGTTCAAGGCGTTTTTCAGCTGGCTCACGGTATCCAGTATGTTCTGGGTCTCGTGGGTGTTGACCGACACACTGAACTGATCGTTGGCCGCCGGAGAAGGCGCGCCGGTCAGGGTGAAGCTAACGCCTGCCGCGGTGGCGACGTTGCCCGGCCCGACCACGCCCGAGGACACCGGCTTGCTATCAGCGGTCAGTGGCGCAGCGTACAGATCGAAATTGGTAGCGCTGGTGAACTTGAGGATTGCCGAACCACTGGGGAAGGTGGAGTTGTAGGCCACCGGATCGGTAATGCTGGTGTTCGAGACCTGAGTCATGCTCGGGTTGCCCGGAGAGCGCGCCACGTTGAAGGTGTCCGGCTTGGAGCCCAGGGTGAAGGTATGCCCCGGCAGCACGGCGTTGGCGTCGTCACCGGACTTGAGGTTGACGTTCAGGCTCAGGTCGACCCCACGGAAGCTCACGGTCTGGTTCGGCGCAGTGCCGAAAACACCGCCTTTGCTGGCCTCGGCCGTCACATCGTTGCCACTGCCGTCGACGATCTTCAGCTGGGTGCCCGACACGAAGGACACGGTGTAAGGCTCGCCGCTGCGGAATTGGCTGTTGTAGGCACCGTTGTTGGCCACCTGGCCGTTGGACAGGGAAATCCGCCCGTCATCCACGGCTGGCGCGGTCATGGTGACCTGGCTGCGGCTGGTGTTCAGTGCCTGCTGGAACACGTCCCAACCGGTGCTGTTGGCGGCCATCATCATGGTGTCGCCGACCGGCAGTTGCAGGCTGCTCTGGTCACCGTTGTAGCTGTAGGTGCCATCGGAGTTGCGGCTGAACGGCGGAACATCATCCTTGGAGCCACCGAAGATGTACTTGCCGTTTTCGTCCTGGGAGTTCATCAGGCTCAGCAACTGCTCTTCGATCTGCCCCAGTTCCGAAGCATTGGCCTGGCGGTCGGCGTCGGTGTAACCGGCGTTGCCGGCACCGGAGGCCAGTTCCTTGGCGCGGGCCAGCACGTTGTTGATGCTGGTCATCACCGATTCGGTCTGGCCCAGGGAGGCCTTGATCGAGTTGGTGTTGGTCTTGTACTGGTCCAGCAACGAAGCCTGTTGGCCCAGTTGCAGCAGGCGCGCGGCACCTACCGGATCGTCGGCAGCGGTCTTGACGCGAACCAGGCTGCTGGCCTCTTCGCTGCTCTGGACCACTTTGGAAAAGTTCTTCTGGTAGTTGGTAGCCGAGGACTCGTAAAACTGGGAGGTGGAAATGCGCATGGGCTACGACTCCTTAAAGGCTGTTGATCAGCGTGCTGAAGGTTTCCTGCGCAGCCTTGATGATCTGCGACGACGCTGTGTAGTACTGCTGGAACTTGACCAGGTTGCCGGTCTCATCATCCAGGTTGACCCCGGACAGCGAGTCCCGGGCGCCCTTGGCGTTAGCCAGGATGGTGCCGGTAGCAGCGCTGTCGAGGCTGCCCTGACTGGCCTTGGCGCCGACGTTCTCGATCAGCTTGCCGTAGGCATCCACCAGGGTGATGCCTTTGCTGGCAGAACCTGTATCGACTGTCTGCTTGCTCTGCAAACCGGCCAGCGCCAGGCCGTTGCGGTTGTCCGAAGAACCGGCGCCGTTCACCGAGATGTTCATGCTGTCGCCGGCGGCGGGAGCGCCGGCCACGGTCATCTGCACGCCGAACGTCTTGGTCACCGGTGGCGTGCCGCCGTCGGTGATCGGCGCACCGCTGGCATCCAGCATGTTGATCTGCAGGTTGAGGGTGTTGGTCTGCCCGGGAACGATGGAGCCGCTGCCCATCTTGTTGCCCTTGGCATCGAAATAGTCGTAGCTCTGGCTGCCGCCTGCCGGCGCATTGAACACCACTTTGACCGGGCCCGAATTCTTGATTGCGGTCTGCATCTCAAGCTTGGCTGCGGCGTCGTAGTTGTCGATCGGCACGCTCAAGGAAGGCTGCGCGGAAATGCTCAGGGAGCTCTTGAGCCCGGCAGCCAGCTCGGCCTTCAGCGGAGCCGCGAGGGCCAGGCGCTTGGGGTCGGTCATTTCGGTCTGGATGGTGGTGGCGGCATTGCGGGTCGGGGTGATCTTGAAGCTGTCACCGGCACCGACCGTCCCATTGAGTTTCAGCGAGAAGCCATCGATCACCGGTGCCGGGCTGGTGGTGGTGCTGAAGCTGCCCATGTCGGTGCCATCGGAGCGCTTGACGCTGTAGTCGGTGGCACTGCTGAAGGTCACGGTGTAGTCGCTGGTACTCAGCTTGCCAGTGTCCTTGATGGTGACATCGAAGTTGCCCGAGCCTGCGCTGTTGGTGGCACTGCCAATGCTGCGCTGGCTGATCATCCGGGCGCTGTTGATGTCGTTGAACAGGTTGCCGCCGAAATCACCGTTCTTGTCGATGCCCTGAGCCATCAGGCTGTTCATCTGGTCGGCGACCACGAGGGCTACGCGGCCCAGCTCGTTCATCGCCGGATCCAGCACTTCGCTGCGGTAGCGCAGCAGGCCGCCGATCTCGCCACCGGTGGTGAGGTTGGTGATGTCGATGCTGCTCGAGCCCCGGTTCAACTGCAGCGCGGAGCGGCTCGGGTCGTTCTTGCCCTGCACCACTTCCAGGGTATTGGCCGAGTTACCCATGACCAGCGGCTGGCCGCTGCCCAGGTACAGGTCGACGCTGGAGCCACGCTCCGAGACCTGCACGCCGATGAAGGTCGAAAGCTGGCGCACGGTTTCATTACGCGCATCGAGCAGATCGTTGGGCATGCCGTTGCCGTTGGTCGACAGCTCGGAAATCTTCTGGTTGAGCTGGGCCACGGTGTTGGCCAGCTTGTTGACCTGGTCCGCCATGTTCGCCAGGTTGCCGTTGATATTGGTGTTCTGCTGGTTGAGCTGGCTGGATACCGAGTTGAAACGGTTGCTCAGGGCCTGGGTGTCGCTGAGCAGCAACTGCCGGGAAGCCTCGTCGGTAGGCTTGGCGTTGAGGTTCTGCACCGAGGCGAAGAACTTGGTCAGGGCGCCGGTCATGCCGGTGCCGCTGTCCGAGAGCAATTGGTCGATCGGGCTGATCTGCCCCTGGAACGCCGCGGCATCGCTGTTGAGCGAGGTGGCGGTGCGCAACTGGGCATCGAGGAAGCTGTTATAGACCCGGCGCACGTCCGCCAGGGTGGTGCCGGTGCCGATGAAGACGTTGCCATTCTGGCTGGAGGCCTTGGTGCCCTGCACGGTCTGCTGACGCGAGTACCCGGCGGTGTCGGCGTTGGCAATGTTGTTACCCGTGGTCATCAACGACGTTTGGCTGGCGGCCAGCCCCGACATCCCGATATTGAGCAAACTCATGATTCAGACCTTATAAATTCGTGGAAACGCCAGCCGCAGCGTAGTTCTGGTAATTCTTCATCTGCTTGGCTATCTGCGAAATTTTGCTTGCGTAATCCGGGTCCGTTGCATACCCGGCTTTTTGCAACTCGCGAACAAACTGTTCTGGTTTATCGGCCACCTTCAGCACTTCTTGATAGCGATTGTTGCTCTGCAACAAGGTCACCAGATCGTGGAAGCTGTCCTGATAGGAATCGTAGGAACGGAACGCCGCCGTCTCCTTGACCATCTGCCCGTTGCGAAACTCGCTGGTGATCGCCCGGGCCTGTGCACCCTGCCAACTGCTGCCGGCCTTGATGCCGAACAGGTTGTGGCTGCTGCTGCCATCCTGCTGGCGCATCACCGATTTGCCCCAGCCGGTTTCCAGGGCGGCCTGGGCCACCAGGTAGCGTGGATCGATCCCGATACGCTGGGCCGCCTGCTGCGCCATCGGTAGCATGGTGGCGACGAAGTCGTCGGCGGAACTGAAGGCACGCTTGGCCGGTGCCAGCGGCGGCTGGGCCATGGCCCGGCCATAGACCCGCATCTTGCCCTGGGACGCGGCGTAGCCCTGATTGACCCGCCACTCGCCCCGCAGCACGGCATCGGCGGCCGGGCTGTTGCGGGTCGGCGCGGCGTTCTGTGCGCCGCCCTCGGCGGCACCGGCCGACGGCACGATGCCGGTCAACAGGCGATCGGTGAGCTTGCTGGGCAGGGACAGACGCCGCTGGTTGAGCAGCACCATGTCGTTATGCGCCACGCTCGTGCGCAAAGGATCGTGGGCCCGCGAAGCCCACATCGGGCGCTGGCCGTTGACCCGGCTCAACGGACCATCCTGGGCCGTGGTACCGGCAGCGATCGGCGTCGGAGTCGCCACCGGCGCCGCGGCCGGCAAAGTCGTGGTGGCCGCATTCGGATGAGCCGGCTTGTTCTTCATCATCTGGCGCATCAGCACATTGGCCAGGCCGATACCGCCACCCTCGCGAGACAGGGACACCGCCAACTGCTGGTCATACATGTCCTGGTACTGCTTGGCGGCCGGGGTATTGAGCGGGTTGTCCTGGCCTATGACGTCAGTGGCCTTGCGCATGGACTTGAGCATTTCATTGAGAAACAGCGACTCGAACTCCTGCGCCACTTTGCGCACGTTGGCTTCGCCGTCCTTGTCGCCGACCTTCAGTTGCTGCAGGCGGTTGAGGTCGGAGTAAGACCCGGAATCGCCGCTGCCAATCAGTCCGCTCTTACGAATATCCATGGCGCTCACCTCAAATCACGATCAGGTCGGCCTGCAAGGCGCCGGCCTGTTTCAAGGCTTCAAGGATGGCCATCAAGTCGCCTGGCGCCGCGCCCACCTGGTTCACCGCCCGGACGATCTCATCCAGAGTGGTGCCCGGGCCGAACTTGAACATCGGCTTGGCTTCCTGCTGAGCATTGACCCGCGAGCGGGGCACCACCGCGGTCTGGCCATTGGACAGAGGGCCGGGCTGGCTGACGATCGGGTCTTCGGTAATGGTCACGGTCAGGCTGCCGTGGGTCACCGCCGCCGGCGAGACCTTGACGTTCTGGCCGATGACGATGGTGCCGGTACGGGAGTTGATGATGACCTTGGCCACCGCCTGCCCCGGATCGATCTCCAGATTCTCCAGGATCGACAGGTAGTCCACACGCTGGCTTGGGTCCAGGGGCGCGGTCACCCGGATCGAGCCACCGTCGATGGCTTGGGCCACGCCTGGGCCGAGCATGTCGTTGATCTTGTCGACGATGCGCTTGGCGGTGGTGAAATCCGAACGGTTGAGGTTCAGGGTCAGGCTATTGCCCTGGTTGAAACCACTGGGCACGGCACGCTCGACCGAGGCGCCACCAGGAATCCGCCCGGCCGACGGTACGTTGACGGTGATCTTCGAACCGTCGCGTCCTTCGGCATCGAAACCACCCACCACCAGGTTGCCCTGGGCGATGGCGTAGACGTTGCCATCGATACCCTTGAGCGGCGTCAGCAGCAAGGTGCCGCCGCGCAGGCTCTTGGAGTTACCAATGGAGGACACGGTGATATCCACCTGCTGGCCCGGTTTGGCGAACGCCGGCAGATCGGCACTCACCGACACCGCCGCGACGTTCTTCAACTGCACGTTGCCGGAGCCGGCCGGCACCTTGATGCCGAACTGCGACAGCATGTTGTTGAAGGTCTGCAGGGTGAACGGCGTCTGGGTAGTCTGGTCGCCGGTACCGTTAAGCCCGACCACCAGGCCATAGCCGATCAACTGGTTGGAACGCACGCCGGAAATGCTGGCGATGTCCTTCAACCGCTCGGCCTGGACGCCAAGGGAAGTGGACAGCAACAACGCCGCCGCCATCAGGTGCTTGAAATTGAGCATGAGTCTTTTCATCACCTAGAAAGGGAACAGCGGGCTGAGGAAGAAACGGTCGAACCAGCCAGGCTGGTTGGCATCGGCAAACGAGCCGGTGCCCGAATAGGTGATGCGAGCATCCGCGACCCGGGTCGAGGACACGGTGTTGTCGGTGGCGATGTCGTCCGCCCGTACCAGGCCTGCAATCCGCACCAGCTCATCGCCGGTGTTGAGGGTCATCCACTTCTCGCCGCGCACCGCGATGATGCCGTTGGGCAGTACGTCGGCCACGGTCACGGTGATCGAACCGGTCAGGCTATTGCTCTGGGCCGCCTTGCTGTCGCCCTTGGTGGCGCGGTTGCCGCTGTAGCCGGCATTCAAGGTCAGGTCGCCGTCGCCCAGCGGATTGTTGGTGTTGGGCACGGCACCGAACAGCGAGGTCAGGCCAATGCTGTTGGAACTGGTCTTGGTCAGCGCCGAGTTGGCACCCTTGCTGGCGTTGGTCCGCTCGTTCAGGGTGATGGTGATGATGTCACCGACCCGGAACGCCTTGCGGTCGCTGTACAGGTTCTGCTCGAAGCCGGCCTGGTAGATCGAACCGTTGTTGGACGCGGAAGGCAGCGGCGTACGCGGCAGCACCGGCGCGTAGTAAGGGTCATTGGGCTTGGGCGGCGGGGCGACACAGCCCGCGAGCACGGCACTCCCACTCAGCGCTAGAACACAAATAAACCGATTCATGACCCTTCCTCACGATGTTGCCGGTGCGCCACTTCAGACCCGTGGCGACCTCAAGACTTGATTACAGCTTCTGCGTAATGAACGAGAGCATCTGGTCCGCGGTGGAGATCACCTTGGAGTTCATCTCGTAAGCGCGCTGAGTGGTGATCATGTTGACCATCTCCTCAACGGTGCTGACGTTGGAGGCTTCCAGAGTGTTCTGCAGTGTGGTGCCGAAACCGTTGAGGCCCGGGGTACCGATCTGCGGCGCGCCACTGGCGGCGGTTTCCAGGAACAGGTTGTTGCCCTGGGCCTGCAGGCCTGCCGGGTTGATGAAGTCGGCGGTTTGCAGGTTGCCGATCACCTGGGACGCCGGGTTGCCGGCAATGGTGATGGACACGGTGCCGTCCTGGCCTACGGTGAAGGTCTGCGCATCGTTGGGCACGACAACCGCAGGCTCCAGGGCAAAACCGCTGGCGGTGACGATCTGGCCGTCGGAGTTCAGGTGGAAAGTACCGTCACGGGTGTAGGCCGTGGTGCCATCGGGCTGCAGGATCTGGAAGAAACCGCGGCCGTTGATGGCCAGGTCCAGAGGCTGCTCGGTGGTCTGCAGGCTGCCGGCGGTGAAGTTCTTCTGGGTGCCGACAATGCGCACACCGGTACCGACCTGCAGGCCGGTTGGCAGCTCGCTGTCCTGGGTGGACTGGGCCCCCGGCTGACGCTTGATCTGGTACAGCAGGTCCTGGAACTCGGCGCGATCACGTTTGAAGCCCGTGGTCGAGACGTTCGCCAAGTTGTTGGAAATGACAGTCAGGTTGGTGTCCTGGGCGGACAGACCGGTTTTGGCAACCCATAGAGCCGGAAGCATTGATTTCTCCTCTCGCGCCTGTTTTACGGCGCTAGATACTGGTAATTAGCTGATCTGCAAGACCCGAGCCATGGCCTGGTCGTCTTCTTTGGCGCTGTTCATCATCTTCACGTGCAATTCGAACTGCCGGGACAAGGCCAGCACCGCGGTCATCTCTTCAACGGCGTTGACGTTGCTCGACTCCAGGAAGCCCGAGACCACCTGGACATTGGCATCGGCGGGTGCCGGCTGGCCGTCCTTGGTCTTGATCGAGCCGTCCAGGCCTTTGGTGAGGTTCTTGATGTCCGGATTGACCAGCTTGATGCGGTCGACCTCGGCCATGACTCGCGGGCCCTCGCCCATGGCGCGAATGCTGATGGTGCCGTCCTGGCCGACTTCAATCTTCTGCTCCGGCGGCACGGCGATCGGACCGCCATTGCCCATCACCGGCATGCCGTTGCCGGCGCGCAGCACACCCAGGGCGTCGACATTCAAACTGCCGGTGCGCACATAGCTTTCGCTGCCGTCGGGGCTCTGCACGGCGATCCAGCCGTTGCCGCTGACGGCCACGTCCAGGTCACGACCGGTCTCCACCATCGAGCCGGCACTGAAATCCGTTGCCGGGCGCTCGCTCATGGCAAAGGCGCGCGCCGGAAAGCTGTCACCAAATACCGGCATCGCACGGGCCTGCTCCAGGTCGCGCTGAAAACCATTGGTAGAGATGTTCGCCAGATTGTTGGCATGAGCCTTTTGCGCCAGTGCATTCTGGCTGGCGCCGGTCATTGCCACATAAAGGTACTTGTCCACAGTCTTTCCTCTGTCTGCCGGACGTTTGCCGCCCACCGCTGTACTGCGAAGCCATAAGCAATAAGCGCACCAACTTTTTCACGCAGTGGTGATCCCCAGGCGGGGCAAGGCTTTGCCTGATTACAGAGGAAAAAACAGCGCTGACAGAAGACGGAAAAACGGCGGTCTTATGCCGCTACCGGCAAGTAACGGCCCGGATACAAGCCTAGGGATTGTCGCCGGCATTCTTGCCGACCTCGTATTCGCGCAGTTTGTTGGCGATGGTGGTGTGGGAAACCCCCAGCCGCTTGCCCAGCTGACGGCTACTGGGATGTTCGGCGTACAGACTCTCGAGCACGGCCTTTTCAAAGCGCCCGACAATCTGTTCCAGGCCACCCTCCAGGGAGAAATCGCCAAGCGGCTGGCGCGCACCATAGTCCGGCAGCCGGATGTGCTCGGTCTTGACCGTACCGCCATCGCACAGGGAAACCGCCTGAAACAGCACGTTCTCCAGTTGCCGCACATTGCCCGGCCAGTGGTAGTGACTGAGGCGTTCCATGGCCGCCGGCGCCAGACGCGGCAACGGGCAACCGATCTGCCGGCTGGCCTGGTCGAGAAAGTGCTCCACCAGGGGGGGCAGGCCGTCGAGGCATTCGCGCAATGGCGGAATGTGCAGGGACAGCACATTCAACCGGTGATAGAGGTCCTGGCGGAACTCGCCCCTGGCGCACAGCTCGGAAAGATCCACCTGGGTCGCGCAGATCACCCGCACATCCAGGTACACCTCTTCATCGCTGCCGACCCGGCGGAAGCAGCCATCCTGCAGGAAGCGCAGCAGCTTGACCTGCAAGCGCGGGCTCATCTCCCCTACCCCGTCGAGAAACAGGGTGCCACCGGCGGTCAGCTCCAGCAGCCCCAGCTTGCCCTCTGCCCGAGCCCCCTCGAAGGCGCCGGGGCCGTAGCCGAACAGTTCGGTCTCGGCCATGGACTCCGGCAACCCGGCGCAGTTCAGGGCCATCAGCGGCGACTGCCCGCGCGGGCTGGCCAGGTGACAGGCACGGGCCAGCAGCTCCTTGCCGGTCCCGGTCTCGCCCTCGATCAGCAACGGCGCATCCAGCGGCGCCATGCGCCGAGCCTCACGCACCACCGCCGCCATGACTTTCGAACTCTGGAAGATGCTGTCGAAGCCCCGCAGCTCCTGCTTGCGCACGTTGTAGATGCGCTCGCCAACGCGATCCGCCCGGTGCAAGGTCAATACCGCGCCGGCCATGGCTTCGCTGTCGTCATGTTCCGATTGCAGCGGCGCGATGTCCGCCAGGAACACATCGCCCCTGACCTTGACCCGCAACCCGTTGATCCGCGACTGGTTGGCCCGCACCAGTTCCGGCAGGTCGAAGTCTTCGGCGTAGCGCGACAGGGGAATGCCCGGCACCTCGTCCACCCGCACCCCCAGCAACTGCGCTGCAGCCCGGTTGGCCGCCACGATGGAGCCGCCCATGTCGATGGACAGCACCGGGAATTCCAGGGCCCCCAACAGCGCATTGAGCTCCATGTGCCGGCGCTCGCTGGGCATCAACCCGACTCGCTTGACGCCAAACACCCCGGCGATGGACTCGAACTTGGGGCGCAGTGCCTGGAATTGCAGGTTGATCAGGTTCGGGCAGTGCAAATAGATGGCATTTCCATGCTCGCCCCCCACCTCGCCACGGGCCACGTTGATCCCGTATTCCACCAGCAGGTTGAGAATGTCGCGCAGGATGCCGATGCGATTCTGGCAGTGAACTTTGATACGCATAGAAGGAAGGCCCTGGGACTGGCAGTGAAAGGCATAAGCGCCGAAAACCGACGCTTATGGCATCGGGTTTTACAAACTTTCTGCAGGATGGCGCAGATAGTCGTCAAGATTATGTGACAGCAAACGGCTTTTTCAAACCTGAAAACCCACCACAGGGTGGAGACCCCGCCAGATTCGTAACGTTTACTTTACAAATTGATGCGCGACAGCCCTCTACCCGCACCGGCCACCTGCTGCAAAGCGTCGCACCCTCGGGTATCACTGGGGTCACACATAACAAGAACGCATCCCCTGGCAGGAGAGCAGCATGAAGCAGACGCAGTACGTGGCCCGCGAGCCCGACGCGCAAGGTTTTATCGACTATCCACCCGAAGAGCACGCGGTGTGGAACACCCTGATCACACGCCAGTTGAAAGTGATCGAGGGCCGTGCGTGCCAGGAATACCTGGACGGCATCGACAAGCTCGGATTGCCCCACGACCGTATTCCGCAACTGGGCGAAATCAACAAGGTCCTGGGTGAAACCACCGGCTGGCAAGTGGCCCGGGTACCGGCGCTGATCCCCTTCCAGACTTTCTTCGAACTGCTGGCCAGCAAGCGCTTTCCCGTGGCGACCTTCATTCGCACCCGCGAAGAACTCGACTACCTGCAAGAGCCGGACATCTTCCACGAGATCTTTGGCCACTGCCCGCTGCTGACCAACCCCTGGTTCGCCGAATTCACCCACACCTACGGCAAGCTCGGCCTGCAAGCCACCAAGGAAGAGCGGGTGTACCTGGCGCGCCTGTACTGGATGACCATCGAGTTCGGCCTGGTGGACACCCCGGCCGGGCGGCGCATCTATGGCGGCGGCATCCTGTCCTCGCCCAAGGAGACCGTGTACAGCCTGTCCGAAGAGCCGGAACACCAGGCCTTCGACCCGCTGGAAGCCATGCGCACGCCGTATCGCATCGACATCCTGCAGCCGATCTATTTCACCCTGCCCAACCTCAAGCGCCTGTTCGACCTGGCCCACGAAGACATCATGGCCCTGGTCCACCAAGGCATGCAGCTGGGCCTGCACGCCCCCAAGTTTCCGCCAAAACCCAAGGCGGCCTGAGCGGCCCGCACTCGCGAGCCGCTGCGAAAGATAGTAACTTCCAACAAGAATTGAATCCTGGGAACCCACCATGACCGCTCTGAACCAAGCCCATTGCGAAGCCTGCCGTGCCGATGCTCCTCAAGTCAGCGACGAAGAACTGCCGGTACTGATCAAGCAGATCCCTGACTGGAACATCGAAGTTCGCGATGGCGTAATGCAGCTGGAAAAAGTCTTCCTGTTCAAGAACTTCAAATTTGCCCTGGCCTTCACCAACGCCATGGGCGAGATCTCCGAGGCCGAAGGCCACCACCCGGGCCTGCTCACCGAGTGGGGTAAGGTCACCGTGACCTGGTGGAGCCACTCGATCAAGGGCCTGCACCGCAACGACTTCATCATGGCAGCCCGCACCGATGAAGTGGCCAAGACCGCAGAAGGACGCAAGTAATGCACTTCGACGCCATCGGCCGGGTTCCCGGCGACCCGATTCTCGGCCTGATGGGGGCCTACGCCAACGATCCCAACCCGCGCAAGTTCGACCTCGGCGTGGGGGTCTACAAGGACTCCCAGGGCCTGACGCCGATCCCGCGCTCGGTGAAGCTGGCCGAACAGCGCCTGGTGGACAGCCAGGACACCAAGATCTACATCGGCGGCCATGGCGACGCGGCCTTCGGCAAGGTGATCAATGAACTGGTACTGGGCAGCGATTCGAAACTGATCGCCACCCAGCGTGCCGGCGCCACGCAAACCCCGGGCGGCACTGGCGCCCTGCGCCTGAGTGCCGACTTCATCGCCCACTGCCTGCCGGGCCGTGGCGTGTGGTTGAGCAACCCGACCTGGCCGATCCACGAGACCATCTTTGCCGCGGCCGGGGTCAAGGTCAGTCACTACCCCTATGTGGGCAGCGACAACCGCCTGGACGTCGAGGCCATGCTGGCGACCCTGAACCAGGTGCCCGAGGGCGACGTGGTGCTGCTGCACGCCTGCTGCCACAACCCCACCGGCTTCGACCTCGGCCACGCCGACTGGCAACGCGTGCTGGACGTGGTACGCAGCCGCAAGCTGCTGCCGCTGATCGACTTCGCCTACCAGGGCTTCGGCGACGGCCTGGAGCAGGATGCCTGGGCAGTGCGGCTGTTCGCCGCCGAACTGCCGGAAGTGCTGATCACCAGCTCCTGCTCGAAGAACTTCGGCCTGTACCGCGACCGGACCGGCGCGTTGATCGTCTGCACCCAGGACGCCGAGAAATTGCTCGATGTGCGCAGCCAACTGGCCCATATCGCCCGTAACCTGTGGTCCACGCCACCGGATCACGGCGCGGCGGTGGTCGCCACCATCCTCGGCGACCCGGAGCTGAAAAGCCTCTGGGCGGACGAAGTGGAAGCCATGCGCCTGCGAATCGCGCAACTGCGCGCCGGCCTGCTGGAGGCCTTGCAGCCTTACGGCCTGGCCGAACGTTTCGCGCATATCGGCGTGCAACGGGGAATGTTCTCCTACACCGGCCTGAGCCCTGCCCAGGTCCAGGAACTGCGCGACCACCACAGCGTGTACATGGTCAGCTCCGGCCGCGCCAACGTGGCCGGGATCGACGCCAGCCGCCTGGACTTGCTGGCTGAAGCCATCGCCCGGGTCGTATAGCAACTTGCGCACCGTCACAGGCAGCCCTCTGGCTGCCTGTGACGGCAAGCCGCACCACTCGATGAAATCCCTTTCATCCCAAAAAGCGCGATAAAAATCTTTTTGTCATTTCCAGTGCTGTATCCTGCCCAAGCTTTTTAAAAGCGCGGATCTACCCAGCGATTTAAAAAACAGACTTTGCGAGGAGCAACGACATGCATGAGATCCCGAATCTCCCCTTCCCAAGCCTGCACGAAACTGAGCAGACAACTCCGCCACAAGCCAGTGCCGACAAGCCTGTAGTGCAAGAAGCCGCCGACAGCCGCAAGGCCGACAGCGAAGACTGAAAGCTGTAACCAGACCGTGTGGAAAGCGCTACTCAAGCGCTTTCCACACCGCCTGAAACCCTCCTACCGAGCCCCGCCGCACCATGACCGAATCCTTCAGCGAAACCCAAGCCAGCGTGCTGATCGGCACTGCCGAACAGATGATCGACGTGTGGAATCGCCTCAGCGAAGAAAAACAGGCCGCCCTGCTGGCCCGCTTCGGCACCCAGGAAAACGCCCTGGCCGCCCTGGTCACCACCCGGTTGCTGGGCAACAATGACGCCTGAACCGACTCCGGCCAGGTAAAAATCTGAACAACACATCGATTTCCCCCACAACCCCTCCCTGCACATCGGTATCATAAGCAGCCTATCTATTGAGCTGTCGCAGTGGTCCCCTTCCCATGCCAGATACCCAGCGCCCCTTGACGGTCACGCTGCACGTCGTCTCCATCGTCCTGTTCACCTTTATCGGCTACCTGAATATCGGCATTCCGCTGGCGGTGCTGCCGGGCTACGTGCACAGCGAGCTGGGCTTTGGCGCCGTGATCGCCGGCCTGGTGATCAGCGTGCAATACCTGGCCACCCTGCTCAGCCGGCCCTATGCCGGGCGCATCATCGACAATCTGGGCAGCAAGCGCGCGGTGATGTACGGCCTGGCCGGCTGTGGCTTGAGCGGGGTGTTCATGCTGCTTTCGGCCTGGCTGCACAACCTGCCGACCCTGAGCCTGATCAGCTTGCTGGTCGGCCGCCTGGTCCTGGGCAGCGCGGAAAGCCTGGTGGGCTCGGGCTCCATCGGCTGGGGCATCGGCCGGGTCGGGGCGCAGAATACCGCCAAGGTGATTTCCTGGAACGGCATCGCCAGCTACGGCGCCCTGGCCATCGGCGCGCCGCTGGGGGTGTGGCTGGTAAGCCGGCTGGGGCTGTGGAGCATGGGAGCGAGCATCATCCTGCTGGCGCTGCTCGGCCTGCTGCTGGCCTGGCCGAAACTCGCCGCGCCGATCGTTGCCGGCGAGCGCTTGCCGTTCATCCACGTGCTGGGCAAGGTATTTCCCCATGGCTGCGGCCTGGCCCTGGGCTCCATCGGCTTTGGCACCATCGCCACCTTCATCACCCTGTACTACGCCACCCGGCACTGGGACAACGCCGTACTGTGCCTGAGCCTGTTCGGTGCCAGCTTCATCGGCGCGCGACTGCTGTTCGGCAACCTGATCAACCGCCTCGGCGGCTTTCGCGTGGCGATTGCCTGCCTGTCGGTGGAAACCCTCGGCCTGTTGCTGCTGTGGCTGGCCCCGGATGCCAATTGGGCCCTGGCCGGCGCAGCCCTGAGCGGCTTCGGCTTCTCCCTGGTATTCCCGGCCCTGGGGGTGGAAGCGGTGAACCTGGTGCCAGCCTCCAGCCGCGGCGCGGCAGTGGGGGCCTACTCGCTGTTCATCGACCTGTCGCTGGGCATCACCGGCCCGCTGGCGGGGGCGATTGCTGCTGGTTTCGGCTTTGCCTCGATCTTCCTGTTCGCCGCCATCGCTGCCTGCACCGGCCTGGTGCTGAGCCTGTACCTGTACCACCAGGCGCCCAAGCTGCGCCAGGAACGCGAGGCGCGCTAGAAGTCCACTTTGCCGCGCCCGGCCTTGATGCTGCCGCGCTTGGCCTTGGTCTCCAGGCGGCGCTTCTTCGAACCCAGGGTCGGCTTGGTCGGGCGGCGCTTCTTCTCCACCTTGATGGCGCTGAGAATCAGCTCGGTTAGGCGCTCCAGGGCATCGGCGCGGTTCTGCTCCTGGGTTCGGTACTGCTGGGCCTTGAGGATGATCACGCCGTCACTGGTGATGCGGCTGTCGCGCAACGCCAGCAGGCGCTCCTTGTAGAACGGAGGCAGGGACGAAGCCGGAATGTCGAAGCGCAGGTGCACCGCGCTGGACACCTTGTTGACGTTCTGCCCACCGGCGCCCTGGGCACGGATGGCGGTCAGCTCGATCTCGGCATCCGGCAGATGCACGTTGTTGGAAATCACCAGCATGGAACAGGAATCCGTCTTCAGGGCGCATAGGATACCCCCATTCCCCACGCTCTTGCGGGCCTCTTCGCTGGCAAGCCAGCCCCCTACAGCGGTCAGGCACACCGTAGGAGCCGGCTTGCCGGCGAAAGCGATCTCAGCCCCCGACAAAAATCACGGCCATGAAAAACCCGGCCGGAGCCGGGTTAGTCGTTGCCAGGGCCGCGCTTACTTCAGCGAAGCACTGGCTGCCTGCAGCGCGTGCTGGGCACTGCGCTTGTTCTTGATGCAGTAGCAGACCCACATGAACACCACCCACACCGGGATCGCGTACACCGAGATCTGGATGCCCGGAATCATCAGCATGATGCCCAGGATGAACACCACGAACGCCAGGCAGACATAGTTGCCGTAGGGGTACCACAGCGCCTTGAACAGCGAGGTCTGGCCGGTACGCTCCATGTGCTGGCGGAACTTGAAGTGCGAGTAGCTGATCATCGCCCAGTTGATCACCAGGGTCGCCACTACCAGGGACATCAGCAGCTCCAGGGCATGCTGCGGAATCAGGTAGTTGAGCACCACGGCGACGAAGGTCACCAGCGCCGAAGCGAGGATCGACATCACCGGCACGCCGCGCTTGTCGATCTTGGCCAGGGCCTTGGGCGCATCGCCCTGCTCGGCCATGCCCAGGAGCATGCGGCTGTTGCAATAGGTGCCGCTGTTGTACACCGACAGCGCCGCGGTCAGGACCACGAAGTTGAGGATGTGCGCCGCGGTGTTGCTGCCCAGCATCGAGAACACCTGGACGAAGGGGCTGCCGCTGTAGGCATCGCCGGAAGCGTTCAGGGTCACCAGCAGGGTGTCCCACGGCGTCAGCGACAGCAGCACCACCAGGGCGCCGATGTAGAAAATCAGGATGCGATAGATCACCTGGTTGATCGCCTTGGGGATCACGGTCTTCGGCTTGTCGGCTTCCGCTGCAGTGAAACCGAGCATTTCCAGGCCACCGAAGGAGAACATGATGATTGCCATGGCCATCACCAGGCCGCTGACCCCATTGGGGAAGAAGCCGCCGTGGGACCACAGGTTGCTCACCGAGGCCTGCGGGCCGCCGTGGCCACTGACCAGCAGGTAGCTGCCCAGGGCGATCATGCCGACGATGGCGACCACCTTGATGATGGCGAACCAGAACTCGGCCTCGCCGAAGACCTTGACGTTGGCCAGGTTGATGGCGTTGATCATGACGAAGAACACGGCTGCCGAGGCCCAGGTCGGGACGTCCGGCCACCAGTAGTGCACATACTTGCCGACCGCTGTCAGCTCCGACATGCCCACCAGGATATAGAGGATCCAGCAGTTCCAGCCCGAGAGGAAACCGGCAAAGCCGCCCCAGTATTTATGGGCAAAGTGGCTGAAGGAGCCGGCCACCGGCTCCTCGACGATCATCTCGCCGAGCTGGCGCATGATCATGAAAGCGATGAAACCGCAGATGGCATAACCGAGGATCATCGACGGGCCGGCGGACTTGAGCACCCCGGCCGACCCCAGGAACAAACCGGTACCAATCGCGCCGCCCAGGGCGATCAGTTGAATATGGCGATTCTTCAGGCCGCGTTTCAGCTCGCCCGAATGCGAGTTTTGTCCACTCATGAAAAGGCTCTCACGCAAGGTAATGTGTGTCAGACGTTGCCGCCCGGTAAAGGCTTAAGCGGCGCGGATCAAACCCCAGCGCAGGCACCAGAAGTTCAGCGTTCTTTTAACGGTCATGCGTCACCTGTTTGTTTTTATCTGTGACGAAATCGAACCCACCACGCTCGTGACGCGGCGGAGTGAACAAGGTGGATAACCTTGAGTTTATTGGCCTTGCAGCGAGCTCTTCAGCGCCTCGCAAGCGGTCTGGAAAGCACGTTTCAGGCGCAAAATGCGCGGGTACGCAGTTGGGTCACAGTTAAAACGCCGCGCATTGTACACCCCTGACTCCCTGCCGCCAGACACCGCTTTATCAGCGTGCCGGTAACCGGAATCCTGCGGGGCCAGCCCGATGCTCGGCATCGGCGGCGCGAAAGTGGACGGACCGAGTGGGGTCGTCGATGAATGAGCGAAGGCCATCGCCCATCGAAGGGTGTGAGTGAAAGTCGGTTACGGCGTTCATTGCGCCTCCTTCTTGTTATGCACCTGTACGCAGGCAGATGTGCATCTCACCTGCCTTGGCGCCCCGGAACAAGCGGGCTAGAGCCTCGGCGGTGGCTTTCCCGAACAACTGCCGGCAGCTTTTCCTTACAGTGCATCCATCGCCGCGGATTACAGGCGGATCACGGCGCATTTCGTAATTTTTTCTTTACGAGGCGTAACGATAAATTGCCAAACCAGATCAACTGGCGAACCGACTGCAAATTGACACCCACACCGCCCGACAAGCGGAAAAGCCTTAGCTTTTTGTTTTCAAGGGATAAATATTTCACCTCAAAATAGAAAATAAAGTTCAGCAGAAAATAATCTAATTATTTTTTTGCACTTCAAAATGCCCTGGACTAGGTTTCCAGCCACTTGCCGGCTCAGCCAGCCGACAAGTTCCGGGAGTGGATGAGCGGCCCAGCAACCTTCCCGTTCTCCGCTGTTCAACTGCTCCGCCAATGGACTGCTTACACGCACTGTATCTAGGAGAGACACCATGCAAGCACTGGAACAAGACCTGGAAACCGAACTGCAACTGGACGATTGGTTCGAAGCCGCCACCCATGAAGCAGCAGTGGAAATGATGCAGGCTGACGCGGTGGTGCCATTCGGCACCGCCATGTGGCCGATGTAAGGCGCCCGGACCGGTGCAGGCCTGGTGCCTGCGCCGGTCACCTTTGTCCTCCAGGGAGGTTTTATGGACCAGACCCGCGCCATCCGCCATTTCCTGTACTACCTCGAGCGGCATCCGGCCTTGAGCGGCGCCCAGCCCTCCAGGGTGGTGATCGGCCACACCGCCGAGTACCAGGCCATGGTCAGCGCCATCCTCGAACAGTCGCGCCAGGCCACCCCACTGACGGTCAGCGCCCTGCGCCTGGACCAGGAGCCGGCGGCGACCCTTGCCCAGGCCATCATCGACTGTGACCTGTACATTTTCTTCTACGACTCCTCGACCCTGCCCCAGCCACGCCCCGACGGCCCGGAGTTCCTGCGGCCACTACATGGGCTGATGGCCGAGCACTGGAAGAAGTCCCTGCTGTTCAAGGATTACGGCGAGTACTTCTACGACACCTTCAGCGTCGAGCCGCAACGCATTGCCGACCTCAACGCCACTCTGATCCGCCGCCTGTCCCAGGCCACCACCCTGAGCTTCAGCGACCTTCAGGGCTCATATTTCGAAGCGCCCTTGAACAGCGTGAAGAAATGGACTGACATCAACGGCGTCGGCAACTACGACCTGGCACCGGGGGAAATCGCCACCCACAGCGATGCCATCAACGGCCATGTGAAGTTTCTCGGCACCTTCCTCAGCACCATCCCTTTCGCCCGCAAGTACGGGGTGCTGAAAGCACCGCTGGAACTGTGGATCGAGAACTCCAGCATCAGCCGGGTGGCCACCGAGGTGCCGGGGCTGGCCAATGACTTCAACAAGTACCTGGATGCCAACCCGTCCAACCGGCGCATAGAGGAACTGGGAATCGGCACCAACGAGGGCATCAGGTCCCTCTACGGGCGCAACTCCGGCTTCGAAGAGCGCCATTGCGGCCTGCACCTGGGCCTGGGGGGCGGCGCCAAAGGCAGCCATCACCTGGACCTGATCTTCAGCTCCGGAGTGCTGGCGGTGGATAACAAGCCTGTGTTCGACGGCCAGTTCGCCTTCTAGCGTAGGAGCTGGCAAGCGAAGGCCGCTTTCAGCCTGCGCAAGCCGGGTGGCCCGGTTCGCCGGCAAGCCGGCTCCTGCGCAGTTGCAGGCAAAAAAAAACGCCAACCCGGAGGTTGGCGTTTTTGTCGGCAGGCCGGGAATCACTCCGGCTTGCGGCGACCAAAACCGGGACGCTGGCCGGAACCGGCCGGGGCGCCACGGCGCTTGCCGGACGGTGCGTCCTTGTCCAGCACCAGGCTTGGGCGCTTGGACTTGGGCGCCGGCTTGGCCGGACGCTTGGTGTCCGCCGGGCGTTCGGCCACCGGAGTGCCGCGGCCAGTAGCCGGACGCGGAGCACGGGAGCCACGCTCGCCATCCGGACGGGCAGCCGGCTTGCGGCCAGGACGCTCGCCTTCGATCTGCGGCTCGCGGGAAACACGCGGCGTGGCCGCGCTGCCATTGGCCGGACGCAGGGTGCGCACGCGCTCGCTCTTGCCCACCGGACGCGAGGATTTGCGCTGCATGCGCTCCAGCTTGTCCTTGGACTTGGCATTGAGCTGCGGCATGGCCACCGGCGTCAGGCCGACTTCGGCGCTGAGCACATCGACTTCGTACTGGCTCATTTCGCGCCAGCGGCCCATGGGCAGGTCGGAGTTGAGGAACACCGGACCGAAGCGCACGCGCTTCAGGCGGCTGACCACCAGGCCCTGGGATTCCCACAAGCGGCGCACTTCACGGTTGCGACCTTCCATCACCACGCAGTGGTACCAGTGGTTGAAACCTTCGCCACCGGGCGCCTGCTGAATGTCGGTGAACTTGGCCGGGCCGTCTTCGAGCATGACGCCGGCCTTGAGGCGCTCGATCATCTCGTCGTCGACCTCGCCACGCACACGCACCGCGTACTCACGGTCCATCTCGTAGGAAGGGTGCATCAGGCGGTTGGCCAGCTCACCGTCGGTGGTGAACATCAAAAGACCGGTGGTGTTGATGTCCAGGCGGCCAATGTTGATCCAGCGGCCTTCGCGCGGACGCGGCAGCTTGTCGAATACGGTCGGGCGGCCTTCCGGGTCGTCGCGGGTGCAGATCTCGCCGTCGGGCTTGTTGTACATGATCACGCGGCGCACCGATTCGGCGGCCTCTTCGCGCTTGATCACCTTGCCATCGATGGAAATGGCGTCATGCAGGTCGACGCGCAGGCCCAGGGTGGCCTCTTTGCCGTTGACCTTGATCCGGCCCTGGCTGATCCAGGACTCGACATCGCGGCGCGAGCCGACGCCGATGCGGGCGAGGACTTTCTGCAGTTTTTCGCCGGCTGGACGGATTTCCTGGTCGTTCTGATCGGTATCGCTCATCTGGGCACCTCCCGGTGTGTCGCTTCAGGCTTGAGCGGCCTGAAGGGTGGAAAACAGGGTCTGTGGCGAAGGGATCGCCAAAGGGTCGCGAATCATACGCTCATGGCGGCGGTTGCGCATCACAGACTAGTTGATAAGTCGCCCCTCAGGACTTTTTCCGCCGGCCGGTGGCGCGCAATTGCAGCAGGCGCATGGCGGCTTCAGCCAGCACTTGACGGCGCTCGGCCTTGTCGAGCTTCTTCCAGGCCTTGATCTCACGCTTGCTGCGCCCGCAGCCGATGCAGATGTCATCGCTGAACTTGCACACGCTGATGCAGGGATCCTTGGCAGAACTCATCCATCACCTCTGTAGGAGCCGGCTTGCCGGCGAAAAAAACCGCCAGCCATGCGCCGAGCCGGCCAGCGACTACAAGGTCAATCGTCCAGCAGGCGGCGTTCGTTTTCGATGGCTTCGGCCAGGGCCAGGGCTTCGGCCTCTTCCTCGCTCAACTGCGGCGTAGCAGGCTCCAGTGCAGCTACTGCGGCGAGCAACTTGGCCCGGGCCTCAGCCACGCCCAGCACATCATCCTCTGCTTCGACCGGCGGCCGGTCCTCGGGTTCGACCGGGAATTCATCGGGTTCATCGGCGAGGAACTCAGATTCGGTCCGGGCCTCCTCCTGCGGGAGATCCGGCACCGGCTCTTGCACTCCTCCCTGCTCCGGTTCCACCACACCATCACGGTGCAAGTCTTCGAAGTCGGTCTTGATCCCCTCCTCCATGGAATCCAGCTCCAGCAGCAGGGTATGGAAACTGGTTTCTTCCTTGGGCTCCTCCGGCTCGGCGCTGGCATCGGCCAGTTGTTGCAGGTGCTCGGGCACCGGCGCGTCGTCGAATTCCAGTACCGGCTCGGCCTCGATTTCCCGCAGTTCCGCCAAGGGCGGCAGGTCGTCGAGGTTCTTCAGGTTGAAGTGATCGAGAAATGCCTTGGTGGTGGCGAACATCGCCGGCTTGCCCGGTACGTCGCGATACCCCACCACGCGGATCCACTCACGTTCCAGCAGGGTCTTGACGATATGGCTGTTGACCGCCACGCCACGCACGTCCTCGATCTCGCCCCGGGTGATGGGTTGGCGATAGGCGATCAGGGCCATCGTTTCCAGCATGGCGCGCGAGTAACGCTGCGGGCGCTCTTCCCACAGGCGGCCGACCCAGGGCGCGAACTTCTCGCGGATCTGCAGGCGATAGCCCGAGGCCACTTCCTTGAGCTCGAAGGCCCGCCCTTCGCAGGACTTGCCGAGCAGGGCCAGGGCTTTCTTGAAGACCGCCGGGTCCGGCCGCTCGGCTTCTTCGAAGAGCTCGAACAGGCGTTCCAGGGACTGGGGTTTTCCCGAGGCCAACAGAAAGGCTTCGAGCAGGGGCGCCAGCTCGCGGGGTTCATTCAGGTTCATGATTTAAGCTCGTTATTCGGCTCGCGCCCGTACGTGGATGGCCGCAAAGGGCTCATTCTGCACCAGCTCGACCAGGGATTCCTTGACCAGTTCGAGGATCGCCATGAAGGTCACCACCACCCCCAGGCGCCCTTCCTCGGCGGTGAACAACTCGACAAAGGGCACGAAACCGCCGCCCTTGAGCCGTTCCAGCACATCGCTCATGCGCTCGCGGGTGGACAGCGCCTCGCGGCTCACCTGATGGCTTTCGAACATGTCGCCACGGCGCAGCACCTCGGCCATGGACATCAGCAACTCTTCCAGGGCCACATCCGGCAGCAGCTTGCGCGCCCGGGCCTCCGGGGCGTCGAGCTTGGGCACCAGCACATCGCGACCGACCCGGCTCAGGCCGTCGATGCCCTCGGCGGCCGCCTTGAAGCGCTCGTATTCCTGCAGGCGGCGGATCAGTTCGGCCCGCGGATCGTCCTCTTCTTCCTCGACCTCGGCTGAGCGCGGCAGGAGCATGCGCGACTTGATCTCGGCAAGCATTGCCGCCATCACCAGATACTCGGCGGCCAGTTCCAGGCGCACCGACTGCATCAGCTCCACATAACCCATGTACTGGCGGGTGATCTCCGCCACCGGGATGTCGAGGATGTTGATGTTCTGCTTGCGGATCAGGTACAGCAGCAGGTCCAGCGGGCCCTCGAAGGCTTCGAGAAAGACTTCCAGGGCATCCGGGGGGATGTACAGGTCCAGGGGCATTTCCATGACCGCCTGGCCGTAGACCATGGCGAAGGGCAGCTCCTGCTGGGCGCCGGCCTGGTCGTCGACGGTTTCCACTGCGGACATCTAGGCCTCGGCCATGAACGGCGCAGGGTCACCGCAACCGACGCGGATCACTTCCGGCTCGCCGTCGGCGAGGTTGATCACCGTGGACGACTCGGTGCTGCCGAAACCGCCATCGATGATCAGGTCCACCTGGTGCTCCAGCAACTGGCGCATCTCGTAGGGATCGCTCAGGGCCTCGGTATCACCGGGCATGATCAGGCTGACGCTCATCAGCGGCTCTCCCAGCTCGGCCAGCAGCGCCAGGGCGATCGGGTTGCTCGGCACCCGCAGGCCTATGGTCCGGCGCTTGGGATGCAGCAGCAGGCGCGGCACTTCCCGGGTGGCGTTGAGAATGAAGGTGTAGGGCCCCGGCACATGGGCCTTGAGCAGACGGAAAGTGCCCGTGTCGATCTTGGCGAACAGGCCCAACTGCGAAAGGTCGCTGCAGATCAGCGCGAAGTTGTGCTTGTCGTCCAACTGGCGCAGGCGTCGAACCCGTTCGATTGCGCCCTTGTCACCCATCTGGCAGGCGACGGCGTAGGACGAATCCGTGGGATAGATCACCACACCGCCGCTGCGAATGATCTCGACGGCCTGTTTGATCAGGCGTGGCTGGGGGTTTTCCGGGTGGATCTGGAAAAATTGACTCACTGTCTCTACCTGTTCAGGCGGCAATAATTGGCTCATGTTTGAACCGACACCAAAGGGGCGGCAGGTCTTCCGGGACCGGGCGATATTCACCAATCTCGGACCAGCCTCCAGGGCCATGAAAGTCACTGCCAGCGCTGACCAGCAGTCCGAATTCACGAGCAAGGATAGCCAAACTGCCCACTTGCTCTGCAGGTTGGTGGCCATTGACCACTTCGATGGCATGACCACCGGCTTGAATATAGTCGGCAACCAAGCGGCGACGCTTGCTGCGGGTGAAATCGTAATGCCAGGGATGGGCCAGGCTGACCCAGGCCCCCGCGGCCCGCAGTGTGCCAACGGTTTCTTCTAGGGTCGGCCAGTGCTGCTTGACGTCCCCCAGCTTGCCGGCCCCCAGCCATTTGCGAAACGCCTCGGCGCGATCCTTCACGAAGCCGGCACGCACCAGGTAGTCGGCAAAGTGCGGCCGCGCCGGTGCATTGCCACTGTCCCCCAGTTCCTGCTGGATCGCCCGGGCGCCTTCCAGCGCTCCCGGCATGCCCTTGAGGGCCAGCTTGCGGCTGATCTCCTCCGAACGCAGCCAGCGGCCTTCGTGGAGCTTTTCGATGGCTTGCACCAAAGCCGGGGCCTGGGTATCGAAGCCGTAGCCCAGCACATGGATAGTGGCGCCGCCCCAGGTGCAGGACAGCTCGACGCCATTGACCAGCTGCATGCCCAGTTGCTGCGCCGCCTGGCGCGCTTCATCCAGCCCCTCGAGGGTGTCGTGGTCGGTCAGGGACAGGATTCGCACGCCTCTCTCGTACGCACGCGCAACCAGAACCGCGGGCGCCAGGGCGCCGTCGGAGGCCGTGCTATGGCAGTGCAAATCAACATTCACAGGACGATAAAACCTCAAGTCAGCTGGCGCTTTCGCTACCAAGGATGTTTGTTATTATGCCGGGACATCCTGCTTCTGGCTGCCACTGTGAAACAATTCATCGACTTCATCCCGCTGTTCCTGTTTTTCATCGTCTATAAAATTGATCCCCGCGTCGTCGACCTTGCCGGTCACGAAGTCACCCTGGGCGGCATCTACAGCGCCACAGCGGTGCTGATCATCAGTTCCCTGGTGGTGTATGGCGCCCTGTTCATCTCCCAGCGCAAGCTGGAAAAAAGCCAGTGGCTGACCCTGATCGCCTGCCTGGTCTTCGGTAGCCTGACCCTGGCCTTCCACAGCGAAACCTTCCTTAAATGGAAAGCTCCGGTGGTCAACTGGCTGTTCGCCCTGGCCTTCATCGGCAGCCACTTCGTCGGCGACCGCCTGCTGATCAAGCGCATCATGGGCCACGCCCTGACGTTGCCAGACCCGGTATGGACCCGCTTGAACATCGCCTGGATCGCCTTCTTCCTGTTCTGCGGCGCCGCCAACCTGTTTGTCGCCTTCACCTTCCAGAGCATCTGGGTCGACTTCAAGGTCTTCGGCAGCCTGGGCATGACCGTATTGTTCCTGGTGGGCCAGGGTATCTACCTCTCGCGCCACCTGCATGACGCCGATCCCACCACCCCGAAAACCGAGGACTGACATGCTTTACGCAATCATTGCCACAGACGTCGCCAACTCCCTGGAAAAACGCCTGGCCAACCGGCCGGCGCACCTGGAGCGGCTGCAAGTGCTCAAGGACCAGGGGCGCGTGGTACTCGCCGGCCCGCACCCGGCGATCGACAGCAATGACCCGGGCGCGGCCGGTTTCAGCGGCAGCCTGATCGTCGCCGAGTTCGACTCCCTGAGCGCCGCCCAGGCCTGGGCCGACGCCGACCCGTTCGTGACCTGCGGCGTCTACGCCCATGTACTGGTCAAGCCGTTCAAGCAATCGATGCCGTAAATCCTCCCGGGTGCGATGAACCTTCGCGGTTCATCGCGCTCTCAATCGCTCATTATTCTCGTTTGACTGCCGACAACCTGCCCAACACTCGATTGGAATCAGGAGTTTCGATGCGCCAAGGTCCGCTGTGCCTGCTGTTGGTCATGTTGTCGATCGGGGCTCCAGCCCTTGCCGAGGAAACCCAGGACACCGGCCATTCCACGCCGTTGTCCCTGAGCGCCGGCAGTCAGATCACCGAGTTGCAGCAACGCTTGAAAGAAAGCGAGCGCCTGCGCGATGAACTGAGCAAACAATTGCAAAATACCGATGCCGAACGGGAAAGCCCCCAACTGACCCGCTTGCGCCAGGAGAACCAGCGCCTCAAGCTGCAGCTCAAAGAGGCCCAGGCCAACCCGGCACCCCGCCTGTTGACCGATCAACAGCAGTGGTTCGTCACCGGCGGCGGCGTGGCCCTTCTGGCCCTGCTCTGCGGGATCTTCGCCAGTGGCGGGCATCGCAAGCGTCGACAATGGCTAAATTGAGAGATTCATGAGCGACCTGTTACTGATTGATGATGACCAGGAGCTGTGCGAGCTCCTGAGCAGTTGGCTGAGCCAGGAAGGTTTTCTGGTGCGGGCCTGCCACGATGGCCTGAGCGCCCGTCGCGCCCTGGCCGAAACGGCGCCGTCAGCGGTGGTACTGGACGTGATGCTGCCCGACGGCAGCGGCCTGGAGCTGCTCAAGCAACTGCGCAATGAGCACCCCGACCTGCCGGTGCTGATGCTCTCGGCCCGTGGCGAACCCCTGGACCGCATCCTCGGCCTGGAACTGGGTGCCGACGATTACCTGGCCAAGCCCTGCGACCCCCGTGAACTCACCGCCCGCCTGCGTGCCGTACTGCGCCGCAGCCATCCGGTGGCGGCCTCCAGCCAGATGGAACTGGGCGACCTGTGCTTCAGCCCGCTGCGCGGTGTGGTCAACATCGACGAGCAGGACATTACCCTGACCGTTTCCGAAAGCCGCCTGCTCGAAGCCCTGCTCAAGCAACCGGGCGAGCCCCTGGACAAGCAGGAACTGGCGCAGATCGCCCTGGGCCGCAAGCTGACCCTGTATGACCGCAGCCTGGACATGCATGTCAGCAACCTGCGCAAGAAGATCGGCCCGCACCCCGACGGCCGTCCACGGATCGTCGCCCTGCGCAGCCGCGGCTACTACTACAGCCTCTGATCCCGATGTGCCCTGGCAGATATGTCAGGGCCGTGAAATACCTTCTTTACCCAAGCTTTACCCTCCGCTGACTGCCGCTGACCTTGATCTGGGTAACCTGAACTCATCCGGAACTTACCGGGAATGAGACAAGGAGATACACCATGCGCAAGACCCTGATCGCTCTGATGTTCGCCGCCGCCCTGCCAACCGTGGCCATGGCCATGCCGGAAGGTCACGGCCCGATGGGCCCCATGGACGGCCCTCGGCACAGTGAGCACATGCGTGGCAAAGGCCCTTTCAGCCAACTGGACCTGAGCCGCGAACAGCGCCAGCAGATCGGCAAGCTGATGGGCGAGCAAATGCACGACCGCAAGGCCGTGGTGGAAAAGTACCTGGAGAAACTCTCGCCGGCCGATCAGAAAGCCATGAAGGATGAGCTGACCGCCAAGCACCAGAAGACCCAGGCCGATATCCGCGCCCTGCTCAAGCCAGAGCAGCAGAAAGAGTTTGACGCCATCGTCAAGAAACAAGAGGAGCGTCGCGCCGAATGGGCCGAGTTCAAGGCCTGGAAAGCGCAGCAACCGCAAAAAGCGCAATAATGCGCTAGCGTCCACCCCCAGCCCAGTGGCCTCCCCCCACTGGGCTTTCGCGTTCGAGGAGTTCCTGTGCGTTCATTGTTCTGGCGCATCCTGGCCAGCTTCTGGCTGGCCATCACCCTGGTTGCAGGGCTGTCGATCCTGCTCGGGCACATGCTCAACCAGGATGCCTGGATCCTCAGCCGTCACCCTGGCCTCAACAGCCTGACCGAGGAATGGACACAGACCTACGAGAACCAGGGCGAGGACGCCGCCCAGGACATCCTCCAGCAGCGCAAGCGCCAGTACCACATCGATGTCCAGGTGCTCAACGAGAGCGGCGACCCGGTGGTTCGCGGCACCTTCCCGCGCCGCGCCGCGGCCTTCGAAGCCCGGCAGAACAATGACGACCGGCACCTGCCCTGGCGCCGCCTGACAGCGGAGTACACCAGCCCGAAAACCGGCGACACCTACCTGTTCATCTATCGCATCCCCCATCCGGAACTGGACGCCTGGCACCGCGACAGCCTGACCTGGCCCCTCAGCGCCCTGGCCATCGCCCTGGTGGTGCTGACCCTGTTCAGCCTCCTGGTCACCCTGTCCATCACTCGTCCCCTGAGCCGCCTGCGCGGCGCGGTACACGACCTGGGCCAGGCCACCTACCAGCAGAACAGCCTGGCGCGCCTGTCCAACCGCCGCGACGAATTCGGTGTACTGGCCCGGGACTTCAACCGCATGGGCTCGCGCCTGCAGAGCCTGATCGGCAGCCAGCGCCAACTGCTGCGGGACGTGTCCCACGAACTGCGCTCGCCCCTGGCCCGCCTGCGCATCGCCCTGGCATTGGCGGAACGGGCCGCCCCCGAAGAACGGGAAAAGCTCTGGCCGCGGCTGACCCGCGAATGTGACCGCCTGGAAGCGCTGATCAGCGAGATTCTGGTGTTGGCCCGGGTCGATGCGGACAACGCCAGCGCCGAAGAAGTGGACCTCAACGCCTTGCTGGTCGCCGTGCAGAAAGACGCGCAACTGGCCTGCCCGGAACAGCCGGTGCTGATAACCGCCCCGCCACAGCTGCACCTGCGCGGTTGGCCGACCATGCTGGAGCGGGCAGTGGACAACCTGCTGCGCAACGCTCAGCGCTTCAACCCCGCCGGGCAAGCGATCGAAGTCACGGCCCAACGCCAGGGCGAGAAGATCCAGATCAGCGTGCGCGATCATGGACCCGGCGTAGAAGCCGAGCACTTGAGCCAGCTGGGAGAGCCCTTCTTCCGCGCCCCGGGGCAAAGCGCTCCGGGCCATGGCCTGGGGCTGGCCATCGCCCGCCGCGCCGCAGAGCGTCACGGTGGCAGCCTGCTGCTGGCCAACCACCCTCAGGGCGGATTCATCGCCACCCTGGAACTGCCCCTGGTCCCCGGCGCCGTGGTGCAGGCCTGAACGCAACGCGGGCAAGCCGCTGCCGCCGGGTCCGGCAACAGCGGCTTGCCCGCGAGGTACACAGCATTAGAAGAGGAAAATCAGGCCTTGGCAGTCCAGGCGCTGACGAACTCGGCGGTATCGACCTTGGGGGCGATCCGCGGCTCATTCAGCGGCGTGCCAAGATACAGGAAGGCAATGATCTCTTCGCCGTCCTCCAGGCCCAGGCCCTTGGCTACATGGGGCGAGTAGGACAACTCGCCAGTACGCCACACCGCGCCGATCCCCTGGGCGTAGGCCGCCAGCAGGATACCGTGGGCCGCGCAGCCCGCTGCCAGCAACTGCTCGCTCCTGGGCACCTTGAAGTGCTCCTGCAAACGGGCGACCACCACAACCACCAGTGGTGCGCGCAGGGGCATGGCCCGGGCCTTGTCCAGGGCCGCCTGGGTCACTTCGCCGCCCTGCAGCTGTACCGCCTCCACCAGCAACTCGCCCAACTGCTCGCGTGCCGCACCTTCGACGGTAAGGAACCGCCAGGGGCGCAACTGGCCATGATCCGGCGCGCGCAGGGCGGCGGCGAACAAGGCTTCGCGCTGCGCGGCGCTAGGCGCGGGCTCCACCAGGCGCGGCACGGAAACACGGTTGAGCAAAGCGTCGAGAGCCTCCATCGGCCACCTCCTGAAAAAAATGTCCGGCCATTCTAGCGGGATCTGCCGACCGGGTGCCGGTTTACATGCCCTGCCCCGCAGGTAGAATGGGCGCCCTTCATCTACCAGCCCGAGCGGAATACATGGCGTTGCCGACCTTAAGGATCATTGGTTTCATCATCGGCATCTTCCTCATCACCCTGGCGATCGCCATGGTGGTGCCGATGGCGACCCTGGTGGTCTTCGAACGTACCGGCGACCTGCCGTCCTTCCTCTGGGCCAGCATGATCACCTTTATCGCCGGCCTGGCCCTGGTGATCCCCGGGCGCCCCGAGCACGTTCATCTGCGCCCCCGCGACATGTACCTGCTGACCGTCTCCAGTTGGCTGGTGGTGTGCATCTTTGCCGCCCTGCCATTCCTGCTGACCCAGCACATCAGCTACACCGACTCGTTCTTTGAAAGCATGTCCGGCATCACCGCCACCGGCGCCACCGTGCTCAGCGGCCTGGACAGCATGTCGCCTGGGATCCTGATCTGGCGTTCGATGCTGCACTGGCTGGGGGGCATCGGCTTCATTGGCATGGCGGTGGCGATCCTGCCGTTGCTGCGTATCGGTGGTATGCGCCTGTTCCAGACCGAATCCTCGGACCGCTCGGAAAAGGTCATGCCGCGCTCGCACATGGTTGCCCGGCTGATCGTCGCCACCTACGTGGGCATTACCATCTTTGGCAGCCTGGCGTTCTGGTGGGCCGGGATGAACGTGTTCGATGCCATCAACCACGCCATGTCGGCGATCTCCACCGGCGGTTTCTCCACCTCGGACGATTCCCTGGCCCACTGGAAGCAACCGGCGGTGCACTGGGTGGCGGTGGTGGTGATGATCCTCGGCAGCCTGCCCTTCACCCTCTATGTGGCCACTTTGCGTGGCAACCGCCGGGCGCTGATCAAGGATCAGCAGGTCCAGGGCCTGCTCGGGCTGCTGCTGGTGACCTGGCTGGTACTCGGCACCTGGTACTGGTGGACCACCAACCTGCACTGGCTCGAGGCCCTGCGCCACGTGGCGCTGAACGTGACGTCGGTGGTTACCACCACCGGCTTCGCCCTGGGCGACTACAGCCTGTGGGGCAATTTCTCACTGATGCTGTTCTTTTACCTGGGGTTTGTCGGCGGCTGTTCCGGCTCCACTGCCGGCGGGATCAAGATCTTCCGCTTCCAGGTCGCCTACATCCTGCTCAAGGCCAACCTCAATCAGCTGATCCACCCGCGGGCGGTGATCAAGCAGAAGTACAACGGCCATCGCCTGGACGAAGAAATCGTCCGCTCGATCCTGACCTTCTCGTTCTTCTTCGCCATCACCATCTGCATGATCGCCCTGGCCCTGTCGCTGCTGGGCCTGGACTGGATGACCGCCCTCACCGGTGCCGCCAGCACCGTGTCGGGCGTGGGCCCGGGCCTGGGCGAAACCATCGGCCCGGCCGGCAACTTCTCGACCCTGCCGGACGCCGCCAAGTGGATCCTGTCCCTGGGCATGCTCCTGGGCCGGCTGGAAATCATCACGGTGTTCGTGTTGTGTATTCCGGCATTCTGGCGTCATTGACCGGGGCCGGCGCGGCCTGTAAGCGCGCCCGATACTCACCGGGCGTGGCATCGAACCAGCGGCGGAATGCACGGAAGAAGTTGCTCGGGTCGGCAAACCCCAGCAAGTAGGCAATTTCCAGCAGGGTCATGCGCGGCTGCGCCAGGTACTGCTCTGCCAGTTCCCGGCGGGTGTCATCCAGCAGCGCCTGGAAGCTGGTGCCCTCTTCCTGCAGGCGGCGCTGCAAGGTGCGCTGGGACAGGTGCAGTGTCTGCGCCACCATCTCGCGCTTGGGCTCCCCTTGGGGCAGCAGGCGACACAAGACCTGCCGCGCCTTGTGGGTCACCCGGCTTTCGGAGAAGCGCGCCAGGTATTCGCCGGCGAAACGATCGTGCAGCAGGGCCATGGCCTCATTGGCGGTGGGCAGCGTGGCCTCCATGTCGGCACGCTCGAAGATCAGCGCATCAAAGGGCGCGGCAAACACCAGGGGCGCGTGGAACATGTCCTTGTAGGGTTGCAGGTCCCCGGGCTGCTCGCCCTGCAGCAACACCTTGCGCGGCTGCAACGCGCGCCCCGTCAGCCAGCCGCACAAGGCCAGGGCACAGGCCAGCGAAGCCTCGGCACTTTGCCGGGTGGGCGGTAGATGGTCGCCATGCACCGTCAGGATCAGTGCATAGCCCTCGGGAAGAAGGCGGAAACTCAAGTCAGCGCTTTCGGCAATGATCCGCTGATAACGCACCAGCCGCTGAAACCCCTCCGCCAGGGTACGACTCGACATCAATGCATACCCGGCCACGTGAAAAGACGCCGGACGCACCACCTTGCCCATGTTCAGGCCGATCGCCGGGTTGCCGGAAAGCTCGACGGCGCGCTGCCAGAGCCGGGTCATGGAGTCCTGGGTGAAGCGCGCGTCGGGATCTTCCAGGGCACCGTAGTCGAGCCCCAGCTGCTTGAACAAGGCCCGGCAATCCAGGCCGTCCATCTCCAGGGCCTTGACGATGCCCAGGGTCCAGCTTGCAGAAGTCGTTCGTTCGCTCATGAGGGGTTCTTACATGATGAGCCGCATGCTACGGCCAATTTCCCAAGGATACTAAAGTGGCGCCTATTGTCACTGGCCTGCGCCGCCAAGGACTCTAGACTCAAATAAGCTCCCCGCCGAACATCCGCCGACAGAACAACAGACACAGAGATCGCGGCCATGGAAAACATCCGACAGTTCAACAGCTTCGCCGAGTTCTACCCCTACTACCTGAGCGAGCACAGCGACAGCACCTGCCGACGCCTGCACTTCATCGGCACCAGCCTGGTGATCTTCATCCTCGCCCTGGCCATCGGCAAAGGCGCCTGGTGGCTGCTGCTGGTGTTGCCGATAGCCGGCTATGGCTTCGCCTGGGTCGGGCATTTCTTCTTCGAGAAAAACCGCCCGGCCACCTTCCAGCATCCGCTGTACAGCTTGCTGGGGGACTTCGTCATGTACCGCGACATGATCCTCGGTAAGGTGCCCTTCTAGACCCCAGGGCCGCCAGCGGCTCCCCACAGGGCCAGGCCTTGCAGACCCGCCCCATGACAACAAGAGGATGGCCGATGAACACCCATGCGCGCTTTACCCATATGCAGGACGGCACCCAGGAGGACTGGGCGATTATCGCCGCGGATTTCAGTGCCTACGCCAAGCAGTTGCCGACACGCATCCTGGCCCACCTGCAATTGCTGGAAGGCGACTTCGGCGGCTTCCCGGTGGACCGCCTGACCCATTCGCTGCAGACCGCCAGCCGCGCCTGGCATGACGGGCGCGACGAGGAATACGTGGTCTGCGCCCTGCTCCACGACATTGGCGATACCCTGGGTTCCTATAACCATCCGGATATCGCCGCCGCCATTCTCAAGCCCTTTGTCAGCCCGGAAAACCTGTGGATGGTGGAGAAGCACGGGATCTTCCAGGGTTACTACTTCTTCCATCACCTGGGCATGGATCGCCACCTGCGCGAGCAGTTCAGTGACCACCCGCTGTACCAGTACACCGCCGAGTTCTGCGCCAAGTACGACGCCGCCGCCTTCGATCCGGCCTACGAGAGCCTGCCCCTGAGCTTCTTCGAGCCCATGCTGCAACGGCTGTTCGCCCAGCCCCGGCAGTCGCTGTACAAGGCGGCCATGGAGCAGGCCAGCCCGGCCTGAAAAACCGTGTTCGGCCCCGGGCTCAGGCCGGCTCCGCGACTTTCATCCGCTCAGCCTTGAGCTGGGCCTCACGGGCCTGGGCTTCGGCCAGGCGATAGAGCTCGATGCTGCCGTCCCAGTGCTCGATCAGGGCCGTGCAGGACTCCACCCAGTCACCGCAATTGAGGTAATCCACCTCGCCCACCTTGCGGATCTCGGCATGGTGAATATGGCCACAGACCACCCCGTGCAACTCGCGCTTGACGCATTCGTGGGCAATGGCTTCCTCGAAATCGCTGATGAAGCTCACCGCCGTCTTGACCTTGTGCTTGAGGTAGGCCGAAAGCGACCAGTACCCATAGCCATAACGCGCCCGCCAGTGGTTGAGCCAGCGGTTGAGGGTCAGGGTGAATTCGTAGGCCGAGTCGCCGAGAAAGGCCAGCCAGCGGTGATAGCGAGTAATCACATCGAACTGATCGCCGTGGATCACCAGCAGATGACGCCCGTCCGCAGTGACATGTACCGCCTCGTCCACCAGTTGGATATTGCCGAGAATCAGCCTGGAGTAGCGTCGCAGGAATTCGTCGTGGTTGCCGGTGACGTAGATCACCTCGGTACCACGCTTGCTCATGGTCAGCAGGCGCCGGATCACGTTGGTATGGGCCTGGGGCCAGTACATGCCGCCGCGCAGCTTCCAACCATCGATGATGTCGCCCACCAGATAGATGCGATCGGCGTGATAGGCCTTGAGAAAGCGTGCCAGGTGTTCGGCCTGGCAATCCCGGGTGCCCAGGTGCACATCTGAAATCCACAGGGTCCGCACCCGTTGCTTGCGGCTGGGCTTGGCGAGTTCGGCATGGGTCATGGACGCTCTCCTGGATTTTTTGCGAGCTTGCGCCCCAGCGATTAATAGCCTGTGACACAAATGCGGCAGCGCGATGACAGCGCGAAACGCCCGACCGCCGGTGTAGACTGGCCGCCTGCCAAGGAGACCGTGATGGGATCTATCCTCACCCTGCGCCACTACACCCATGACCTGATCGCCCACAGCCACGAACATGCGCAACTGGTGTTCGGCCTGCGTGGCCAGCTCGATTTCGAAGTCGAAGGCCAGGGCAGCCAGGTGCAGCAGCAGAGCTTCGTGGTGGTGCCGGCCGGCGCCCGGCATGTCTGCGGCAGCCCCAGCGGCAGCCATTGCCTGGTGCTGGACATACCCGGCGAACACTGGGTGCAGCAATCGTTGGGGGAACATGCCGAGGCCAGCCGGCGTTTGCTCGATGCGCCCCGACACCAGGTCCTGGGGCCGAGCCAGAGCCGCCTGGTCAACTGGCTGGCGGACAGCCCGGTGGACGACCCCTTGATTGCCCAGCAAGGCGCGGTCTTGCTGCTGGCCAGTCTCAATCATCGAGCCGACAGCCAGCCCGGCGAGCGCCGCCTGCCCTATGCCGCCCTGAATGCCCATATCGATCGTCACGCCGCCCACCCCTTGCAGGTGGCCGACCTGGCCCGTATCGCCGGGCTGTCCGCTGCTCGCCTGCATGCACGGTTCATCGCCGAGTGCGGGGCCAGCCCCATGGAATACGTGCGACGCCGGCGCTTGCACATGGCCCTGGAACTGTTGCGCGGATCGACCTTGCCCATGGGCGAAATCGCCAGCCGCGTGGGTTACAGCTCCCAGAGTGCCTTTGCCGCGGCGATACTGCGGCAGTACGGCCACTCGCCGCGCCAACTGCGTCAAGGGGCAGACGCTAGTCCTTCGACAAAAAACGCCAGGATCGCGACAGACCAACAGGCCGCCCCGCCCGTAGACTGAGCCCATTGCCGCCTAAGGCCATTACTGCCCGTCTTGTGGTTAAGGATAAAAATGACTCCGCGTACCGCCCTTGGCGCCTTGCATATCGGTGCCCTGATGTTCGGCCTGACCGGTGTATTCGGTAAGCTCGCCGCCGCTTCGCCCGCGGTCATCGTCTTCGGTCGTGCAGCCTTTGCCGTGCTCGCCCTGGGCGTCTTCGCCCGCCTGGCGAGCAACACCCCCTGGCAGAAACTGGCCGCCACCGATTGGCGGCGCCTGCTGCTCAGCGGCCTGCTGCTGGCCGGGCACTGGGTGAGTTTCTTCGTGGCGGTGAAGGTCGCGGGGGTGGCTATCGCGACCCTGGGCTTTGCCAGCTTTCCGGCGTTCACGGTGATTCTCGAAGGCCTGATCTTCCGCGAGCGGATCCGCTTCAACGAAATGCTGCTGGTGCTACTGGTCAGCATCGGCCTGGTGCTGGTGACCCCGGACTTCGACCTGGCCAGCCAGGCCACCACCGGCCTGCTCTGGGCCGTGGGCTCGGGCCTGCTGTTTGCGCTGCTGTCACTGAACAACCGCGCCAGCTCCGGGCGGATCCCCGCGGTGCAGGCGGCGCTCTGTCAAAACGTGGTGGTCGCCCTGTGCCTGTTGCCGGTGGCGGCTCCCGAGCTTGGCCAGGTGCGGGCCATGGACTGGCTGTGGATCAGCCTGCTGGGAATTTTCTGCACCGGTCTGGCCCACAGCCTGTTTGTCGCCAGCCTGGCAGTGATCAAGGCGCGCACCGCAGCGGTGGTGTTTGCCCTGGAACCGGTCTACGGAATTACCGTTGCCTGGTTGCTGTTCGGCGAAAACCCGACCCTGCGCATGTTGTTCGGTGGGGCCTTGATCATCGTTGCCATCGTGGTTTCAAGCCGCCTGTCGGCGGGTTCGGGCAGCAAGGCAGCCACGGCTGAAGCCGGCTCTCACTGAGTACGGTCGTTGTGGCCCAGGTCGCGCTCGGGGTCGATCTGGTCGCGAACCCGCTGCTTCAGCACCTTGGCCTCGGGAAAGCCACCATCGGCCTTGCGCTCCCAGATCTGCACGCCATCGCAGGTGATGCGAAAAGCCCCGCCGGTTGCCGGCTCCAGGGACACCTTGCCCAGGTCGTCGCTGAAGGTGCTCAACAACTCCTGGGCCAGCCACGCCGCCCGCAGTAGCCACTGGCATTGGGTGCAATAGGTGATGATCACTTCGGGTTTACGTTCAGTCATAGTACAGCCGACTCCTGGATTCAAGGGCGTCGTTATAATAGCCGGCTTTATCGCCCGCCCCGAGAACCGTAATGCGCCGCCTGCTGTCCTGCCTGTTCCTCTGCCTGCTGCCCTTGCTCGCTCAATCTGCCGAAGCGCCACGACCGAAAATCGGCCTGGTGCTGTCTGGGGGCGCCGCCCGCGGCCTGGCCCACATCGGGGTGCTCAAGGCCCTGGAGGAACAGGGCATCCGCATCGACGCCATCGCCGGCACCAGCATGGGCGCGGTGATCGGAGGGCTGTATGCCTCGGGCTACAAGATCGACGAGCTGGAAAAGCTCGCGCTGGACATCGACTGGCGACAGGCCTTGTCCGATGCCCCGCCCCGGGAAGACGTGCCGTTCCGGCGCAAGCAGGACGACCGGGATTTTCTGGTCAAGCAGAAGCTCAGCTTCCGCGACGATGGCAGCCTGGGCCTGCCGCTGGGGGTGATCCAGGGACAGAACCTGGCACTGCTGCTGGAAAGCAAGCTGGCCCACGCCAGCGATACCCGTGACTTCGACAAGCTGCCTATCCCCTTCCGGGCCGTGGCCACCGATATCGCCAGCGGCGAGAAAGTGGTGTTTCGCAAGGGCCACCTGCCCCAGGTGATCCGCGCCAGCATGTCGATCCCCGCGGTCTTCGCACCGGTGGAACTGGATGGCCGCCTGCTGGTGGACGGCGGCATGACCGATAACATTCCCCTGGACGTGGCACGGGACATGGGAGTCGACATCGCCATCGTGGTGGACATTGGCACACCGCTGCGTTCGCGCAAGCAACTCAATACCGTGGTCGACGTGCTCAACCAGTCCATCACCCTGATGACCCGGCGCAACTCGGAGGTGCAACTGGCGGCACTGCACAAGGACGACGTACTGATCCAGCCAGCGCTGTCGAGCTTTGGCGTTACCGACTTTGGCCGGGCCCAGGAAATGATCGACGCCGGCTACCGCGCCACCCGCATCCTCGACACGCGCCTGGCCCGTCTGCGTCCGGCCCATGCGCTGGATGCCGAACTGACCGCTGCGCGCCAGCCCAGCCAGCGCACGCCGATCATCAGCGCGATCAAGGTGGAAAACGACTCCAAGGTCAGCGACGAAGTGATCCGCTACTACATCCGCCAGCGCATCGGCGAGCCGCTGGACCTGGGCCGCCTGGAAACCGACATGGGCACCCTGTACGGCCTGGATTTCTTCGAACAGGTGCAGTATCGCGTAGCCCACAAGGGGCAGGACAACACCCTGGTGATCAGCGCCCGGGGCAAGCGCAGTGGTACCGACTACCTGCGCCTGGGGCTGAACCTGTCCGATGACATGCGTGGCGACAGCGCGTTCAATATCGGCGCCAGCTACCGCATGAACGGCATCAACAGCCTGGGTGCAGAATGGCTGACCCGGGTGCAGATCGGTGATCAGCAGGAACTCTACAGCGAGTTCTATCAGCCACTGGATGCCGGTTCACGCTACTTCATTGCGCCCTTCATCGCCGCCGAAGCGCAGAACGTCGAGGCGGTGCTGGACAACGACCCGATCGCCGAATATCGCGTGGAACGCTACGGTTTCGGGCTCAACCTCGGGCGCCAGATCGGCAACAGCGGCGAAGTGCGTTTCGGCGTCGGCGAGGCCTGGGGCAAGGCCGATGTGCGCATCGGCGACCATAACCTGCCCAGCGAAAACTTCAACGAAGGCTACTACCAGTTGCAGTACTCCTTCGACTCGCTGGACAACGTCTACTTTCCTCACTCCGGCGAAGACATCAAGCTGAGCCTGCGCCAGTTCGAACCGAGCCTGGGTTCGGACAATCGCTACCGGCAGTGGGAGTTCAAGCTGGACAAGGCGCTGAGCAGCGGCCCCAATACCTTTGTCCTGGGCGGTCGCTATGGCCGGACCCTGGACAACGCCGACGTGGTGACGTCCAGCTTCCTGCTCGGTGGAGCTCGACAACTGTCCGGTTTCCGTCAGGACGCCCTCTCCGGGCAGAACATCAGCCTGGCTCGCGCCGTGTACTTCCGTCGCCTGACACCGCGCTCCTACCTGCCCCTGGACTTTCCACTGTACCTGGGAGGCTCGCTGGAGCGGGGCCGGGTGTGGAACAACGACAATGCCTTCGACAGCGGCTACATCAACGCGGCGAGCATCTTTCTCGGCTTCGACACGCCGCTGGGGCCGCTGAACTTCAGCTACGGCTTCAACGACGACAATCAGAAAGCCCTGTCACTGAATCTGGGCCAGACCTTTTGACAGGCACGCAAAAAACGCCCCTGGGCGCAGCAGGCTTGAATTCAGAATGGCAGAGGAACAAGACAAACCGGGGTCAGGCAACCCCGGTTGAAGGCGTCAGGATTTTTCCAGATTGGCCAGGATGCGCTCATGAACGCGAATGCAGACCCGCAGGTCTTCTTCGTCAACACCAACGAACAGCTCATGACGCAGGGCGGTGGCGATGGTTTCGATCTGTTCGATCAAGGGCCGGGCGGACGGACAGAGAACGATTTTCTTCGCCCGGCGATCTTCCACCACCGACTGGCGCTGAACCAGGCCCTGGGTTTCCAGGCTGTCCAGCAGCCGGGCCAGGGTCGGCCCTTCTACGCCGACGCTTTGCGCCAGCTCGCGCTGAGTGGGCGCCTCTTCGAAGCGGGCCAAATGCAACAGCACCAGCCAGCGGGCCTGGGACAGGCCGAGCCCCGCCAGGCGGCGGTCCAGTTCGGCACGCCAGCCGCGAGACATATGCGCCAGCTGCATACCAAAACGGTGTTCATCGGTTAACGGCATAAAACACTCATGATCAGACTGAAAATAAAGAAAAACTAATTATTAGTCAGCTAAGCATGCCCCTTGCCCGGAGGCAAGGCCTGTAAGGGACTGAATCGTTACAACATTGACGCACCCCTTCACATTTCAAACTCCGACTCCAAGGCCGCACGCACGCAATACAGCACCCCTTCCGGCACCCTTCCGGCAAACACCGGGATAACCTCGGCCACTGGCGGTAACTCGCCCTCGCCGTCGAGGAACGCATCCTGGATCTCTCCCAGCAGGTCTTCCGGCAAGTCCAGGGCCTGCTCCAGCGACAGCTGCTGCTTGCCGATGGCTTCGGCGAGCAGGGTGTAGACGTTCTTTTCCGTGCACTGCAACTGGCCGGCGATCTGCACCGGAGTCATCCCCGCGCGAGCCAGGGTGATCAGTTCATGGCGCAGGTCGGCAACCACTTTCGGCGCCTCGACACCGCCGCCGAGGACTTCGAGGAAGGCTGCGCCATAACGCTCCAGCTTGCGCGCACCCACGCCGCTGACCTCGGCCATTTCGGCCATGGAGCCGGGCTGGCTGCGGAGCATTTCGAGCAAGGTGGAATCGGGGAAAATGACATAAGGCGGCACCCCATGTTCTTCCGCCAGCTTGCGTCGCAGGGCCCGCAGCGCCTCCCACTGCTCGCGCTCCTCGCCCCGTACCAGTTGGCTGGCCTGGCTGGTGCTGCTCTTGGGGGTGGTTTGCGGCTTGAGATCACGACGCAACTCCAGGGTCACTTCGCCCTTGAGCAGCGGGCGGCAGCTGTCGCTCAGGCGCAGGCCGCCATAACCTTCCAGATCGATGTCGGCCAGGCCGCGGGCCACCAGCTGGCGGAACAGCGAGCGCCATTCGCCTTCGCTGCGGGCCTTGCCGACACCAAATACCGACAGGTGCTGATGGCCGAAACTGCGGACCTTTTCCGTATCCTTGCCCAGCAGCACATCCACCAGGTGACCGACACCGTAGCGCTGGCCAGTGCGATAGATCGCCGACAGCGCCTGGCGTGCCGGCTCGGTGGCGTCCCAGGTCTGTACCCCATCGACGCAGTTGTCGCAGTGACCGCAGGGTTGCGGCATGTCTTCATCGAAATAGGCCAGCAGGGTCTGGCGCCGGCAACGAGTTTCCTCGCACAGGGCCAGCATCGCATCGAGCTTGTGCTGCTCAAGACGCTTGTGGCGCTCGTCGCCCTCGGAGTTCTGCAGCATCTGCTTGAGCATCAGCACGTCCTGCAGCCCGTAAGCCATCCAGGCGTCTGCCGGCAGGCCGTCACGGCCGGCGCGACCGGTCTCCTGGTAGTAGGCTTCCAGCGACTTGGGCAAGTCCATGTGGGCCACGAAGCGCACGTTGGGCTTGTCGATGCCCATGCCGAAGGCAATGGTGGCCACCATGATCAGGCCTTCTTCGTTGAGGAAGCGCTTCTGGTGATAGGCCCGCAGCTCATTGGGCAACCCGGCATGGTAGGGCAGCGCGGTGAAACCCTGTTCGCAGAGAAATGCAGCCACTTCGTCGACCTTTTTGCGCGACAGGCAATAGACGATCCCGGCATCGCTGCGCCGCTCGTTGAGGAAGGCCTGCAACTGCTTGCGTGGCTGCTCCTTGGGCACGATGCGATAGAAGATGTTCGGCCGGTCGAAGCTGGAGAGAAAACGCTCGGCATCCTGCAGGTGCAGGCGATTGACGATCTCTTCCCGGGTGCGCTTGTCAGCCGTGGCGGTCAGGGCAATGCGCGGCACCTGGGGGAACATTTCCGCCAGCTGCCCCAATTGCAGGTATTCGGGGCGGAAGTCGTGGCCCCACTGGGACACACAGTGGGCTTCATCAATCGCGAACAAGGCGATTTCCAAGCTCTGCAGAAACGCCAGCATGCGCGGCTGGACCAGGCGCTCGGGGGCCAGGTAGAGCATCTTCACTTCGCCGCGCCGGATGCGCGCGGCCAGGTCACGCTGCTGCTCGGGGCTGAGGGTGGAGTTCAGGGCTGCCGCTGCGACACCGAGTTCCTCCAGGGTCGCAACCTGGTCGTCCATCAGCGCGATCAGCGGCGAAACCACCACCGCCAGCCCTTCGCGAAGTAGCGCCGGGACCTGGAAACACAGCGACTTGCCACCACCGGTGGGCATCAGTACCAAGGCATCGCCGCCGCTGGCCACGCGCTCAATGATCGCACCTTGGCGACCACGGAAACTGTCGTAGCCGAAGATGTCCTTGAGGACGCGTTGAGCCTGTTCGAGCATGAAAAACTCCAAAAATCGCTGAAATCCCTGGGGGCAGACTGGACGAAAAGCCGGCACGCTTCACCGACATTTGCGTTAGCGGACTTGTCCGGAGCGGACGACCAGCCTGCAGGGCATCACAAAACGCGCGAGTATACCCGACCCCTTCCCGGCAGAGGGCACCGACAATGGACCGCTGGTAACCTTTAGAACCGCTCAAATCGGCACCGCGGCTGGCTTGAGCGCGCAAGAAAGCCTAGAATTCAGCATCGTTTATTCCCCAAGGTAGCCGTCAATGTCCTTCGCTGAGCAACTAACCCGCCTGCAAGTCTTCCTCGATGCAGATGATCTGCACGACGAGGCGCTGGACTACGTGGCCGCTCACGGCTACCTGACCGCGCTGTCCATCTGCTCCGAAAGCGTTCCGGACCGTGAATGGATCGACGCCCTGTTCGCCGAAGAGCCGCACTACCGTGACGACGCCGAACGCGAAGCCATCGAGTCGACCCTGCTGGCCCTCAAGGCACACATCGCCCGCCAACTGGCTTCCGACGAAGAATTCGAGCTGCCCTGCGAACTCGACCTGGGCGAGGACCCGGACGACTCCGACCTGCGCGGCTGGTGCATCGGCTTCATGGAAGGCGTGTTCCTGCGTGAAGCGGCCTGGTTCGAAACCGCCGAGGAAGAAGTCAGCGAGATGCTGCTGCCGATCATGGTGGGTTCCGGCCTGTTCGATGAACAGCCGGAGTTCTCCGACATCGCCAGCGATGCCAACCTGATGGACGACATGATCGTGCAGATCCCGGAAGCGCTGACCGCGCTGTACCTGCTGTGCAACGCCCCCGACGAAAAACCTGCGCTGCTCAAGCCGCGCCACCACTGAGTCGTTGCCTATGGCCAAGCCCATAGGCCAACGCCCCCTGCTATGGCGTTACGTTCTGCTGGCCATCGGCTGGTCGAGCGTAGCGCTGGGGGTAGTGGGCATCTTCCTTCCTGTATTGCCTACCACGCCTTTCCTGCTGCTGGCAGCCGCCTGCTTTGCCCGTAGCTCGCCACGCTTCTACCAATGGCTGGTGCAACACCCACGCCTGGGTCCGTGGATCCGCGACTATCTCGACGGCAACGGCATTCCGCTCAAGGGCAAGGTCTACGCCATCGGCCTGATGTGGTTGAGCATCGGTTTCTCCTGCTACCTGGTGCCATCGCCCTGGGCCCGGGGTTTCATGCTGACCAGCGCAGTGCTGGTGAGTCTCTATATCCTGCGGCAGAAGACTCTGCGGCGCTCCTGAAGGTTTATGGGGTGGCCGGCAAGAACGGGGCCACCGCGCGCCATCGCCGCCTGCGGCAGCGGCTCCAGATTCGGGAGCGGTCAGGACTTGGCGTGGTTGCGCTGGTAGGTGTCTTCGCCCATCGCGGCAATCTGCCCTTCGATCAGGGCCTCGAAAGGCCGCAACAGCGGCTCGAACGAAGCAGGAGCTTCAAGTACCTGCAATGCCTGAACGATCGCTTCCACAGTGGACAAGGCTCCCGGCCCCGGGGCCTTGCGCAGGCGATAGCGAGACTCCACCCCAGTCGCCAGGGTCACCCTTGGCAGCGCCGCCAGCAACGGATTGAGGTGCAGCAACTTGCGCGCCTTGCGCCAGGTGCCGTCGGGCACCACCAGCAGCAGCGGTGCATCCGTCTCGGCATAGGCCTGCAATGGCCGGGCATCATCCGCCGGGAACAGCAGGCATGCTCGATATCCGGGCTGGTCGAGCAACGCCGGCAGCTCCTCGAACACCTCCCCCACCACCAGTTCGGCGTTGTTCAGCCCCAGCGCCGCCAGACGTGCGGTGTTCAAGGCATGATTGACCTCACTGGGATGCTGCAACAACAGTACTCGGGTGCGGCTGGGTAGCTGGGGAATCAGCGGGCACAGACAATGGCCCGCAGGGCGCAGGCAACGCTCGCAGCGTGCTCGAGACATGGGACCTCCTTATGACTGGTTGAGCTGCGCCTTGAGCAGGTCGCGAAAGGTCTGGATCAGCGGCTCTCGACCGCGTCCGCGACGCATGATCATGGAGAACGGCGCCTGGTAGCCAAAGGTTGCCGGCAGCAGCACCCGCAAGTCGCCCTTGTCCGCCCAGGCCTGGGCGTAATGCTCCGGCAGGTAGCCGATGTAGGCGCCGGACAGCACCAGGATCAACTGCGCCTCCATGCTCTCCACCGTCGCCGCACTGTGCTTGAAGCCGTGCCGGGCCAGTTCGGCCTGGCTCCAGTAGCCGCGACCGACCATGCGTTGCTGGGTGATCACCTGCTCGGGAATGCGCCGCTCGCTGTACAGCGGGTGACGGTTGCTGCAATACAGCCAATGCTGCTCGCGGTACAGCGGCATGTACACCAGGCCGCTCATGCGCGTGGAAAAGGCACCGATGGCCAGGTCCAGGCGATTGTCCTGCACCCCCAGCTGCAACTCGTGGGGGCTCATCACCGACAGGTGCAGGTGCACCGCCGGATGCTCCTGGCTGTAGGCGCCGATGGCCTCGGCGAACGGCAGGGCCTTATCGCTCACCGTGGAGTCGATCACCCCCAGGTTCAGGGTCCCGCGAAGCTCGCCCTTGAGGGCTGCGGCGTACTGTTCGAAACCTTCCAGCTCGCCCAGCAGGCGCAGGGTTTCCTGGTGGAACAGCTCGCCCTTGCTGGTCAGGCTGAAACCGCCCCGGCCACGGTGGCAGAGCACCAGGCCCAGGGATGCCTCCAGCTGGCTCATGTAGGTGCTGATGGCCGAGGTGGAAAGATTGAGTTCGTGCTGGGCGTTGGCGAACCCCTGATGCCGCACCACGCTGACGAAGATGCGTAATAGTTTCAGATCAGGTAAAGCGTTGGCCATGACAGGCTCCGATAACAGGCAAAACGACAACGTCCCTGCGGCGAGGGTGCGGGTTCTCGCCGAGCGGCAAAGCAACCCCGATGGCCTCCATGCCCGCTTTCAATCCAACCCTGCAACCCGGATAACGGTGGCTGCACCACCGGACGGGAGCAAGCTCCCTCGCCACCAAGGGCCCGGGGAGCAGCGCGGGAGTCTAGCGCGCCATCGGCCATTAGTTTAGAAAAATCTGAACTAAGTATTTGTTCGTAGCGATTCTTTCCCCGCACTACATTTCGCAGAATCGGCCCCACTCGGTTGCTCGGGCAGGATTCGCTGCGCCGTCGACCCCATAAATATAAAACAACGATGAGGCCTATCCCGTGGACAAGATTCTCCACCAACCACTGGGCGGCAACGAAATGCCGCGCTTCGGCGGCATCGCCACCATGATGCGTCTTCCCCATCTGCAATCCGCTGCCGGCCTGGACGCTGCGTTCGTCGGCGTGCCCCTGGACATCGGCACCTCGCTGCGTGCCGGCACCCGTTTCGGCCCGCGGGAAATCCGTGCCGAATCAGTCATGATCCGCCCTTACAACATGGCCACCGGTGCTGCCCCGTTCGACTCGCTGTCGGTGGCCGACATCGGCGACGTAGCGATCAACACCTTCAACCTGCTGGACGCGGTGCGCATCATCGAAGAAGCCTATGACGGCATCCTCGAACACAACGTGATTCCCCTGACCCTGGGCGGCGACCACACCATCACCCTGCCGATCCTGCGGGCCATCCACAAGAAACACGGCAAGGTCGGGCTGGTGCACATCGATGCCCACGCCGATGTCAACGACCACATGTTCGGTGAGAAAATCGCCCACGGCACCACCTTCCGCCGCGCCGTGGAAGAAGGCCTGCTGGACTGCGACCGCGTGGTGCAGATCGGCCTGCGCGCCCAGGGCTACACCGCCGAAGACTTCAACTGGAGCCGCAAGCAGGGCTTTCGCGTGGTCCAGGCTGAAGAATGCTGGCACAAATCCCTGGAGCCCTTGATGGCCGAAGTCCGCGAGAAAGTCGGCAACGGCCCGGTGTACCTGAGCTTCGACATCGACGGCATCGACCCGGCCTGGGCCCCAGGCACCGGCACCCCGGAAATCGGTGGTCTGACCACCATCCAGGCCATCGAGATTGTCCGTGGCTGCCAGGGCCTGGACCTGGTGGGCTGCGACCTGGTGGAGGTTTCGCCGCCTTATGACACCACCGGCAATACCTCGCTGCTGGGCGCCAACCTGCTGTACGAAATGCTCTGCGTACTGCCTGGCGTCGCCCATCGCTGAGACTCAGCACATGCTGCGCGCCGCCAGACCGTTTGCGGCGCAAAGCGGTACTACCCGCTTCATCTTTACCCCGTCCTCGGCTGCTGTTGCGCAATGCCTGCCAGGCATTAGCCGGGCCGATAAGGGGCCAAGGATGGTTCCGAGGTGCGGTGACGCATCCCGGACAACGCCGTCGTCCGCCCACAAGGGGACGGCGCCGGATTGACTCATGACGTAGCCACGAAGCTGCGCATGCAAGGGGAGCAAGACTTCAGCCAGGAACGCGAAACCATTGGGTCTCGCACAAAACAACAAGGCCTCTGGCTGGCCTGTCACAACCATTTGTCCGCTGTGCCGGAAGGGCTGCCACCCCCTTAGCCAATGTGATCGGAGCAGATCATGAATAACAACAAAGAAAAAACCCCTAGCAACATCGCAACCAACAGGATCGGACAGATCCTCGAGCACCAGCGCGACACCAGGCCTTGCGACCTGTTTCGCCTACCCTCCGGCCTGGCCAGCACCGCCATCGCCACTCTCGAAACTGCGCACTCCAGCATGGCCAGCCGCTGTACCAGCGGGCTGCTGGCAAGTCGCGCGCTACTGCCCGGATAACCTCCTGGAGCGGCCCGTCTCGCGATAGAGCCCCTGGGTCTTGCACAAGACTTGACCCCGCCTTCGCTGAGCAGCCAGCACCTGCATGAACCGTTTGTTTCACATAAAAAAGATAATCGGAGACACGCCACCATGGCTTTAGATCTATTTGTCGTACTCATCTATGCCGCCGGCATGCTCGTACTCGGCTACTACGGCATGCGCAAGGCCAAGACCCACGAGGACTACCTGGTGGCCGGCCGCAACCTGGGCCCCACCCTGTACATGGGCACCATGGCCGCCACGGTCCTTGGCGGTGCCTCCACCGTCGGCACCGTGCGCCTGGGCTATGTCCACGGCATTTCCGGTTTCTGGCTGTGCGCCGCCCTGGGGGCGGGGATCATTGCCCTGAACCTGCTGCTGGCCAAGCCGCTGCTCAAGCTGCGCATCTTCACCGTCACCCAGGTGCTGGAGAAGCGCTACAACCCCATGGCCCGCCAGGCCAGCGCAGTGATCATGCTGGCCTACGCGCTGATGATCGGGGTGACTTCGATCCTCGCCATCGGCACCGTTCTGCAAGTGCTGTTCGGCCTGCCGTTCTGGGTTTCGGTTTTGCTGGGCGGCGGCGTGGTGGTGGTGTACTCGGCGATCGGCGGCATGTGGTCGCTGACCCTGACCGACATCGTCCAGTTCGTGATCAAGACCGTGGGCCTGATGTTCATCCTGTTGCCGATCTGCCTGTACCGCGTAGGCGGCTGGGATGAATTGGTGGCCAAGCTGCCAGCGTCCAGTTTCAGCTTCACCGCCATCGGCTGGGACACCATCATCACCTACTTCATGATCTACTTCTTCGGCATCCTGATCGGCCAGGACATCTGGCAACGGGTGTTCACCGCCAAGACCGAGAAAGTCGCGCAATACGCCGGCACCCTGGCGGGCTTCTACTGCATCCTCTACGGCCTGGCCTGCGCCCTGATCGGCATGGCCGCGCATGTTCTGCTGCCGGACCTGGACAACGTCAACAACGCCTTTGCCGCCATCGTCAAAGCCTCGCTGCCGGACGGCATCCGTGGCCTGGTGATCGCTGCGGCGCTGGCCGCCATGATGTCCACTGCCAGCGCCGGCCTGCTGGCCGCCTCCACCACCCTGACCGAAGACCTGCTGCCAAGGCTGCGCGGCGGCAAGCAATCGAGCCTGGGGATCAACCGCCTGTTCACCTTCCTCACCGGCATCGTGGTGCTGGGCATTGCCCTGGTGGTCAACGACGTGATCAGCGCCCTGACCCTGGCCTACAACCTGTTGGTGGGCGGCATGCTGATCCCGCTGATCGGCGCCATTTTCTGGAAACGCGCCACCACTGCCGGCGCTATCGCCAGCATGGGCCTGGGCTTCGTCACGGCTCTGGCCTTCATGTTCAAGGACGGCCTGGATGCCAACACACCGATCTACTACAGCCTGGCCGTGGGCCTGGTGAGTTTCGTGGTGGTGAGCCTGGCCTCCCGGCGCCCTGCGCCCCTGGCCAACGCAATCTGACGTGAAGCCGGAGGTCTGAAGCTTTTCTTCGACGGGTGCGGCGTCGGTGGCCGCACCCGTTTTTTTTCGCCTGGCAAAAGCCTCGCGGCACCGACGGGCAAAGCCCTCAGCCATTTTCGTCAGGACCATGAATGGACGAATGGTTACCCCGCCGGAAAAAAACCTGTGCTGTACTCAGATCCAGCGACGACTGTTCCCGCAGGAAAACAGTACAAGGATCGCTGGCCGCCTCAGTGCACGCTATCGCTTCACCCTTGGATGGGGTCATAAAACAATAAGAGCCTCTCCCTGCCCCGAGGTGTTTATGGACCTTTTCTCCATCCAGCAAAGCATCCGTCATGCCATCGATGCACAAATGGCCCAGAAGTGGCCAATCCCGCCCAGCCAGGCCCGCGAACACGACACCTACTCCCTGGACCTCAAGGTCCTGCTGCACAGCCTGGAGCGAGAGTTCAACATTCGCCTGGATCCCGACCGCGACCTGTATCGAATCAGCAGCATCAGCGAGCTGAGCCTGTTCATCCTGGAAAAGACCCGCGCCGACGCCGCCCGTCCCGCCTGACCTGCTGTCGTATTGGGAGCAACGCAGATGAATCGGGCCCAAGCGCGCGCGGCAGTGCACCTGCTCATTCGCCACTGGCTGGATAAGCCTGTGGATTTCGATGACCAGTGCGGTCTCTCTGAACTGGGGCTGGACAGGGATGATATCGAGGCGCTGCTGTGGCGCCTGGAGGACAGGTTCGACCTGGGTGTCTTGCCCCGTGAAGAGCAGCGAGCGCTAGGGCAGTTGGAAAGGGTGGATGACCTAGTGCAATGGTTATTGGAAAAGGCCCGGCAAAACCAGGATTGACCCGATTGCCCCAGGCCTGTGGCCCAGCGACTGCCGGCTAGAAGACATCCGCGAGAGCCGGAGCCTGCACTCCGCTCTCGCCTCTGCTTCAGCGACGACGTTGTTGACGGCGCCGCAGCTCTTCGTCGGTAGGAATCGGCACCGGTTGCAGCGGTGGCTCGATCAGGCCCAGTGCGACGCCAAGGTCGTGCAGCCAGCTTTGCAGTTTGTCTTTCATAGTGCCCCCTCAGGGTCGTGCCGAGCGGCGATACTGCGCCGCCTCAAGCAGATAATAGCCCTATCTTTTCCAGCGCGCTGCTGCGCAATGGCAATGAACTGTTACTGGATTAAAGCCAATGGCCATCGGGTGCTCAAGCATGGGCCCGCGCCTGCTGCGCAAGCTGCACGCCAGCGCCCTGTTGCAGCTCGATCCAGGCATTGAGGTTGGCCCCGACCATGCCCTTGCGCCACATCAGCCAGGTAGTGGCACGGGCAAAAGGCTCGGCCAAGGCATGCACCGCCACACTTTCGCGCCCCGGCAGGCTGTCGAGCATCGACTGAGCCATCAGCGCCACCCCGGAACCGGCGATCACACAGGCCAGCATGCCCTGATAGGACTCGATCTCCATGGCCCGCCCCATCGCGGCGTGGTAGTGGGCAAACCAGGATTCCAGACGCATGCGATAGGAGCAGCCCTGGCGAAAGGTGAACACCGCACGGCCCTCTACGTCCCGGGCCGTACGCACCGGCGGATGGTCGGCTTCGCTGATCAGTACCAGGGTCTCGTCGCACAGGGGCACGCCATCCAGGCCTGCCAGCTCCAGCGGCCCGTCCACCAGGGCTGCATCCAGGCGCCCGGTGAGCAAGCCTTCGAGCAACTCGCCGCTGGGCCCGGACTGCACCTGCAGGTTCACCGCCGGATAAGCCCGGTGATAACGCTCCAGCAACGCAGGCAAGTGAATCGCCGCGGTGCTGTACATGGTGCCCAGGACAAACTCCCCGGCCGGCTGACCGCCCTGCACCGCGGCATGGGCCTCGTCGTGCAAGGCGAACAGGCGCGCGGCGTAATCCAGCAGCACCTTGCCCGCCGGCGACAACTGCAGGCGCTGACGCTCGCGCAGGAACAGTTCGACCCCCAGTTGCTCCTCCAGTTGCTTGAGCCGGGTCGAGAGGTTCGACGGCACTCGGTGCAGGCGCTCGGCGGCGCGAGTGATGGAGCCTTCCTCGGCCACGGCCTGGAAGATGCGCAATTGGCTGAACTCCATGACTTTCTCCAAAACTGAACAAGTTACTCAATATTATTCATTTTTAAAGAAAGTCAATCAGACCTAGCCTGACGGTCATTGTCCCCATCGATGGAAAGCCGACCATGTCTCCCCTGCTCCGCCTGCTCGCCAGCTTCATTGCCCTGATGATGGCCATGGGCATTGGCCGCTTCGCCCTGACCCCGCAACTGCCGCACCTGATCAGCGAAGGCCAGGTCGACCTGACCGCCGCCGGGCTGATTGCCGCCGCCAATTACCTGGGCTATTTCCTCGGAGCCCTGGACGCCATGTTCGCCCGGCGTCCGGCCCAGGTGCGCCTGCGCCTGCTGGGCGGCTTGTGGCTGTGCGTGCTGCTGACCCTGGCCTCGTTCTGGGCCCAGGGCTTCTGGCCGCACCTGCTGCTGCGCTTCGGCACCGGGGTGGCCAGCGCCTGGGTGCTGGTGATGATCACGGCCCTGAGCCAACCCCTGGCCCAGGCGGCGGGCCGGCCACGCCTCGGGGCCCTGGTGTTCGCCGGCCCGGGGCTGGGCATCATGCTCACCGGGCTACTGGCCCTGGGCTCCAATCTTCTGGGGCAAAGCTCGGCCAACCTGTGGCTGCTGTATGCCGCGGTCGCCTTGTTGATGCTGCTGGTGATCCTGCCGATCCTGCCCCCGGCCTCGGCGCGCCCCAGTGGCGAAACGCAGAGCGCCTGCGCCACCGAGCACAGCGTGGCGCGCCTGGGGCTGGTCTACGCCCTGTATGGCGTGGGCTACATCATCCCCGCGACCTTCCTTTCGCAGATGGCCAATGCGCGCTTCCAGGGCCAGTGGCAGGCCGACCTGTTCTGGCCCGGTTTCGGCCTGGCCGCGGCCGTAGGCGTGGCCCTGGCCAGCCTGCGTCGGCACACCCCACACAGCACCCGGCAATGGCTGATGGCGACCTTGTGGCTGCAGGCCGCCGGGGTCTTTGCCTGCCTGCTGGGCAGTGGCCTGGGGCTGGTATTGGGCGTGTTGCTGTGCGGCACGCCGTTCCTGGCCTGCATGCAGTTGGTGATGCAGCGCTCCCGGGAACTGGCGCCGCAGTCGGCCCAGCGCAACGCCGGCCTGCTCACTGCCTGCTTTGCCGTGGGCCAGTTGAGCGGCCCGTTGCTGGCCGCCCTGAGCAGCCACTTCAGCGGCGACCTGCAACTGGCGCTGGTGGTGGCGGGCTGCGGCTTGCTGATCGGCGCCAGCCTGCTCTGGCAACTCCGACCAAGGGCACAGCGCTGTGCGGTCGTCTCGTGAAGCGCGGGCTACAACAAGCGCTGGATCCGCCGCCGCAGCCACTGTTCGGCGCTGACGAAGGTAATACCCAGCAGCACCAGCATTGCCCCCAGCACGAAGTTGAGGCTCAAGGGCTCGTCCAGTAACAGCACGCCGAAGGTCACGCCGAACATCGGGGTCATGAAGGAAAACACTGCCAGGTTCGCCGCCAGATAACGCCGCAGCAGCCAGAACCAGGTCAGGTAGCTGAAGAACGATACCACCAGCCCCTGGAACAACACGCTGGCCACCGCTACCGGCGTCAGGCTGACCTGGGTCACCTGGCCGCTGAGCACGGCGATCAGCAACAGGCCGACGAAACCGACGATCAACTGATAGAACAGGGTCAGGGTCGCCGGCGCCTCGGACAGCCGCGAAGCCCGCACCACCACTGTGGTGGCGCCCCAGGCCAGCCCCGCCAGCAATCCCAGAATGTCGCCCAGGAGCATGCGCCGGTCCAGGTTGTCCAGGGAGATCCCGCCGGCAAAGGCAATGCTGATGCCGATAAAGGCCAGGACGATCCCCAACCATTGCAAGGGCCGCAAGCGTTCGCTGGGCAACAGCCAATTGACCCCAAGGGCGGTGAAGATCGGTGCGGTGTAGAGAAACACCGACATGTGCGCGGCACTGGTGAGCTTCAGGCCTTCGGCGATAAACAGGAACTCCAGGCCGAACAGAGCGCCGGCCAGCAAGCCGCCGCGCCAGGTACTGGAAACCTGGGACCAGCCGCCTTTCCAGCACATCAGTAGAGCTACCAGCAGCGCCGAGATCCCCGAACGGGCGGCCGCCTGCATGATGGGCGCAATGTCCGCCGCAGCCCACTTGATCATCACCTGCTGCACGCCCCAGATCAGGCACAGCCCCAACATCACCTGCAGGGCAAACCCATCGGCGTTGCGCCGTTCGATGCTCACCGCCATACCTCACATTGATTCAATGACATGACCCCTACCCGAAATAAAGAACTGCCGCCGCGCCTGACGGGTCCCCTGGAGCAGACCTAGTTCCCGCCGTTTGCGCCAGGCGCCCAGCGGCAGGCACAGAAGACGCCGAAACTGCAGGCCAGGGCACTGGCCAGCATGCCCCAGGCCATGTCCAGCAGCGCCAGGGAAGCCGACCAGCCCTGCAAGGTCGCCCAGTTGCTCAGGTCGTAAGTGCCGTAGGCCACCAGCCCGAGCAGCGCCCCCAGGCACGCAGCCCGGCGCCAGCCGCCCTGCTGCAGGGCGGGTCGCACGGCGAACAGCAGGCAACCGCTAACGTAGAGGAGGTAGAACAGCGCTGCCGGCAACAGCCGTGGCTGTTCCAGCAGCAGCGCCCCCAACTGGGCCCGGTAGGTTTCGCCCATCATCAGCCCCAGCCAGAGCGCGTCGAGTAGCAGGAACGCCAGCAAGGTGGCGAGCCAGGCAACCAGCGTGGTTTTCATAAGCCTCGCCCGCAGCGTGAAGTGAGTCTCAGCTTAGCTCGATACGATCCGCGTGAATGACTATCTGGCCCTGCTTGTAGAGGGCACCGATGGCCTTCTTGAAGTTGCCCTTGCTAACCCCGAACAAACTGCTGATCAAGGCCGGGTCGCTCTTGTCGCTGACCGCCAGCGAGCCATCGTTTTCCCGCAACTTGGCGAGGATCTTCGAGTTCAGGCTAGTGGCCGCCTGTTCACCGACAGGTTGCAGACTCAGGCTGATCTTGCCGTCGGCGCGCACTTCCTTGATAAAACCTTTCTCTTGCATCCCCGAGCGCAGGAACTTGAACACTTCGTTCTTGTGGATCAGGCCCCAGTGCTTGTTGTTGATGATGGCCTTGAAGCCCATGTCGGTGGACTCGGCCACCAGCAAGTCGACTTCCTGGCCGGCCTTGTAGTTGGCCGGCGTCTTGTCCAGGTAGCGGTCCAGACGGGCCGTGGCGGTGATACGGCGAGTGTGCTTGTCCAGGTAGACATGCACCACGCAGTATTCGCCGGCGTTCATCTGGCGCTTTTCCTCGGAGTACGGCAGCAGCAGATCCTTGGGCAGCCCCCAGTCCAGGAACACCCCGATACTGTTAACTTCGACAACTTTAAGACTGGCGAACTCACCAACTTGAACTTTCGGCTTTTCGGTAGTTGCGATTAACTTGTCAGCACTGTCCAAGTAAACAAAAACATTCAGCCAGTCTTCATCTTCACTGGGAATGTCCTTGGGGATATAACGATTGGGCAGCAATATTTCGCCGTCTGCCCCACCGTCCAGATACAAACCAAAGTTAGTGTGTTTAACCACTTGCAAACTGTTGTAGCGCCCGACTAAAGCCATTTCCAATACCCTCATTGCGTGGGCGGCATTCTACCTGTTTTCCAGGCCGCGTTGACGCTCCTGAATCGCCGACCACGAAATCCTTGATTTTTCTGGCGTTCCCGGCACTCAACCGGCCGCTCGTCAGGCAAACAGCCGTGCATCGAGCCTTTGCGGAGCACAGCGAGAGGGCATTTTTTTCGATGGGTCCTTAGTTAAAACAGCGACTTAGGAAAATATCCGAAAAATAAACTTAGGAAAAACAGCAGGAAGCGCCTTTCTGTTCCAGGGGATATTTACCAAGCAATTGTCAAGTATTTCTGATAAGATGCCTGGCCAAATTAATTTTCCCGAAAGGTTAAATGGCCGCCATGCGAGTAAAAGCCTCCAACAGCAAAGCAAAACCAGCTCCCGCCGTTGAAACCAGTGAATCGATCAACGAACAGATCGCAGCGTTCCTGAAATCGGGCGGCGAAATCCAGCAGATCGCCAAAGGCGTCAGCGGCCAGACTTTCGGCCCGTCCAAGCAGATCAGCCTGGGCAAGAAGTAACTCCCCCGCGCATTATCCTGGTCCCTTAGCGCTTTGCCCTCAAAGCGCTAGGACTGGCACCCGCTCTCCTCCCAACTACCAGCAAATCGACGAACGGCCTTCAGCCAATGGCATTCGCCGGTATCCTTTACCCCCTCTAGATCAATCGTTTCAGCCGCCTTTCAGGTTGTCACTCCGCGCAGTTCAGGGAGTGCTGCATGCTCAAATCCTCGTTGCTGGCCTGCAGCCTGCTGTTGGCCTGCCCCATTGCCCATGGGCAAATCTTCCAGCGCGAGCTGGGGGATTTCGACCTCAAGCTGGGCACCAGCCCCAGCCGCAGCATGGCCCAGGGCCTGGTCAAGCCGTCCTCAAGCGGCTCGTTCCACGGCGGCCTCGACCTGAGCCACGACAGTGGCTGGTATGCCGGCCAGTGGGCCCCCAGCATGGGCCTGAGCCCCTCCAGCAAACTGGAGGTGGATTCCTACCTGGGCTTCAAGCAGCCCTTCGACCAGACCCTGGGCTACGAACTGGGAATGATCCACTACAACTACCCGCAGTTGCGGACCCAGGACAGCCAGGAATTCTACGGCGGCCTGACCCTGCTCGGCAGCCGCTTCGGCGCGGCGTTCAGCAATGACCCGGACAAACGCAACAGCACCCTGTTCGCTGACCTGGGTGGCAACGTACCGTTCGGCATTGGCGTCAGCGTCAAATACACCACCCATCAACTGAACAATGGCGTCTCGATCGCCGACGGCGGCTACGTGGCCGGCTTCAATGACTGGTCGATCAAGCTCTCGCGCCCCTGGCTGGGGATCGACCTGAACCTGATCTACAGTGACTCCAGCCTCAGCGGCAACGACTGCAGCGCCTACTCCGGGCATAACCCGCAATGCGACGGCCTGCTCACCTTCAAGGCCGAACGGGCGTTCTACTGAACGTCTGAACTGCGAGGCACCTTCAGGGTTCAGATACAGCAACCCGCACTCGCAAGGACTCGAACATGGCGCGCCGCTGGCACCTCCTCATTCCGCTCCTGATCATCAGCCTGCTGCTGGGCGCCTGTAGCCGGGTCGGCCTGGCCTATCGCAACCTGGATGTGATCATTCCCTGGAACCTCAACGACTACCTGGACATGAACAGCGAGCAGAAGAGCTGGTTCAACCAGCGCCTGCAGCAGCACCTGAGCTGGCATTGCACCACCCAGCTCCCAGGTTACCTGGACTGGCTCGACCGTCTGCAACTGATGGTGCAGAACAACCAGGTCAGCGACCAGGGCTTGCAAGAGCGCACCCGGGAAGCCAAGCAAGCCATCGCCGAAACCGCCCGGCAGATCGCCCCGTCCGCCGTGGAGCTGCTCCAGGGTCTGAACGACCAGCAAGTCAAAGAGATGAATTCCGCCTTCGCCAAGGACCTGCAGGAACACCAGGAGCAATACCTCAAGCCGCCGTTGGCGCAACAGATAGAGCAGCGCAGCCAACGCATGAGCAAGCGCCTGAACGCCTGGCTCGGCTCCCTAAGCCCGAGCCAGCAGCAACGGGTGGAACAATGGTCTAGCAGCCTGGGCGAGCAGAACCAGCAGTGGATCGCCAACCGAGCCCACTGGCAGGCGCAATTCAGCGCGGCCGTGGAGCAACGGCAAAACAGCGATTTCCCACAACGTATCGAGCAATTGCTGGTACACCGCGAGAGCTTATGGACGCCGGACTATCGCCAAGCGTACGCCCACACCGAACACGCCGCACGCAGCCTGCTGGTGGACCTGATGGCACAAAGCGCCCCGGCCCAGCGCCAGCGCCTGCTGAAGAAAATCGACGGAGTGCGCAAGGACTTCGCCGAGCTCAAATGCCTGCAGAACGCCCGCCAGGGCTAGGTGCAACCTAAGCGATCTGGGCCTTGGAGGCCACCTGATCGAAGGTCGCCGGATCCAGCGCATCGGCCTGCTCATCCAGCACCTGGCGCGGGTGATCATTGCCCGGGATGCTGCTGTCGATCAGGCACAGCAGGCTGGAACCACGGGGCGTGAGCACGAAGTTCTCGCCATTGCCCCCCTCCTCTTCCGGCCGACTTTCGATAAAGCCCCGGTCCAGCAGTAACTTTTCGTACTCGGTGGCGGTGACTTTCAGGTCATCCAGATTGCCGGTGGGCTCGCCTTCCGCCGCCTTGGCCGCCGCATGCTGCTCGGCATAGGGCCGCGGAGTGAAGCTGTGGCCGGCGCCGTTCTGCACTTCGTGCAGCAGTCGTTCGATCAGATCCCAGTTATAAGTCGTCATCCTGATTCAACCTCCAGACAAGCGAATGAAATGCCTTCACAAGTTGTGACCGGCAGGCCATTCAGCCGTTCAGGAAATCCACCCTAGGCCGCCGCCCCCTGATCGGAAAACCGCTGGGCGGTTTGTCGATCCACTCCAGCGCCAAACGACTAGCGTGTGTAAGACCCATCGCCCCCACTGCCTTGAGGAGAGATGTCATGTCCGTTACCGAGCATCCCGTGGTCTCCCGGGAACAATGGCTGCAAGCCCGCAAACAGCACCTGATCCACGAAAAGGCCTTTACCCGCCAGCGCGACCAGCTCAGCGCCGAACGCCGGGCGCTGCCCTGGGTAAAAATCGACAAGCCCTATCAGTTTCATGGCCCCGATGGCCCGCTGGGCCTGGCCGATCTGTTTGGCGACCACAGCCAACTGCTGGTCTACCACTTCATGTTTGCCGAAGGTTGGGAGGAAGGCTGCAAGGGCTGCTCGTTCGTCGCCGACCACTTCGATGGCGCCAACCAGCACCTGGCCCACCACGATGTAGCGCTGGTGGCCATCTCCCACGCCCCTTATGCCGAGTTCCAGGCCTTTCGCCAGCGCATGGGTTGGCATTTCGATTGGTATTCCAGCGCCGGCGACGACTTCAACCAGGACTTCGGCGTCAGCCTCAGCGCCGAGCAACTGGCCCAGGGCACTGCCAGCTACAACTACGAACAGGCCAGTGGCGATGAGCAGGAGTTGCCCGGGCTCAGCGTGTTCTACCGCAACCCGCAAGGTGAGATATTCCACACCTATTCCACCTATGCCCGCGGGCTGGACCTGTTGCTGGGGGCCTACAACTTCCTCGACCTGACGCCCAAGGGGCGCAACGAAGAGCAGATCATGGGCTGGGTCCGGCACCACGATCGCTACCAGGCAACGGCCCAGGGCAAGAGCAGCAGTTGCTGTTGTGACGATTGAGAACCTGTTCGCCGGCAGAACCTGCCGCAGGAGCCAGCTTGCCGGCGAATCGCACTCACAAACGGCACAAATCTGCGGCAGACTGTGACGACCCACCCAGCCAACTAAGCTGTAGACATGAGCGCCGCCTATCACAGCCTCCACGAATACACCCTGCGCATGAGCCGGGTGCTGGAGCATATCGACCAACACCTGGACCAACCCCTGGAGCTGGCGGACCTGGCGCGGGTCGCACATTTCTCGCCCTACCACTTCCACCGCCTGTTCAGCGCCTGGGTCGGCGAGCCCCTGGGTGCCTACCTGCGCCGCCGACGCCTGGCCTGCGGCGCCTACCTCATGGCCAGCCGCCCCTCGGCCTCAGTGCTGGAAATTGCCCTGGAAGTCGGCTTCGGCTCCGGCGAGGCATTTTCCCGGGCCTTCAAACAGCACTTCTCGGTCTCCCCCAGCACCTGGCGCGATACTGAGCCCAAACGCTGGCACCGCCGCCTGGACGACATCCGCGAACGCCGCCTGCGTGAATTGCGCAATCCTGATCAGACCCACATCCCCGCCTTCGACGATCCTGACGCCTTCATTCACCTGAAGGAAACCGCGATGAAGGTCACCCTGCAGCAACTACCCGCCACCCGCGTGGCCTACCTGCGCTATATCGGCGCCTACGGCCCGGGCATTGGCATTTTCTGGCGCGAAACCGCCGCGCCGTGGATGCTCGAACACCAGCTGTTCAACCGCGTGCGCTACGGCATCGGCCACGACGACCCGGACCTCACCCCCGCCGACAAATGCCGCTACGACGCCTGCGTGGAAGTGCCCGAAGACTTCAAGGCCAGCGCCCCGGCCGTCGTCACCACCCTGCCCGGCGGCCTCTACGCCGTGGCCCACTACCGCGGCCTGGGTCCGGCTATCGCCGACGCCTGGATCGAACTGTGCCGCGACTGGCTGCCCAAGAGCGGCCTGCAATTCGACCCGCGCCCGGCCTTCGAACGCTACCTGGGGGATGCCTTCTACGACGTCAAGACCGGGGAGCTGGAGTGTGAGATCTGCATTCCGGTGAAAAAGCTATAACCCAAAAAGCACGTTGATCCCCCTGTAGGAGCGAGCTCGCTCGCGAACAACGCCAACGATAACGCGCCGCTATTGAAAGAACGCGACGCCCTGGCGCTCATCGCGAGCGAGCTCGCTCCTACAATCCCCCCACACACTCACTCAACGAGAAGGAATGGCCGTGATATCGCGAACGATGAACCTCGGCAGAGCACGAATGTAGAAGTTCTCCACATCCGAATTACCGCTGTTGGTGATCGCCCCCAACATGGTCTTCATATTGCGCAACTGGCCCATGGCCCCGGCCGGCTGCAAACCATTGCGCTCCTGGGCGAAATGCAACACCTCGGCGCCGTCGCGCTTGACCTGCACCTTGTAGCCAAAGTCGACACTGGCAAGGATCGTATTGTCATCGACGACCATCGACACCAGCCCGCCCTGGGAATCACTGAGGCGGCGCTTGTACACCGCATCTACATCCAGCAGGTAGTCGGCGCTGTCCTTGGTGGCGGCGTAACGATTGGCATTGCCCAATTGCCGGATCAACTCCATGCCCAGTTGCTGGCGCAACTTGTCCTCGGGCAGAAAACGCTCGCTCTCGCCGACCAACTGCAGGTTGAAGGTGTCGATCCAGTAAGTGGCGGTAGCGGGAATCCGTACCGGTTTGGGCGAGATGTAATAGTCCGGGGTGGAGGCGCAACCGGCGAGCAAAGCGAGGGTGAAGAGCAGAGACAACAGACGCATGACGGATCTTCCTTGAGAGGTTTTCAACAACAACTGAGAAAAACTTAGCGACGCGTACAGACCTAATTAATCCGCTATAAAAAGAGCTCAACAAAACAACCACTACAAGAGTAAATTCAGGCCAAAATACGCCAATTTTGAAGACCATATAACAACACCAAACCCAATAATTTCCAACTATATTTTTCACCCCACAAAACTAGAGCATCGAAAAAACCAGCTAGCTCCTCACAAAAAAAAAAGCGTTAGGCTACTTTACCTTTTCCACAACCAAGGGCAGTTTTGGCTCAAAAATCTCCCCACTACCAAACAACACCAAGTTACAATCAAAGTTAGCGGCAAGATATATAATTTCCTCTATCAGAAATAAAGATAATCTCTCAAAACCCAAACAATATAAAGATATCATCTTCCCAAATCTCTACTCGCCCACCACCCTTACAACCAAAAACTCTTACCTCACTAGCCCACGACTAAACTTCCGAGAGCAAACGAAAAAACCCAACCAACAACAAATCAATATCTACCCTTCCTAACAAACAGTTAGAAAATCCGCCTAAAACCTCCCCTTCCCCACTATATCCAGGAATATCGCCTCACCATTTATCCACAAACATTTACTATTCTTTAATCAAAAACCAAAGCAAATTCAAAGTACCCAACAGCCATCATATCTCTCCTCTCTATTTAGGCTACGGACATCTCCAATTGCATCCAACATGCAACGCCCTTTAGAACCTTATGCAGCAACCATAACAAAAATTGTTATTATAGAAAAAAACCACCAATCAAGTTCCCCCCTCCAAAAAGTCATCTCCTTCAACATAGTCATACAACTGGATCTGCGAAAAGTCGTCATCATTAACGAATAGTAAATCGTGCCCTTCATGCTGCTGAAAAAAGGCCTGAATAATATCCCATGCACGCTTATCATTGAGCCAAGCCCTTTCCTTATCAGAGTAGACCCCCTGAACAACTAATCGCTCCCCTTCCTTCGCCAGCTTTTTTCCTAAGTTCAATGAAATTCGGCAAGTTTTGCAGCACAAATAATAATACGTACCCATTTACTTCCCTCTCACAATCGGCATTTGAATAACCCCATGTTGTGTGATTGCAAAAACCTGCTCCAACTCAGGACGCTTCGGCACCACGTTATTTAAAGCTCTATCTATATAGCCAGCAACCTGCTCAGATGACAAACTCAATGCACGCGCATCAATCACCACCGCACTTGGAAAACCATTAAGCTGCGAACTCCCGGTACTAATATTTCGCTCAAATATTCTCTTTATACGATTATCCGTCAGCTCTGACACCGGAGCATCTGGAGTTTCAAAAGTTTTAAACTCTGCACGAAGCCTTGTGCCATCTGGCAAACGAATAGTCGCGTCACCACTTGGTGTATTAGAGCCTCTCAACAGAACACTCACCCCTCGCTCTTCGGCAAGAATATTAGCAATATCAATTTCTTTTTGTAGAGGCAATCTACTATCAGGGAGGTTCTGTGCAATGGTCACAGTTCCTTTTTCCGATACCTTTTCACTATACACAATACCCGGACTTAGCTTGTGCTCCGGAGTCACATAGGCACCATCCTTCTGCACTCCATCCAGCTGAGTACCGCCGGTATGCGGCGTTGTAATAACTCCGCCACCCTCAGCGTAGCCTCCACTGGCAGGATTCCATCCTGATGCATCAACAATCGGATTGACCAGCTTTCGGTTTTCATCATCAAGCAGGTGAATTGGAAACGTAGTGAGGGTTATCAACTCCCAAAGGCCGATCGAAATTTTTAGCTGCCTCTGCACCTCTTCCTTTGCAACACCACCTGACTTTTTAGCGCTCTCAACAACCGAGTTGGCTGTGTTACGCATATTTTCTTGAGTCTGGGGTGACGCTCCTGAGTAAACCAGCGCAAGCGCTAAGGCCCCCATCATTCCTACGCCAGGAGCAGCAGCGAGATTTAGCGATCCATTTGAAGGGTTCTTCAAACTGGCCAACATTTCTGCTAGCTCAAGTGACTTCTCCGGGCTCTCGCGGGCAATATCCTTCATCCGAGCGAAAAGAAGTTTTGCAGCCTCCCCATTCGCCTCGCCGACTTTGGACCGGATCAGATAATCCATGCCCTCCGCACGTTTGTTCTCATCCTTGCTGACGAGTTTTCGAGCGTTTTCACGGATCACCAGCACGTTGTTCACGTGCCTGGATGCAAATTCGATATCGCTTCCCGCTGTAAGTAGCACGACCATACTGGCCATAAGCTCGTCGAGCTTTAACATCGCGTCTCGACTGTTCTCCCCATACAACTCAACATTCTTCTTCCACTGCTCATACGTCTTCTTCGGGCTCGCCACCGCTCCAAGGGAAGAACTGCTCGCATACAAATCCGTACGCGACTCCTCATCCTTAGTGATCTCATACGCCTTGCTCACATCCCGATTCAGCCCGGCCGTTGAATCGGCCCCGGTCTCGGCATCCTTGCGCACCACGATCTCGCCCGCCCCGACGGTGGCGCGCACGATCTGCTCGCGGTCCTTCTGGTAGTCCCAGCCGCTGACGCTCCAGCCGGTTTCACCTTCCTTGCCTTTACCCACCTGGCTGCTGTCTTGTGTGGTGCCACTACCGGAGCTGTAGGTGCCGCCCACGTTCAGGTAATAGCCGTGTTCCTTGTCCTTGCCGGCGATATCGCTGAAGCCCAGGGTGCCGGTGTCCAGCTTGAGGTTGCCGTTGTCGGCAGCGATCAGCGCACCATCGATCTGGGTGTGGTTTTCGGTGCGGATATCGACCTTGTTCTTGCCAGTAATACGGGTTTGCTCTTCAACCCAGTCGGTCTTGCCGGTGGTCTGGCCATAGCCGACCGAGCCACTGAGCCCTGGAGCAGGACCAAAGGTGGCGGTGACGCTGATGTCGAATTCCTTGCCCTTGACCTTGCCGGTATCGGCGACCGAAGCGATGTTCAGGTCCCCCCCGACACGCCCGATAACCTCATCGCCACGCAGGTTGGCACCAGAAATGTTGGTGTCCTTGCCACTGGTGAAGCCCAGCCGGTCCCCGGCATAGAGATAAGCCTCTTGCTGGCGCTCGCCTTCACGCTCCAGATTGCCTTTGCCCATGCTGACGCTGGCGTAGACGCCCACGCCTTCCGAGCCGAAGGTGAAGCCGACTTCCCCACCACCACTGTTGCGGTTGTTCTCGCTGCTGTGGTCGTTCTGCGCGGCGCGAATGTTCAGGTCGTTGCCGGCATCCAGGTCGATGTTGCGTCCGGCCTGGGCCTGGGTCCCGATCAGGTTCAGGTCGTTGCTGGCCTTGAGGTTGATGTCGCGCCCGGCATCCAGTTGGGTGGCAGTGGAGGAACCTTGGCTACTCTCGGTGCTGGCGGTGCCGAAGCTGCCGCCGACGCCGATCTTGAAGCCGCCGCTGGTGCCGCCGTGGATGCCGCCCCACATCTCGGTGTTGCGGGTTTCCTCGCTGATGCTGCCTTTGGCCACATCCAGGGTGACGTCGCGCCCTTTGACGTTGATGTCGCGCCCGGCACTCAGTTGACTGCCCTTGACGGTCACGTCGTTGTT
>NZ_FMWW01000015.1:0-14956 GCF_900103205.1 Pseudomonas sp. NFPP12
CTGCTGTTCCTCGAAGCGCTGCCGCTGACGCCGAACGGCAAGCTGGACCGCAAGTCGCTGCCGAAAGTCGATGCGCAGCTGATGCAGCAGACCTACGTCGCGCCGCAGAACCCGCTGGAACAACAGATCGCGGCGATCTGGGCCGATGTGCTGAAGCTTGAGCAGGTGGGCGTCACCGACAACTTCTTCGAACTGGGTGGCGACTCGATCATCTCGATCCAGGTGGTCAGCCGTGCCCGGCAGGCCGGTATCCGCTTCACCCCCAAGGACCTGTTCCAGCACCAGACGGTGCAGGGGCTGGCCACGGTGGCGGAGCAGGGCGAGGGCGGTTTGCAGGTCGACCAGGGCCCGGTGCGTGGGCAAATGCCGCTGCTGCCGATCCAGCAGTGGTTCTTCGACACCCCGGTGCCGGAACGGCACCACTGGAACCAGTCGGTGCTGCTCAAGCCGCTGAAGCCTCTGAGTGCCGAGGCACTGCAGCAGAGCTTGCAAGCCTTGCTCGAACACCACGACGGCCTGCACCTGAAGTTTGTCGAAGAAGGCGCAGCCTGGGTCGCGACTTATGCCCCGCTGGGGCAGGTGACTGCGGCACCGTTGGCGGCGATGCAGGCCGATGCGCTGCTGTGGCTGGCGGACGACGCCACTGAAGATTCGTTGCAAGCCCTGTGCGATACCGCGCAACGCAGCCTCGATCTGCAACAGGGGCCTTTGTTGCGTGCCGTGCTCTTCACGTTGCGTGATGGCACCCAGCGCCTGCTGCTGGCCATCCATCACCTGGTGGTGGACGGGGTGTCCTGGCGGGTGCTGCTGGAGGATCTGCATCAGGCCCTGGTACAGCAGGCCGCCGGGCAAACCATCAAGCTGCCGGCCAAGACCAGCTCTTCCCAGGCCTGGGCCGGCCAGTTGCAAGCCTATGCCCGCAGCGCGGCGCTGCAGCAAGAGCTGGGTTACTGGCAGGCGCAGTTGCAGGACGTGGATTCGGGCCTGCCCTGCGACCGGGCAACGGATCAGGTGGTGATCAAGGATGCCAGGAGTGTCAGCACCGAGCTGGACCCAAGCTATACCCAGCGCCTGTTGCAGGATGCGCCGGCGGCCTATCGCACCCAGATCAACGATCTGCTGCTCACCGCCCTGGCCCGGGTCATCACCCGCTGGACCGGCGACAGCAGCGCCCTGGTGCAGCTGGAAGGCCACGGCCGAGAAGAGCTGTTCGACAGCATCGACCTGAGCCGCACCGTGGGCTGGTTCACCAGCGTGTTCCCGGTGAAGCTGACGCCGCAGCCGGCCCTGGCCGACTCGATCAAGTTCATCAAGGAACAGCTGCGGGCCGTGCCCAACAAGGGCATCGGCTTTGGTGCCCTGCGCTACCTGGGGGACGAAGCGGCGCAACAGACCCTCGCGGCATTGGCGGTGCCACGCATCACCTTCAACTATCTGGGCCAGTTCGATGGCAGCTTCGATGAGCCGGATGCCTGGTTTGCCCCCAGCGCCGAAGCCAAGGGTGCCGATCAAGGCGCCCAGGCTCCGCTGGGCAACTGGCTGAGCATCAATGGCCAGGTCTATGGCGGCCAATTGAAGCTGGGCTGGACCTTCAGCCAGGCGATGTTCGATACCGCCACCATCGAGCACCTGGCGGATGACTACGCCCGGGAACTCAAGGCGCTGATCGAGCATTGCAGCCAGCCCGAGCACCGTGGCGCCACGCCATCGGACTTCCCGCTGGCCTGCCTGAGCCAGCAACAGCTGGACCGCTTGCCGCTGGCCCTGGCACAGGTCGAGGACCTTTATCCGCTGTCGCCGATGCAACAGGGCATGCTGTTCCACACCCTCTACGAGCAGGGCGCGGGCGACTACATCAACCAACTGCGGGTGGATGTGGACGGGCTCGTACCCGAGCGCTTCCGCCAGGCCTGGCAGGCGGCCATCGACAGCCATGACATCCTGCGCAGCGGCTTCCTCTGGCAGGGCGAGCTGCCGGCGCCGATCCAGGTGGTGCACAAGCGTATCCGCCTGGACTTTGTCGAGCATGACTGGCGGGCGAACGAGGCCGTGCCGGCCGCCCTGGATGGCTTGGCCGAAGAAGAGCGCCTGCGTGGTTTCGACCTGCTGGCCGCGCCCCTGCTGCGCCTGACCCTGGTGCGCACTGGCGAGCAGCGTTACCACCTGATCTACACCAACCACCACATCCTGATGGACGGCTGGAGCAACTCACGGCTGCTAGGGGAAGTGCTGCAACGCTATGCGGGGCAGTTCGCGAGCCATGCGCCCGGGCGCTACCGCGACTACATCGCCTGGCTGCAACGCCAGGACGCCCAGCTCAGCGAGACCTTCTGGAAGCAGCAACTGGCGGTCCTGGATGAGCCAACCCGTCTGGCCCAGGCCATCAGCCGCGGTGGCCAGACCCTGGCCGGCAAGGGCTACGCCGCCCATCAACAGCACCTGGACCTGCAACAGACGCAACGCTTGAGCGAGTTCGCCCGCCAGCAGAAGGTCACGCTCAACACCCTGGTGCAAGCCGCGTGGCTGTTGCTGCTGCAACGCTACACCGGGCAGGACAGCGTGGTGTTCGGTGCCACCGTGTCCGGGCGCCCGGCGGAGCTCAAGGGCGTGGAGCAACAGATCGGCCTGTTCATCAACACGCTGCCGGTCGTGGCTGCGCCGCGCCCGGACATGCCGGTCAGTGACTGGCTGCAACTGGTGCAGGAACGCAACCTGGCCCTGCGCGACTTCGAACACACGCCGCTGTACGACGTGCAGCGCTGGGCGGGCCTGGGGGGCGAGGCGCTGTTCGACAATATCCTGGTGTTCGAGAACTACCCGGTGTCCGAGGCCCTGGCCCAAGGTGCACCGGCGCAGTTGAGCTTCGGCATGGCGGCCAACCATGAGCAGACCAACTACCCGCTGACCCTGTCGGTGTACCTGGGGCAGACCCTGGCGTTCGACTACAGCTATGCCCTGGAGCATTTCGCCGAGGCGAACATCCGGCAACTGGCGGGCTATCTGGAGCAGGTGCTCATGGCGCTGGTGGAGCAGCCGCAGTCGAGCATCGGCGAGTTGGCGTTGACTGGCGCTACCGAGCGCCGCTTGATCGAGGAGCAACGCAGCCGTACTCCGGCGCGAGACCTGTCGCCGCTCTGCGTCCAGCAGTTGATCGAGGCCCAGGCCGCACGCACTGCGGATGCCGTGGCGCTGCTGTGCGCCGGTGAGCAACTGAGCTATGGCCAGTTCAACCAGCGGGCCAACCAGTTGGCCCATGCGTTGATCGAGCAGGGCGTGGGCCCGGATGTGCGGGTGGGCATTGCCGTGGAGCGCGGGCTGGACATGATTGTCGGCCTGCTGGCGGTGCTCAAGGCCGGTGGCGCCTATGTGCCGCTGGACCCCGAATACCCCCAGGAGCGCCTGCACTACATGATGCAGGACAGCGGCATCCAGCTGCTGCTGACCCAGTCGCCGCTGCTGGAACGCCTGCGCGACGGGGTGGAGGTACCCCACCTGTGCCTGGATCAGCAGGGCCTGGACGGCTACTCCCTGAACAATCCAGCGCCGCGGGCCCAAGCCGACAACCTGGCCTATGTGATGTACACCTCCGGTTCCACCGGCCGGCCCAAGGGTGTGGATATCAGCCACCGCGCCTTGACCCAGCACGCCCAGGTTTCCCGGGACTACTTCAACATGAGCGCGGCAGACCGTGGCCTGCAGTTCTCCACCTTCAACTTCGACGCCTTTGTCGAACAGCTGTACCCGGCGCTGATTTGTGGCGCCTCGGTGGTGATTCGCGGCAAGGCACTGTGGGACAGCGAAACCTTCTACCGCGAGCTGATCGAGCAGGGCATCAGCATCGTCGATCTGAGCACCGCCTACTGGTTCATGCTGGGCAAGGACTTCGCCAGCCGCGAACCCCGCGACTTTGGCCGCCTGCGCCAGCTCAACCTGGGGGGCGAAGCCATGCCGGCAGAAGGCGTGGCGGCGTGGAAGAAGGCCGGCCTGAAACACGCCTGCCTGCTCAACACCTACGGGCCCACCGAGGCCACGGTGAGCGTTACCGCCCATGACTGCAGCCGTTACCTGCAGGACGGGCAAGCCTTGCCGAGCCAGATGCCGCTGGGCAAGGGCTTGCCGGGCCGCTCCATCTACTTGCTGGACAACAGCGGCAACCTGACCCTCAGCGGCGCCACCGGCGAGCTGATGATCGGGGGCGAGCTGCTGGCCCGGGGTTACCACGACCGCCCAGGCCTGACTGCCGAGCGTTTCATTCCCGATCCGTTCAGCAGCGATGGCGGTCGCCTGTACCGCTCCGGCGATCTGGCCCGCTATGACGCCGAGGGCGTGATCGAGTACGCCGGGCGCATCGACCACCAGGTGAAGATCCGCGGTTTCCGCATCGAGATGGGCGAGATCGAAGCGCGGCTGCTGGAGCTGCCACTGGTGCGCGAAGCCGTGGTGCTGGCCCAGGAGGCGGCCGGTGGTCCACAGCTGGTGGCCTACGTAGTGGCGGCCGCGGGTGTGGCGGTAGAGAGCCCGGAACAGCAGGCACAGGTGCGCGAGCAACTCAAAGCGGCCCTCAAGGAGGTGCTGCCGGACTACATGCTGCCGGCGCACCTGCTGTTCCTTGAGGCCCTGCCGCTGAGCCCCAACGGCAAGCTGGACCGCAAGGCCCTGCCCAAGGCCGACGCCAGCCTGTTGCAGCAGGCCTACATCGCCCCACAGAGCGAACTGGAACAGCAGGTCGCGGCGATCTGGGCCCAGGTGCTGGAGGTCGAGCAAGTGGGCATGAACGATAACTTCTTTGAACTAGGTGGGCATTCCTTGTTGGTAACCGCGATGGTCTCTCGAGTCCAGCTCAAGCTTGGGCGCCAGGTCAGTGTGCAGATGGCGTTTGAATTTCCCACCCTGGGGCTGTTCGTCAGCCAGTTGCAACAGACGCCCGGCCAGGTGCAAGGCGCCGACCTGAGTGCGCTGGAACTGTTGCTCGACGAAATGGAGGCTGTGTAATGGACAACACCACCGCGCTGAAAATTGTCAAAGGCTTCATCCTGCTGCCCCTGGAGAAGCGCAAGGTCTACCTGCAGAAGATGCTCGAACAGGGCATCTCCCCGGCCAACCTGCCGATTCCCGAGGTGCGCCTGAGCCAGGAGCGCCTGCCGCTGTCCTATGCCCAGCAACGCCAGTGGTTTCTCTGGCAACTGGCGCCCGAGAGCACGGCCTATCACATTCCCAAGGCCCTGCGCCTGCGCGGGAAACTGAATGTCGAGGCCTTGCAGCGCAGCTTCGACAGCTTGATCGCCCGGCATGAAAGCCTGCGCACGCATTTTGTCGAGGAGGCCGACACGGCGCTGCAGGTGATCGCCCCCGAGGCGCGCCTGGAACTGGTACGCCAGGCACTACCGGCGCAGGCGAGCCAGCAGCAGATCCAGACGGCCGTGCAGGACTTCGTCCAGGCCCAGACCCGGCAGCTGTTCGATCTGCTGGCCGGGCCGTTGCTCAGGGTCGGCCTGTTGCAGGTGGCCGAGGATGACCATGTGCTGGTCCTGACCCAGCACCACATCGTCTCCGATGGCTGGTCGATGCAGGTCATGGTGGATGAACTGATCGCGCTCTATATCGGTTTCTGCCAAGGGCAGACGGCGTCGTTGCCGGCGCTGCCGATCCAGTATGCCGATTACGCCCTCTGGCAGCGCCACTGGATGGAGGCCGGTGAAAAGGACCGGCAACTGGCCTACTGGACGGCGCAACTGGGCGGCGAGCAACCCTTGCTCGAACTGCCTCTGGATCGCCCGCGCCCCGCAGTGCAGAGCCATCGGGGCGGGCGCCTGGAGCTGACCCTGGAGCAGCCCTTGAGTGAAGCCCTGGGCAGCCTGGCCCAGCGGGAAGGGGTGACCCTGTTCATGCTGTTGCTGGCCTCGTTCCAGACCCTGCTGCACCGCTACAGCGGCCAGGCCGATATCCGCGTCGGTGTACCCATCGCCAACCGCAACCGGGTCGAGACCGAGCGCCTGATCGGCTTCTTCGTCAACACCCAGGTGCTCAAGGCCGAGATCGACGGGCAGATGTCCTTCAGCCAGTTGCTGCAGCAGGTACGCCAGACCGCCCTGGCGGCGCAGGCGCACCAGGACCTGCCGTTCGAGCAGTTGGTAGAGGCCTTGCAGCCGGAGCGCAGCCTGAGCCACAACCCGCTGTTCCAGGTGATGTTCAACCACCAGGTGGAAGCGGCGGGCGCAGGCAAACCCCTGAACTTGCCTGGCCTGAGCATCGAGGCCCTGGATTCCCAAGGGCAGTCGGCGCAGTTCGACCTGACCCTGGACACCGTGGAAACCCAGGGCCGGATCGCCGCGTCTCTGGTCTATGCCACCGATGTGTTCGACGCCGCCACCATCGAGCGCCTGGCCGCCCATTGGCGCCAGTTGCTGCAAAGCGTGGCCAGCCAGCCACAGCAGCGCATCGGCCTGTTGCCCTTGCTCGAGGCTGATGAGCGGGCGCAGATCCTCGACCAGTGGAACCGGCAGCAGCAGGCATTCCCTTCCCGGGCCTGCGTCCATCAGCTCATCGAGGCCCAGGCCGCCAGGGCGCCCCAGGCCATTGCCCTGACCTTCGCCGGGCAGAGCCTGGACTACCAGCAGCTCAACGAACGGGCCAATCGCCTGGCGCACAAGCTCATCGAGCAGGGCGTGGGGCCCAATGTGCTGGTGGGGCTGGCGGTGGAGCGCAGCCTGGAGATGGTCATCGGCCTGCTGGCGATCCTCAAGGCCGGCGGCGCCTACGTGCCGCTGGACCCGGCCTATCCCCAGGACCGCCTGCAGCACATGATGCAGGACAGCGCCATCGCCCTGCTGCTGACCCAGGAGCATCTGCTGCAGGGCTTGCCGGCGTTTGCCGGCAGTACCTGGTTGCTGGAGCAACCCCTGGACGGCTACCGGGTCGACAACCCCGAGGTCGGGGTGACGCCCGAAGACCTGGCCTACGTGATCTACACCTCCGGTTCCACCGGCAAGCCCAAGGGCACCTTGCAGCCACACCACAACGTCCTGCGCCTGTTCGCAGCCACCGAGCAGTGGTTCCAGTTCGGCGCCGAGGATGTCTGGAGCCTGTTCCACTCCTATGCGTTCGACTTCTCGGTGTGGGAGATCTTCGGTGCCCTGTTGTATGGCGGGCGGTTGCTGATCGTGCCCCAGGAGGTGGCGCGCTCGGCCCAGGACTTCTACCCGCTGCTCTGCAGCGAGGGCGTGACGGTGCTCAACCAGACGCCGTCGGCGTTCCGCCAGTTGATGCACGTGGCCTGCAGCGCCGAGCCTGCGCACCGGTTGCGCTACATCGTGTTCGGTGGCGAGGCCCTGGAGGTCAATACCCTGCAACCCTGGTTCCAGCGTTTCGGCGATCAGCGCCCGCAGTTGGTGAACATGTACGGCATCACCGAAACCACGGTGCACGTGACCTACCGTCCCTTGTCCGTGGCGGACCTGAGCCTGGCGGGGGCCAGCCCGATTGGCGAGCTGATCCCCGACATGTCCTGGTATTTGCTGGACAGCAACCTGCAACCGGTGCCCAAGGGCTGCATCGGTGAACTCTATGTCGGGCGTGCCGGGCTGGCCTGGGGCTACCTGAACCGCGGCGACTTGAGTGCGGCGCGGTTTGTCCCGGACCCGTTTGGCGAGGCTGGTGGGCGTCTCTACCGTACCGGCGATCTGGCGCGTTATCAGGCCGACGGTTCGATCGGCTACATCGGCCGTATCGACCACCAGGTGAAGATCCGCGGTTTCCGCATCGAGCTGGGGGAGATCGAAGCGCGGCTGCTGGAATTGCCTGCGGTGCGTGAGGCGGTGGTGCTGGCCCCGGAAGGTCCCGACGGCCCGCAACTGGTGGCCTACGTGGTGCCCGCCGGCCTGGACTGGAACGGCCAGGACCCGCTTGCCGAGCAACTGCCCCTGCGCGACGCCATCAAGGCCGGGCTGCGCGAGCACCTGCCGGGCTACATGGTTCCGGCCCATGTGCTGTTCCTCCAGGCGCTGCCCCTGACCGCCAATGGCAAGCTCAATCGCGCTGCCTTGCCGGCCATCGACGGCAGCCTGTTGCAGCAGGCCCACGTGGCCCCGCGCAGCGAGCGCGAACAGCAAGTGGCCGGGATCTGGGCCCAGGTGCTGAAACTGGAAAAGGTCGGCTTGACCGATAACTTCTTCGAGCTCGGCGGCCATTCGCTGCTGGCCACCCAGGTGATGTCGCGCATCCGCCAGGAGCTGGGCATCGAGGCCCCCCTCAAGCTGTTGTTCGAAGGCGAGTCGCTGGTAGATTTCGTCCGCCTGCTGGGCCCGGAAACTGCCCAGCCACTCCAGCCGATTCCCCTGGTGGACCGGCAGCAGCCGCTGGCGGTGTCCTATGCCCAGGAACGCCAGTGGTTCCTCTGGCAGCTGGACCCCGACAGCAGCGCCTATCACATCCCCATGGCCCTGCGCCTGCGCGGCTCGCTGGATAGCCGGGCCCTGCAAAGCAGTTTCGATGCCTTGATCGCCCGCCATGAAAGCTTGCGCACGCACTTTGTCGAGAGCGCCCGGGGCCTGACCCAGGTGATCGCGGCCCAGGCCCGCTTGCCCATCAGCCAGCAGGACTTGTCCCTGCTGGTGGAGGCCGGCAACACCGATGACTTGATCAAGCAGGTTATCGACACCCAGGTACGTCAGCCGTTCGACCTGTGCCAGGGGCCGTTGCTGCGGGCCACCCTGGTGCGCCTGGCGGAGGACGAGCATGTGCTGGTGCTGGTCCAGCACCACATCGTTTCCGATGGCTGGTCGATGCAGTTGATGGTGGAGGAACTGATCCGGCTCTATGGCGCCCATAGCCAGGGGCAGGAGGCCGAGTTGCCGGCGCTGGCGGTGCAGTACGCGGACTACGCGGCCTGGCAACGCCAGTGGATGGAAGCCGGTGAGCGCGAGCGGCAACTGGATTACTGGTTGCAGCAACTGGAAGGCGGCGCTCAGGTTCTGGATTTGCCCCTGGACCATCCGCGGCCGTTGCAGCAAAGCCACAAGGGCGCGCGCCATGGCATCAGCCTGGATGGCGCCTTGCCGGGGGCCCTGAAACAGCTGGCCCAGCGTGAAGGGGTCACGCTGTTCATGCTGTTGCTGGCCTCGTTCCAGGTGCTGCTGCACCGCTACAGCGGTCAGGCGGACATCCGCGTAGGGGTGCCCACCGCCAACCGCAACCGGGTGGAGACCGAGCGCCTGATCGGCTTCTTCGTCAATACCCAGGTGCTCAAGGCTGAAGTCGACGGGCAACTGAGCTTCAGCGACTTTCTAAGTCAGGTCAAAAGAGCCGCGCTGCAGGCTCAGGAACATCAGGACCTGCCCTTCGAACAACTGGTGGAAGCCCTCAAGCCGGAGCGCAGCCTGAGCTACAGCCCGCTGTTCCAGGTGATGTTCAACCACCAGGCGGCCGCCCGCCAGGACGCTGCAACCCTGGAGGTTCCAGGGTTGCAGGTGCAGATGCTCAATGGCGAGGACAGCACGACCCAGTTTGACCTGACCCTGGATACCTTCGAATCCGAGGATGGCCTCTGGGCCTCCCTGACCTACGCCACCGACCTGTTCGAGGCGTCCACCATCGAGCGTCTGGCCCAGTCCTGGGTGCAGTTGCTGCAGGGCATTGTCCTGCAACCCGGGCAGCGCCTGGGGGATTTGCCGCTGCTGGGCGCTGCCGAGCAGAACCGGTTGCTGCACGAGTGGACCCCGGCCACCGGCGAGTTCCCCAGCGAGCACTCCGTACACCAGTGGGTGCAAGCACAAGCACAGAAAACCCCCGACGCCCAAGCCCTGCTATTCGCCGGCCAGCGCCTGAGCTACCGGGAACTCAATGCCCGGGCCAACCGCCTGGCACACAAGCTGATCGAGCTGGGCGTGGGGCCTGAAGTACGGGTGGGCGTGGCCTTGCAGCGCACCCCGGAAATGGTCGTGGCGCTGCTGGCGGTGCTCAAGGCCGGTGGCGCCTATGTGCCCCTGGACCCGGATTATCCCCAGGACCGTCTGGCCCACATGCTGCGCGACAGTCAGGCGCAGATCCTGCTGACCGAAAGCGCCTTGCTGTCGCTGCTGCCGTCCGTGGAATCCCTGCAGACCCTGCAACTGGATGCCCAGCCAGGCTGGCTGGATGGCTACCCGACAGACGACCCGGCGCCACGCGCGACCCCGGACAATCTGGCCTATGTGATCTACACCTCCGGTTCCACCGGCCTGCCCAAGGGCGTGGCGATTGCCCATCGCAACGTGCTGGCGCTGATCGACTGGTCGAACCGGGTGTACAGCACTGACGACCTGCAAGGGGTGCTGGCTTCCACCTCGATCTGCTTCGACCTGTCGGTGTGGGAGCTGTTTGTCACCCTGTCCAGTGGCGGTTCCATCGTCCTGGCCCGCAACGCCCTGGAACTGCCGGAGCTGGCGGACCGCGACCGGGTGCGCCTGATCAATACCGTGCCTTCGGCGATTGCCGCGCTGCACCGCAGCGGGCAGATTCCGCCCAGCGTACGGATCATCAACCTGGCGGGTGAGCCGCTGAAACAGGCCCTGGTGGATAGCCTCTACCAGCAGCCCGGGCTGGTGCATGTCTACGACCTGTATGGCCCTTCGGAAGACACCACCTACTCGACCTACACCCGGCGCGAGGCGGGAGGGCAGGCCAATATCGGCCGGGCCATCAGCAATACCCAGAGCTACATCCTCAGCCCGGACCTGCAACCGGTGCCGGTGGGCAGTGCCGGCGAGCTGTACCTGGCCGGCGCCGGGGTGACCCGAGGCTACCTGGCGCGCCCAGGGCTGACCGCCGAGAAATTCGTGCCCAACCCGTTCTCCAGCGACGGTGGCCGGTTGTACCGCACCGGCGACCTGACCCGCTATCGCGCCGATGGGGTGATCGAGTACATCGGCCGCATCGACCATCAGGTGAAAATCCGCGGTTTCCGTATCGAGCTGGGGGAAATCGAAGCGCGGCTGGTGCAGCAGGCGGCGGTGCGTGAAGCCTTCGTCCTGGCCCATGACGGCGAAAACGGCCAGCAACTGGTGGCCTATATCGTGCCGAGCGACGCCGCTATGGCGGTGGCAGGGGAAGCCCAGGCCGCCCTGCGCGAAAGCCTCAAGACGGCACTCAAGGAACACGTGCCGGACTACATGGTGCCGGCCTACCTGCTGTTCCTCGAAGCGTTGCCGCTGACCCCCAACGGCAAGCTCGATCGCAAGGCCCTGCCCAAGGTCGACGCCCAGCAGATGCAGCAGGTCTACGTGGCGCCGCAGAGCGAACTGGAGCAGCAGATCGCGGCGATCTGGGCCGATGTGCTGAAGCTTGAGCAGGTCGGTGCCACCGACAACTTCTTCGAACTGGGCGGTGATTCGATCATCTCGATCCAGGTAGTCAGCCGCGCGCGGCAGGCCGGTATCCGCTTCACCCCGCGGGATCTGTTCCAGTACCAGACGGTACAGGGGCTGGCGGCAGTGGCCGAGCAGGGCGAGGGCGGGGTGCAGATCGACCAGGGCCCGGTGCGTGGCGCAACTGCGCTGCTGCCGGTGCAGCAGTGGTTCTTCGAGCTGCCCATGAGCGAACGCCATCACTGGAACCAGTCAGTGCTGCTCAAGCCGGCCCAGCCGCTGCGCGCCGAGGTGGTAGAGAACGCCTTGCAGGCCCTGTGGGTGCAGCATGACGCCTTGCGCTTGCAGTTCAGCCAGGAGGCGGATGGCTGGTCGGCGCGTTTTGCCGATGCAGGCCAGCGGCCGGAGCTGCTCTGGCAGGTCGCAGTGGATGGCGCCCAGGCCATGGAACAGTCGGCGATCGAGGCGCAGCGCAGCCTGAACCTGCAGGACGGGCCGCTGCTGCGGGCCGTGCTGTTCAGCCTGGAGGACGGCAGCCAGCGCCTGTTGCTGGTGATTCACCACCTGGTGGTGGACGGGGTGTCCTGGCGGATCCTGCTGGAGGATCTGCAACGGGCCCACACTCAACTCAGCGCCGGCCAGACCCTGGCGTTGCCGGCCAAGACCAGCTCGACCCAGGCCTGGGCCGAGCAGATGCAGGCCTATGCCCAAGGTGCGGCGCTGCAGGAAGAACTCAAGTACTGGCAGGCCCAGTTGCAGGGCGTCGAGTCGAACCTGCCGCTGGACCGCCCGGTGACCGAGTTGCAGAACCAGCACGCCAGCAGCCTCAGTTCACGTCTGGACAAGGCCCATACCCAGCGCCTGCTGCAGGATGCCCCGGCGGCCTACCGCACCCAGATCAATGATTTGCTGCTCACCGCCCTGGCCCGGGTCATCACCCGCTGGACCGGCGAAGCCAGTGCCCTGGTGCAACTGGAAGGCCACGGCCGCGAAGACCTGTTCGACAGCATCGACCTGACCCGCACCGTGGGCTGGTTCACCAGCATGTTCCCGGTGAAGCTCACGCCCCAGGCATCCCTGGCCGACTCGATCAAGTTCATCAAGGAACAACTGCGGGCGGTGCCGAACAAGGGCATCGGCTTTGGCGCCCTGCGTTACCTGGGGGATGCTCAGGCGCAGCAGGCCCTGGCAGCCTTGGCCGTGCCGCGTATCACCTTCAACTACCTGGGCCAGTTCGACGGCAGTTTCGACGAGCAGGATTCCCTGTTCAAACCCAGCGGTGAAGCCAAGGGCGACGACCAGAGCCCACTGGCCCCGCTGAGCAACTGGCTGAGCCTGGATGGCCAGGTCTATGGCGGCGAGTTGAGCCTGAACTGGACCTTCAGCCAGCAGATGTTCGATACCGCCACCGTGCAGCGGCTGGCCGACGACTATGCCGAGGAGCTCAAGGCGCTGGTGGCGCATTGCTGCACACCAGAGCTGGCGGGCGCGACCCCGTCGGACTTCCCACTGGCGGGCCTGAACCAGCAGCAACTGGATCGCCTGCCGGTGGCGATGGCCTCGGTCGAGGACCTCTACCCCCTGTCGCCGATGCAGCAGGGCATGCTGTTTCATACCCTCTACGAGCAGGCGACGGGCGACTACATCAATCAACTGCGGGTAGACGTGGACGGCCTTGATCCGCTGCGCTTCCAGCAGGCCTGGCAGGCGGCCATCGATCGGCATGACATCCTGCGCACCGGCTTCATCTGGCAGGGCGAGGTGTCGACGCCGCTGCAAGTGGTGCACAAGCACATTGCCCTGGACTGCACCGAACATGACTGGCGCGGCCAGCCGCAGCAGCAGGAAGCCCTGGATACCCTGGCCACCGCCGAGCGCCAGCGTGGCTTCGAGCTGGATGCCGTGCCGTTGTTGCGCCTGACCCTGGTGCGTATCGACGAGCAGCGCTACCACCTGATCTACACCAACCATCACATCCTGATGGACGGCTGGAGCAACTCGCAGTTGCTCGGCGAAGTGCTGCAACGTTATGCCGGTCAGTTGCCCAGCCACGCTCCGGGCCGCTACCGGGACTACATCGCCTGGCTGCAACGCCAGGATGCCCAGGCCTGTGAAAGCTTCTGGAAAGAACAACTGCAGACGCTGGATGAACCGACCCGCCTGACCCAGGCGCTGTCCCGGGTCGCGGACATTGCGGCCGGCACCGGCCACGGCAAGCATCATCGCGAGCTGGACCTGGCACAGACGGCACGGCTTGGCGAATTTGCCCGGCAGCAGAAGGTCACGGTCAATACCCTGGTGCAGGCGGCGTGGCTGCTGTTGCTGCAACGTTGCACCGGGCAGGAAAGCGTGGTGTTCGGCGCCACGGTGGCGGGGCGCCCCGCGGAGCTCAAGGGCATAGAGCAGCAGGTGGGCTTGTTCATCAACACCTTGCCGGTGGTGGCCACGCCACGCCCGGACATGACCGTGAGCCAGTGGTTGCAGGCAGTGCAGAACCGCAACCTGGCGCTGCGCGACTATGAGTACACGCCACTGTACGAAGTGCAGCGCTGGGCCGGGCTGGGCGGGGATGCGCTGTTCGACAACATCCTGGTGTTCGAGAACTACCCGGTGTCCGAAGCCCTGGAAAAAGGTGCTCCGGCGCAACTGCGCTTTGGCGCTGTGGGTAACCACGAGCAGACCAACTACCCCCTGACGGTCGCGGTCAACCTGGGGGCGAGCCTGTCGTTCGAGTTCATCTATGCCCGTGAATCCTTCTCCGAACCTTCGATGGTGCAGTTGGGCGGGCATTTGCAGGGCCTGTTGCTGAGCCTGATGGAGCATGCGCAAACCGGCCTGGGTGAGTTGCCATTACTGACGCAGGACGAGCAGCACCGTATCCGCCAGGATTGGGACCACACCGATGTGGTCTACCCGACCGAGCGTTTTGTTCACCAGCTGTTTGCCGATCAGGCGGCCAAGGCTCCGGATGCCCCGGCGGTGTTCTTCGCCGAGCAGCGCCTGAGCTATCGCGAGCTGGATACTCAAGCCAACCAGCTGGCGCACAAGTTGATCGAACTGGGCGTTGGCCCGGAAGTGCGGGTGGCCATCGCCATGCCGCGTTGCGCGGAAATCATGGTGGCCTTCCTTGCCGTGCTCAAGGCCGGTGGGGTTTATGTGCCGCTGGATATCGAATACCCCCAGGACCGTCTGCGCTACATGATGCAGGACAGCGGCGCGTGGCTGCTGCTGACCCAGAACCATCTGCTGGATCGCTTGCCGATTCCTGAGGGGCTGCCGACCCTCAGCGTCGAAGGCGCGGCCGATTTTGCGGCTTACCCTGTGACCAGTCCGCAGGTGGATCTGGCCGAGGAAAACCTCGCCTATGTGATCTACACCTCCGGTTCCACCGGCTTGCCCAAGGGCGTGGCGGTGTCCCACGGCCCGCTGGCCATGCACAGCCTGGCCACCGGCGAACGTTATGAAATGAGCCCGGCGGATTGCGAGTTGCACTTCATGTCCTTCGCCTTCGACGGCTCCCATGAAGGCTGGATGCACCCGCTGATCTACGGCGCCAGCGTGCTGATCCGTGATGACAGCCTGTGGTCGCCGGAATTCACCTACGAACAGATGCACCG